>CAJUTB010000005.1 GCA_910589315.1 uncultured Oscillibacter sp. | reverse complement strand
CCGTAAATCTCGGCTTCCAGTCCCTTGACCTTCTCCTTCGCGCCCTTCAGGAACTCCTGACGCCATTCTTCCAGACCCTGGGTAAAGTCCGTCGCCAGGAAGGTGTCCGCCATCTCGCAGCCGACCTCCGGCGCGATTTTCCAGCCGCCCATGGTCATAACGTTGGCGTCGTTGATGGCGCGGCACATCCGGGCGTCGTAGATATCGTTGCAGAGGACGGCGTATACGTCCTTGTACTTGTTGGCAACAATTTCCATGCCCGCGCCGGTGCCGCAGATCAGAATTCCCTTTTCAAACTCGCCGCTCTGCACTCTGGGAGCCAGGGCCGCCGCGGTCACAAAATAAGGCTTCACATTGTCCAGATCCAGGGTGCCGCAGTCTTCGACTGTATGGCCCTTTTCAAGCAAATGGGCTTTGATGGCTTCTTTCAGGGGGAATCCGGATTTGTCAGAACCAATAATCACTTTCATACTTTCACACCTCATTTTTGTCAACTTCCCCGACGCGCTCTCTTGTACGTCGCGAAAATTAACTAACTTGATTAAATAATAATCACCTGCTTCTCAAATGTCAACCGGCGATTTTCCATGATATTTTCGTCTGCATTTTGGCTATTCTGCACAAATATCTTTCCGGGTTCTTTGATAAAATCTATATTGTATCTTTTCCAATTCCCGTATATAATCGTAGTTAAACGATTATATAATTAACTTAAATTACTATTTTCCCGCCGTGCCCTTTTTATTTCTGCACGGTGTGAAGGAGGCTCTTTCGATGAAAAATTCCCGGCTGCCACGGGGCGTTGCCATTTTGCTGAGCAACCGCTCCCAAACCTTGCAGCTTTTATTCTCCCGCGGCGTCATGTCCCGGACCGACATCGCGGATTATCTGGGCATTACCACCGCCGCGGTGACTTCGATTGTCAACGATTTCCTGGACGAGGGCCTTTTGGTGCAGCAGGAAGCCGTTTTGGAGAGTCAAAACCCCGTCGGGCGGCGTCGCCTGCCGATTGCTGTGAATTACGACTGGCGGTATATTCTGGCAATCGATATTCACTCCTATTATGTCAATATCGGCGTGACAAATATGAAAGGGGATGTCCTCACCGAACGCGCCCTGATCCCTGGCGGCGATACGCCCAAGGACCTCTGTTCCGGTATTGCCAAGGAGTGCATTAAAATGCTCTGGGAGGCGGGCATCCCTATGGAAAAGGTTCTAGGGGCCGGCGTAACGGTCATTGGCCCCATCAATCAGGTGGACGGTATCGCGCTGCACGTCTTTCGCCTCTTTGACGACCCCTTCCCCATCCGCAGCTACTTTGAGGAGGAATTCTCCTTCCCTGTGGCGGTGGAAAACAACGTCTGCGCCATTTTGCTCAGCGAGTTGATTTATACGGATATTACCGAGGATGCCCATAATATTCTCATGCTGAAATGGGGGCCGGGCGTAGGTTCCGCCATGGCGATTCACGACCAGATTTACAAGGGCTACCACTACCAATCCCCGGAAATTGGGCACAACCGTATTTCCGAGCAAAACGGCCTGCGGTGCAACTGCGGGGCCGTGGGCTGTCTGGAGCCCACCGTTTCCACTGACGCAATCGCCGCGTTCATTGCGGAGGAAATTGCGGACCATCCCGCCGGAGAACTGGCCGGACTGGCGGGGGCCTTCGGGCTGCCCACCCGGAAAAATCTCCCCCAATATCTGGAATCGAATTCCGAAACGCTGTGGGCGTTTATGCGGGAGAGGGCCCACGCTCTGGCCTCCGTGACCGGCAATGCCATTCACCTCCTGTCGCCGGACAAGCTGCTTTTGACCGGAGACCTCTTTGCCCTGGAACCGGTGCGGGAGCTGTTTGAGGATCAGCTCTACACCATCAATCCCCGCCTTCAGCCGGACCTCTGCGCCACAGCCAGGGCCTCCGCCGGGAAAAAGTACGCAGGCGCGGCGGCAATTGTGGTGGAACAGATTCTTCTGCCCTGGAAGGATTTGGGGAATAACACACGGCAGGTTCACCGGAATTCCTGACGGTTTTGCCAGCGGTCTGGAAAGGAGTATCCCCATGAAAAAAATTCTTTTGATCGGTACCGGCGGCACCATTGCTTCGGAAATGACCGCCAGCGGCCTTGCGCCGGAGCTGTCCACCCGGCAATTGGTTGCGCTGGTTCCGGCTCTGGCGGAGATCTGCGAGACCGATTGTATGGAGCTGCTGAATCTCGACAGCACAAACATCGGTCCTCTGCACTGGCTGCAAATGGCCCGGTGCATTCAAACGCAGTATGATGCCTATGACGGCTTTGTCCTTACTCATGGCACGGATACCATGGCCTATACGGCGGCGGCTTTGAGCTATTTGATACAGGGCAGTCCAAAGCCTATCGTGCTCACCGGCGCACAGAAGCCCATCGGATTTGAGACCACCGATTCCAAGGAGAACCTGACCGACGCCTTCCGCTGCGCCGCATCGGACCTGCCCGGCGTTTCCATTGTCTTTAACCATCAGGTAATTCTGGGCGTCCGCGCCCGAAAAACACATACCAAAAGTTTCCAGGCATTTGCCAGCATTAACTATCCAAATCTTGGGATTTTACGAGACGGTGTTCTGCTGCGTTACATCCGGCAGGACTGCCTTTCAAAGCCGGTGTTTTACGACCGCCTGAACAGCCGGGTGGCACTGGTAAAGCTGGTTCCCGGCATGGACCGGGCGCAGGCGGACTTCCTTTTGGAACGGAATGACGCGCTGATTATTGAGAGCTTTGGGGTGGGCGGCCTGCCGGAGCAGGGCGGCTTTTTCGATTGCGTTCGCCATTGGCGGAACGCGGGAAAACTGCTGGTTCTGACAACGCAGGTTGCTAACGAGGGCAGCGATTTAGGGGTATATCACGTAGGACGGCGGCTAAAAGATGACCTTCAGGTTTTGGAAGCATATGACATGACGACGGAAGCCGTGACGGCAAAGCTGATGTGGATTTTGGGGCAGACGCAGGACCTGGCTCTGGCGGAACAGCTTTTTTATACGCCGGTTGCTCGGGACATTCTGTGGCCTGTGCGAAACCAAGCCTAATGTCTGCGCGGAGCCATGTCTTTGGCGGAGTAATCCATACAACAATTCAGGGAGACTGCTCAATGAAGACAGCCTCCCTGATAAATCATTTCATACTTTTCTGCAAAGTATCCCACCGTTTGGTGCTTATTGAGCCGCACGGCCGTCCTTTTCGTAGGACACTGGTTCCTCTCCCGGTGCATCGAAGTGAATTTGAACGCCGCCCTTTCCGTCAGGCACCGGCTGATACCAGCCAGAGGACAACAAGCCGGCCTGTGTCTGTGTGACAAATTTGTCACACGACGGTTTCGAAACCCAAGTAGCTTTTTTGGACGTTTCCGCATGGACTGGGCGGCTGGCTGGCTTTGGCATTTCTGTTATCTTTGAGCCGTTTTCCGTCTCGCTTGCAGTCTCTGTACATCCAAATTCCTCCAGTGTTTCTCCTGCTTCGGCCTCTCTTGCCAGGCGTTCCAGATAAAGGGCCTCGGCCTGCTTCATTCTGATGTCTATCACTTTGACCTCCTGATGATTCTGGGATTTGTTTGCTCCGCTTTGCTAGGATACATTAGAATCCTTAAAAGAATATGAATGAAAGCTGAAAAAATCAATTCAAACTTGAAAAATTGTGCTCATCAGCGTTTCGTTGTCTCAAAGCTCATCCCTTGGTAGTAAATTCGCAGCAATTGGGGTGGTCTACGGTGATCCTGCGGCGGTACTCCGCTTCCTCACACTCCGTCATGGTGTGTGCTTTATTGAGATGGGTGGTGGAACGAGGGGCAACCACATCGTTGATAATGTCATTAAACAGGTTGTCCAGCATGGCCTCCGGCGTGTTAAGCTGCTCCGCACCTGCCGCTCCGGGTTCATCGGCCACAATCCAGACATAGCCGATTTTCTTGGAGTAGACTATATCGAAATAGTTCTGCTCATCAATATAATTCTCAAAGGCTTTGAGAATAGCGTCCAGTTCTTTTCGTACTTCTTCCGTATAAGTCATAGCAATACGACCTTTCTGCTTTCATATGGTGTGAGGGCTGCTCTGCCGGCGCTTCTAGCGGCGGTGGATCTGCCGGGATCTCCTGTGTGGGTGGGGCTGCGGTGGTGCGCGGCTCCCCGTTCTCATCTCGGCCCTTGGCGGACTTTTTCTTCTTCAGAAGAGCCTCACCGTGTCTGATAGACACCACGGGCGGCGGCGTCCTCGATCCGGTCGCCGCCGTAGTCGTTTGCCTGTCCCCGCTGGGCTGTCTCCTGGAGCTGGCTCCGCAGACGTTCCGTCCCGTCATCCAGCCCACGGTGGGCAAGCTCTTTCGGCACGGCCTTGACTTTTTCCTTTAATTTGTCCTTTACCATTCTATTTTCCTTAATTTTTGCGATGATCTATCACCTCCTACAACGGGGAACAGGGCCACAGGCACGGCCATGTTCCAGATATTCCCAGTTTCCAGCTCCAATAATTTTATTTATTAAATGAGTTACGTTATTCAATGAGCTATTACCCTCCTTTGAGAATATAAGATTTTTAGAATTCTTCTGGAATAATAATGACCAATAAAAACCTCCTCTGTATACTGGTTTCGTGTGAGACGAACACCAAATTTACAGAGGAGGTTTTTTGATGGAAAATCCAACTACATATCATGCCTTGGCAACACGTCTGCACACGTTGCTTGAGGAAGAGTCCTACAGCAAAACTACTATGAAGGACATGGAGTTTATCCTTAATTCATTCATAGCGTATATGATTGAGAATGATTTAGGTGAATACACTCCTGTTCTTAGAGATCGCCTTGTCGAATATTGCGAGATGGAGTTTCAAGTCTGCCCCTCCAGGGTCACCAGAACAGCAGAGATGCTCTGTGGGGAGATAAGACACCCGTTATTGATATTCCAGGCGATTTCAATGAGGCTCTGGATGCCTATATTTCTTATTATACTGAGAACAGGAACAAACAAACCACAATTCGTTACAAACAATGGATTTGTGGCAGGTTTCTGAAAAATCTGGCAGATCTCATCTGTAAAAGGACAACAGATATCAGTGGTAAACAGGTACAATCAGCATTTTTGCAGTTAGGGTTCTCCAGGTACTGGGAGCGAATCGGGCCATTTTTCGATTTCTATTTGAAAGAAGAAGAATAATGTTGAATATGAATTTCTCAGTCTGCTCGGGAAATTTATTACAGAGTATCTCCCAATTCCCATGAACGCCAGCCCTAATACGATTTTATCTTACAAATGTGCATTTAGACTTCTATTTCAATATCTTGAGGAGCGAACTGAAATAAAAATCGGCTATATTACAATTGAAATGTTGAATTTCGATCTATTGACTGATTTCTTTGATTGGCTAATGACCATCCGAAAGAATAGCAAAACTACAGCAAAGCAGCGTATGAGGGCATTGGTCTCTTTTGCGAAATACGCACAGTGCAGAAATCTTAAGGCTGGCTATGTGTTCCAAAGCAGTCTGTCAAGAATTGCAAAGAAATCTTTCCGGAGAGTGAAAGGGAAACGGCCTAGTTCTTTTACTCGTACAGAGTTAGAAATCCTTTTTTCAGGCGAGCATTTGTCAAGGGGGCTTTCACCCTAAAGATGAACGCCCTCGATAAATACCGATTTACATATTTCTCCGCCGATGCCACTCATTCCAAAATGTGATATATCCATCACAACTAAACGAATCCTTTGGTAATTTTTTTGGCGAACACGATTTATAGTATTCCTCAATTTTGTCTACAAACCGATACACCTCTTGCTTGTATTCCTCCAACGGAATGGTTTCCTTTCTTCCGTTTTCCAAAGTCAGAACAACATCTTTTCCGCTGTGCTTTACTGTCCAGTCAATTCCATTATCACAACCACTGATCGTTACATTTTCAAGCTTCGCATCAGGGACATAAAAGTGACCACAACAAGGCATCATCTGATTATCCTCATGAATGATATGATCCTCTGTCAATGTTTTGAGCAGATACAGTGCAGTCGCACTGACAGTACAATCATATTCCAACTTTTCTTCACCAATATAGGCAATGGCATGACCGTGCAAACACAAATCTTCTGGATTATCCATACTTCCATCAATCCAGTATAAGTCTGTTGTATCAATCTGAAATTTTGCCATTTGCTTTACACCTCGACTTTTAGCTTTCCGACTTGTCGCTATTGCAAAGTATAGCGCAAAACCGACTGACATTCAACTCCCATTGTAGGGTCTTTACCTACCTTGCAAGCAATGCGCCGGTATATACCCGACGCAACTTGTTGGTGGCCGAAAGCCCCAAGTCCCCAGCGCATCGACGCAGCTCCGCCCAATGCAAAAGCCGCCGTTGGCGTCTGCTGGTATATACTGGCAGGAAAGGACACCCCCTGGCGGAGCCGCCCCGGAGGGCGCACGGCTGCCGAAGGCAGTACTACCGCCCGCCTGCGGGTGGTGAGTAAGTGTGCTCTTCGAGAGGGCCGAAAAAGAGAACGGAGCGCCCAGGTTATCCCCGGACGCTCCCGTCTCTGATCTTCTCTTGTTGGTTGATCACCATCTTTCTGGTCTGTGCCATTCTGCCACAAATGAACCTCAGTCAATGTAATGTAGTGGCTTGGTGAAACCACCCTTTATACATTACATCTCAGATTCCCTTGTCGCGCCACCGGCAGGACCGGCGGTATACATTCTTCCAATTTCCATACGTTTCCGGCAAATCCCGCCAGGGCGCCCCAGTGCGTAAGATCCAAAATACACCGTTGATAAACTGCCGCGCATCTTGGGCATTGCCTCCTCCTCCCGTCCCCTTTTCGCCTATCGTGTATGGCCTGATTTTCTCCCACGCTCTGTCGCCTATATCATGTCGTTGCCGTTCACTCGCCATTTTTCTGCCTTCCCGCTTCTTTCGGGACTATTATAGCACATTTTTATTGACGTCACTATCTATAAACAGATCGTCCTGCCAGATGGACAAAGAGCGTAAGTTCATCGGTGCGCGGAACTGGCAAGACTGGGGCCATAGAAAAGGAATTCGGAAAATTAGGGTTCAGGTATTCTCGCGGTTGGTACGGTTGGCCAGGAGCTTAGAGGGGGAAATCCCATAATATTTCTTAAAGCACCGGCTGAAATAATAAGGATCTGTGTAGCCCACCTGTTCCGATACTGTAACCAAGCTGATAACCCGTTCTTGTTTCAGGAGTTCTACGGCTTTTTTCATCCGGCAAATAGTGATATATTCCGTCATAGATACCCCGATTTCTCGTTTGAATAGAGAACTGACATACGCAGGGGCTGCAAAGACCGCCGCAGCGGTCTTTTTCAAGGAAAGGTCGCTGCGCTGGTAATTCTCCTTAATATAGTTCTGCGCTGCCAGGACCAGTTTAGAAACTTTGCGGGACATTTGAAGGGCGTCCATAAAACGGTTGTAGCAGTCCAATAGAAGCTCCTCAATCTCATAACAAGTGCCGCTTTTGCGAATCTGTTCAGAAATCGAAGTTCCTCCTGTCTGAATTTTTTCCGGAGAGATTTTATATTTCGCAGATAGCGAATACAAAATAGCCAGCAGACCTAATGCCGCCATGCGGTAATAGATTTCCTGT
Source organism: uncultured Oscillibacter sp. (assembly GCA_910589315.1). Taxonomy (GTDB): domain Bacteria; phylum Bacillota; class Clostridia; order Oscillospirales; family Oscillospiraceae; genus Oscillibacter. The sequence continues at coordinate 93,146 of CAJUTB010000005.1, read as the reverse complement.
ACCTGCTCCTGACGCATTCGCTGAAAGATACCGCGAATGAGCTGTTCGCCTTCTTCGCGGTTGCCCACGTCGACACAGGTCTGCAATTCCTCCAGATTGACAGAAGAAAACGTGCTGGCCAGGCCCACGCTGCCAGCCGCAGGCAGTCCAACGAAAAAAAGCTGCTGTTCCGCCTGATAAAATCTGCCGCCTAATGCCTCCATTGCCGATTTAACTGCGACGCTGATTTTTTCATATCCTTGAAAAATACTGCTGACGCCGCCAACGATGGAAAAGGGGAAATGCTGCTCCATAATTTTTATCAGATGGTCCCACACGGCCCGCATCTCCGTTTCCCAATACGCGCCGTCCACTGCGTTGCACAACACCACCGCGCAGCTATCCACCTCAAAAATTTCATTGATGTGTTGAAAGGCTCCATTCTCCCGCAGCAGTTCGCAAAGGATGTTCATTACAGCGTAGACATATAAGCCGTCGTCCCATTCCGGCCCATTTACCTCAATTTCCACGACCATTGCCAAGAGTCCCTCCGGCATCAGGTCAATTTCCAGACGCTGGAATTCCGCTGACATCTGTGAGGATGTCTTATGCACCCGTCCAAAGGCCAGCTGATGAAGAAAGCGTTCCCGCAGGAGCTGTTTGCCTTTGCTGCTTTGCCGCTCAATGCGTTGAATGTGGGCAAAACTCTCTTGTTCCGCGTCAATCTCCCGCCGCAGGCGGGTAAGCGTTGAAACCATTTCCTGAATGGAAATTGGCTTAAGCAGATAATCGAACGCTTGATAAGCTACCGCCTGCTTGGCGTATTCAAATTCCCGGTATCCGGTCAAAAAGATGATTCGGGTTGGAAACCGGCGTTCCTGCACTTTCTGCGCCAGCTCCAAGCCGTTGCAAATGGGCATATTGATGTCCACCAAAGCAATTTGTGGACGGTGGGCTTCGATAAAGGACAACGCCTCCTCGCCGTCGCCCACCTCGCCAATCACTTCCAGACCATATTTTTCCCATGGGATCGAGTTGCGGATTAAACTACGAATCAGATATTCGTCATCTACAATCAAAACCGAGATCATGCTGATACCCCTTATACGGACAGAACGGCGCGCGAATTTCCACTCGTGTCCCGATTTCCGGAACAGATTCTACCCGCAGGCCATACTGTTTACCAAAGCAGAGTTTTATACGTTGGTCGGCGTTAAACATTCCATAACCTTTTCTCCGCAGAATCAAGTCGCCTTTTTCATGGTTTTCTGTAATTGGGGTTGCGTCCGTTGCCATACCTTTGCCGTTGTCTGCAACGGTAAGCACCATCTCCCCGCCATTCCTTCTTCCTGTGATGGTAATGCAGCCCCTGCGCCGCACGTTGCGGATACCATGATAAATTGCGTTTTCCACCAGGGGCTGAATTGTCAGCTTGACAATGCTCGCGCTTAAAAGTTCCGGCACAATATCAATGGAATAGTCAAATCCGTCTTGATACCGCTGCGCCTGGACCCGAAGGTAGCTGTCGGTCATTTTGAGTTCTTCTTCCACGGTGATAACGCTGCGGCCGTCGCTGAGTACGCCCCGGTAAAATTCGCTGAGAGCTTTGGACATTTGGAAGGCTCCGCCGGTGTCCCCCATCTGGGCCAGTGCGCTGACGCTATCCAAAGAGTTATATAAGAAGTGGGGCGTGATCTGGGTTTGCAGAGAGATCATTTCCAATTCATGACGCCGCTTCTCGCTGGCGGTATTCTCTGCCATCAACTGCTGAATGTGGTCCAGCATTCCGTCAAAGCTCCGGGATAAAATGCCGATTTCATCCTTATTTTGATTGTTAATGCGAAGATTCATTTCCCCGTCGCCCACGCGAATCATCTCCTGTGAAAGCGCGATGATCGGGCGGGAGAGCGAATCTCCCATCAGGGAGAAGAAAAGCAGCTGGACGCCAAGGCAGACCACGCCAAGCAGCAAAATCATCATTTGACAGGTGCGAACGTCCTCCATCAGTTCCGCATAAGAAACCACGCTCACCGCATAGAGGTTGTAAGGGTCCAACATAAGACCCTGCGCCAGATATTTTTGCTGCCGGAACATATAGAGTTCCGGCGTTTGCCCGCCGCCGGCGTGGTCTGCAAAACTTTCGCGGCCCACCCGCAGCATGGCGGGCGCAGCTTCCCGCAAAAGTACGTTTCCCCGGTTGGAAAAAATATAGATGTCAGACATGCCGCTGAAGCCCACATAGTAATGCAGGTTGGATAAGACCGCCGTGTTCAGCTGCGCCTGGACAATCCCGATCGTTACGCCTTCTGCTCGAATTGCCCGGTAGATCGAGATGCAATTGGTCCTGGTATTTGAATATTCCGCGTCGTCATGCCAGTAATTTCCATCCGGCATAGCCCGAACAGCGGTAAATACCGCTTCGTCAGGAATCTGTTTGAAATCCGGATTTGTATTTGTACCAGTCACAAAACGGCCCTCCGGAGTGTACAACGCCAGATGGTCGATTTGCTCTATGCTTTGGATATCCCGGAGCAAAGCGTCGATGGACCAAGATTCTTCGCCGGGCTGTCCCTGCCGCGCCGACGACATAAATTTCTGTACGCTGATGCTGGTATCCAGATGGCTCAGGCGGGTGGAGACAGCAATATCAATGTTTTCCATATAAGAGGCGATCTGCTGCAAATTGGATTGTGCAGCGGCCTTTGTCCGCTGTAGAATGGTGTTTGAAGCAATCGCGCCGTAAAAGATGGAGAAAACCACGCACAGCAGAAGAAGGGACACCATACCAAACAGCTGAATTTTCTGTTTAATTTTCAAATCGTGAAAAAATTGGATGGTTCGCTTCATAATCGCGCCCCTTCTGGAAGTTCATATGGTTAAGGTTGTCGCTGATGTGTGCGGCTGTTTTACGTCCGGTCTACCAGAACCACGGGCCGCACCGGAGAGGCGGAGCCGTCCCGAATCAACAGCGGCAGCGCGATGAAGTATCCCCGCTTGTCATGAAGTTTTTCCAGGTTGCGCAGGTTTTCCACCACGGGAATCCTGTGAGACAGTAAAAGGTTATGGGCAGGATCCGAATCCGCCTGGTCCTTATCCACGGACAGCGTGTCCACGCCCACCATCCGCACCTTTTTTTCAGCCAGATATGCCGCAGCGGTGGCCCCCACTCCAGGGTAATTATGACAGAATTGCCTGTCATTCGGGCGAAGATTCCAATATTTCATCCAGCCGAAGTCAAACAGGACGCCATCTCCGCCCCGGATAGGGCCGTGAGCAGCTTCCCAAGCCAGAAGATGCTCCTTTTCAACGGTTTCCTGCGCCTTTAGGAAGGTGGCGTCCACGGTAATGCAAGGCCCGCATAAATTTTCCAGAGGAATCTGATCAATAAAGGCAAAGTCTGGCTGGTCAATATAATGACCGAAAGAGTCTACGTGGGTGCCGTTGTGTTCGTTGAGAATCAGTTGGAAATCGTTGCAGGTATCGCCCAACTGAAAGCCGTGCCAGCGGACCTTATAAAACTTGGAATGACTGGGATGCGTGGGCATCCCTTCTTCCAGATACTGGCCCACCTCCACAAGTTCCATATCGCTAAGGGCCTCGCAAAGTTTTTGTAAGCTCATGGTATGTCCTCCTTACGCGCTCTGTTTTTTCCCGCGGCCATAGGCGAGAAGAATGACAAGGATAATCGCGCCGTTGACAATCTCACGGCCGGCCTCGGCCATATTCAGAATAATAAGCAGGCTTTGAATCAGATAGATAATGACCACACCGCCCATCGTGCCCCAATAGCCGCCGTGACCGCCCAGAATGGACGTGCCGCCAATGACAACCGCCGCAATGGAAATGAGCTGGTAATCATCCGCCATGGTATAATTTGGATAACCCAGATAACCGATCAGCAATATGCCTGCCACGGCCATCATCACAGAGGCGAATATATATACCCCGGTGAGAACCATACGGGTATTGATCGCAGAGATATCGGACACCCGCTGACTACATCCGACCGCAAATATTTTACGCCCAAAGGCAGTTTTCCGCAATAGAAAGACCGTCAGCAGTCCCAATATACCCCACACCAGCACACAGTAGCGTATACCAAGAAAGCTGTCTTTTGCCAAGGCAGTTACCAGCGCGGTGGACTCGCCTTTCAATACGCCTTGTGTGTACAGAAACGTATAGCTCATGAGGATGGAATTGACGGCCAGGGTCATAACCATGGGAGTGATCCGAAGGTAAGCAACGCCGATTCCTTTGAATAAGCCAATCAAAATACCTGCGGCAATCGCTGCAAGAAAGCCAAGAATCCCATTTCCTGTAGCCTTCGTCGTCTGCGCAAACACACAGGCGGTAAAGGTTACGCTGTATGCAATGGATAGGTCTGCGCCGCCAGTGAGGATGACCAGGGTTTGTCCAATGCAGATAATGCCCAAAAAGCTGCACAGTACCAGTACGCTCATTATATGGCTGGGCTGGAGGTAATTCGGTTCCAGGATCCCGGAGATCAAATATAAAGCCAGTATCATGGCTGCAATGCGGAATCCGTTGGATTTCAGCGTTTCTTTGAAATCCCGGTTTTTTGGATTCAGTTCCATATCAGACAGCCTCCTTCTTTTCCTGTGCCTGGGCCTTCTCGCGTTTGCGTTTGACGAAAGCGGTGAAAAAGCTCACAGATAGAGCGATTATAAGGATAATTCCCTGGACCAGATTCTGATAATACGAGGAAATTTTCCAAAAAATGAGAAGTCCCACAATTAAGGAAAGGATCATGGCTCCCGCAATGGAACCGAAATAAGAACCCTTGCCTCCTGCGAGGGATACGCCTCCCAATACTGCCGCAGCGATGGAATTGTTTGTAAAGTTGTTGGAGGCGGTAGGGTCGCCGGAACGGGTTTGAGCCGTTAAGAGAATGCCGCAAATCGCCGCGCACAGGCCCGCTACGGAATAAGCGATCAGCTTGGAGCGTTCGATCTTAATTCCGTTGAGATAAGCGGCTTTCTCGTTCCCGCCAATAGCATACAGCGACTGTCCGGCCCGGCTCCGGCGGTAAGGCAGCCAGATACACGTAATGGCCAGCAGCAAAACAATGGCAGACATCGGAATGACGCCAAACACGCGGCCGGTGAAAAAGCGGGCAAATTCTCCCGGCACCTCGCCGCCCGGACTGGGCCGCACATATCGGGCCATGCCGTTAAAAATTGAGCCGGTAGCCAACGTGACGACTATCGGCTGAAGGCGGCCATAGACAACCAAACAGCCGTTGAACAGGCCCGCCAAAACGCCGATCAATAGGACAAATACGATTGTAAGAATGCCGCCCGCTGCGATGGAGCCGCCGGAAATATGGGTCAGCGGCATAAAAATCGTAGCGGCAACACAGTTTGTAAAGATGATTAGACTGCCAACCGACAGGTCGATTCCAGAGGTTAATATAATCACAGTCTGTCCCAGCGCGGCGATGCAGAGGGTAATCACCTGATTAAAAATCGACTGGGGACCATAGACCGTAAAAAAGTCCGCTTGGTTGCAGGCAAACAACACCAGCACCATGGCCAATACGCCATAAGCCACTACGCCTTCTGCATTCCTCCGCAAAAACAGACGCACTTTATCATTTTTCATTCCTTTTCCCCTCCTGCGCCAACAGACTGTGTGATAATATTTTTTTCCGTAACCTGGCTGCCTTCCAGCTCCGCCGCAATGCGTCCCTCATAAAACACCAGGACCCGGTTGCAAAGCATCAGCAGTTCCGCCGTTTCCGTCGAATAAAAAATAATCGAGTAGCCCTCGGCAGTCAGTTCGGTCATCAGGCGGTAGATTTCATTTTTGGTTCCGATATCAATGCCGCGGGTAGGGTCGGACAGAAGTATAACCTTAGCGTTGGTTGCAAGAGCTTTTGCAATGACCACTTTCTGCTGATTGCCGCCAGAAAGGCTGCTTACTGGCAGATCTGCGCTGAAGACCTTGATATTCATGCGTTTAATGGCGTCTGCGACCGTTTTTTTCTCCTTGGCAGAGGACAGTATGCCGGAGGTGGAGATTTCCTTCAAACACATCATGGTAATGTTTTCACCAATAGAGCGGGAGAGAAGCAAGCCGTCATTTTTGCGGTCTTCGGGGATCAATACAATCCCATTGGCCAGGGCCTGCCGCGCATTATGTATTTTTGCATTCCTGCCGTTTACCAGCAGCTCGCCGGCGTCAAACTCACCGTCGCCGAACAGGGCGTGAAGCAGTTCTACCTGGCCGTGGCCGGACAGACCGGCAATGCCCAGGATTTCACCTTTTCTCAGCTGGAAATTCAAATCGTGGAGACAGGTTCCCTTTGAGGCGCGTTTGACTTCCAATGCAACCTCCGTCTTGCTGCCCAAAGGCTTTGTTACAATGTCGCCCGCGCTTTTCTTACCGGAAATATGCTCCACAATCTCCTCGTTTCCCAGCTCTCCCCAGGGAAATGTCATGATGTAATGAGCGTCCCGGAAAATAGTAGCCCGATCTGCCACCTGTTCCAGTTCGTCCATTCGATGAGAAATGAAAAGAATCCCTTTTCCTTCTTCCTTAGTGAGTTTATGCATGATGGCAAACAGCCACCGCACCTCTTTTTCCCCCAGGGCAGATGTGGCCTCGTCCAAAATCAACACATCCGGGTTTTTGTACAACGCCTTGGCGATTTCTACCAGCTGCTGTTGACACAGCGTCAGGTCCCGCACCAAGACGCGGGAATTCAAATCCAGACCGATTTGTGTCAAAAATGCCTGAGCCGTTTGGTAAATCTGCTTGAAATGAATGCGGCCCAAACGGTTTACGGGTTCGCTGCCCAGAAAGATATTTTCTGCTACGGACAAATTCTGGATCAGCGAAAGCTCCTGAAATACGGCCGCAATTTTGTGCCGGTTGGCATCCTGCGCATTGTTGATCTCAATTTTTTCGCCATTCATATAAATGTCGCCCGTATCGCGCTTTGTAACGCCGCAGATGATTTTTACCATGGTGCTTTTACCGGCTCCGTTTTCCCCGATCAGCACATGCGTTTCGCCTTGGTAGCATTTCAGCTGGGCGTCCTCTAACGCAATGATACTGCCGAACCGCTTGCCTAAGTGAGAAGTTTCAATCAACGGCGTTTTTTCCATTGATGGGTGAAACGGCAGGCTCTCCGTTTGCATATTCTCTTTCATAATGTCCATGTTCCCCCAATATTCCCAAGAATCAGGAAAGGAGCTGCCTCAAATTCTGTTGAAACAGCTCCATCCCAGCGTTAGTTATCCAGTTATGTGAGCGTCTTGTCTATATTGCGCGTGGCATACCGTATGTTTGCCATCACGCGCAATTACTTCGGAGCCACATCATCAATCGTAAGATTCCAAGTGTTGTTGTTGTCGGTCCAGTCGCACACAAAGCCGCCTTCCTGATCAGGCTGATACCATTTTTCCTCCGCTTCCTGCTTGGAAGAACAGGTGGGCAAATCCACATAAGTCCAGGCATCCACATCCTCGCCGTTCAAGACGCGCAGAGCCACGTCAACCGCGGCGGCGGACAGATAAGGCGGCTGTGCGGTGCTGAATGCGTTCAGATCCAATTCCACCCAATCTTTCATCCAGGCGTTGAACATCTCGCCCTCGGAGATCGGCACAGTAGCGGGATCAATGCCGTTTTCTTCAAGGGACTGTACAATGGCGTGACCGCCGCCGCCCTCCGAAAGAATGCCGTCAATCCCCTGGGAGCCATAGGCGCTCATCAGATTGCTCATAACGGAGGCGGTTGTGGAGATGTCCCACTTGCCAAAGCCCTCGCCCAAAATTTTGATATCGGGATAGTTTGCCAGGACTTCTTCCATACCGGCAGTGCGGTCCAAAGTCACCTGGTTGCCCTCAATACCTTTAATCCAAAGAATATTACCCTTACCGCCCATACGGTCCGCCAGAGATTGGGCCAGCAGACGGCCATATTCGTGCTGGTCTGTGTTGACATTGTAAACCAGGTCGGAATCTACATTGGCATCGAAGCAGACCACTACAATTCCACGTTCGGCGGCTTCCTCCAAAACGGATTGCAGCCCGGCGGCGGAAGCTGCAATGCAGACAATAGCATCATACCCCTCGGACATCATATTGCGAATCTCGTTGATCTGCGCCTGCACATCGTCGCCCGCGCTGGAAGAGTATGCTTTGGAGAGCACGCCTTGTTCCACCAAATCCGCAGTATATGCGTCAAAGATGTTAATGGACGCGGTACGCCAAGCATTGCCGACATAGGAGTTACTGAATGCGATTTTGTAACCGCCTTCATTGGAGCCACTGTCGGCGGCGGGTTCCTGGTCATTGCTGTCCGGCTTGCCGCCGCAGGCGGGTAAAGCCAGCATCATGCAAAGGACCAGCAAGAGAGATAGCCATTTTTTCATTTCGGTTCCTCCTTCAAATTTATAGGTTCTTTTATTTCCCAGTGTGTGTTTTACGCACGCACAGGCGCACAATAATCAAGCTGTTTCTGCGACAACTGTTACAGGAGCGCTGTCAATTCCCCGAATCAGCAGCGGTAACGCGATTACCCGCTTGATTTGCTTTCCCAAAACTGGACACATATTAACGTCCTCGATGCCGCAGATAAAGCGTCCGTTTTTTCCACGGAATAAAATTCGATGCGTCTCATTGCCGTCGTCCTGGTCGCTGTAAGAAGCCAAGGATACAAAGTCCACTGCAACCGCTTTCAGCATAGAGCCATGCTCCACCAGCCAAGCGGCGCAATCAGAACCGATACCAGGGCCTTTACGCTCAAAGCACTCCGTATCTTCTGTTCGAATCTTCGCAAAACCAGTATAAATCATCAACAGGTCGCATGTTTTGATTTTTTCCACATAAGGCTCCAGGTCGGCTGCTGAAATTTTTTCACATGGACCTTTCGGGATTTCCAAAAGGATAGGACTTTCAAAAATAAAACGATCTAATGGCATCTGAGCAATTTGGATTCCATTTTCTAAATAATGGTTTGGCGCATCCATATGAGTCCCTGTGTGGTTATAAAAACTAAAGTATACTGTGTTTGCTGCATCCCCAGCAGAAATTTGCAGTTTCTTTTCTACCTTCAATTGTGGACTATCTGGCCAAGCCGGCATTTGTTCTTCGATTGGATAGGACAGCAGGTGATACATTTCCCTCTCCTCTCTCTGCTTACACAGATGAAACGCTTTTGTTTTTGGATATTTTGATGTGAAAAACCGAGTTCTTATACTATTTTGCAAGGTTATTATACAAATTTTTTTGGTTGTAGAGAATGAAAAATTTTTTGAAATTTTGGGAAGATTTTTAGAAAGATGAGAAAAGCGTTCATATAAAACGCGGTTGCGCAAGTATGAGTTTAATGGATAATGGTGTTGAAGGTTAAAAGATTTCATACTGGATTGGATACATTGTAGACGTAAAAATGAAAAGAAAAAGGTTCTTGGACAATTGTAGTCCAAGAACCTTTTTTTGGTGACCCGCTTCCCCCAGCCCACGAATGTCTATGGCGGCAGCGTCTATCTCCTGCAAGGTAATCGTCCGGTTGTCGCCGGAGTAGTTAAACGTAAAAGAGGCCGGTCAGGTGGCCGTCTCCCTACAGAGATGTGCAGGGGCCATACGCCTCCGGCAATTCCCGCCACTGCGCTCCGCTGTGGGCGATCCAAAGCATCCCATTGAGCATCTTTCCGGGGTCTGTCTCGTTCCCCTGCACTTTCCAGCGGCAACAGCTCTTTTATGCACACCCTTCGTTCTTTTGTCAATTCATATCGTATCATTTCCCTATTTTTACACTAACGCTCTATTTATACTATATTTATTTTTCAGACAAGCCCTAATATCCCAGGATTATTTTATGATTTTTATCATAGAGCCGCATCCCGTTGATATCGCCTAAAAGGGACCTGTCACTTCCACGATTATTGTTCCGTCCAGCGACTCTGTTTGATCGACTTTGGCGTATGCGCTATCTTCATTCTCTGCCAGCGCCGCCAGCAACGTTCCATACTGTTCCGCCGTCAGCACATATCTGCGCACGCCGTCCGTTTCACTTTCCAGGGTCCAGTCATTCAAAAGGTCCCCGGCCTCCTGGACGGTCATGGTCAGCGCTGGAATTTTTTCCGTTCCATCGTCATACACAGCCTCCGGTTCGCTTTCCCCAAATTCTGTGGGCGTAGATGCCAGCATATTCTGTTGGTCTTGCACGATATCATTCGCATATCCGCGAGCCGCCGCAACTCCCGGAACTCCATCCGCTGTGTCCTCCGAAGCTGCCTCGGTTTCCTGCGGCGCTCCCGCAGGCGCAGCATATTCCGCCGGTTCACCGGCTCCCGTGTCCACACCGGAACTGCTTCCGCTCATACTAACGCCATTCTCAGTGCCGCCGCTAAACAGCTTCGGGCCGTTGGACAGCAGCGCTACCAGCGCACAACACGCCGCCAGCGGAACCAGCGTGCGCAGCCAACGCCGCCCAGACTTCTGCGCTTCCGCATTCTTTTTTCCATCCGCCCGAATCCGCTCCATCACACCCGCCGCAAATCCCTCTGGGACTTCCACATCCTCCACGTCTGGGAATGCCGCCCGAATCAAAAGCGCGTCATCCACATACGCCCGGCAGCCGGGACAGTCTTCCAAATGCGCCTGTACCTGTTCCATTTCTGCCGTATCCAATTCCCCGTCCACAAACAGGTCCAACAGGGCCGCGTATTCCGTACAGTATTTCATTTGCAGCCCTCCTTTCCTGTTTTTTTAGACGCAGGCGGCGGCGAAAAGTTCCCGCTTGCCAGCAAAAAACCTCGCAGACGTTTCCGTCCCCGGCTGATGCGCGACTTCACCGTTCCCACATCCAAATCCATCGCCTCTGCAATTTCGTCGTACCGCAGCTGGTGCAGCTCCCGCAATATCAAAACCGACCGGTATTCCGGCGGCAACGCCTGAAGCCCCGCCTCAATCTGTTCGCACAGCTCCCGACGCTCCGCTTCCTCCTGGGGCGTGGGAAGTCCGGAGGGCACATCCAGATTCAGTTCCTCGTCTTCCAGCGAAACGTGTCCCTGATGCCGTCCCTCCCGCCGGAGAACATCCACGCAGGCATTCGACGCCAGACGGTAAAGCCAGGTGGAAAACCGGCTCTCCTCCCGGAAAAACTTCAGTCCCTGCCACGCGGCAAGAAACGCCTCCTGCGCCGCCTCGGCGGCAATCTCCGGACTCCGGCACATCCGCAGCGTCAATGCAAGCACCCGTTTTTCGTACAGGCGCACCAGTTCCGCAAACGCCTCCGGATCTCCCTGCCGGGCCGCGGCAAGCCAGGTTTGTTCCTGCACGTCGTTCATAGACATCCCTCCCCAGGGCGGCCAGGCGGGTCGGCCAAATCCCGCTGAATCCCCTTTGTCACCCGGTACACATCTTCCAGAGTGTTCATCTGGACAATCTGTTCTTTATAATAATTGGAGTGCGGTATTCCGCGAAGATACCAGCAGTAATGCCGCCGGGCCTCCAAGACCGCCGAACGCTCTCCCTTGGCCTCCGCCGCCAGCTCAAACTGGCGAACCGCAGTCATACAGCGTTCCGCCAGAGGCGGACGCGGCGGGAGGGACTCTCCGGCAAGAGCGGCCTCCGCCTGCTGAAAAATCCAAGGGTCCCCGAAACAGCCCCGGCCAATCATCGCCATGTCCGCTTTTGTGTGCTGTAAAATCCGAACGGCGTCCTCCGGCTTCCAGATATCGCCGTTGGCGATCACCGGGATGGAAACGGCCTCCTTGACGGCGCGAATGCAGTTCCAGTCGGCCTGTCCGCCGTAAATCTGCGCCCGGGTCCGTCCATGAACGGCCACCGCCGCCGCCCCGGCCTGTTCCAGCGTCTGGGCGAATTCCACACAGTTGCAGCTGCCCAAATCCCAGCCCCGGCGAAACTTGGCCGTCACCGGAACCGTCACCGCCTGTACAACCGCCTCGACAATTCGTCCCGCCTTTTCCGGGTCCCGCATCAACGCCGCGCCGTCGCCGTTGTTCACGATCTTGCTCATGGGACATCCCATGTTGATATCCAGAATATCCGCCTTTGTATAGGCAATGGCAATCTGGGCGGCCTCCGCCATGCAGACGGGGTCGCTGCCGAAAATCTGCACCGCCGCCGGGTGTTCCCCCGGAAACTGCCGCAGAAGCGTAAAGGTTTTTTTATCGTGGTAGCACAATGCCTTGGAGGAAATCAGCTCCGTACAGGTGTAGCCCGCGCCCAGCTCCGCGCAAATCTGCCGGAAGGCCGCGTCGGTCACGCCGGCCATCGGGGCCAACGCCAGCCGGGAATGGATTTCCACGGTTCCAATCTGCATGGGGTAGCCTCCTTTTTGGAAAGTGGCTTTTATCATAGCATAATTCCCGAAAAAAGTCCATTCCTCCTTCGCCGTTTTCACAGCTTGAACGGCTGTTCCGAAAAGCGCGCTTCATTTATATACAATTCGTAATATACAAGCCTATCATCGCCAATTGTAATCGCCTGCTTTGTGAACACAACGCCGCAGCCCTCCTTTTTCCGCCCCGTTTCAAAATCACACTTCGATTTCTCCGGCCTCCTCCGCCCGTTAAGTCTGTATCTGCCTGCGGAATTCCAAGGATGAGACGTCGTTCTGCTTTTTGAATATCCGGCTGAAATACAGCGGGCTTTCATACCCCACAATGTCGCTGATTTCCGCCACGTTGTATTCCGTTGTCTTCAGCAGGTTCTGTGTACTGGACATCCGGACCGTCAAAGTATATGGCTCCCCATGCTCATGAATCTTGCAATTGCATTTCTCCTGTCGAAATTAAAGGCTGAACAGACCAATTTGCAGTTATCGCTGAAAGAAATCCGCAGACATCGGAAAACGCCCTGCGCAGATTCCATGCGCAGGGCGTTTTATTATGGAGTTCGTCCCGTAATGCCCGACAGAGCCGCGCCGCAGGAGGCCGCCGCCGCAGGAAGCAGCCACAGGCTCCCGCCGCTCCGCCACATCACGTACGCCAGCAAAGCGGTCAATCCCAAGGCAAACGCCGCGCCGGTCCAGCGGGCGATGATTTCTCCCGCCGCCGGTCCCGCCAGCCACGACGCCGCCAGATACAACGCCCGCCCGCCGTCCAGGGGACGGACCGGCAGGAGATTGAAGGCGCATAAGATAAAATTCGCGCCCGCCAAAACGGACCACCGGCCGCCGCCGGCCGCCGTCAGACTCAACGCGCAGAGCAGATTTGCCCCCGGCCCCGCCAGAACGGCCGCCAGCTCTTTTCCATAAGACAGCCGGACGCTGTCGGTTTCCAGCACTGCGCCCAGCGCACTCAGCCGCAGACCGGATATCTGCGCTCCGCAGGCAGTCAGCACCAGATAATGGCCCAGCTCGTGAACAGCGGCGGCGGCCAGCACAACTGCAAGCGGCTGGAAACCATTGACAAGGGCAAACCACGCGGTCAAAAGCACAAAGCCCGCCGTGATTTGAAGGTTATGCCACGGAAACATAATAAATCGGATTCAGATACAGTCCGTCTTTATGCAGTTCAAAATGAAGGTGCGGCCCGGTCGACATCCCAGTTGAACCCACTTCCGCAATTTTCTGCCCCCGGGTAACTTGTGCGCCGGAGCTGACGGTCACGCGGCTGCAATGAGCGTAAAGCGTAGAATACCCGCTCTCATGGGATACAATGCAGTAGCGGCCATAGCTGTTGCTCTCTCCCACCGCTGTTACGGAACCGTCCGCAAAGCAGTCAATTTCCGTCCCGGAATCCGCCGCCAGGTCCACGCCGTAGTGAAACCGCTCCTCGCCCTCAATCGGGTGCTCCCGATACCCAAAACCGGAGGTTAAAACGCCGGTCAGCGGCGTATCGTATGCAAAGCCTAAAATTGCCTGTTCCATGCTCACGGTATCCGGCAGGTTTTCCTCTGAATACTGCACGTACGCCAGCGTAGACGCGTCCGACGGCGGCACGGCGTCTTCCGTTTCTGCGGAACCGTCAGGCTCTGCCTCCGGCGGCTCGGACGCCGCATCCTCCATGCCGGACGGTTCCGCCGGTTTTCGGTAAGTCCGCAGCACATCCAGCGCAGGATGCTCCTGCATCTTCACCGGCTCCGATGTTTTCACGGCGGCATCTTCTTCCTGATTCGGATGGAACACGGCTTGATATACGTCCTCCATCGCACCGCTCGCATGGCCGTCAAAGGCCCGGCCCACTGCCGAAAAAACCGCTTGTATATCCATGTTTTTCCGCAGAGCGGCGGAAAGCTGCTCGTTAAATCCGGCCATTTTTGCGGGAAGCAGTAATTTGACCGCCACCAGCAGTACAAAGATGGTCCCGCACGCCACCAGCTGTACCAGCCGCCGCAGTTCGCTGGGGCGCAGGGGTTCGTTTTTTCTTCTTGGACGCGCCGCGTTGCTGGGGCCGCTGCCGGGCCGCGAACTGCTGCGGGCAGAATGCGCCGTAAATTTCCGCATCCGCCGTCCCGCCTGTCTTGAGGTCATGTGAAATCCCTCCCTGTTTCATCTTTTAGCCAGTTTATGAAGAATGTCCACAAAAAATACCAAGCCCTCCAGAGCTGGGAAGGATTTCCTGTCCGGTAGAACAGGAAGCCGGGGCGGACTTCTTATAAAAAGAAGCAAGAGCGTTTTCCAAGTCAAGACTTGAAAAACGCTCTTTTCTTTCGAATCATGAACGGCTCATTTGCCTCTCGCCTGAGAACGGCCGCGCTGCGGCGGTTAGCCTCCGGCACGCGCCTGCCGGCGAGGTCTTAATCCTCTCCAAAGAAAACCGGTACCCCTGCCGCAACCCAGCGCAGCGGTTGCGGTGGGGAGAGGAGAAAGGAATGGAGCGGACCGCCATGGTAAACGGCTGTCTTTTATCCACGCCGCGAGGCACGCGCCCCGCTGTTTCCTCCCTTTCCTTCCCAGTGAGAGACGCAGATGGCACAAGAGATGTCGCCGGTAACATTCAGGCAGGTACGTCCCATATCAAAGAGCCGGTCCACGCCATAGATGATCATAATCAAATTCACATCAATGCCCATAGCCGTCAGAACCATCGCCAGCATGATCATACCTGCGCCGGACACGCCTGCCGTGCCAATCGAAGCCAGCGTCGCCGTAACAACAATCGTAACCATCTGGCCCAAACTCAACTGCACCCCCGCGCAGGAGGCCAAAAAGATCGTCGCCACACATTGGTAAATAGCCGTGCCGTCCATGTTGATCGTAGAACCCAGCGGCAATACGAACGAAGAAACCTCGCTGTCCGCGCCCAGTTCATCCGCGCACTCCTTGGAAACCGGCAGCGTTGCCGCCGAGGACGTAGATGTAAACGCAAACATCATGGCGGCAAAAGCTCCCTTGAAAAAGCGCACCGGACTCATTCCTGCAAACACCCTGGCAGACATCGAGTAGACCAGAACCGCATGGGTAATATAACCCAGATACGCGCACAGCAGGACCAACACCAAGGACCCTATGATCTCCGCGCCCTGTGTGGCAACCACCCAGGCCATCATAGTAAAGACGCCAATCGGAGACAGGCTGATGATGAAGGTCATAACCTGCTCAATCACCGCATAAAAAGAGGTCACAATGTCCTTGCAGAGCTTGCCCCTTTCGCCCGCCGCCAGAATGCCGCCGCCGAAAAACAGCGCGATGACAATCACTTGCAGCATATTTGCCGTGGAAAAAGAACTCCACATATTCGACGGGAAAATTCCAACCAGCGTATCCATAAAGTTAGCCGAGGTCGCTTTGTCCCACACCTCGCCTTCCGTCAGGGTGAGTTGCGGAAACAGGTGCATACCGTTGAAAATGTTCGCAAAAACCAGGCCAATGACACAGGCAATGGCCGTCGTGCAAAGAAAATACGCAACCGTTTTCCAGCCCACCGCGCCCACTTTCTTCATGTCGCCCATGGAGATAATGCCGTCAATCATGGACAGCAGCACAACCGGGACCACGATGAATTTCAAGAGGTTGACGAAAATGTCGCCAAAGGGTTTCAAGTAACTTGCGGTAAAGGCCGCATTGCCAGTAAAATAGCACACCAGGCCCACCGCAATGCCCAGCGCGAGCGCGATCAGGATTTGTACGGGCAGACTTAACTTTTTCATTTCATCACCTCAAAAAGAAATTGGAACCACAGCGGAAGGCATCCGGATTCACTTTCGCAATTTTCACCAAATACCAGCCGACAGCCCCTTGATGGATTGTCTATATTATACCAAGCCGCTATTGATTTGTAAAGTCTTTTGTTAAGATTCTGTGAAGAAAAAGAAAACGCCGGCCAGACCCAGAGCTTGGCCGGCGCAAACGGACTTATTCGCCTTTCACCGTATACCCGCAAAAACGAATCGCCGCCTTTGCCAATTCCTCCGTAGGATCAACCGCCGGACGGTCCGCCCCCAAAAGCTGCGCAGCCAGCGGCAGTTCCGTACAGCCCAGGATAAAATACCCGGCTCCCCGAGCCTCCATAGCGTCCAAAACGGAAAAGTATTCCGCCCGGTACGTCTCCGGCGGCGCGCCCGCCTTCACGCCCTCATAAATCACCGTCATCAGCTGATCCTGTTCCGCCGCTTCCGGAATCAAATAAGGAACGCCTTCCGCTTCCAGCGTCTTTTGATAGAGCCCGGAAGTCAGCGTGCCCTTTGTCGCCAAAACCGCAGCGGTTTGTCCTGGATAGCGGGCGCGGCACGTTTTCGCGGCGGCCTCCAGCATACTCACAAACGGAACCTTCGTCAGCTCCTGGAGCTTCGGGAGAAAATAGTGGGCGGTGTTGCAGGGCATGATGATGCAGTCCGCGCCGCAGGACTCCAGCTTGCGGAGGGAATCCGTCATAGCGGGCAGAGGATTCGCCCCGTCGGAGAGAATGGCCGCCGTGCGGTCGTGAATCGTCGTGTTGCTGTCAATGTACACGCGGATATGTTCGCTGTCGCTGGCGGCGTCCGTGAGCAGCACCAGCTTCCGGTAAAGATCCGCCGTAGCCAGCGGCCCCATACCGCCTAAAATGCCGATGGTTTTTTTCATAATAGCCTCCCGTTCTTCATATACTGGTTTTTGGATATTCCCTTGCAGAAAAACATATTGCAGCCATCCCCATTACCCCCAAAAGCTGGGAAAAAGCAATTCGCTGCCAACCTTGAGCGTAAGAAGGATCAAAACGATCACAACCGCGGGACGCACAATGCGGCTGCCGTTTTTAATGGCAAGCCCCGCGCCGATGTAATGTCCCGCAATCGAGGCAGCCGCCGCAGTCAGGCCAACGCCGGGGAAGACGTACCCGGAAGCCAGCTGCGTAACCAGACTTCCGACATTTGAGGACAAGTTTATGATTTTCACGCCCCCGGCCGCGTGCCGGGTATCCATTTTGGCAAAACGGATCAGTATGATCATCAAAAAAGTGCCGGTGCCAGGCCCGTAATACCCGTCATACGCGCCGACGAGCAACGCCGCTGCCCAGACAATCGCTGTTTGGGTTCTGGGGTCGATTTCCCCCGGCTCATCGGGCCATTCGCGGGTCCGCAGGGTGATAAACGCCACCACCGGCAAAACCGCCAGAAGCAGGTATTTCAAAACGGCGTCCGGCGTCCGGTGCTGAAGCCAGGTGCCGCCCGCAGAACCGGCCAGCGCGAAAACAATCGCCGGAGCAAAGAGACGCCAGTTAACGTAACCGTTTTTGATGAATCGAACCGTCGAAAACACCGTGCCAATGGCGGCGGAAACCTTGTTGGTGCCCAGCGCGTAAGGCGCGGGGATGCTTCCGAAGGCAATGAGGTGAGCCGGTACGGAAATGATGCCGCCGCCGCCGGCGATGGCGTCCATAAAAGACGCCAGAAACACGCCTCCGCAAAGCAGCAGCACCACCCAGAGCGGAAACCCGTCGATTTGCAGAGGCGTCGCGGATAAGACTTGCAGCATGTAAAGAAACCTCCTGCCCGTATAATTCAGCCCCTACTATAACACCCTCCCGCGGGCAAAGCAAGGCGGGATTTACGAAAACGATTACCCGTTCGTCAAAGCCTTGTCAAAATTACAGAAATTCCGAGCAGTTCTTTGCCAAATCAGACAAAAACGAACAATTTGTCCGAAAATGCCTCCGGTTTTTTTGGGGAATTACACTAAAAGCACGCTCTTTTTTCGACAGTCCCTATTCTTGACGATAATTTCCAGAAGAAGTATAATAATGTGAAATAGCTTGAGGGAATAAGAAAAGTCCGCCGCGGGAATGGGAAGCGCGGACGGACGGGGCGTCTGAGGGGATGCTCTTGGAAAACGGCGGGCCGCTTCGCCGCAAAAAGCGGCAGCCGCGACGCCTGCACCAGCAGCCCCCGCTGCGTCCCGGCTATACACGGAGGTTACTATGGCAAGAACGAAAAACGACACGGTCCAGCAGTTTCATGCTGGTACGTTGACCGACGGCTGGCGTTGGTTCGGCTCGCATCCGGCGGAGAAAAAAGGCGCCAGCGGCTGGACGTTCCGCGTCTGGGCTCCTCATGCGCAGGCCGTCTCCGTCGTGGGAGACTTCAACGCGTGGGACCCGGACGCAAACCGCCTGACCCAAAAGGGCGAGGTCTGGGAAGGCTTTATCCCCGGACTGGAAGAATACGACGCGTATAAATACGCCGTCACTGGCGTGGACGGAGAAGTCCGCCTGAAAACGGACCCCTACTGCTTCCATACCGAAACCCGCCCCGCCACCGCCAGCAAGCTCTACAACATTGAGGGCTTTCACTGGACCGACAAGGCGTTTCGGGAAAAACAGGCCAAGCATCTGGTCTATGAATCCCCGCTGAACATTTACGAGGTGCATCTCGGCTCCTGGCGCAAGCGTGAAAACGGCGATTTTTACGATTACCGCACCATGGCCGCCGAGCTGGCGGCCTATGTGAAGGATATGGGCTATACCGCGATCGAATTGATGCCCGTTTTGGAGCATCCCTTCGACGGCTCCTGGGGCTATCAGTGCACCGGCTTTTTCGCCCCCACCTCCCGCTATGGCACGCCGAAGGACTTCCTTTGGTTTGTGAACCATATGCATAAAAACGGCATTTCCGTCATCCTGGACTGGGTGCCCTCCCATTTCTGCAAGGACTCCCACGGGCTTTATCAGTTCGACGGCGGCTGCTGCTACGAGTACAGCGACCCCAACAAGTGGGAGCACGCCTCCTGGGGCACCCGGGTGTTCGACTACGGCCGCCCCGAGGTCAAAAGCTTCCTGTTTTCCTCCGCCCGCTTCTGGCTGGAAGAATGCCACATCGACGGCCTGCGGGTGGATGCCGTGGCGTCGATGCTGTACCTGGATTACGACCGCCAGGGCGGTCCCTGGACCCCCAACAAATACGGCGGACACGAAAACCTGGAGGCCATTGACTTTCTCCGGGAACTGAACGCCATGGCGTTCCGCGTGAATCCCAGCGTGATGATGATTGCCGAGGAATCCACCGCATGGCCGATGGTCAGCCGTCCAGCGGATATCGGCGGGCTGGGCTTCAACCTCAAGTGGAACATGGGCTGGATGAACGATATGTGCCACTACCTGAAGCTGGACCCCTGGTTCCGCCAGGACCATCACAAGGATATCACCTTCTCCATGATGTACGCCTTTTCGGAAAACTTCGTGCTGCCGATTTCTCATGACGAGGTTGTCCATATGAAGGGTTCCGTCGTGGGCAAGATGCCCGGCGACTATGCAAACCAGCTGCGCTGCACCCGGGGCTTTTATGCCTACCTGCTGGCGCATCCCGGCAAAAAACTGCTGTTCATGGGCGCAGAGCTGGGCCAGTGGCACGAGTGGAACGACAAGGAGCCTCTGGACTGGTATCTGCTTGAAAAGGAGGAGAACCAGCAGATTCACCGCTTTTTCAAAGAGGCTAACGCTTTCTATAAAAAAGAACCCGCCCTGTGGGAGATCGATTTCAGCTGGGAGGGCTTCGAATGGCTCGTCGTGGATGACAATCACAATAATGTCGTGGTTTTTCTCCGTAAGGATAAAAAGGGCCGCGACCTGCTGTGCGCGGTAAATTTCTCGCCCAATACTTACGAAGGTTATCGTTTGGGCGTGCCGGCCCGGCGGCAGTATACCCCGGTGTTCAACACCGACGCAGCGGAGTACGGCGGCGACGGCTTTGGCGACAAGGAGCCGGTACAGGTGGAGGCTGTGGAGTCTCACGGGAAAGAATGCTCCGTTGCCATCCGGATTCCCGCCTTCGGCGCCGTGTTCCTGCGGGGCGAGGGCAAGTTCCCCAAGCCCAAGGCGGTCAAGGTTAAAGTTCCCAAGGCGGCCAGGACGGTTGCGGCGGAGGGCAGCGCCTCCAAGAAACCGCTGGTCGAGGTAGTAAAAGCCCCCAGAAAGCCCAGAGCGAAAAAACAGTTGAAAAAGGAGCTGGACAAGACATGAAAAAAGAATGTGTTGCCATGCTGCTGGCTGGAGGACAGGGCAGCCGCCTGTATGTCCTTACGGGCGACATGGCAAAGCCCGCCGTCCCTTTCGGCGGCAAGTACCGCATCATTGATTTTCCCCTCTCCAACTGCACCAATTCCGGCATTGACACCGTTGGCGTCCTGACGCAGTACCGCCCCCTGGAGCTGAACAGCTACATTGGCAGCGGCCAGCCCTGGGACCTGGACGGCAGCGCCGGCGGCGTCCACATTCTCCCGCCCTATCAGGGCAGCGAGGGCGGCACCTGGTACAAGGGCACCGCCAACGCGATTTATCAGAACAAGGGCTTTGTGGATATGTACGACCCGGATTATGTGGTCATTCTCTCCGGCGACCACATTTACAAGATGGATTACGCCGATATGCTCGCCCGCCACAAGGAAACCCAGGCCGCCTGCACCATCTCCGTCATGGAAGTGCCCTGGGACGAGGCGTCCCGGTTCGGCATCATGAGCGTAAACGGGGAAGATATGATCACCGAGTTTGCCGAAAAGCCGAAGGAGCCAAAGAGCAATCTGGCCTCTATGGGCATTTATGTATTCTCCTGGCCGGTGCTGCGCCAATACCTGATTGACGACGAGAACGATCCCAATTCCGAGAACGACTTCGGCAAAAACGTCATTCCCGCCATGCTGAACAATCACGAGAAGATGGCGGCATATCGTTTCGACGGTTACTGGAAGGACGTGGGGACCCTGGAATCTCTGTGGGACGCGAACATGGATATGCTGTCTCCGGAGAGCGGCCTGGACCTGCACGACAAATCCTGGCCGATTTACGCCCGTTCCGTCAACGCGGCCGCGGCGTACTTAGGCCCCCGCTCCACCGTGACCCACAGCGCGTTCAACCGCGGAAGCGACTTGGAAGGCGTGGTGGAAAACTCCGTCCTCTCCCCCAACGTGGATGTGGCCGAAGGCGCGCGGGTAAGTTATTCCGTGCTGCTGCCGGGAGTGAAGGTCGCGGCGGGCGCAGTGGTGGAATACGCCATTCTGGGCGAAGACTGCCACATTGGCCCGGGCTGCCACGTCGGCGGCAAGCCGGAGGATTACTCCGAAGGCTGGGGCCTGACGGTGCTGGCCCCCCAGTGTGAGCTGGCGGAAGGCATGAACGTTGCGCCCGGCAAGATGCTGAACCGCAGCGGTAAGGAGGTGTCCAAGAAATGAACGGACTGCATGGTATCATTTTTTCCTATGAACGGCGCAACGATCTGCGGGAGCTGGGCGAGATCCGCTCCGCCTCCTCCATGCCCTTCGGCTGCCGGTTCCGTACCGTGGACTTCAGCCTGTCCACCCTGGTAAACGCCGGAACCACCGACGTGGGCATCGTGCTGCACGGCCAATATCAGAGCCTGCTGGACCACCTGGGCACCGGCAAGGACTGGGACCTGTCCCGCAAGCGCGGCGGCCTGCGGCTGCTGCCTCCGTTCAACTATCAGCAAAACTGGGGCGTCATGCCCTTCCGGGGCAAGATGGAGGCCCTGTCCAACGTGCGGAGCTATCTGGACACCATCCGACAGGATTACGTCGTCCTGATGGAAGGCGATCTGGTGGCGAACCTGCCTTTGGCGGACATCTATGAAAGCCACATCAAATCCGGCGCGGATATTACCGTGGTCTGCGGCAACGACAGCTTTGCCACGGAAAACGGAACCTACTTTGAAAAATCCGAGGACGGCCGCGTTACCCAAGTTCTCTACAACCTGAACACTCCCCGGGGCTACCGGGGCCTGGAAGTCTACATCGTCTCCACCGCTCTGCTGAAACAGCTGGTGGACGACTGCAAGGCCAAGGACCAATTCAGCTGGCGGCGTGACGTGCTGCTGGCCAAGAAAGACACGCTCCATCTGGGCACCTATATCTGGAACGGCTTTGCAGCGCAGATTCGTTCCGTACAGGAGTATTATGACCGGAGTATGCAGCTTTTGAATCCGGCGATTCGGAAAGATCTGTTTACACCGGAACGCCCCGTCCGGGCGAAGGGCAGCGACCGTGCGCCGTCCTACGTGGGCGCAGGCGGACGCTGTGTGAATTCGATGATGGCCGACGGATGCTCCATCGAAGGCGTGGTAGAAAACTCCGTGCTTTGTACCGGCGTTGTGGTGGAACCGGGAGCGGTGGTGCGCAACTGCGTGCTGTTCAAGGGCACGGTGGTGCGGCGCAACGCGCAGCTCTCCTATGTGATTACCGATAAGAAGGTAGAAATTCTTCCGGATCGGACTCTGATGGGGCATTCCACCTACCCCATTGTTCTGGCAAAAGGCAGCCGCGTATGATGAAAAGGGGGACAGCCGTCCCCCTTTTTCCGCGTTTTTCAAAAACGGTGTTTTTTCGACCGGTTTTTTGCCGCGTCCCGCCGCCCGCCGCAGGCGAAACAGTTGACGTTTGCTGCAAAATCTGGTATTCTATGATGTTGAACCAGCGTCGGAATCCTCCGGCGCACAGCCCCCTCCTGACGCGGAGGGGCGGAAAATGTTTTTTTGAATATGGAGAAGGAGTATCTTATGAAAATTCTGTATGTTACCAGCGAGGCGGTGCCTTTCTGTAAAACCGGCGGCTTAGCCGACGTGGCCGGGTCCCTGCCCCCCTCTTTGGCGAAGCAGGGTGCGGAAGTGGCTGTGATTTTGCCGCTGTATCAAAAGGTAAAGGAAAAATTCGGCGACCAGCTCTATTTTGAGTGCTATGATTATGTAGACCTGGGCTGGCGGCACATCTACTGCGGTCTGTTTTCCTTGGAACGGGACGGCGTGACGTGGTACTTCGTGGACAACGAGCGTTATTTCTCCCGCTGGGAGCTGTATGGCCACCTGGACGACGGCGAGCGGTTCGGCTTTTTCTCCCGGGCCGTGATAAAGATGCTGGACCACCTGAAATTCTGGCCGGATGTTCTTCACTGCAACGACTGGCAGTCCGCCCTGGTGCCGGTTTACCTGAAGGACGACGGCGTCCGGGAGGATCGTTATCGTTCCATCCGGACGGTGCTGACCATACACAACATCGAATATCAGGGCCGGTATAACCCCTATGTGCTGGGCGACCTGTTCGGCCTGGACGCCGGCTGGGTGAAGGACGGCACGCTGCTGATGGACGGCGACCTGAATCTGCTCAAGGGCGCCATCCTCTGCGCCGACGCGGTGAACGCCGTCTCCCCGACCTATGCCAGCGAGCTGAAAATGCCCTATTTTGCCCACCACATGGAAAGCATTATGCAGCAGTGCTCGGAGAAGCTCTCCGGCGTGCTGAACGGCATCGACATGAAGTTGTACGACCCCCGCACCGATTCCCGGATTCCGGCGAACTATTCCGTAGACGATATGGCGGGCAAATCCGTCAGCAAAGAGGCCCTGCAAAAGCTGGTGGGCCTGCGTGTGGAACCCCATACGCCGGTTTTGGCCATTGTGAGCCGTCTGGTGTCTCACAAAGGTTTGGACTTGATTTGTGAAGTGCTTCATGATATGATGGACCTCCCGGTCCAGCTGGTGATTCTGGGCAAGGGCGATCAGAAATACGAGGACTTTTTCCGCTGGGCGGCCCAGCAGTATCCAGGCCGGATGTCCGTGCAGTTGGATTACAACGAGGATTTGTCCATGGCGATTTACTCCGGTGCGGACCTGTTCCTCATGCCCTCCAAGAGCGAACCCTGCGGCTTGAGCCAGATGATCGCCATGCGTTACGGCACGGTTCCCATTGTGCGGGAAACCGGCGGTCTGAAGGATACCGTACAGCCCCACGAGGCTTGGCGGGATGCGGGCACCGGCTTCACCTTTGCCAACTACTCCAGCGGCGATATGCTGTATGTCATTCGGGAAGCGGTATATCTTTACAAGGATTATCCCGATGTATTTGCCCGCCTGCGCGAGCGCGCGATGAAGTGCGACTTCAGCTGGGCGCGGAGCGCACGGGAATACCTGCGCATTTATGCCACCATTACAGGCATGGAATGGCCCCCTGCGTCTCATCTGAACGCTTCCCGCGCGGCGGAAGCGGCTGCGGACGAAGCCGTGGAAACGCCTGCTGCTGAGGCGGAAGCTCCTGCCGGGACGCCGGCTGCGGAGGAGACGCCTGCCGTCCCTTTTGAGGAGGCCCCTGCGGAAGAAGTTCCCGCCGAGACCCCGGCGGTGGAAACCCCTGCCGTCGAGACGCCGGCTGAGCCTTCCGTTGAGGAAGATCCTGCGGCGGAAACGCCCGTTGAGGCTCCGGTTGAGGAAGCTCCTGCGGCGGAAACGCCTGCTGAGGCTTCGGTTGAGGAAACTCCCGCGGCGGAAACGCCTTCTGAGGCTTCGGTTGAGGAAACTCCCGCGGCAGAAACGTCCGTTGAGACGCCGGGAGAGGAAGCCCCTGCGGCAGAGATCGCGGAGGAGCCTGCGCCGGAGGTGAAGGACGCGCCGAAGACGGCGAAGAAAACCGCCAAAAAGGCGGCAAAAACGGCGAAGAAAACCACCAAAAAGGGCAGCAAAAAAGGAACCGCCGGGAAGTAATTCACCGGCGGGGTTAGGAGAATTCATGACAGCATTTACAACACAAACTTTGAAAGATACTCTGACGGCCAAATTGATGACAAACTTCGGCAAGGCCCCCGAGGAGGCTACCGATGGCGAGATGATGCGCGCCAGTGCGCTGGTGCTGCGGGATGTGATGGCCCTGCGGGAAGTGGAGACCCGGAAGCGGACCCGCTTGAACCGTCAGAAGCAGGTCCATTACCTGTCCATGGAATTCCTGATGGGCCGGAGTCTGATGAAAAACGCCTACAACCTGGGCATTCTGCCGCAGCTGCGGGAGGCTCTGGAAGAGCTTGGATTCAAAGCGGGCGACGTGTTCGAGGTGGAACCGGACGCCGCACTGGGAAACGGCGGCCTGGGCCGTCTGGCGGCGTGCTACCTGGACTCCATGACCACCCTGGAAATCCCCGCCACGGGCTATTCCATCTGCTATGAGCTGGGCCTTTTCAAACAGAAGATTGTGGAGGGCCAGCAGGTGGAACTGCCGGACCACTGGAAGGATCTGGGCGCGGCATGGCTGATTCCCAAGCCCGCCGAGGCGCAGCACGTCTCCTTCGGCGGCTCGGTGCGGGAATTCTGGGACGACGGCCACCTGCACACCGTCAACGAAAACGCCACTACGGTGCTGGCCGTGCCTTACGACATGGAGATCGCCGGTTACAACACGGAACATGTGAACGTTCTGCGTCTGTGGGACGCCGTGCCCACAACGCCTTTGGATATGAGCCTTTTCGGCCGGGGCGAGTACCTCAAGGCCACCGAGGAAAAGGCCATGGCGGAAGCCATTGCCAAAGTGCTGTATCCCGAGGACAACCACATGGAAGGCAAGTCCCTGCGTCTGAAGCAGCAGTATTTCTTTGTGTCCGCCACCATTCAGTCCATCTGCACCAAGCACCTGGACACTTACGGCACGCTGAAGAATTTCCATGAGAAAAATGTCATTCAGATTAACGACACACACCCTACCCTGGTAATTCCCGAGCTGATGCGCGTGCTGATCGACGACGCGGGCATGAACTGGGACGAGGCATGGAACATCACCACCCAGTCCGTCGCATACACAAACCATACGGTACTGGCGGAGGCTCTGGAACGCTGGTCCCAGACCCTGATGGAACGCCGTCTGCCCCGTATCTGGCAGATCATCCAGGAGATTTCTTCCCGCTGGCAGCGGAAAATTGAAGAATATTACCGCTACGATCCGGCCAAGACCGAGAAAATGGCCATCGTCTGGGGCGGAGAGGTCCGGATGGCGAATCTGTGCATTGCAGGCGGCATGGCTGTCAACGGCGTGTCGGCCCTTCACTCCGATATTCTGAAACAGGATGTGTTCCGGGACGCTTACCAGATGGAACCCCACAAGTTCCAGAACGTCACCAACGGCATTGACCACCGCCGCTGGCTGAGCGAGATCAACCCCGGTCTGGACAGCCTGCTGAAAGACCTGACCGGCGGCAGCGCCTATCTTTCGGACGCCTCCAACCTTCAGAAGCTGGACGCTTACGCGGACGATAGCAGCGTTTTGAAGCGTCTGGCGGAGATCAAGCATCAAAACAAGGTCCTCTTTGCGGCCCACGCGAAAAAGAGCCGGGGCGTCATTCTGAATCCGGACGCCATTTTCGACGTGCAGTCCAAGCGTCTGCATGAGTACAAGCGGCAGCTGCTGAACGTCCTGCATATCATTACCCTGTATCAAAAATTACAGGACGACCCGAACGTTATCCAGCAGCCCCATACCTTCCTGTTCGGCGCGAAGGCCGCGCCGGGCTACGAGGTCGCCAAGCGGATTATCCGGCTGATCAACTCCCTGTCGGACCAGATTGAACACGATCCGGTCTGCAAGGATAAGCTGCAAGTCGTTTTCCTGGAAAACTACCGGGTTTCCCTGGCGGAAGTGCTGATGCCTGCCAGCGAGGTGAGCCAGCAGATCTCCACCGCCGGTAAGGAAGCCAGCGGCACAGGCAACATGAAGTTTATGATGAATGGCGCGCTGACGGTGGGTACGCTGGACGGCGCAAACGTGGAAATGCACGAGGTTCTGGGCGACGAGAATATGTTCCTGTTCGGCCTCCATGCGGACGAGGTAGAGAACCTGAAGCGGGAAGGCTACGTGCCCCAGCGCATTTACAACCACGACCCGAACCTGCGCCGGGCGATGGACGCCCTGCGGAGCGGTTTCCGGGACGGCGTTTCCTATGACGACCTGTACCAGCGTCTTCTGCTGGGCGCAGGTGGAAGTCCGGCGGACGAATATCTGCTTCTGGCGGACTATGCGGCCTACTGCGAGGCGGAGCGGCGGATGGTCGAGACCTACGCGGACCCGCTGCACTGGAACCGTATGAGCCTGCATAACATTGCCCGGAGCGGCATTTTTGCGGCAGACCGTTCCGTAGCGGAATACGCGGAGAATATTTGGCACGTACCGCATAAATAATGAATCGGGCAGCCGGAACCGCCGGCTGCCCGATTTTTCATAGATTTTGTATTTCTTTTCACCGGCAGGAGAACACCGCTTATATTTGGGGGCAGTCAATCCTAGCCGCACAGCCGGGCGATTTTATCGCACAAAACGTCCCGGTCCCAAAGCTCAACCCCCACCGTGCGGGCGGTCTGTTTGGCTCCGGCGGTAAAGTAGTTATTCGTAATCACCACGCCTACGGAACAGCTATACAGCATCTGACCTGTATGCATCTGCTGAACGGCGGTATTTTCGATTTTTGAGGAATTTCGCCTGCACTGGAACGCATACCGCAGGCCGCGTTTGACCGCGACGATATCAACGCCCTGGCCGCCGGTCCCCTGGGTCACATGAACCTGCTGATATCCGGAATGTTCCAGAAGCTCGGCGCAGAAACGCTCAAAATCTTGACGGTTCATTCCGTCGACCCGCGCCATGACATCCGTTTTCTGTTTGACATCCGCAGGCGCGGGCGGATTTGGCTTCAAGGGAGGGCGGCTGGTTCTTGGGCTGCGGAAAATGGAGACCGCATAAAGAATCGTGCAGCAAACACATAAAAACAACGCAATTCCAAGGACCCACAGGTCCATATCAAATTCCTCCTTAACGCTCCATACAGGACTCTGAAACCGAATTCCCGATTCTCGTACCGCTTACAAAACGTTTCATTTTCGACAATGTACCACATTCTTTGCAGCTTGTCCATACCATATACAAATTTTTTACCATCCGGTTTTATGAAAGTCCATACCAGATCCGGGTCCATCTGCGAAAAAGCTCGCCGGACAAGGGCGAAAATGAAGGCATACAGAAATTTTTCTCATCTGAAAATGTTTCATACGCCATATGTCCGTACGGAATTCAACCCGCTCGTAGAAAAACGCCGCAGACTTTACAGCCTGCGGCGTTTCTTTTTGTTATACGCTCAAAGAAAATGTCTCGCAAAGCATTGTCACCGTCATCACAATGAGCAGATAATCAATCTCATAGGCTCCCATCAGCTTGAAATCCGGTTTGCTGTACAGCCGCAGCATCTCCCGCACATGGTCCGGGTCGAAAACACCGTATTTCCGAATGAGCGAATCGCTCAAAAAGTCCAGATGCCCATTAGACTGTTTCACCATCGCGGACATTCCGGGGGCCTGGAAGGGGAATTTCTTCCGCTTCAAAATTTCATCCGGCACAATACCCTGGGCCGCCTTCTTCAGAATATACTTCTCATTCGTGCCGTTAAGCTTGTACTTGTCTGGAATCGTGGCAACAAATTCCAGCAGCTCTTTGTCCAGGAACGGATGCCGCCCCTCTACGGAGTGAGAGAAGAACATCCGGTCGCCGTGCTCGCCCAAAAGATGGTCCGAAAGCCGCAGCTTGTAGTCGATGTAAGACCGGCGCCGCTGGGTGCTGAGGCCCCGCACGTGGTCTACACAAATGGGGCTTTCCGCCAGTGCGGAAAAGCGGTCCAGCTGGCTCCAGGCGTCCTTGCTGTATACCTGCCGGTGCAGCTTCCGAATCTCCGGGTGGTTGCGCTCAAAGCGGAAATACGGGTCGCCCCACAAACGCTCGTTGAGCGCGCACTCCTCCGGAGTCATTTTGTCCTTCTGCATTCCCCGGAACAGGTCCACCATATAGCCAACATAGCCGCAGAAAAATTCGTCGGACCCCTGCCCCGTCAGCACGGCTTTTGCCGGAGACCCGCTCACCAGCTTGGACAGCAAAAACGCAGCGACATCATAGCTCTCCTTCACCGCCGACTCCGCGTGGTAAATAACGCTGGTAAGGTTTTCCCAAAGCTCGTCCTCGGTGATTTTAGTAACGTAATGGGTCGAGTCCACATACTCGTGGATAATCTGCTGGAAACGGCTCTCGTCCAGTTCGCCGGAACCAATCTCGGCGGAAAACGAATAATAGCTGTTCAGCAAATACTTGCCGATATAACAGGCCACCACGGAGCTGTCCAGACCGCCGGAGATATAGAATCCAATGGGCACGTCTGCAATCAGACGCCGGGAGATGGCCTCCTTCAGCAGCTCCCGCAGACGCTCCACATAATACGCCTCGCCCCGGTCCTCCTCCTCGACGGGGTTATAGAGCATATCCCAGTATTCCCGATCCTGAATCTCCCGGCCCGGCTCGATTTGCAGCATATGCCCGGCCCGCAGGGAGTAAATACCGTCGAAAAACGTCGTCGGGGACACCACGCCGGGGAAGTTCATCAGCTGGTCGACCGCCTTGAGGTTCAGCCGCCGTTCTACGCCGGGATACTCCAAAATGCCCTTGATCTCCGACGCAAACACCACCTGTTCCCCGACGATGGTGTAAAACAGCGGACAAATGCCGATCTGGTCCCGCACAAGAAGCAGACGCTTCGCCCGGCCGTCATACAGCGCGATGGCAAACTGTCCGTTCAGACGGTTCGGGAAATCCAAGCCTTCTTCCTCATAAAGATGCAGAATTACTTCCACATCCGTTTTCGTGCGGAACCGGTGTCCTTTTTCTTCCAGCTCCCGGCGCAGCTCCTGGAAATTGAAAATCTCTCCGTTACAGATCATGGAAATGGTCTCGTCCTCGTTCTGCAAGGGCTGCATTCCTCCGCTCAGGTCCACAAAGCTCAGGCGGTTAAAGCCTAGGGCAGCTCCTTCCAGCAGCAAACTCCGGCTTCCGTCCGGGCCGCGGTGCCGCAGCGCCTTGAGCATCTTTTCCACATCCTCCTGCCGGATCTCCGGACAGCCCTTCCAATTCAAAACTCCACAGATGGCGCACACAGTCAAGACTCCTTTTCCATTCCATAATAGGCGTACTGCGCCTGTTTCTCCGCCTCATATGCGGCGGCTTTTTCCTGCCAGACGGCGGCCAGGTCCGCTTCTCCCCGCCGGTCCGGAAGACCCGTTTCCTCCGACAGATACCGCCCGAAATACCGGGACAGCTTTTCCGCGCCGGAGAGGTTCATATGCAGCCCGCCGTCGTAGGTGTCCGTAGTATAATCAATGCCCGTTTCCTCCTGCAATTCCAGGAAGTTGATATAGGGCAGATTTTTTTCGGCGGCGTAAGCCTCCACCTGTTCCTCCCACTCGGGATACCAGTAGGGGTACAGGCTGGGAGCCTTAATCAGAATCAGCTGTATGCCCTTTTTCTGACAGAGTTCCGTCATCATATCCAGATACTTCCAGGCGTTTTCCCCGAAGCTGTAATCCGCCAGGGGCTTTCCGTCCGGCACATCCTCCGCCGGGCGCACGTCTACCCGCATATAGTAGCCGTTGTGAGACACCTTTTTCGTCTGGAACATATACGCAACATCCGTCGCGGTCAGCTCGCTCCAGCGGGAGTGATACCGGAGAATCGGAAACACATAATCCAGAAAATGTTCTTCCTCCCGCATGGAGGCCAGAATCGCCTTTACCTTGACCGGCGACCACTCCATTCCTTCCAAGGTCATGCGGTTGTATGCCTCCCGCTGGGATTCGCTGAATTGCAGGGACTGGATATTGAACACCACCGCCTGGGGCGTCTCATAGCGCAGAGCGTCTTCGAGAAGATAGTAGGACTGCCAAATATACTGCTCCGCGCTGCCGCGGATATAGCTGTTAATGCCAAACTCCTCCCAAAGCACAACCGGGGAGAAGTTTTCGTAGACCTCGCAGTCTCCAACAAACAAAAGGTCGTGGTTTTTTTCCTCCTGGTAGTACTCCGCCACCATCGCGCCCTCTACGATGCCGTCTACATACTTGGGCGCCAGCAGCCGCTGTAAAAGGAATAAACTGCTCAGGACAATGACGGCGGAAATTCCGATTTTCAAGCCTCGCTTCATGTTCACCTTGTTTCCTCCAGGCGGTCAGAATTGGTTGTAGATAAACTGGCTGGCGTCATAGCCCACGCCGTACGCGCCCGCCAGCAGCGCCGCCAGAAACAGGCCGTACCACAGGGCAAACCGCAGCGGATAGGGCTTTTCGGCAATTTTCTCCCGCACGCCGCCGCTCCGCTGCACCAGACTCACGCCCAGCATCACCGCCGTACCAACGGCAAGAATGCCGTAATCCAAGGCCGAAAGGCCGATGTTCAGCAGAGAACCGTCCCAAAGAACGTTCCAATTTCCGGCGGTGAACACCGAGGCAAAGGCCCCGAAGGTTTGGGTCAGCGTGGGGTAGCAGTCAAAGAGATTCAAAACGCACACCAGCAAAAAGGTCCGGCCCACCCGGAAACACGAATACCACCGCCGTTCGCCTACGGCAAACCGCTGGTGAAAACGGACGTAGAGCGGCTCCAGTTCTTCGGAAACCATCAGGACCGCGAAGTTACAAAGGCCCCAGACGATGAAATTCCAGTTGGCCCCGTGCCAGACGCCGGTGGCAAGCCAGACCGCAAAGGACGAAACATACACCGGCATACGCCGTCCCGCCTTTTCGCCAAAACGTTTCCGGGCAAACCGGGTAAACCGCTGCATAGGCTTGGAGGTGGACAGGGGGTAGAAAATATAATCCCGGAACCAGCTGCACATGGAGATATGCCAACGCCGCCAGTATTCCTTGAGGGATTTGGAAAAATAAGGACGACGGAAGTTCTCCTGCACCGTGACGCCCAACGCCTCCGCAACGCCAATGGTAATGTCAATGCCGCCGGTAAAATCGGCGTAAAGCTCCAGGGTATAGAACACCATCCCCGCCAGCACGTAGCCTCCGGTCATTCCGTCGCCGGTGATCGTGGACACCGCCGCCAAAACCCGGTCCGCAACCACCAACTTTTTGAAATAGCCCCACAGCATCCGCTGCAAGCCGAAACAAAACCGCCGGGAGTCAAAGGAATGGGCTTGATACAGGGTCTCCGACAAATCGCCGTAACGGCTGATGGGACCCTGAATCAGCTGCGGGAAAAAGGACACGAACAGCGCGAAGCGCAGCAGGCTTTTTTCCGCAGGCGCCGTGCCCCGATACACGTCAATGAGATAGCCGATGGACTGGAAAGTATAAAAGGAAATGCCCAGCGGCAGGGCCAGGGACAAAAAGGACAGTTCCCCGCCTCCGCCCAGGGCCGTGAGGACGCTGTTTACGTTGGCGATGAAAAAATTGGCGTATTTTACCACCGCCAAAATCGCCAGATTCAACAGCAGGCACGCGGCCAGCCAGCGGCGGCGAATGTGCATCTGGCCCTCTTTATAGGCCCGTTTTTCCTCCTTGCCAAGCTCTGCCTTCCGGGCCTTGAGATACGCGCTCTGCCGCTTGAGGTTGTCCCCAATCCGAAGCCCGGCAAAATAAACCGTCACGGTAGTCGCCAGAATGTAGAGCACTCCGGAGAGTCCCGCCGCGGCATAAAAGACATAGCTTGCCGCCAGCAGCAAAGGCTGCTGGCAGCGTTTCGGAAACAGATAATAGGCGAGAAACAGGACCGTCAGGAACCCGAAAAACTCGTAAGACGTAAAGAACATACGCCTTATGCCTCGCCGTCCAGCTTTTCAATCAGGGCATACAACGCCTTCGCGGAGTTGAAGTTTGCGGGCACGATATCCCGCGCCGTAATGGTCACGTCGAATACGTCGTTGATCTCCGCAATCAGGCTCACGATGTCCAGGGAGTCCAGAATCATGTTGTCGATCAGGTGCTCCTCCGTGGCAAAGTCTACATCCGGGTGCATTTCGTTCAAAATGTTCAGCAGTTCTTCCATCTTGTTTTCCTCCATAATTTACCGCGCACCCAGATAAGAGGCTTCCAGGGCCTTGCGGTCGATTTTTCCATTCGCCGTCTGGGGCAGGCGTTCCAGGCGGAAAATACGGTTGGGCAGCATATAGCGGGGCAGACGGGTTTTGAGTTCCGCCGTCAGCTCCTTTTCCGTCAGGCCGCCCACGTAATACAGCACGATTTTACTCCGCCGTCCGTCGTAGATGCAGGCCGTCATTTGGATATCCGGCGCCATTGCGGCGTTGACCTCCACCTCGCCCAGCTCCACCCGATGGCCCATATGCTTGATCTGGTAATCCTTCCGGGAGACAAACACCAGCTCGCCCCGGTCGTTGTACCGTCCAATGTCCCCGGTTTTGTAAATCCATTCCGGGTAAGCGGTTTGCAAGGGATTCTGCACAAACGCGGCCGCGGTGCGCTCAGGATCGTTGTAATATCCCAGCGTCAGCGTGGTGCCCCGAATGCAGATCTCGCCCGGTTCGCCCTTTGCCGCCGACTGTCCCGCTTCATTCAGCAGCAGAATTTCACGGTTCGGGAAGGGCTGTCCAATCGGAATCGCCTCTCCCTCCTGAAATTCCCGGTCTACCCGGTAATAGCAGCACATACCGGTACCCTCCGTAGGCCCATAAAGGTTTGTAAACGACGCCTCCGGCAAAGCCTCCCGCCACAGCCGCAGCTGCTTGGCGGGAAATACCTCGCTGCCAAACGCAATCGTCCGCAGGAATTCCGGCTTTACAATGTCAAATGTGCCGAATGCGCTGATCATGGTCAGTGCGGAAACCACCCAGCAGACCGTATTGATCTTATGCTCGTTCAGGTACTCCACCAGGGAGACGGGAATGGAAAACAGGTTTTTGGGAATCAGGTACGTCGTTCCGCCGGATCTGACCGTCCCATACAGCTCTTTCAGGCAGGCGTCAAAATACAACGGCGTCTGACTGCCGAACACCGTATGTTCGTTGAACCCGAGGACTTCCGACAGCTGTTCCATGTAGTCCAGCACGGAACGATGGCAGGCGGCGACGCCTTTGGGAATGCCCGTGGACCCGGAGGTAAACACGACATAAATCGGGTCCGTATCCAAGGTGTGGTCATAGATAACCTGCAAGGCGGCATCGTCCGGCTTCAATCCGGCGATATCGCTGTAAAGCACCGTCTCCGCGCCGTCCAGCCGGAAGGACCGGGCGGTTTCCAGGGTATGGCTGTCACAGATCAGCAGCGGCGTCTGCACGTTGTCCAAAATCAGCTGAATCCGCCCGGCGGGCATTTCTGCGTCCAGAGGCACATAGAAGCAGCCTCCGGCCACCACGCCGAAAAACGCCGCCACCTCCTGGGGCGATTTCTCCATAAAAACCACCACCGGGCGGCGGCAGATGCCCCGCTGGTGCAAAAACGTGCCCACGGCGCGGCTCTGCCGGCAGACCTCGCCGAAGGTCAGACCGTTCACACCGTCGGAAAAAGCCAATTTGTCCGGTTTTTCCCGCGCGGTGCGCCAGAGATCGTTCAAAACATTGTGACGCATTCCCGGCCCCTTATCCCAGCAAGTCATTCAGCGCGATATATTCCACGGAAATTGCCGCGCCGTCTTCAAACAAAACCGTCAGTGTGGCGTCGCCGTTTTTATAAACGTACTGACTGCCAAGCTCCTCGTAATCCTCGCCGTAAGCGGCGGTCACGTCCTCCGGCGTCGAGCCGATGGTAATGCCCTCCGGCGTGGAAACGCTGTCGTCCAGCAGGCGAATGCTGGAAATAAAATCCTTTTCCTCGTTGGGATAGGTGATGATCTCCAGCCCGCCGTAGGTGTAGGTTTTATCCAGTCCCTCAAAGGCGCAGCTGGCAGCCTCAAAGTATTTGTCCGGCTCCCCCAGGTATTCCAGCAGGGGGGCGAATTCCGCGTTCATCGGAAGGGGACAGTCTTTGTAAGAAAACACCAGCTCGCTCCCCGCCTTGGGCGCGGGAATACTGCCGCTCGCGTCCCCCGTCTGCTGCGCGCCGTTTCCGGCATTGTCCTCCGAAGGCTTTCCGCCGCAGGCCGCCAAGGTCAGCGCAAGAGCCAGTATCAACAGTAGAATCTGCATCCGCTTCATAGTTGGTTGTCCTTTCATTCTTCCAGATTTGACGCTTTTTTACTCCTCCGCTTCTTCCGACGGAGGGTCCACCGCCCGTTCCGGGTAAAGGGAGCCGTCGAAGGTATAGTAATTCCGTCCGGCCCGTTCGGTGTAATCCGCCGCCTCCGCGTCGGTAAACATAAAGCTCACAAACGAGGGCATTTTGCTGCTGCGGGGCGTCGCGTCAAAATGATACCAGCCGCCGCCGCAGTTCACCAGATTCCAGTAATGGGACGTGGGACCGCCCACCCGTGTAACTTCCAGATTTTCGATCCCCAGACCGTCCAGCAGGGCGCGGGAAACGGCATAGTATGTAAAACAGTCGCCGCGCCGGCGCATCAGTCCCGAGTATGCGCCGTCCTTCCAGTCGGATTTGTCGGAGTCTCCCGTATAG
The DNA here is from genome assembly GCA_910589315.1 of uncultured Oscillibacter sp. GTDB lineage: Bacteria > Bacillota > Clostridia > Oscillospirales > Oscillospiraceae > Oscillibacter. Next base: position 57,630 of record CAJUTB010000005.1, on the reverse strand, counting down.
GCTATGCTTGTTTTGGTAAAATCAAACACCGCCCGGACCTGTTCCAGCTTGGTCATGTCCTCCGTAATAATGGAATCCAGAACTTTCTGAACTTCCTCCTCCAGCGGCGTCAGCGGTTCCGGCTCTGGTTCCGGCTCCGGTTCCGGATTGACCGCGGGAATCACATGGTCCTCCGGGTTTACCGGGTCCGTCCCGTCTGGAGTCGTTCCCAGCGCGCTGCCCGAGACATCCTGTTCTGGTGCAGACGGCGGGGCCTCCTGTTCCGGGGACTGGGCGTTCCGGTTCCAAAAACCATAGGCGCAGAGGGACAACGCCGCAACGGCCACGACCGCAAGCAGACACAGCTGCTGGATACGTCTTCTGCGCCGGAGGCGTCTTCTTCTGGCGCGGCTTCGGGCGGCTCTGGCCGCCGGCGATTGGGAAGCGGCGTTCCATTCCGGCAGAGTTCCTTTCATTGGCCTCATCTCCTTATTTCTTCCGCAGCGTCCGCAAGCCTCCGCCGCCGCAAAGGGAATTCGCCGGCAAAATCTGCTTTTTGCAGATTATCCGTACATTTCAACATAAGCAAGGATAGCACAAGCTCCGTCTAATTTCAATATCTACGGCAAATTTTTTACGGTTTGTACATAAGAAGCCGCAACGGTTTCCACCCTTCAAAAATATCCTTCTTCCAGCCGGTACATGCCATAGAAACGAATCCTTATGCGGGTTGCACAAACTTTTTTCCCTGTCAGGCTCTTTTTCGGACACCCTGACGCAAACGGCTTCCGCGTAAATTTCATCTTGCAATTTTTTCCCGTCTGTGTTATACTGCGGTTTCAGCAGGTGCCATCACCCTGCCTAAAAAAATGGAGGCTTTGTGCGGCCTTTATCCGCACGTTTTGTTTTTGCGGCCTCCCTGCGGGTTTTACCCGGCGGAAGCCGCTTTTTTGCGCGTTCCGGCGGTCCCGCGGCAACTCATACCGGCGGACCGCTTGCCGGAAAAGCGGTAAAGCCGCGCTCGTTCCGAACGCGGCTCCACAGGAGGTTTTTTATGAACACGCAACCCCGTTTCTCCACCCGGCGGCTGGCCGCCGCCGGACTCATCGCCGCCGTTTATGCGGCTGCGACGCTGCTCCTGCCCATCCCGCAGTACTTAGGCGTTCAGTTCCGGGTGGCGGAGGCCATGACGCTCCTGCCCTTTTTGTTCCCGGAGGCCATTCCCGGTCTGGTGGTTGGGTGCTTCCTGGCGAATTTTCTGGGCTCTCCCATCGTTTTGGACTGGCTGTTCGGCACCCTGGCCACGCTTCTGGCGGCCCTCATAACCCGCCGGATGCCGAATCCTTACCTGGCGGCCGTACCGCCGGTGCTGTGCAACGCGGTCATTGTCGGGGCGGAAATCGCCTGGTTTGAAGTCCAGAGCGGCGCGGCTTTCTGGCCTGCCTTCGGGCTCAACGCGCTGATGGTGGGCGCGGGAGAGGCCGCCGTGTGCGTTTTGCTTGGCATTCCGCTGCTGCGGCTGCTCCCCCGGATTCCCACGCTGCGGGGCCGTCTGTCGGCTCGTTCCAATACGATTCAGTGAAACATCTTCCGGCCAACCCAGATAAACAGGCACGCGCCCACAATAGACACAAACAAATTCGCAAGCCAGCCGAAGGCATAGAAGCCCAGCAGGCCAAACACCGCGCTGCCGACAGCGGACCCGATCACGCCCACGACAATCGTCCAGAGCAGGCTCCCCTCGGCATCCATCAGCCTTCCGGCGATCCCGCCCACCAACGCGCCCATAAGAATGGTTCCCAGCAAACGAAACATCATGCACTCTCTCTTTCCGGCCCTGGGGGCCTGTCCTTCAGTCCTTGATATACGCCCGCACCCGGTATTCTGCGCCGATTTCTTCTTCGCAGATTTTCCGGCAGGCTTCGACCTCCTCCGGCGGTATGGTATCCACCACAGTCATCATGACATGGGGAACATACTGCCGGAGTTCTTTTGCAAACGCCTTCATGGCCTCGTAGGCTCCCGGAGCCGCAGGGTGGCAGAGCGCGTTGTATTTCTCCGCCGTGTCGTTGTTGAGGGAGATGGACACCATGTCGAACCGTCCGGCAAACTCCGGGCAGATATCCCGGCCATGGATTAGATTTCCCGTGCCGTTGGTATCCATACGGGTAAAAATCTTTTTTCCGTGAGCCTTGAGCTGGTCGATCACCCATATAATATCGTCTATGCGGTAGCTGGGTTCCCCGAAGCCGCAGAACACCAGCTGTCCATATTTTGAGAGGTCCCTGGCCTCAATGGAGGCAAGAATTTCCTCTCTGGTTGGCTCCCGCTTCAGCCAGAGGTTGTCCGTGTAGATGCTGCCGTCATGGCCGTTGTGCCGGAGGCAGAATTCACAGTGGTAATTACAGCGGTTTGTTGTGTTGACATACAGGTTATCCCCATATTCATAGGTAATGGTGAAACCTTTTTCCATAAAAATCGCTCCTTTTCTTATTTGTTTCCGATATAAAACTTGCAGTATTGTGCCTAATTATTCAGCCCATTTCGGGTTCCTCACATGTTTCTAAATATGCAGACAGAAGCGCAGAAGGCGGATTCAGCCGTAATGCCCGGTTATATTCTGAGCCGTCGGGCGGAGCCAATTCTACGTTAATCACCACATTTTTACGCTCCTCCTTCGTCCCAAACAGACCAGACCCATCCAGCCTTTTCATAGCTTCCTCCAATACATCAACCCGCATATCCCACTCAATCCCATAAAGTTCCTCGTCGGACAGCAGACTTTCTTGTTTATCCAGCAATTCGCTTACTTCGCCAAAAAAATCATCATATCCATAAACAGCATAGGGAGAATCCGAACAATCCCATTTCCACCAACGCTTCTCATCCTCGGATATTTGCTGTTCAACGACTGATTTTTCCAGGGCTTCATCAGACCATGCTGAAATATATGGATGCAGTCCCTCGTCAAACACCAGCACATAATAATAAAAATGTTCTTTGGTGGTTTCCTGCAAAGACCGGAACGCGGCTCCGGCCGCTTTTACAAGAGCTTCCGTAAGTTCTTCCTTCTCTTTTTCCGCACACACATCCATTCGGCTCCCCCTTTCCGTTTTAAGGATTCGATGTGATAAAGCCTGCCGTCTGTCATGCATATTTATAATCTCATCTTTGAGAGGCGTGCTATTCAAAAATGATTGTAAAAAATCATTTGCTTACGTGAAAATCCGTCAGCAGAAACGCGCCGTCCTGATAGGATATGCCGACAGAGTAGTCCGCGACCCTATGCGGGCCATTATCCTCCGTTTCCAGGCAGAAAGAGCCGTTTAGACGGAGGCCGCCGTTTGCGGATTCAAAGTATGCAACTTCACTGGTTCCGAAATGCTGCCGGATACTCTCCAGAGAATGGTCGCCCGACGCAATGTTCTCCGTACGGAATTCCACCATATCCTCCCCCATTTGAACATAGGCCCTGTAACCGCCGCTGCTGGAAAGCCACGCCATTTCCAGAATCTGTTCCTTCCAAAGCGTTTCCGGGAAGGCAAAATCCGTCAAGGTATCGTCCGCGTTTTTCTCGATCACATGCAGTTCCTCAATGGAAACGCCAGTGCCGCCGTCCACATAGCAGTCTATGATCAGCTCGTCCTGCCAATCGTCGTCCAGGTCAAGCCGCCAGATTCGCGGCGGAATACTCCGGGGCGTGACAAATGACCAGTCGAATTCCGCCAGGCTGTTTCCCCAGCGAACGAGGGCGGTATTTTCATTGAGTCCGTAGAACGCCGCGTCCGCCTCCGGCAATTCCGCCAGCAGGGCGAGCGGGAAATTCTGCACATCCCACGCGCGTAAATCCATACGCTCCCCAGGTAAATCGTAATCCGTTTCCGGAATTCTACCTTCTGTAATCACCGCTTCCCCCACCAGGGATTCCGTTGGCCGGTCCGGAAACGGCGTATTTTTCCCGGTTCCGCGAAATGTTCTTAAAAGCAGGAACCCAAGCAGCGCCGCCCCCAGAATTGCCAACAAATTCCGCAGCATCGTCATTCGTCTTCCCCCTCTTCGTCAAAGTCAAATTCGTCCTCGCTCACCAGCCCGCGAATAAACTCCTCAAAGGTGTCCGCCAGAGGCGTAATCAAATAATCGTCCTCCTGGTCAATATGCACCACCTTCGGCTCTCCCTGGGGGCCGCACGCGCGGTAATCGAGGAACACCTCGTCATGGCCCGCGGAGGGGCAGTCGCAAATGGCCACGCCAATTTCCGGGTAGCCCCATTCCTCTACCATCAGGCTGGTTTCGCCAACAATGCAGCCCGGCGTATTCAGCCCAACGCCGAAAATACTTTCAATCGCAATATGATCCCCCGCCCAGCTGGTGGGCGTTTTCGTTGGAAAGGCCCGGTTGACCGGCACACCGCCATTTTTCCGCTCCATCAGCCGGACATAAGACGCCGGGAGCTTATAGCCCAGTATTTTTTCCGCCTCTGCCAGAACCGCAGGAAGCAGCGGCCCGCAGGCATAGCTGGCCCTATACGTGCTTTCCTCCCAGAAATTCGTGAAGTCAAACCCTTCAAACGGCATTTGTCACTCCCCCTGCCTTTTTATTTTGGGAAACAGCCGAAGGCCGTTTTCCCAAGTAATCCGCGTCATTTCCTCTGTGGAAACGCCCTTCCACTCCGCCAGCTTTTCGATTACATAGGGCAGATTCCGGCTGTCGTTCCGCTTTCCCCGGAACGGAACCGGCGTCAGGTACGGCGAATCCGTCTCGATTACAATACGGTCCAGCGGCGTCACAGCCGCCACCTCGGGGGCCTTCAGCGCATTTTTATAAGTAATCGGGCCGTCGAACCCCAAATACCAGCCATGCTTCAGCAGTTCTTTTGCCATTTCCGGACTGCCGGAGAAGCAGTGAAATACGCCCCGCAGTTCCGGATATTCCAGCACGATCGCCAGAGAATCGCCGTGGGCCTCCCGGTCGTGGACGATCACGGGCAAATCCAGCTCCAGGGCCAATTCGATCTGACGGCGGAATACCATCTGCTGAAATTCTTTCGGCGGGTTGTCCTTCCAATAATAGTCCAGTCCGATTTCTCCGACGGCCACGGCTTTCTCGTGTCCGCACAGCGTCCGGACGGCGGCAAACTCTGCCTCGCCTGCTCCGGCGCAGTCGGAGGGGTGAATTCCCGCAGCGGCGTAGACGCAGGGGAATTCTTCTGCCAGGGCCAGAGCGGCCCGAGAGCTTTTCACATCGCACCCAGGGTCCACCACCAGCTCCACCCCGGCGGCGGGCAACGCCGTCAGAATGTCCGCCCGGTCGGTGCGGAAGGCGTTAGAATCATAATGGGCATGGGTATCAAAAACCGGCATAGAGCCGCCTCCTTTTTCTGGAAAACAGGTAAAACAAAAAGGACATCCGGACGGATGCCCTTTTGGCCTGACGGAATCTTCGTCAAAACGCCTGCAAGCGGGGACAGATCCAACGCCCCGCCGCCGGACTTAACCGAGCCGGTTGAGCTTCAGGGTCATAGCGCTCTTTTTGTGAGCGGCCGCGTTTTTGTGCAGAATGCCCTTTGCTACAGCCTGATCGACCTTCTTCACCGCAACCTTGTAAGCGCCATCGGTCTCGGTGCGATTGCCCTCTGCGGCGGCGGCTTCAAACTTCTTGATAGCGGTCTTGAGGTCAGACTTTGCAGCCTTGTTGCGGGCATTGCGGGCCTTTCCGATCAAAACGCGCTTCTTGGCAGACTTAATATTCGGCAAACCAAACACCTCCTTTGGCATACTCAGAATCGGCGGGAAAACCTCCCACCGTACAGACCTACATTTTAACAGGCCAGCCGTCAAAAAGCAAGGGTTTTTTTCACTTTTTCTAAAATGAAAATGTCAAGGGCTAAATGCAGAAAAATCTAAAATACTTTTTGTGCATTGTTCACAAAAGTAATTCTACCCCTTCAATACCGCCCCCTGGGCAAACTCCAGCAGCATCTGCCCGCCCCGCCGAAGCCTGCCATGGCGTGGCCTTTGAAGTGGGACAGCACCAGATAGGAATCGTAATCAGCAAAATGCCCCCCCACATAGTTTTCCGTCAGATGGGTCCCGCCCTCCACCGGCAGGGACAAGGAGTCGTTTTCATCCAGGATGATCACATCGGCAATGGCGGTAAAGTCGTGGTCCTCCGCCACCTGATAATGTGCGGCGGTGCTGGCGCGGGAACCGCCATAGGCGGTGTTGCACTCCACGATGGTTCCGTCCACAAGATGGACAACATCTTTAATGAGATTTGGGTCCAGGTAGTTGCTGGCAGGCGGCTCACCTGTGGACAGCTTCACCGCCACCTTGCCATCCGGCTCCCAGCCCAGGGCCTCATAAGCCGCCATCAAACCTTCCGATGAAATGTCCGTGGTCATGTAGACAACCGGACTGCCCTTGGTGCCAGCGGGTGTATCAGGCTCTGCCGGATCGCCGTCCACCTCCACTACAGAATTTTCCATGCCGATGGAGAAATACCGCAGACTGCCGTTTTCAATATCAGCGAGGTATTCTTCCCGGTTCTGCTGCCTCCCGCTCATGTGGGTAAAGACCGTATCCTCCGCAATCATTTCCCGCAGAGTATCAACATCCGCCTCCGTCATGGCCTGACAGTAGCGCCGCCGGGAGCATTCATCTGATCCACTTCATCTTATTGTACCAGCCTGGCCAGTTCCGCCATGATTTCCGGCACGGCAATCCCCTGGGGACAATGCCCCGTGCAGGCGCCGCAATTCACGCAGCCGGCAGGCTTGCCCACGCTGTCCACGCCGTTCATTTGATTCAGAACCCAAGGGCCGTCTGTTTTGTAGCGGTTGTAGACTGCCAGAAAAGCCGGGATATTGATTTGAGCCGGACAGCCATCGCAGCAGTAGCGGCAGGCCGTGCAGGGAACGCTGACCTGCTTTTTGAACGCTTCCGCCGCCCGCATGAGGATTTCCGTGTCTGCGTCGGAAAGGCCCTCCGGTTCCGAGAAAGTAGATACATTGTCCTTGATCTGCTCCAATGCGGACATTCCACTCAGGATTACCTGCACCTGGGGGAGTCGCTTCACCCAGCGCAAAGCCCAGGACGCCATGCTCCAGTCAGGGTGTGCCTCCTTCAAAAGGGCCTTCGCCTCGCTGGAGAGCTGGGCCAGCCGTCCGCCCCGCACCGGCTCCATGACCATAATGGGGATGTGCCGGTCCTCCAGCGCCTTGTATTCCGCCGCAGTCGTTCCATACTGCCAGTCGAAGTAGTTGAGCTGGAGCTGGGCGAAATCCCACTGGTGATGGTCCGCCATCTTTGTCAGCGTCTCAGGACTGGAATGGGAGGAAAAGCCCAAGTAGCGGATACGTCCGGCCTTCTTCTGCTCCAGAAAATACTCGATGCAGCCGCTGTTCAGATAGGCTTGGCAGTTGTTGTCAAAAATGGCGTGGAGCAGATAGAAATCGATGTGGTCAGTCTGGAGTCGCTGAAGCTGCTCCTCAAAGACTGCTTTGTAATCCGGGTTGGCAAACAGCAGGAATTTGGTCGCCAGATAGTAACTGTCTCTGGGATACTTTTTCAAAGCCTCACCGAGAAACTTCTCCGATTCTCCGTTGTGATAGACATAGGCGCTGTCGTAGTAGTTGATGCCGTGGGACATGGCGTAGTCGATGATCTCCTGCGCCCGCACCCGGTCGATGGGCGCGCCGTCCTTGCCGCCCTCCACAGGCAGGCGCATATTGCCCATGCCCAGCCGGGAGAGGGAAACGTCCTGAAATGACTTATAAATCATGATAATCCTCCAATCTGTTGTCTGTTCAAACCATACCGATGCCGCCGAGCTGATCCAGCGCCCGGTCGATCTCTGCAATTTCTCCCTTGGTCAGATGGACCTCCGCCGCACCGCCGTTCTCAATCATGCGCTCCATCTTCCGGGTGCCGGGGATGGGTACGATCCAGGGCTTCTTCCCCATCAGCCACGCCAGAGAAATCTGTGCAGGCATGGCGTTTTTCTCACGCGCCTTGGACTGGATCAAGTCCAGCACCGCCTGACGCTTTTGGATGCCGCCCTCGGTGAAAAGCTCCATCCTGCCCCGCCAGTCCCCCTCCGGGAAGGTGGAATGTTTGTCGTAAGCGGCGGTAAGGAAGCCCTTGGCCAGCGGGCAGCGGGTCACAAGGCCGATGTGAAGCTCCTCCAGCACAGGGAACCGGTTTTCCGTATCCCGCTCCAGCATTGGATACGCCGATGGCCTGGACTTTACCCTCGTCCAGCAGTTCCTCCATAGCCCGCCACGCGCCGTAAATATCCCCCCCAAAGGCCGGTGGATCAGGTAGAGGTCCAGGTAGGCCAGGCCGAGGTTTTGCAGAGAAGTCTCACAGGCCAGCTTTGCCCGTTCATAGCTGGCGTCCTGCACCCACAGATTCGCGGTGATAAACAATTCCTCCCGATCTGCGCCGTACCCGAATGCCTGTTCCTACAGTCTGCTCATTGCCATAAATGGCGGCGGTGTCGATCATCCGATAGCCCTCGTCCGCCGCTTCGCAGATGGAGCGGACGCACTCGCTGCCATAGGTGTGCATCACGCCCAGCCTGACCGCGGCATCTCTACGCCGTTCCGCAAGACCGCAGCCTCCTTGATCGCCTGCATAGCTGCTCACTCCTTTGCGCTGATTTGGATTTCATGGTTCTATTATAGGCAAGCTATACTTGAAAGTCCAATTCAAAGATGTTATAATCAATTCAATTTTTTAATAGCACGGACGGAGGTATTTCCATGACAACAAAACAGATGGATTGTGCGCTGGAATTGTCCAAAACCTTGAACTTCAGCCGGGCGGCGGAAAATCTCTTTATCAGTCAGCCGTCCATCACCTATCAGATTCAGTGCCTGGAGAGCGAGATCGGCTTTCAGATATTTCACCGCTCCGGCAAAGGTGCGGACCTGACCCCTGCCGGAGCGCAGTTCTGCGGAGAATTACAGCGTATCCGTGACCAACTGAAAGCAGCCGTGGAGCAGGGCCAGAATATGAGTTCCCGGTACAGTGAGGCGTTGAATGTCTGTATCCCTATGCGCTCCTGCATTTACTTCCTTCCACAGATCATGCAGCGGTTCGAGGCCGCTATGCCCCATGTCTCCCTGAATATCCGTTTCGTCTATGATGACAGCCGGGTGGATCTGTTTCTTCGGAGAGAGCAGGATATTTTGTTTGCCAGGGAATCGGAACTAAAGCGGTTTTCCAATGTTCGTATGGCTCCACTGTTCCACAGCCGCTTTTATATGATCCTCCGCAAAGATGATCCACTGGCAGAGAAAGAGATACTTACCTTGGCCGACTTATCCGGCCGGACATTCATGGTTGGCGGCGGCTCCCCAGGAGAGCTGATAGCGGTGCAGAACCGGATCGTGGAATCGGGACAGGTGCAGGTGTTGAACTGTCCCGATCATGAGACGGCGCTGGCCAATGTTGCGGCCAAGCGCGGGATTGTGCTGACTCCCGGCTTTGCCAATGATCACAACGGAGAATTTATATGGGTTCCCTTTGACTGTGCTGAGAGGATTTCCTGTGTGCTGGGATACCATCGAGAGGATGCCAGGGCGAGTACACGGTATTTTATTGAATTGGTGCAGGCGGCATATACCCATGCAGACGCTATCCCGCTCTAATCGTAAGCCAGCAATGTTTTAGGGTCCTCCCAAGCCCCGGACTGCCCGCTCTGCGCCCAGTCGAACACGCCTGACGGCATGGTTTTTCCGCTCCCTTTGGTCGCTCCTTCCTGCACATCTGCGCAGGAAGCAACAACTGTTTGCATACGTTATTGGGACTTTGGGTACGGTGTCAGAGCAGATAGCCAATCAGAACCCAAAAAACCATGATGGTCAGCAGCTCCGCAAACACTAATGCAAATGCCTTTTCACAATCGAAGAACACAACTCTGTTTTCAAGAACAGATAATCAGCGATATTCTGCCGAATAAAACACATGGCTCCTTAGAGGGCAACTGCTCCAGCCTCAGCACGCAGAGCAATCTCGCCTTTGTGTGAAAGCGATTGTCCATTCCTCAGCTTTCGCCCCATTGCCAGAAATACGCCCCAATGCAGCTCCAGACGCAGAGAGGTCAGCAGAAAACTCCAATGCTCGCAGAAAATGTGAATCAGCCAGGCGGCAGAAGTGGAAAGGGGAATATTTAGGAACGGCAGCGCACGGCAGGACATTGCGATTCCGCTGACCATCTGGGCGATCATGCTCAGAAACAGCAGCAGCGCCAACGCCGATTACAGGATTCTGGCTGCGGGCATGACTTCGTGCAAAAAAGAGACTAACGGTGGAGCAACAGAGGACTACCAGTCGTACCCAGATAAACAACACCGTATACGCTCCAGTCCATGTTGATAGGGCGCAGGGCGGGATACTGCTTCTTCTGGATCTCCTGCTTCGCCTGGGACAGAACAGCGTTGTAGTTCTGAGAATAGGAAACTTCTGGCCGAAGCTCCCGCAGGTCTGCTCCGTTTTTTCAGCAATAATCTGGGCAATGCGCCGGGTATTCCCGGACCAGGAATAAGAGTCTGTATTCACAAGCGGATAAGCCTGCGGTAAAATGGAGACACGGAAGAAAAAGAAAGAAAGTCATACCCCAGCGACTTGGCAGACGAGCAGTGGGAAGAAATTGCCGCATTGTATACGGGGATGCACAACTGCACGCGGAGCAAACGGGAAGTGACGGAGGGAAAAAACGAGAGGCAGAAAGCGGCACATCGTAGCGGATGTGCTGGGATGCTTGTTGTCTGTCGTGGTCCATGCCGCCAATATTCATGACACAAAAGGCGGTATATCTACCGCAAAACGAGCGTATGAGCGGTTTCCGTCTAGTCAGAAGTTCTGTGTGGACGCTGGATACCGGGGCACGTTCGTTTCTGATCTGATTTGAAAGAACAGCTTGACCTTGACGTTGATATTTCGGAGAAATTCAAGCCTCATCAATGGGAAAAACCCTTGAAGATGGGTGGTTGAACGCACCTTCTCTTGGCTCAATCACTCCAGACGCCTCAGTAAAGATTATGAGATTTCCGCCTCATCTGCCGAGGCCATGCTCACTATTTCTCACTCTCACACTTTGATCAAACGCTTATGAATACAGGTTCTAAGAAATAAGTTGGAATTGCCCTTGGCCTATTCTCTAATATTGTGTCAGGTTAGTGAAGTTGGCGGAGTTTATATCCAGCAGCGCTCTCCTTAAAAGGGACGAATGGAAAACAGGCTTGACAAATTGCTTTTCCTTATGCTACACTTAGGACAGAAAAGCGCGGAACGCTTTACAACTCTCACTGGGCTGTAAAGCGTTCTTATTTTTGCAGGGAGGTTTTTACATATGTTGGAAGTCATCACCTGGGCCGTTATCTATATGCTCACGATGTTTCTGGGCTTTTTTCTCAAGCGCGCCGGCGTCTTTCGGACAGAGGACAAGCACGTTTTATCCAATCTGATTTTCTATGTCACCCTTCCCGCCATGCTGGTCAGCAGCTTCAGCGGGGCCGTGGTGGATTTCTGGTTTGTTATGGCCTTCCTGCTGGGCCTGCTGGTCAACGCCCTGATGGTAGCTGCCGCGACGCTGGCTTCCCACAAAAAGGCCCCCGAACTTCAGGCTCTGTATACCATCAACTGCGCCGGGCTGAACGTGGGAAACCTCGCCATGCCTTTTTTACAGAACTTTTTCCCGGCGGGCATTCCCTACCTCTGCATGTTTGACACCGCGGACTCCTGCTTCTCTTTGGGCACCACTTACGCCATTGCCTGTATGCGTCTGGGGCGATCCAGCGGCTCCAATAAACTCCTGAACATTCTCAAGAGCCTCTTTCAGTCCGTGCCCTTCAACGTCTATTTGATTATGACCGTCCTGTCCCTTCTGCAAATAGAACTGCCCGGGGCCGTCCTGCAAACGGCGGATTTCATGGGCCGGGGCAACGGCTTTCTTGCTATGTTGATGGTGGGCGTGTCGCTGGAAATCCACCTCAAGCGCGAGGATCTGGGCGAGGTGCTGCAAATGCTGCTTGTGCGCTATGCCTGCGCCGCGGTATCCTTCGTTTTCATTTTCTACCTGATTCCCGCGCCGCTGGTAATGCGGCAGGTTCTGGCTCTGGCGGTTTTTGCGGCTGCGCCTAACGTGGCGATGATCTACACGAACCGCCTGGGCGTGCGGACGGAAATCGCCGCCGCCATGCACCCGCTCTCCACGGCCTTCATGATTCCCCTCATGTCGGCCATGATGCTGCTGGTCCGCTGAACACTTACCGGGTGAGCAGAACCAGGTTTTTGTCCGTAATGAAATTCGGCACGCTGTACACCACCGCCACGGCGTCAATTCCGTTTTCCCGCACATATTCCGCGGCGGAAAGTCGATAGTGCCGGAGGTCCAAAAGGTGGACCTCCCGGAAACGCTCTGCCAAAAACGGCGCCAGCGCATCGGAATACGAATCCCGAATCACCAGCAGCTTCCCTTGCCCATTTTCATTTTCAATGACGCAAAGGGGCTGATTTCCCCCCAGAAAAGCCGAGTATTTATCTTTTTTCTCCAAGTAAGACCGGACGTACAGTTCCGACGCCTCCGCTTTCCCGCTGCGCCAGGAGGTGACGGTCAAACCGTCCGGCTTCACCCAGAATTCCATGGTATCCGGCTCCAGCCAGTGGACGCCGGAGGTGGAATAGAGCGTGCCGTGGAAGGCTTCGCTGACCGTTTCCGGCGTGTAATCCTCCCGCGCCAGCAGCGGCAGGCTGTTCAGCTCCGCAAGAACGGCGTTCGCGCCGTAAAACGCGCCCAGAGAGGTCCAATGGTGGTCGGTGCGGTAAAAAATCAGCTCCTCCTTGTGCGCCGCCAGCGGCGTGTGAAAATCAATCGTTCCGGTGATGCCGTCAATTTCCGCGGCCTCCTGCAAAAACGCCTCTTGATTCCAGCTCTCCGCTCCGGCGGGGAGCTTTTCTTTCCAGATTTCCGCCGCTGACGGAATCAATCCCAGATACACCGGCACGTCTGCTGCCGCCGCAAACCGGGAGACATAGGAGAGATTCTTCGCCGCCTGGTCGTCCTCCGGCGGCGCGACTTTGGAAATCAGCGTCTCGCCGCAGAGGTAAACGCCGTGAAATTCCCGCTGCCCCAGGGTCTGTTCCGTTCGGGCTTTGAGTCCCGTCCATTGGTCCCGAAGGGGAAACTGGTCCGCGAAATACTCCTCTACCGCCTTGGTAAACTTGCCGCTGACCAAGGTCTCCCAGGAAAATTCCGGCGTTTGGGCCAGACGCCGGTTTTCCGTCTCCGAACGCTCCCGGTCCGGCTGAACGATATGCCACGCCAACAGTCCGACCAGGAATACGCAGAAAATTGCCGCCAGAAAGCGGCCGTATGCCTTCGTCATAACGCCTCCTAAAAGCGAAAATACAAAAACGGATTGTAGCTTCCATCCACCAGATAGGCGGTGCAGACCGTCAGGCCCAGCAGCATCAGCGCCGGCGTCAGAACCTTCGCGGCCCGCTGGGGAAGACGTTTCCAGAGGTCCGCCGCCAGGTTCGTGGACCCGAGAACCAGCAGAGCCAAAACCACCGCATAGCTTCGCAGGCGGTAGCCGTCCGCGGCGCGCCAGAGGGGGCCTCCGCCAAAACACACCGCCAGATATTTGCCGCAAATTCCCATATCTTCCATGGCAAAAATCCCCCAGCCCACAAACACCACCAAAATCGTATAGACGTGTTTCAGCCACACAGGAGTTTTTTCCAGCAGATCCCGGAACACAAAGCGTTCCAGAATCAGCCACAGGCCGAAGTAAAGTCCCCACAGCACAAAATTCCAGCTCGCCCCGTGCCAGAAACCGGTGCAGAGCCAGACAATCAGCAGATTCCGCAGCGTCCTGGCCGTACTGCACCGGCTGCCGCCCAGGGGAAAATACAGGTACTCCCGAAACCAGGAGGTCAGCGACATATGCCACCGCCGCCAAAACTCTCCCACCGAGGCGGAGAGATACGGGTGGTCGAAGTTTTCCGAAAAATGGAACCCCAGCATTTCCCCCAGTCCAATTGCCATGTCAGAATATCCGGAGAAATCGAAGTAAATCTGGAACCCGAAGGCAAAAAGGCCCATCCAGCCGCTCACAACGGTCAAGCCTCCGCCGGAATGCGCCCCAAGGCACGCCTCCCACAGCGACCCGGCCGCGTTGGCCAGCAGCACTTTTTTCGCCAGCCCCACCGTAAACCGGCAGGCCCCGGACGCAAAGCCCTCCGCCGTGCTGGACCGCTTTTTCAGGTCCGCCGCAACGCTCTTATACTTCACAATCGGTCCCGCGATCAGCTGGGGAAACAGGGTCACAAACGCGCCGAAATCCACGATGTTCCGCTGGACTGGCGCGTCATTCCGGTACACGTCGATGGTGTAGCTCATGGTCTGGAAGGTAAAAAATGAAATGCCCAGCGGCAGCGGCAGCCCTAATTCCGGAATGGAGATTCCCGGCAGACGGGACAGATTGGCCGCAAAAAAATCCCAGTATTTGAAAAAGCCCAGCAGGAGCAGGTTGAATACCACCGACTGTCCCACAAACCACCGGGCGACGTTTCGCCGCGCCCGAAACCGCTCCACCAGCATTCCATGGGTGTAGTCAATCAAAATGGAGAGAAACATGATGCCGATATAAACCGGCTCGCCCCAGCCGTAGAAAAACAGGCTGACTACCAAAAGCGTGAAATTCCGCCAGCGCAGCGGAGAGAAAAAATAGGCCGCCAGCGTCAGCGGTAGATAGCCAAATAAAAACGTCAGGCTGCTGAAAACCATGCGACGGCCTCCCGTTTATTCAAACGCATTGTTAAAATCCTCCGTCAGTTCCGCCTGGTGCGCGGCGGAAGCCACCATAGCGACATAATTGCCCTGCCGCACCACCTCCGCCTTCTCCCAAGCCTCCATGGATTCGGCGTACCACGCGCCGCCGCCGGCCTGTGTGTCAATACGGTTTTGGAGAATGACTGCGGCGTCTTCTGCGCTGCCGGAATCCTCGCACTCCATCAATACCAGCTCATTGACATCGGAACTCATGGCAGGTGTTTTGGCAATCAGCTGCTTCGCCGGGATCTCGCCCAGTCCCGGATAATAGCTTTCCAACAAATCGCCCTCAATATCCGCCATATAGCCTTCTTCCCAGCCGCATTCTGCCTCCATCGCGGCGTACAGGGACACCAAATCCACGGCCTCTGTCTGCCCGCCGTCCGTTCCGGTTCCACCACAGGCGGTCCCCAAAAGCAAAACCGCCGTCATTGCGAAGGCTGTTCTCTTTTTCATAGTTCTCTCCCTTTCCGGTTCGATTTTACTGAAGCAGCGGGTGGACCGCAAGTCCCCCCGCCGAAACAGATTCCTGCTAATTGCTTGCTTTTATACAGGAATTACGTTATAATTTCAACATCAAAGCCGTAACATTCTGTTACATTTTGAATTCCGATTTGTTACTTTTCCAAAGGAGGCAGTTTTTATGCACAGTTTTCTCAACGATTACAGCGAAGGAGCCCATCCGAAAGTCCTGCAAGCCCTTACAGAGTCCAATCTCCGGCAAACCTGCGGCTACGGCCTGGACCCGGACTGCCAAAAAGCGGCGGACCTCATCCGGAAGCTCTGCAACGCGCCGGATGCGGCGGTCCACTTTCTGGTGGGCGGCACCCAGACGAACCTGGTCGCCATCGACGCCCTGCTGAAGCCCTACGAAGCGGTGATCGCCGCCAGCACAGGTCACGTCAGCCGCCACGAAACCGGTGCGATTGAGGCCTCCGGCCACAAGGTCTGCACCGTCTCCGCACCGGACGGAAAGCTCACCCCGGAGCTGGTGGAAAGCGTCCTGAACGACCACGACGGCACGGAGCATATGGTGTCTCCCCGGTTCGTTTACATTTCCAACACCACGGAAACCGGCACCGTTTACAACCTGAAAGAACTGCAAGCCCTCCGGGCCTGCTGCGACACACACGGTCTCCTCCTGTACCTCGACGGCGCGCGCCTGGGGTCGGCCATCGCCGCGGGCGGCCCATCTTTGCCGGAGCTGGCCGCGCTGACCGACGCGTTTTACATCGGCGGCACGAAAAACGGCGCGCTGTTTGGCGAAGCTCTGGTCCTGGCCAGGCCGCAGGCGGACTTCCGCTGGTACATCAAACGTCGGGGGGCCATGCTGGCAAAGGGCCGCCTGCTGGGGATTCAGTTCCAGGCTCTGCTGGAAGACGGCCTCTATTTCGACATCGCCCGCCACGCCAACGAACTGGCTCTCCGCCTGCGGGAAGGCGTCCGGACGCTCGGGTATCCTCTGATGGTGGAATCTCCCTCCAACCAGCAGTTTTTCATTCTTCCAAAAACGGTCTTCTCCAAGCTCACTGCTCAGGGCTGTGAATTTGAAGTCGAGTGGGAGAAAGCAGATCAGGTCTGCATTCGTCTGGTCACAAGCTGGGCCACGCCGCCCGCCGCCATCGACGAATTCTTACAGGCCCTTGCCGCTGTCTGATCTCAGGCATCCTTCGCCAGCCCCATAGTTTCCCATTTGTGCCCATGGAAACGGGGGACAAACAGTGCGATCCGCAGCAGCCAGTCGAAAAACATCGCCACCCAGATTCCAACCACGCCCATCCCCCAAAAGCGGCCCAGGAGAATGCCAAATCCCACCCGCATCGTCCACATGGAAACAGAGGACGCTACCAGGGTGAAGCGAGTGTCCCCCGCCGCCCGGAGGGCGTTGGGCAGGGCAAAGGCCATGGGCCAGAACACCGCCCCCGCTATGCCGTGAAACCAGATGATCTGCCGCGCATAGTTCTCCGCTTCCTGGGAAACGTTATAGAGCCGCAGGACCGGTGACATAACAATCAGGGTGATGGCAATGCAGATTCCCATGAAAAGATAGGTCAGTTTCATGAGTTTTTTCGTATAAAAACGGGCCTTCCCGATGTCCCCCGCCCCCACGCACCGGGACACCACCGTTACTATCGCCAGGCCAATGGCAAGGCCCGGCATACAGTGAAAGGTTGCAAATGTATTGCCGATGGCGTTTGCCGCCACGGAGGCGGTGCCCAGCACCGAGACGGTGGAGAGCAGCAGAATTTTTCCCAGCTGGAACATACTACTTTCCATCCCGTTGGGTACGCCGAAACGCAGAATATTTTTGACCACATAGGGATCATGCTTCAGGGTAAAGCGGTCAATTTTCAGCGGCAGGTCCTTCCGCCGCAGGAGCACCAAAATGGATGCGGCGGCAAACATACGGGAAACCAGTGTCGGAATGGCGACGCCTTCCACGCCCATGCCCAGTCCGAAAATCAGCCACGCATTGCCGCCCACATTGATCAGATTCATCAGAAGGGATACCCACATGGAAATTTGGGAATTTCCCATCATGCGGAACAACGCCGCCCCGGCGTTGTAAACTGCCAGAAACGGAATGGAGGCTTCCACGATGACAAAATAGGTGTCGGCGTAGGCCGCCACGTCCGGCTCCACCTGCCCGAACACCACATGGAGGATAAATCCCTTTCCCAGATAAAACAACGCCATTACCAGCAGGGACGCTTCTATCATGAACAGCAGAAGCTGCGCGCCGGAGTGTCCGGCCTTTTCCATCTCCCGCCGCCCTAAGTACTGCCCCGCAATGACTGCGCCGCCGGTGGCCAGGGCCGCGAAAGCGTTCACCAGCAGCACGTTGACCGAATCCACCAGCGATACGGCGGAAATCGCCGCCTCTCCCACCTGGGACACCATCAGCGAATCACACAGGCCCACGGTGATTGCCAGAAGCTGTTCAATGATCAGCGGCACAATCAGCCGCCGAAGATCCTGATTGCTGAATTCGATTTCCTTGGTTTCCATGAAGCTCCCCCTTCTCTCTCCTGCCGGGACAGCGGATGTCCTACCGCGCCCATACGTTTTGGCCTTATCTTAACGCAATTTTAACCTTTCCACAATGAAAATTTCTCACAAATCTCTGGAATCTTTTGTGCAAACTTTAGAGAAACAGGCAAAAATTTCGTCCATTTCCATAAAAACTTTGGCCATACACCGCTATACAGCGGCCCGGAAATTTGGTATAGTAAAGAAATTGAAGCAAGGAGGTTCTCCGCCATGAGCCACGCCGACGCCCTGTTCCTCCAGAACTGCCGCCAGATTCTCTCCAGCGGCGTCTGGGACACTGGACAAGCGGTCCGCCCCCGCTGGGAGGACGGCGCGCCTGCCCACACCGTCAAAGCCTTTGGTCTTGTCAACCGGTACGACCTGCAAGCAGAGTTTCCCATCCTGACCCTTCGCCGCACGTACTGGAAAACCGCCGTCAAGGAGCTGCTGTGGATCTGGCAGAAGAAGTCCAACAACATCCGCGATCTGGACGCGCATATCTGGGATCAGTGGGCCGGCGAGAACGGGTCCATTGGCAAAGCCTATGGCTATCAGCTTTCCGTGAAGCACCATTACCCCGAGGGGGACATGGACCAGGTGGACCGGGTTTTGTACGACCTGAAGCACAATCCCGCTTCCCGCCGGATTCTCACGAGCCTGTATAACTTCCAGGACCTGCACGAAATGCGGCTCTACCCCTGCGCCTATTCCATGACCTTCAACGTCTCCGGAAACGTGCTGAATGCCATTTTGAACCAGCGCAGCCAGGATATGCTGACCGCCAACAACTGGAACGTGGTGCAGTACGCCGTTTTGGTGCACATGTTTGCACAGGCGAGCGGCCTGATTCCCGGCGAGCTGGTCCACGTCATCGCGGACGCCCATATCTACGACCGGCACATTCCGCTGGTGGAAAAGATGCTGGAGCAGACCCCGTCGGACGCCCCGGACTTTTTCATGGACCCGTCGGTCACGGACTTCTATGCCTTCACACCGGAGAGCTTCCGTCTGGCTCACTATGCCCCCGCGTCCTTCGAGGATACCATACCAATCGCCATTTAAGGAGACTGCCATGAACGCAATTGTTGTCGCAGACCAAAACTGGGCCATTGGCCGGGAGGACCACCTTCTGTTCTCTCTGCCCCAGGATATGAGCCGCTTCCGCACGCTGACGCTGAACGGAACCGTTATTCTGGGCCGCCGGACCCTGGAAACCTTTCCCGGCGGAAGACCGCTGCCGGAACGCCGGAATATCGTCATCAGCAAAAACGCCGAACTGCACCTCCCGGAGACCGAGATTGTACCCAGCCCCCAGGCCGCTCTGGAACTGGCGGGGGACGTGGATTCCGACCAGCTGTGGGTCATCGGCGGCGGAAGCGTATACGCCGCGCTGCTGCCCCAGTGCCGGAAGGTATACCTCACTCGGGTAGACGCCCAGGTAGACGACGCCGACACCTTCTTTCCCAACCTGGACAAGCTGCCCGGCTGGGAGATTGAACGCACCGGCGAACCGGTGACGGAAAACGGTATGACCTATCGTTTTGTGGACTACATCAACACCAGGCTGAAGACCTGATTTTACCCTCTCCCCGGCAAAACGCACCCCCTGGAACGGCCTGACGGCCATCCAGGGGGACTTTTTTATTTTGACACCGGTCAATCCAGATATGCTGGAAGGTATGCTTCCGCGCCAGTATGGGCGGCGATCATCTGCATCTCGGAATAGGTTTTTTCGTTCAGGGAAACGCCGTCCCGCATAACTCGCTCCCGGGACTCGGCGGCCTTTTCACCGTGGATATAAATGCGCGCCTCTCCCTCCGCCTTGTCGGAGTCCCGAATCTCCTGGAGATAGGTCGTCAAGGCGTTTTTGATGGCGGTTTTGTCGCCAAACATCCCGTAATCCAGCGCAAGGAAGCACTGGGCAATGTTGGAGCGTCCGGGCGTTTTGTAAATATAATTGGAGGTTGTGCCGCCGGAGAGAATCGCCGTACAGATCTCACAGAGCATGGCAAACCCATAGCCCTTGTAACCGGAGGTTGCTTCGCCGGAGCCGCCTAGGGGCAGAATGCCGCCGCCGGACTTGGCAATGATATTTTTCAGCACCCGGTCGGGGTCTACGCTGTCATGTCCCGTTTCGTCCAACGCCCAGCCCGCAGGGAGTCCGCTGCCGCGTTTGGCATAGACCTCCAGCTTGCCGCGGGGCACCACCGTCGTCGCCGCGTCGAAGGAAAACGGCGTCGGGTCCGCAGGCATGGCGAAAGCAATCGGGTTTGTGCCCAGCATGGCCTGACGCCCAAAAGTCGGCACCAGAATCGCCTCCGTATTGGTCATACACATACCGATCATGTCCGCCTGGACGGCCATGCGGGCATAATACCCGGCAACGCCGTAATGGTTTGAATTCCGGACGGTGATCATGCCGAAGCCGTGGGCCTTTGCTTTTTCTATGGCCATATTCATGGCCTGAACGCCTAGAGTCTGCCCCATACAGTCGTTGCCCTCCACGACGGCAGAGAGGGGCGTTTCAAACACGACCTCCGGTTTTGCATCCAGCTTCACCAGCCCGCCGGTGATCTCCTGATGATACCGGATCAGCCGCTGGATGCCGTGGGACTCAATGCCCGACAGGTCCGCTTCCAGCAAAACGGCGGTAATCTGGGCCGCCTCCTCCGGAGAGAAACCGTAGCCTTGGAACACCTCCTGGCAGAATGTTTTCAGCGGTTCGTAGGCAACATGATGATACTGCATCGCTTGCACCTTCCCTTTCGTAATTTTTTCCTCATTCGGGTCAAATGAGGGGACAATATCTTGTTTCCGATTTATATACTCAATTATACAGTATATGTCTGCTGCTTGCAATGTATATTCATAAACCCGCTTTCTATGAATACACCATTCCGATCCGAAAAAGAGAATTTTTTCAAAATCTGCACAGCCGCTCAAGCGGCTTTCACAGGTTTTTTCTTCCGTTTTTCCGCTTGACCGCCGCTGCCCGTTCAATGGGATTTTGCTTTTTACTGGAAGATTGTTCCGGCGCGCTCAAGGGTTCCGCTTTCTTTCCGCCCCGGAAAACGAGGGTTTTATTCTCCAATATATTACAACACCCCGCAGAAAAATGCAAGCCGGGCCAGTACGAAAAATATGAAGGACACTTCACATTCCCTCTTGACAAAAGTGCGGAATGGTAGTAACATGAAGTCAGCTTCACGTGAAGGATACTTCATATCCAGAAGAAGGTGCATATGAAAACGAAGGTAAAGGAATTCCGCACCGCCGCCGGGCTGACCCAGCAGCAGCTGGCGGAACAAGTCCACGTTTCCGCCCGGACGGTCATTTCCATCGAAAAGGGACAGTATAACCCGTCGCTGATGCTGGCCTACCGGATGGCGGAGGTGTTCGGCGTATCGGTGGAGGAACTTTGCTGCCTGCGGGAAAACCGGGAATTGGAGGACCGGAACTATGAAGATTTATAACCGGAAATTTTTTGCTGCCGGAGCGGCCGTGCTGCTTTTGGGCACAGTCTGTCTTGTGCAGAACCTCCGCAAAGGCGTCCAGGAGATGAATGCAGGCGATCTTATGGTATTGGCCGCTTTTCTGATAAACGGAAGCGCCTGCCTTATCCGCAGCCTCTCCCGCGACCTGGCCCGAGAGGACAAAATTAACGAACAGGACGAACGAAACCGCCTCAACTGCCTCAAAGCCAAGGGCCGGGCGTATGACCTCACCATCTGGGGCGGATTGGCGGCGGCGTTGGCACTGGCTCTGTGCGACCGCGGAAACGTCCCCGGCCCCTGCGTCTATGCCGCGGAGGGGGTGTTTTTCACCTGCGCTTTCGCATTCACCGCCCAGTCCATTCTGTACCTTTATTACGACAAACGCGCTTAAAGTGGAAAAACGGAGGAAACCATGAAAATCTATCACAAAAAGAATTTTACCTTTGGGCTGTTCGCCCTGTTCCTGGCGGCGTTGAATCTGGTTCTGAATTTACAGCAGGGCTTCAACTGGAAGGACGGCGCACTCATCGCGCTGCTGTGCCTTCTGGGCGCGGCCAGTCTGATTCGCAGCCTGTCGCAAAAATACTCCCATACGGACAAGGTTGAAGAACTGGACGAACGCAACCGCCTGGTGAAGCTGAAATCCCGCAGTCAAGCCTATTACATCAGCCAGTTTGTTTTTTTGTCGGGAGAAATCGCGCTCTGCGCCTGGGGAAAAATAAATGATTCGGAACCCTGCATCTATTTGGGACTGGGTTTGATGCTGGCGTTTTTCATCAGTCTGATCACCGATTTTTTCACCTGGACTTACTATGACGAATATACCTGAATACAAAACGCTCCTGCCTTTTTCAAAGGCAGGAGCGCTTTTTTATTCGTCCCGGAACCCCAGGCCGTCCCGAATATGTTCGCAGTCCGCATGGTCGAAGCCGTACACGAAATCCCGAATCCCCAGCGTGCGGTGAAAGCCGCCTTTCCGGTAAAGCCACAGCACGGCGGAGTTTTGGATGGCCTCTTTCAAATCCTTGCCCCGTTCTTCGCAGCCTTCGTCGAAGTAGATGTCAGACAGCGTGTCGTAAGGCACCCGTTTTCCATCCAGCACAAGGCCCGTCTCATAAAACCGCGCGCTGCCGCCGCCCTTTTTGGGAAATTCCTCAAACAGCTCTCCAAATTCCGGGTCCGGGTCGCCGCTCACCCGCGGCCAGGGCCATTCCAGCACCGTCCTGCCGCCGTGACGCCGCCGCTGGGCCTCCGCGTTGGCCTGACGCCTCCTGCTCCCCTTCTTCCACCCCTGGAATAGCCCGATAATAAACACAACCGCCACAATCACCAGGAACACCATCAGGACAATCCCCAGGATTCCAAACACTACTCCAATGATCAAAGCCGAATTCATGGTTGATTCCTTCCCTTACTTTTTTAATTTCCGTTTTGTCCGTGCAGTACATTTCGTCACGACATTCCGCACTTTATCAAATTCTGTTTGTCACCGCACAACGCCTCCCCTCCGCAGACAATCCCTGCTTTCCCGCTCAATATACACGAAATTCCAAATATCATACAAATTCTACACCATATCAAGCGTAAGATCAATACATCATTTCAAGCGTATGAAAAAATGAACTCCTGACGGATCTTTTCGAAGGAGTTCAGGGCAATGAAAACATACTACGAGATTTTAAGGGAACTGCGGGAGGACCACGATTACACACAGGACCAGATTGCCCAGCTTTTGAAAACCACTCAGCAGGTCTATTCCCGCTACGAGCGGGGCGTCAACGAAATGCCGGTGCGCCACCTGCGGACGCTGTGCGCGTTTTACCGCGTCAGCGCAGATTACGTCCTGGGCCTGAAAAAAGGAAAATGGCCGGACCGCTAAAACGGTCCAGCCAAATGATTCCAGGATTCAGTTTCGGCCCGCCGCGCCTGCGGAGTCTTTCAACAGAACGTCATGCGCGCCGCCCTCCACGATGGACACGGAGGAGACCAGCGTCAGTTTCGCCTTCTCCCGCAGCTCCGGGATGGTCAGCGCGCCGCAGTTGCACATCGTCGAGCGTATTTTGCTCAAGGTTGTCGCCATGCCGTCGGAGAGAGAACCGGCATAGGGGACATAGGAATCCACGCCCTCCTCAAAACTCAGCTTCGACGCGCCGCCCAGATCGTACCGCTGCCAGTTCCGGGCGCGGGCGCTGCCCTCGCCCCAATACTCTTTCATGTAGCTTCCGCCAATCAGCACCTTACTGGTCGGGGATTCGTCAAACCGGGAGAAATACCGGCCCAGCATACAGAAGTCCGCGCCCATGGCCAGAGCCAGGGTCAGGTGATAATCCTGCACTATGCCGCCGTCGGCGCAGATCGGCACGTAAACGCCGGTTTCCTCGAAGTACCGGTCCCGTTCCGCCGCCACGTCGATAACCGCCGTGGCCTGTCCGCGGCCAATGCCCTTGGTCTCCCGGGTGATGCAGATGGAGCCGCCGCCGATGCCGATTTTCACGAAATCCGCTCCAGCGTCCGCCAGGAAGCGGAAGCCCTCGCCGTCCACCACATTGCCTGCGCCGACCTTCACCGTGTCGCCGTAGTGCTCCCGCACCCATTTCAGCGTCCGGGCCTGCCACTCGGAGTAGCCCTCGGAGGAGTCGATTACCAGCACGTCCGCGCCGGCTTCTACCAGGGCGGGCACCCGCTCGGCATAATCCCGCGTGTTGATGCCCGCGCCGACTACATAACGTTTCTGCTTGTCCAGCAATTCCAGGGGATTTTCCTTGTGGGAATCGTAGTCCTTCCGGAACACGAAGGACACCAGCCGCTGGTCTTCCGACACAATCGGCAGGGCGTTCAGCTTCCGGTCCCAGAGGATGTTGTTGGCCTCTTTCAAAGTGGTGCCCTCGGGGGCGTAAATCAGTTTCTCAAACGGCGTCATGAACGCCGAAACCGGGGTCGCGGGATCCATGCGGCTGACGCGGTAGTCCCGGCTGGCCACCAGGCCCAGGAGTTTCCCGGCGCCGGTGCCGTCGTCGGTGACGGCCATGGTGGAATGTCCCGTCCGCTCCTTCAGTTCCAGCACGTCCTCCAAGGTGTCCGTCAGGCAAAGATTGGAGTCGCTGGTGACAAACCCCGCCTTATAGCCCTTGACGCGGCGGACCATATCGGCCTGTTCCTCAATGGGCTGGGACACATAAATAAAGGCGATGCCGCCTTCTTTCGCCAGGCCGACGCCCATCTTTTCGCCGGAGACAGCCTGCATCACGGCGGAAACCATCGGAACATTCATCGTCAGGGGGCATTCCTCGCCTTTTCGATACTTCACCACGGGCGTTTTCAGGGAAACATTGGCAGGAATGCAGTCCGCGGAGGAGTAGCCGGGAACCAGCAGGTATTCGCTGAACGTGCGGGAGGGTTCCTGGAAAAAATAAGCCATGGGGGACACCTCTTTCTTAAAATTTCAAAGAGTATACACCGTTCCCGGCAGGCTTGTCAACCCCCTTTTCCGGGTTTTTTCGGGGACTTTTTCAAAGGGCTTTGAAGGGGATGCCATTCCCCCCATTCCATTTTATCCCCCGGCCGTTCATGAACTTTCTGTAAACTTTCCTCAACGCTGTACACCGCCTGGAAAATATGCTATGATGCCATTATACGAGATTTGTTGGAAGGAGGGAATTTATGTACTTTTTGATTGACTTTGAAAATGTTAAAAACGCAGGGATGCAGGGGACGGAATACCTGGAAAATTCCGACCATGTGATTATCTTTTACAGCGCCGCCGTTCCCAACATGGAGGCGCGGTATCTGGAGGAAATCAAGGCGTCCGGTTGTACCTTTGAAGTCTGCAAGCTCATCAAGCCCCACAAAAACGCCCTGGATTTTTACATTGCCACCCGTCTGGGGGAAATTTACGGCGGCGGCTACAACGGCAGCCTTGCCATCATCAGCCGGGACGACGGCTTCCACGCCCTCCGGGACTATTGGGCCTCCTGCGCCGCTGTCCAGCATCAGGTGCTGATCTGCGACAGCATTGAGCGCAGCATCATCAGCGCAAACAAGCCCAACCAGCGCACCGCCCTCATTCACGCCCGTCTGAAAAGCACGGACATCGGGAATTTCTACTCCGCCTATGCGGAAAGCATCCACCTCCGGCGGCAGCTGGACGAAGCCTTCGCCGGTACAGCCCTCTCCGCCCGCACCGGGGAGATCGAGGAACTCCTCAAAAACGGAAAAACACCCAAGGTCATTTATCTCGACGCCCTTCGCCGTTTTGGCCGCCGGGACGGCCTCGCCGTCTACAATACCCTGAAATCCTGCGCGGAATTTTAAGCCGCCAGTCCGACACACGCCGCAATGAAAGGGGCGATTTTTACGACAGCAAAACTGGAATTAAGCGATTGGCTGCACCAGGGGGACACGCCGCCCCTCCGGCAGCAGCTCCGTTTGATTATTCAGCTGAGCATCCCCGCGATTCTGGCGGAAATCAGCGCGATTGCCATGCAGTACATTGACGCCGCCATGGTGGGAAGCCTGGGCGGCAGCGCGTCCGCCGCCATCGGCCTGGTCTCCACCACTACTTGGCTGTTTGGCGGGCTGTGCGTCGCCGCCTCCACCGGCTTTGCCGTGCAGGTCGCGCACCTGATCGGGGCCGAAAAAGACGGAGAGGCGCAGAACGTTCTCAGACAAGGGCTTCTGGTTTCCCTGCTCTTTGGCCTGCTGCTGGGCATCATTGGTATATTTCTCAGCGGAAAACTCCCGCTCTGGCTCCACGGAGAACCCGCCATCTGCCCCGACGCCTCCCGCTACTTTTTTATTTACGCCTGTGCCCTTCCGGCAATCCAGCTCCGCCAGGCGGCGGGCGGAATGCTGCAATGCAGCGGCGATATGCGTACGCCCAGCCTGCTGAATATCGTGATGTGTTTTCTGGATGTGGTCCTGAACAGTCTGCTTATTTTTCCCACTCGAACGGCGTCTTTTCTGGGCCTGCGGCTCGTTTTGCCGGGAGCCGGACTTGGTGTCGCCGGGGCGGCCCTGGGGACCGCCCTGTCCGAAGGAATCACCGCCTCTTTGATGCTCTACGCCCTCTGTTTCCGTTCCCCCAGGCTGCGTTTGTCGCCGGGCGGCAGCTGGCGTCTGACCTCGCCCTGTCTCCGGGCCGCGGCGCGCCTGGCTCTGCCAATGGCCCTGGAACGCGCTATCCTGAGCAGCGCGCAGATCGTCACCACTCGCATCGTCGCGCCTCTGGGCACCGTCTCCATGGCGGCAAATTCTCTGGCGGTAACGGCGGAGAGCCTGTGCTATATGCCGGGTCACGGCATTGCCACAGCGGCTACCACTCTGGTGGGCCAGAGCATCGGCGCAGACCGGCGGGATCTGGCCCAGCGGTTCGCCCGCCTGACGGTTGCTCTGGGAGCCGCCGTCATGAGCTTCGCCGGCGTTTTGATGTTCCTCTTTGCGCCCTGGATGTTCGCCCTGCTGACGCCGGATCTGGAAATTCAGGCCCTTGGCACCTACGTGCTGCGGATCGAAGCCTTTGCCGAGCCGTTGTTTGCCGTCTCCATTGTGGCGACGGGCGCGCTGCGGGGCGCAGGTGATACGCTGGTCCCCAGCCTCTTGAACCTGTTCAGTATGTGGGGCGTCCGCGTCACGGCCTCCATCCTCCTCGCCCCTGCGCTGGGACTCCCTGGCGTCTGGTTCGCTATGTGCGGCGAATTGTGCGTGCGGGGCGTTCTGTTCCTGATCCGCCTGCTGCGGGGCCGCTGGATTCCCACAGGTTGAGGCCGAAAACCGAAATTCCGCCCGTTTTGTCCGGTCTTCCGGGCAGCTGGGCGGAATTCTGTCAAAAAAATCAAGAAAAATCTTGCAATCTCCCGAAGATTGTGGTATCCTAGACGGGCTACAAAGGGCGGTCCTCTGTCGTGCGCCGGAGCTGGCGCGTTGTTCGCGGCATGAACGCCTATAATTGACTGGAGGAATTATCCCATGAATCTCATTCAGGAACTGAACAAGGACATTCTGCAAAAAGAACAGCCCAAGGTGCAGATCGGCGACACCGTGCGCGTTCACGTGAAGGTCAAGGAAGGCTCCCGCGAGCGTATCCAGGTCTTCGAGGGCACCGTCATCGCCAAGAAGCACGGCGGTATTGAAGAAACCATCACCGTCCGCAGAATTTCCTATGGCGTCGGCGTAGAGAAGGTCTTCCCCGTCCACTCTCCCTCCATCGACACCATCCAGGTCGTCCGTAACGGCTCGGTTCGCCGCGCCAAGCTGTACTACCTGCGCGGCCGCGTCGGCAAGCGGGCCAAGATCAAGGAAAAGCTGTAATTCCAGCAACCTCCGATTCCCCTGGCAGAAGGCATGGGCCTTTTGCCAGGGGACGTTGCATTTTCCGGACCTTTATGAAAAACCGACAGATTTTCCCACTCGTATTTTCCGCGCTCCTGCACAAGCTATCCCTGAAAATGACTGGGGGGAGCGGGAAATGGAAAAACGAATCCTTCTTTTTTTGTCGCTGTCGCTCATCAGCCTTACCGCCTGCGGTACAACGCCTGTGGCTGGGCCGGCGGAAATGGCCGAGGACATCAAATATGTCGCCCTGACCTTTGACGACGGCCCCCGAAAGGGCACTACGGACCGCCTTCTGAACGGTCTGCGGGACCGGGATGCCAGCGCAACTTTTTTTCTGGTGGGCGAACAGATCGAAGCCAATCAGGAACTCGTTGCGCGGATGCGGGACGAGGGCCATCAGATCGGCAACCACACCTGGAGTCATCAGCGTCTGGCCGACGCCAGTCCGGCGTTGATCTCTCAGGAGGTAGGCCGGACGGAGGAAATCCTGGAATCACTGCTGGGGGGCGGCGAATACTGGCTTCGCCCGCCTTACGGCTTAGTATCTCCCGGCTCGGAGGATTTGATTACGGTTCCTATGGTCAAGTGGTCCGTAGATCCCCGGGATTGGGAGAGCCGCGACACGGAAAAGGTGGTGCAGGCCGTTTTGCAGAACGTACAGCCCAACAGCATCATTCTTCTGCACGACATCTACCCCACCTCCGTCGACGCCGCCCTGCGGATTGTGGATGTGCTGGCGGAAAAAGGCTACTGGTTTGTAACCGTGAAAGAACTTCTCCTCCTCAACGGCATTGACCCCCAGGCGGGGGCCATGTACCGCAATGGAAACCCATAAGGCGGAACAGGAAGGACGTGCCTTCCTGTTCTTTTTTTCTGGAAAAACGGCCGCGTTTGTGCTATGCTGTATCCAAAAAGGGGGAACCTTCATGGAAACCATCACGCGCACCATTCTACCCGAGGAAGGCGGCTCCACCGTCCGGCATATCCTGCGGGCAACGCTGCATTTTTCCTCTCACGCCATCTCGCGGCTCACCCGGATAGAAAACGGCATCCTGGTAAACGGTCGGCCCGTCCGTACGACGTATATTCTCCGGGCCGGAGAGGAGCTGCGGGTAAAAACCGGAGACAACCGCCCTCCTAAAACGGCTATTACACCCGGTAACTGGCCCCTGCTGGTGGTCTGGGAGGACGGACACCTGCTGATTGTCAACAAACCCGCAGGCATGACCGCTCACGCCTCCAATTTCTATCCGGATACCCCGACCGTCGCCGGCGCACTGGCCTGGAGCCGCGGCACGAATTTTATTTTCCATCCCGTCAACCGTCTGGACAAGGGAACCACTGGTCTCATGGCCGTCGCAAAAAGCGGGTATGTTCACGACCTCCTCCGCCGCGCCCTGCACACGGACCGTTTTCAGCGCGAATATCTGGCGGTCTGCACCGGCGTGCCGCAGCCGCCCGCTGGAACCGTCGACGCACCCATTGGCCGCGACGAAACTTCCGTGGTCGCCCGGATGGTCCGGCCCGACGGCGCGCCTGCGGTCTCTCATTACGAAGTCCTGGCCGTTGGAGGAACCCGCTCGCTGGTCCGCCTACGGCCCGAAACCGGACGCACACACCAGCTTCGCGTCCACATGGCCCATATCGGCTGTCCGCTTCTGGGGGACTGGCTGTACGGCACAGAAACGCCGGAGGAAATCGCCCGGCCCGCGCTCCACGCCCGCGCCCTGACGCTGCTCCATCCCGTTACCGGCCAACGCCTCCAGCTCACCGCTCCCCTTCCCGGCGACCTGCGCCGCTGCCTTCGGGACTTCCCGGAGGGCGGAGAACTTCTGCAACGCTTTTGAGACGGAGAAACCCCCGGATTCCATCAAATCCGGGGGCTGTTTTTCACCGCATGGCAATGGTAATTTCCGTTTCCGCCGCGATCTCGCCGCCAACATACGCCTCGCATTTGCAGGTGGCAATCGCCTTTTCCGCCCGCTCACTGGCCAGCTTCGCATGGATTTCCAGCGTGTCGCCGGGCAGAACCTTTTTCTTGAATTTCACGTTGTTGATTCCCAGAAACAGCGGCACCTTTCCAGCATAAGCGGGTTTCGTCATCAGCAGAATATCCGACGCCTGGGCCGTGGCCTCTACGGTATACGCGCCAGGAAACACCGGGTCGCCGGGGAAGTGGCCCTTGAAAATTTCCTTGTCCGGGTCTATTCTGTATGACGCCCGAATTTCCTCGCCCGGAACCAGCTCGCTTACTTCGTCAATCAGCAGAATCGGGTCCCGGTGGGGAATGATCTTCATAACTTCCTCATGATTCAGCTTCAACACTTCCGACATACAACGTCCTCCTTATTATTTCCGGCATACGGAAAGAATTTCCGAAAAATTATGTATCCGCATTCCCAAACCATGCCATTTTATGCTATAATGCATCATATGCCCTTTTGGGGCCTTTGTCAAGACGCTCCAAACGCCTCCGGCCCGAAAAAATTCATCCATTATAAAGGAAGATATTCTCATGGCAAAAGAACAGGTCTCCAGTATTCTCCGCGCCCTGCAAATCCTGGAATGTTTCGCAGACGACCGCACCGAATGGACCTTGAAAGCTCTGGTCAATCATCTCAACCTTCCGACAACCACCGTCTTCCGGCAGGTGTCCACGCTGGCGGAGCGTCAGTATCTGATACAGGACCCCGTCCGCAAAAGCTACCAGATCGGTCCAAGGCTGCTGCAATTGTCCAGCGCGGTCGTAGGACAGTCCGACCTGCGGCGCATCGCCCGCCCCGAACTGGAACAGCTCAGCGCCGCTGTCCGGGAAACCATCAACCTCAGCGCACTCCTGGAACACGATATTTACTATCTGGACAAGGTGGAGACACACCGTTCCATTGTCTGCAACACCCAGGTGGGAACCCGCGCTCCGGCTTATGCCACCAGCTGCGGAAAAATCCTCCTGGCCTATCAAAGCGACGCCTATCTCGACTCCTATTTCCAATGGATGGCTCAGGAGGCCCATCCTCTCACCAGCCACACCATCACGGACCCACAACAGCTTCAGAAGCAGCTGAAAAAGGCCCGCCGGGACGGCTACGCCGTGGACGACGGCGAGATTGAAGTGGGACTCATCTGCTTCAGCGCGCCGATTTACGACGTAGACCGCCGGGTCATTGCGGCGGTCAGCGTTTCCGGTCCGGACTACCGCATGATGGAGGACCAGTCCCTCATGACCGACGCGGTCCGGCGCACGGCAGAAAACATCTCCCGGCTGCTGGGCTACCGGGAAACGGCTTTGTAGGGGCGGGCCTCTCGCCCGCCCAGGCCGTAAGAGCCGCAGCCTCCCGGCAGAACGGACCGGGACAGCGCCCGGCCCTTACGCTGATTGAATCACGCTCCGGTTTTTCAGAAAATATTCGACCCCGGAATAAATAGTCGTCAGAGTAATTATCCAGGTGCAAACCGGGTCCACCCACAAGATGGCCGGCTTCGGCGCAGGATACTGAGAGGACAATATCATCCAAGTAACTGCATCCTCCACCATGGGCGCGATGAACAGCATCACCGCGATACAGACCATCGTTGCGGCGGTTTTGACCTTGCCGGACCACCCGGCGGCAATCACAATTCCCTTGTCCGCCGCAATCATCCGCAGGCCGCTGACGGCAAATTCCCGGCAAATGACGATGAGCAGCATCCAGGCGGACATTCGGCCCTGTTCCACAAACCACAGCAGAGCCGCCGTCACCAGCATCTTGTCCGCCAACGGGTCGGCAAATTTGCCGAAGTCCGTGACAAGATTATACTTCCGGGCTATTTTTCCGTCCAACAGGTCCGTCAGACTGGCGACAATAAAAATCGCCAGCGCGACGTAATCCGCACCGGGAAAGCCCCAGTACAGCACGACCATAAACACCGGAATCAGCAGAATCCGGGACATCGTGAGTTTATTCGGCAGATTCATTCGATCTCTCCTTCCGGGTACGCCTTGTCTTTCCAATACCACCACTTCAGCTTCTCCGGGTCCCGGATTTCGTGCTCTGCGTAGTACACCGCGGCCCGCCAAACGTAGAGCGCGCAGCGGTCCTCCTGGAAGCCCTTCAGCACGCATTCCAGGCGGTACAGTTCTTCCGGGTCCCGGCCCCGCAGGTCCGACACCTGCCGGATGTCCAGACGTTCCATGACGGCGGCCGTTCGAGGCCCTACGCCGGGGATTTCCTGCAGCGGGCTTTTCATTCCACACGCTCCCCGGTCAGCTCGCCGTCCATCACGCCGGTAAAGCGCACGGTTACAAATTCGCCGGGAGACGGGTCTGTTTCCGCCGTGAAATACACCCGCCCGTCAATGTCTGGCGACTCGGCATAGCTTCGACCAACGTACATCTGGGCCTGCGCGTCGAAGCCCTCGCAGAGTACCTCGCGTTCTTCGCCCAGAACGGATTCGTTATACGCGTCGATGATGTCCGACTGCACATCCACCGCGATTTCCGCCCGGCGTTGGGCCTCCTCCATGTCTACGTGCTCCATTTGAGCGGCCTTTGTGCCCTCCTCCGGCGAAAACGGGAACACGCCTGCCCGTTCGATCTTCATTTCCCGCAAAAATTCGCACAGCTCCTCGAATTCCTCCGGGCCTTCGCCGGGCAGGCCGGAGATCAGGCTTGTCCGCAGAACCAGACCGGGAATTTTTTCCCGCAGCGTCTGAAACAGCGATGTAATGTTCTCCTTGGTGTCCCGGCGGTTCATCGCCTCGAGAATACCATTGTTACAATGCTGAATCGGAATATCCAGATAGGGCAGAATTTTCGGCTCCTGGGCAATCACGCGGATCAGTTCGTCCGTGATCTCGTCAGGGTACAGGTAGTGGAGGCGTATCCAGTGGAAATCCAATTTGCACAGCTCCCGCAGGAGTTCCGCCAGACAGGGCGTTCCGTCGAAGTCCGTGCCATAACGGGTAATATCCTGGGCAATCACCAGAAGTTCCCGTACGCCTGCGGAAGCCAATTCCGCCGCCTCGTCCAAAAGCTCCGCCATGGGACGGCTGCGGTATTTTCCCCGCAAGGACGGGATGACGCAGTAAGCGCAATGGTTGTCACAGCCCTCGGCAATGCGCAGGTAGGCATACCAGGGCGGCGTTGAGAGAATCCGCGGGCCGCCTTGTTCCGCCGTGTGGATGTTTCCAAACCGGCAGGGCGTCTCCCCTTTTTCCAGGACGGCACGGGCCGCCGCGGCGATTTCGCCATAGCTTCCGGTGCCCAAAATTCCATCCACCTCGGGGAGTTCCCCGAGAATTTCTTCCTTGTACCGCTGCGCCATACAGCCGGTGACAAGGATTTTTTTCAGCCGTCCGGCGTGTTTCAGCGCGGCCAGCTCCAAGATGTTGTCAATGGCTTCCTCACAGGCCGCCGCCAAAAAGCCGCAGGTGTTGATTACGGCAAGATCCGCGCCGTCGGGGCTGGGGAGCAGCTCGAAGCCCTCCGCCTGAACCGCCGCCATCATCTGTTCACAGTTCACCTGGTTTTTCGCACAGCCAAGGGAAATAAACGAAACTTTATATGGCATAAAGAGAGATCCTTCCTTCATGCAAATGCAAAATATTGTATTCCTCCTGTTTACCAAACCGCACTCCACAGAAAAAAGCTGCATCCGTATACATTTTGAACAAGTCACCGAATTCTCTTGTACAATCCCCGCCCCACAAATTCGACATAGCCTTTGTCTCTTAAAAATTGCAGCTGCTGCCGGATTTTAGGGCGGATATTTCGATTTTGGGGATGAAGCATCTTGAAAACCGATTCGTTTTGATACATCTCTGTCAGGGTAAACACATCATTTTCCAGACAATTTATACAGTTCAGCACATCAAAAAGCCATCCCCTGGATTCTAAATTGGAAGTCTGAAGTAAAGAGGCCCTCTGCATCTTGTCCGTCACTATTTTTTTATCAACAGTCATTCGATTTTGGACAACTGCAATCTTACCCTGTTCCGGAATTTTTTCAAATAAAATGTTGCATCCAATCCAACCGGCACGGCGGGCAGTTGGAGGCAGAGGGCTGCGTTTTTCAACAATCAATGGAGTAAAAAAATGTTTTGGAATTACCCAGCAATTCTCAACCCATAAATCAATGGGGTCATAGCTCAAAACGATAAAATCCGGACTTGTGTCGCTCCTGATCCGCTGGATAAATGCGCCATATGCGCCGTCAGCAATTTTCCGGCCAATGATGCCGCCTTTGCTTTTTAATTCATATTGATTTTTGCAAAACGGACAATAAAAGTCCGCGACTTTTTGATTATTCGGAAAATGCTTGATTGGAGCTTCGCCGCACCGCGGACAATACATATTGGACGCCGCCCATGATTCCGTCAAGACTCTTGCCATCTGAGAACGGCTTTTATAGCCGAGCGCAGTTTTTCGGTCAAACTATAAATTCATCATGATTCCAAAACAGCCGCCAAGCGCGAATTTTTCGCTTCGTTTTCATGCACTCCAGCCTCGCATCGTATGCGCCTCGCCTAAACGCAGGAAATGCGTCATTCCTCCGTCTCCTCCCCCAAGCGGGTCCAGGCGGCCTTGATGTCGCCCCATGGATACCCCCGGCGAAGAAGGGCATTGGTCAGCCGCCGCTTCTCCTTCTCGTCCGGCTCCCGGCCTCGCAGCTTGCCCGTTAAAAATGCGTCAATCTGTCCGTCGTTCTCTGGTATCTGTTCCAGTGCGTCTTCCCAAAGCTCTCTGGGAATCCCCTTCTCATACAGCTTTTCCCGCACCCGGGCCGGACCGTAGCCCCGCCCGCTGTAATGCCGCGCCAAAGCCGCGGCATACTCCGCATCGTTCAGCGCGCCAATGGCCTCCAACCACTCAGCGGCATAACGGGCTTCCGCCTCGTTCGCGCCCTTTTCCTGGAGCTTCCGTTCCAAATCCCGCCGGGACATGGCCCGTTTTCCAATCAAATCCGCCGCCGCCGCCCGGGTGTTGGACACCCCTGCGGCCTCCTTCAAACGCCGCAGGGTGTCCTCGTCCAGCTCGTCGCCGGGCCGAAGGCCAAAGTCTAACAGCTCCTGTTCCGTGATTTTCAGGCACGCGCCGTCATCCAGGAAAACCAGAATCCGCCCCTTCTTATGCCGGGACGGCTCCACCCGTTCAACCTGCATCGTCCGGGGTCTCCGCCGGGTCTGGGGCTTCCGCGCCGGAGTCGTCGAAATCATCCGCGCTCACGTCCACCGCACGGCCCGCCGCCTTTGCGGCGGCACGGGTCTGACTGCTCATCAGCTTGTCAAAGCTCTTTCGGACATTTTCTTCCAATTCTGCCCAAACCTCCGGATTCTCCTTCAAATACTTCTTCGCCGCGTCCCGGCCCTGGCCAATGCGCGTTTCGCCCATAGAGAACCAGGAACCCGCTTTCTGCATCAAATCCAGCTTTACGGCCAAATCCACCAGCTCGCCTTCCCGGGCAATGCCTTCGCCGTAAACGATATCGAATTCCGCCTCCCGGAACGGAGGGGCCATTTTGTTTTTTACCACCTTTGCCCGCGTCCGGTTGCCGATGATCTCCGAACCGTTTTTCAGCGACTCAATGCGCCGGATGTCAATACGTACAGACGAATAGAATTTCAAGGCCCGGCCGCCGGTAGTAACCTCTGGGTTGCCGTACATCACGCCCACCTTTTCCCGGAGCTGGTTGATAAAAATGACAATGGTATTCGTCTTTCCCACCGCGCCGGTGAGCTTCCGCAGGGCCTGGCTCATCAGACGGGCATGAAGACCAACATAACTGTCGCCCATTTCGCCCTCGATCTCGGCGCGAGGCACCAAAGCCGCTACGCTGTCCACTACAATCACATCAATTGCGCCGGAGCGGACCAGGGCTTCCGTGATTTCCAGAGCCTGTTCGCCGGTATCCGGCTGAGAGATGAGCATATCCTCCACCTTTACCCCAAGCGCACGGGCATAGGTGGGGTCCATGGCGTGCTCTGCGTCCACAAAGGCCACTTCGCCGCCCCGCTTCTGGGCCTCGGCCACCACATGGAGCGCAAGCGTCGTTTTGCCGGAGGACTCCGGCCCGTAGATTTCTATAATTCTTCCCCTTGGCAGGCCGCCGATGCCCAGCGCAACATCCAACGCCAGAGAGCCGGTGGGGATGACCTCCACATCCAGAGCCGTCTTGTCGCCCAGGCGCATGATGGAACCCTTGCCATACATTTTTTCAATCTGGGACATTGCCGTAGTAAGAGCTTTCTTCTTGTCTGCCGCAGGCGCAGGCGAGGGCAGCGGAGCTTTTTCTTTTGCCATGATATTTGACCTCCTAAGCAATTTGGTGTTTATTTTGTACCCGTTAGAATTCCAGGGGTTCTCTTGGCATAATGATCATGCAGATGATGTACAGAGGAATACCGCTTCCGCCTGCCAGCGTGAAGCCTACCCAGATCAGCCGCACAAGGGTCGGGTCCAGGCCAAAATATTCCGCAAAGCCTCCACAGACGCCGTCGATGATCTTTCCACGGTTGATTTTATACAATTTCTTTTTCATAACCGCACTCCTTTTCCCGGTTTTCAAATTTCTGTGCAGAGCGTCCCAAACACAACCCGGGGAATTCCGCCCAGATCGTCCACAAGCTGAATATCGCCGAAGCCCTGGCCGCGCATAATCCGCAGCACCCGGTCCGCCTGTCCGATGCCCACTTCAAAATACAGCCGTCCGCCGGGAACCAGTGCCTGTTTCCACCGCTCGCAGATGGACCGGTAAAAATCCAGCCCGTCCGGCCCGCCGTCCAGGGCGGCGCGAGGCTCATAGTCTTTTACGGAAACATCCAGCCCAGCAATGTCCGCACTGGGAATATACGGGGGGTTGCTGACAATGCACTGGAATACCCCCAAGGTCTGGTCCGGCTGTTCCCGCGCGTCGGCCTGCACCGGCACCGCCCGGCCCGAAAGACCGTTGCGGCGGATGTTCTGCCGGCAGATTTTCAGCGCGCCGTCCGACAGCTCCCCCAGCACGACCTTGCAGTTGGGGGCCTTCTCCGCCACCGCCAGACCTATGCAGCCGCTTCCGGCGCACAGGTCCAGCACCCGGCATTCCCCCAGGCCCTGCACATAGGCGATGGCCTGTTCCGCCAGGACCTCCGTGTCCGAACGGGGAATCAGCACCTCCTGGGTGATGTCCAGCGGCAGGCCGTAAAATTCCCATTCGCCCGTCAGATAGGCCACCGGCTCTCCGGCCAGACGGCGGTCCACCAGCTCCCGGACCCGCCGTTCCTGGGCCGTACCGGCGTAAAGACGGCTGTCGCGGACCAGCTCCTCCCGGCTTTTATCCAAGCCAAAGCACACCAGTTCCCGCGCCTCCAGGGTTGCGGCCTCCACGCCGCACTCCCGCAGCTGCCGCCGGACATCTAAATACAAATCGTTGTATGTGATCGCCATACTAC
This sequence comes from uncultured Oscillibacter sp., assembly GCA_910589315.1. GTDB lineage: Bacteria > Bacillota > Clostridia > Oscillospirales > Oscillospiraceae > Oscillibacter. The sequence goes on along the minus strand of CAJUTB010000005.1, from coordinate 20,548 downwards.
CCTCCGTATGTCTTTTGAGGTTCATGGGCAGACCGCGGGCCGCCAATACGCTCCGTCACCAGGCGTCCTTGCCCTTTTCCGAGGGCCGGACCAATTCCAAAGACCGGATGGCGCATTCTATCATTTTGTCGTCCGGCTCGTTGGTGGTGAAATTCTGCATCCAAAGGCCAGGAGCCGTCAGAATCTGCGCCAGACGGTTTTCCTGCACGTGCCGTCCCACCCAGCGGTTGAATTCATAAGTCACGCCCACCACCAGCGGCAGCAGCAGCAAATGCGCCAGCGTCCGCAGCCATGCGTTTGTGACGGGCCAGATGCCAAACACCACGCTGGAACAGAGAATGGACACCACGATCACGACAAACAAAAAGCTCGTCCCGCAGCGGGGATGGTGCCGGGGCTGTGCGCGGACATTCTCCACCGTCAGCGGCAAGCCCGCCTCGTAGCAGAAAATGGTCTTGTGTTCCGCGCCGTGGTACTGGAAAACCCGGTAGATATCCTTCTGTTTGGAACAGAAAATCAGATAGAGCAAAAAGATGAAGATTTTCAGAATTCCCTCGAACAGATTCCGTCCCCACATGGGAAAGCCGGGGAAAAAGTGCAGAATCCCGCCGGTCAGCAGCGTCGGCAGAATCATGAACAAAAACACCGACATCCCCACGCCCAGCGCCACCGCCAGAGCCACTACCGCGCTTTCCAGCTTTTTGCTGGAAAAATGCTTCTCCATCCACTGCTCAAACTTCGACGGCTGCGCCGCTTCTTCTTCGGGGTAAAAGTCCGCCGAATACATCAGAGCCTTTACGCCGTTCACCATCGAATCCAAAAAGTTCACGGTCCCGCGGATCAGCGGAACGCCTAAAATCGGGTAGCGGTCCTTGATGAAGCGCAGCTCCTCCACCTTTTCCACCAGGTTTCCCTCCTGGTCTCGGACGACAATGGCCTGCTTCTCCGGCCCGCGCATCAAAATGCCTTCAATCAACGCCTGTCCGCCGATGCTGGTGCGGAAGGCGCATTTTTGATTCTCTGCCATGAAAATTCCTTTCTAACTTATGCGAAAAATTGTTTACCAGCGGCCTTTCACCAGCTTGCCGCCAACCAGGATACACCCAAAGACCGCGGTAAACAAGAGGACCGGTATCCAAATCGGGCTGAACACCCAAAGCCAAGGCCACGAAATCACATCCAGCAGCTTCAAAACAACCAAAATCCCCGTCAGCAGCTTCATGTCTGGTTCCTCCTTTTCTCTCCGTTACGTCCGGACCGGCAGGCGGATTGTCACCACCGCCCCGCCGCCTTCGGCGTTGCCGATGCTAAAGGTTCCGTTGTGCAGATTGATGATCTCGTCACACACCGCAAGGCCAATGCCGCTGCCCCGGGCCTTGGAGGTGCCTTTGTAAAACTTCTGCTTGATGAAGGGCAGTTCGGTTTCCGGGATGCCCGGTCCGTAGTCCCGCACCTGAACGACCTGTTTGCCGCCCTCCTGCGCGATAGAGGCCGTAATCCGTTTCCCTGCGCCGCCGTGCTTGGAAGCGTTGTCCAGCACGTTGCAGAAAACCTGCTTCAGCCGTTCCGGGTCGCCGGGGATCAGCGGAAGATCGCCGTCGCCGGGGCTGTATTCCAGCGTAATACCCTCCTGCCGGAACAGCTCCTGATAGGTGAAAATGGCGTCCTCCAGCTCCGCCTGAAGGTCCACCTCCTCGATTTGCAGCGTGAAGCGTCCATCCTCCATCTTGGAGAACTCCAGCAGCTCCTCCACCATATTGGAAAGCCGCCGGGATTCGTTCACGATAATCCGCAGGCCCCGCCGCAGCTGCTCCGGGTCGCTGGTGTCCTCCACAATGTCCTCCAAAATCGTCTCTCCCCAGCCGTTGATGGCCGTCAGAGGGGTCCGCAGCTCGTGGGAAACGGAGGAGATGAAGTCCCGCTTCATCTTCTCATTCTGGCTGATTTTCAGGGACATATTGTTGATGTTGTTCACCAATTCTCCCAACTCGTCGGTGTACTTGTTTTCCAAAAGAAAACCATAGCTGCCCGCCGTAATGCGCTTGGCCGCGTCGGTCACGACGGCCACCGGCTCCACGACGTTGTTGATAAACAGCAGGTTCGAGATCACAACCAGAGCCATGCACAGCAGCGCGATGAGGAAGATCGCCAGCACGGCAATCAGCACCTGCCGGTTTACCGCCCGCAGGGACGTCACCAGACGGACGATGCCCACGACCCGCCCATTGGCCATCAGCGGACAGGAAACGGCCATGATGGTTTCTCCCGTTTCCAGGTCGCGGCCCTGATACGGCTCCATTTTCTGGTTTTGCAGCGCAGCCGCAATATCGCCCGTCCGTGGGGACGTGCCTGCCGTCAGGCCGGAGGTGGAAACCTGAATCTGGCCGCCGGTGCCGATGAACTGCAATTCAATCCGGTTCTTGTCCTCGAAGGATTCCGCAGACTGCACGGCTTTTTGGTAATAACTGCTGAAGCCGTTGTCCATGAAATACTCGTTGAAGGAGTTGGCCAACGCCTGGGCGCGGCTTTCCAGCCCCTTTTGCATGGAACCATAGTAATAATTCGACACGCCGGCGGAGAACAGCGCGACAATCAGCACCAGCATCGCCAGAATCGGCACAATGGAATTGAAAATCCACCGCTGCCGCAGGCCCCGCAGGCGCAGCGAGTTCCACCGCTGCTTCTCCACTCCTACGCCGTCTTTCCAATGTTCGTTCACAGTCCCCATTTGTATCCATAGCCCCAAACCGTCGTAATATAAGCGGGATTCTGCACATTGTCTTCAATTTTCAGACGCAGCCGCCGGATGTTCACATCCACAATTTTCAATTCTCCGAAGTAGTCCCGGCCCCAAACCATGTCCAGAATCTCCTCCCGAGACAACGCCTTTCCCGGATTTTCCATAAACACCCGCATAATGGAATATTCCACCTGCGTCAGCTTGATCCGCTGGCCGTTTTTCTCCAGGGTCCGGTTTCGGGTATTCAGCAGAAACGGCGGCTGGCTCAGCTCTCCGGTCTGCACAGGGTCCTCGCCGCCTGCGCGGCGGAACAGCGCGTCCACCCGGGCCGTCAGCTCGGCGGGAGAAAAGGGCTTTGTCACATAGTCGTCCGCCCCGGTCATCAGACCCGTCACCTTGTCCATTTCCTGGGAACGGGCCGTCAGCATGATGATGCCGATCCGGGTATTGGTGGCCCGGATGCGGCGGCAGACCTCAAATCCGTCGATGCCCGGAAGCATGATGTCCAGCAACGCTACTTTCGTGTCCGGGTTTTCCCGCAGGCGTTCCAGACCGTCCTCCCCGCTCTCCGCCTCGATTACATCATATCCCGCACGGCGGAGGTTGATCACGATAAACCCCCGAATGCTGGCCTCATCTTCCAAAACCAATACTTTTTTCATGACGCCTTCGCCTCCTCGTTTAGTTGTCTCCCGCCGTCCACTCCGGCGCGATCAGCTTGAACGCCTCCCGCACCTGGTCCGCCGTCATAGCGCGGGACCAGCCTGCGCCTGCTTCCGGCAGTTCGGCCGTATAGATGGTCGTTTTCTGGCGGCTCAAAAGGAACCGGTTTCCGCGGGTCGCCTTGACCTCCCGGCTCGCGCCTGTAATCGCCGAAACCCGCAGCACAGCCGCGCCCCGCCGGCCGTTTTCCAGCGCGTAGAACGTGACGGCGTTTTCCCCGGAACCGGCGTTTCGCTCTGCGTAAACGGCGTCCAGCCAGTTCTCCGGCAAATTCAAATACCAGCTGTCCTCCATGCTGTGGTAGGTGGATACGGCCACGGTTCCGTTTCCGTCCAGATCAAAACGCCTCCAGTCCACCCGCTGAACGGAACCTTCCTCGTTCTCCCGCACCGGACACGGAATCTCCGTCAGGCCGTCGCTGTTGATGTCGGTGGGATACAGCCCGCAAAAGGTCCAGACCTCTCCCGAAACGCCCGTCAGCTCAGAGAGGACGATGTTGGTCAGCTCTCCATTCCGCACCGCCAGCACATCCGTGATCGCGCTGGACTGGTCCGTCACGCCGGTGACAAACAGCGCAGGCGTTTCGCCCGCCAGTTTTCCCAGCGTCAGGCGGCCCTGCTGGCTCAGCTCGGCCATGGTCATGGAAATTCTCGCTGGGGATTGGAGAGCCAGTTCCCCGTCCTGCCAGCCGTAATAGTCCGCCAGGCCGTCGCCTTCCTCGTCCGCCCGCAGAACGACCAGCTCCTGCTTTTCGTCCCGGTTCATATCCGCAACGGCGTATTTCACATAGCTGACGCTGCGCAGCAGCTCCTCCGGCCCCCGGTCCCGCAGGGTGTAAACCGACAATGCCTGAAGCTCCGCATTGACTTTCCAGCCCACAATCAGCTCAACGCGTCCGTCGCCGTCCAAATCGCTGTACACCACGCTGTAAACGGACGTGCCGCTTCCCTCAATCACGGCGGACTGTTCATAGTTATCTCCGCCCTTTGTAGAGAAAATGTAGATTTTCAGCGGCTTGTCGTCGTCCGCCTTGCGGAAAAACGCCACAGCCTCCTCCCGCCCGTCGCCGTCCAAGTCCGCCAGCTGCACCGGCTGGATGTTCGCGCCGGAAGTGGGGGCCGCGTACTCCGCGCCGCCCTCAAGAATGGCGTTAATCTGCCGGTTCAGCTCGGTATATTTGGCGGGCAGTTCCGGAAGGCTGTACAGCTCCTGAGGACTGAATACAAACTCCATGCTGCCGCAGCCAGTGAGAAACACCGCCAGCGTCAAAGCCGCCGCCGCTGTCAGAATTCGTTTTTTCATCAAGATGATCGGATCTCCTTTTCGCCTTTCTGCCTATCATAGCACGTTTTTTCCGATTTGTGTAGTCCTTTTCCCTGCTTTTTCGCCGCCGCAGAAGAAAAGACCGTCCCAGCCTCCGGACGGTCTTTCAAATTCAGATATGGAAGTCCCTGTCAGAGCGGATACGCCAAAGGCCCGGCCCGCGTCAGCAAAACCGCCTCTGTAAAACCCTCCGCTTTTGCAAGCTCCGCCGCTTCGGCGTAAGCGCAGGCGATTCCGGCGGTGGAGTGGGCGTCGGCGGTGAAGATGATCCGCCCCCCCATTTTCCGCCACTCCCGCAGCAGAAACGGCGCGGGATACGGCGTCGTCCGGTAGCCTCGGAAAATCGCGCCGGTGTTGATCTCCAGAAGCGACGCCTTCGGGTCCGCCGTATGGAGAGCTTCCAAGGCCGCAGACGCATAGTGGGCGGATTCCTCGTCAAAATAACGGTTTTGCCTGTTCAGCTTGACCACGCCGTCAAAATGGCCCAAAATCGTTGGCCCCATCGCCGCTACCCGCGCCATTTCCTCATAGTAGCCTTCCACCATGGCCATATAATCTCCGCCGTACATCTCCCGGCAGCAATCCTCCAGCTTTTTCTCGTCCCAATCGACGCAGTGATATACGCCCGCCTTTTCGTCGTAAACATTGTGGACGGAGCCAATCCAATAATCGGCCCAATCCGGCGGCGGCTGGTCCGACTGGCTGTCCCACTCAATGCCCAGCAGCACATCCATCCGGCCCCTGTACTCCTTCCGCAGACGCAGCACCTCGTCCCGGTACTCCACAGGGTCCGCAGGGAGCACACAACCTTCGTCCCAGGAAATCTGCGTGTGGCTGTGGCCCGACGCGCCGAAGGAAACCGCTCCGGCGGCAAACGCCGCCCGGGCCATTTCCGCGATTGTGTTTTTCCCGTCGCAGAGGACCGAGTGGGTGTGAACGGAACAGAACTTCATCACTGCATCCGCTCCTGTTTGACCTTATGGTCCACAACATGGCGCGTTTCCAATTCCCGCGTCACATCCTCCACAGAAATTCCCATCTGCACCATCAAAACCATCACATGATAGCACAGGTCCGCGATCTCATAGACGGTTTCCGCCTTGTCCTCCTTGCGCCCGGCGATGATGACTTCCGTACACTCCTCGCCCACCTTTTTGAGAATTTTATCCAGCCCCTTGTCAAAGAGATACGTGGTATAACTGCCCTCCTTCGGACTGGTCTTCCGGCCTGCAATGAGCTGATACAATCCTTCATAGCTGAATTTTTTCAGTTCATCGGACAGATAAATCTCGTTGAAAAAACAGCTCTCCGCCCCCGTATGGCAGGCGGGACCGTCCTTCACAACCTCCACTACCAGCGCGTCGGCGTCGCAGTCGGCGGCGATGGACACCACATGCTGGCGGCTGCCGCTGGTCTCTCCCTTCCGCCAAAGCTCCTGACGGCTCCGGCTCCAAAAGCACGTCCGCCGTTCGTCAATCGTGATTGCCAGGCTCTCCGCGTTCATATACGCCAGCGTCAGCACCTCTTTCGTGTAATGGTCCTGCACAATGGCGGGGATCAGCCCCCGTTCGTCAAATTTCAATTCCATAAAACTGCTCCTTGTTTCGTTCATGCTTCCTTCCGCGTCCTGCAAGAATCCATGCAAAGCGGCTATGTGTGATCCGGCATTTTTATATAGGCGGGCGGAACCTCGCCGGTCAGCCAGACGCCGTTTTCGGAGAGGTAGAACGGACGGCCGTCCGCATACATTCTCCCCGCGGCCACTTGCAGAACCACCGGTTTTCCCCGCCGTCCGCCAACCTTCGCCGCCGTCTCCACGTCCTTCGACAAGTGGACATACTGCCGGCTCTGCCGCTGCAAGCCCTGCTTTCGGATAGAATCCAGAAACGCCCCAATGGTCCCGTGATACAAAAACTCCGGCGGCTCCCGCTCCTCCAATTCCAGGTCCACCGGAATGCTGTGGCCCTGGTTCGCCCGGATGCGCGTTTTGTCCTCGCTGAAGCGGTAACGCTGTTTTTCGTCGGAAGCGACGATCTCCTCCAGCTCCGCCATGCTGATTTTGACGCCTTTCAGCACCTGTTCCACATCGGCCCAGCCGTGGCGGTCCAGCGTAATCCCGATGGCTTCCGGACGGTGGCGGAGAATCAGACTCAAAAATTTGCTCGTCTTCTTTTGATTCCTCATCTGTTTTTACAGGCGCATCTCTACGCCTTTCCCTCTTAAAAATTGTTTCAAATCCCGGATATCCACCTGTTTCGTATGGAAAATCGACGCCGCCAGGCCCGCGTCCATCCCCGGATGTGCAAACAGCTCCGCAAAATGCTCCATGTTTCCCGCGCCGCCGCTGGCCACCACCGGTACGCTCACCCGCGCCGCCAGCGTGTCCAGCATTTCCAGGTCAAAGCCGTTTTTCACGCCGTCTGTGTCGATGGAGTTCAGCACGATTTCCCCCGCGCCGTCCCCTACGCCCCGGACAGCCCATTCCATGGCGTCAATGCCGGTGTCCTCCCGGCCGCCCTTGGCAAACAGCCGGAACTGTCCGTCCACCCGCTTCACGTCCATGCTCAACACTACGCACTGATCGCCGTACTTTTTCGCCGCCGCGCCAATGATGGACGGGTCCGCAATCGCGCCGGAATTCACGCTCACCTTGTCCGCGCCGCATTTCAGCACCCGGTCAAAGTCGTCCAGCGTCCGGATGCCGCCGCCTACGGTCAGGGGAATGAACACCTCCGACGCCACGCGGCGCAGAATATCCGTGAACAGGCCCCGCCCTTCGGCGGAAGCGGTGATGTCATAGAAAACAAGCTCGTCCGCGCCGGATTCGTTGTAAAACCGCGCCATATCCACCGGGTCCGCCATGTCCCGCAGGCCCTCGAAATTTGTGCCCTTTACCACGCGGCCATTCCGCACGTCCAGACAGGGGATGATACGCTTGGCTAACATACCCCCACCTCGCGAATCACCGTACCCAAATCCAGCAGGCCGTCATAGAGCGATTTCCCCAGAATGGCCGCCGGAATCCCCATGCGGTCCAGTTCCCGCAGCTCCTCCAGAGAGCAGATGCCGCCGGAGGCGGTGATCTCCAGGCCGTCGATGGCGGCCAGCTCCCGGTAGAGTTCCAGGTTCGTCCCCTGTCCCGCGCCGTCGCGGCTGATGTCGGTGTAAATCACCGTTTTGACCCCGGCGTCCCGCAGGCGAAGACAGAAGTCCACGCCCTTTTCCCTGGACAGCTCCTTCCAGCCGTTCACGGCAACATAGCCGTTCCGGGCGTCCACGCCCACGGCAATCCGTTCGCCGTATTTTTGGGCCATACGGGCGGTAAACGCAAAGTCCTGGACCGCAATCGTCCCCAGGATGCAGCGGCCTGCGCCCAATTCCAAATATTGGTCAATGCGTTCCTCTGTGCGGATGCCGCCGCCCACCTCGATGAACAGCCCGCCCTGTCTCACCAGGGCCGCAATGCTCTCAAAATTTGCCGGCGCTCCGTCCCGAGCTCCGTCCAGATCCACCACATGGAGAAAGGACGCCCCCGCTTTGATAAACTCCCGGGCGTATGCGCAAGGGTCCTGCCCATAAACGGCCTCCTGATTATAATCCCCCTGGTACAGGCGGACCACCTGCCCGCCCCGCAGGTCTATGGCTGGAAAAATCTGCATTCTTTTTTCCTCCTTTTCAGGCATGAACCTTACAGGTCCATTCCTCCACGTCCAGACGGATCACCGCCGCCGCATTTGCCGCGGCCCCCTGGAACGTCCAGTCTCCCGGTCCGGCCACGTGCTCCATAATGGCCGTCAGGCCCGCCTGTTTTTCCTCCGGCGTCTCCACAAGCGACACCCGGCCGCTTCCCATGACGCTTTGGAAACGGGCCGTGTATTCGCAGGCGATTTCATCGGAAACCACCTCATGGCCGGTATCCAGTTCAAACGCGGCCCAGCCGGTTTTCCGAATCAAATCGATCTTCCGGCCCTCCTTCGCGCTGTGAAAATAGAACGAACAGCGTCCGTCCCGCTCCACAAAGCCGAAGTCCAGCGGGACAATGTATGCCCGTCCGCCGTCGCAAAAGCCCAGGCGGCAGCAGTCGCAGGCGGCAATAATCTCCCGGATTTTTCCGGGGTCCGTTATCTCGCGGTCTTTTCTTCTCATCGTAGAAATTCCCCTTTCACAGCTCCGCAAACGCCCGCAGCAGCCGCAGGCCCGCATCGCCGGATTTCTCCGGGTGAAACTGGGTTCCCCACACGTTCCCCCGCCGCACCGCACCGGTTACGCGCACATTTCCGTATTCGGAAACGCCCAGCGTACTTTCGGCGCAGTCTTTCGCATAGAAGCTATGGACATAGTAAACATATTCGCCGTCCCGGAAATAGCGGAACAGCGGGTCGTCCGTTACAATTTCCAGGCGGTTCCAGCCCATGTGCGGCACCTTGAGGGCGGAATCTTCCAGGTCGTTCCGCAGGTCCGCCACCACGCCGGGAATGAGGCCCAAACCGGCGTGCTCGCCGTACTCGAAGCCCTTCTCAAATAAAAGCTGCATACCCAGGCAGATGCCTAGTAACGGTTTTTCCTCCGCCGCTTCCAGCAAAACCGGAACCAGGCCCGTGGAGGCCAGTTTTTCCTTTGCGTCGCCAAAGGCCCCCACGCCGGGCAGAATGATTCGGTCTGCCGCCCGCAGGCGGGCGGCAGACCGCGTGATCTCCGTTTCCACGCCTAACGCCCGCAGGCTGGAGGACAGGGAAAACAGATTCCCTACGCCATAATCTACAATCGCGGTCATTTACAGCAGCCCCTTTGTACTTGGAATTTCGTTCAGGTGCTTCGCGTCCAAAGACACCGCGGCTTTCAGCGTCCGGCCCATACCCTTGAAAATGGCTTCCAGAATATGGTGTGTATTCTCCCCCGCCATCTGGCGGATGTGGATGGAGCCGGGACAGTTCCGCACAAAGCCCAGCCAGAACTCCTTGGCGAGTTCCGTGTCAAAATTTCCCACCTTTGCCGCGGGCAGCTCCACCGTCCAGCCCAGATAATCCCGGCCCGACAGGTCGCAGGCGCACAGCACCAGCGTCTCGTCCATCGGCAGAAGGAACTGCCCGTAGCGGGTAATGCCCCGCTTGTCCCCCAAGGCCTGCTCAAACGCCTTGCCTAAACAAATGCCGATGTCCTCGGCGGAATGATGATCGTCTACCTGGGTGTCGCCATGGCAGGTAATTTTCAAATCAAAATCGCCGTGCCGGGCAAACAGTTCCAGCATATGATTCAGAAAGCCGCAGCCGGTTTCAATCGCGGCCTCTCCGGTTCCATCCAGATTGACGGAAAGCTGAATTTGGGTTTCCTTAGTCTCCCGCTTGATTTCGGCCTGACGCATAACGCCCCCCTTATTTTTCCAGTAATTCGGTGAGTTTCTCCACCAGGGCCTCCATCTGCGCCCTGGAACCAATCGTAATCCGCAGATAGTCCCGGATGCGGTCCTTGTCGAACCAGCGGACCAGAATGCCGTTTTCCTTCAAGCGGCCGTAGAGTTCGCCGCCGGAGAGACGGTCCGATTTTGCAAACACAAAATTTGCCAGCGACGGCAGAACGCTGAATCCCAGTTTTTCCAAGGCGTTTACCGTCCAGGCGCGGGTTTCCCGCACCGCGGCGCAGCAGCTTTGGAAGTATGCCTCGTCCTCTGCCGCAGCAGTCCCCGCCGCCAGGGAAAGCCGGTTCACGTTGTACGGGTTGAAGCTGTATTTCACCCGGTTCAGGTCTGCGATCAGTTCCGCGCTGCCCAGGGCATAGCCGATTCTTCCGCCCGCCAGGGAGCGGCTTTTCGACATCGTATGCACCACCAGCAGATTGTCATATTCCGGAATCAGCGGCACACAGCTTTCCCCGCCGAAATCCACGTACGCCTCGTCTACAATCACCAGCCGCGCCGGGTTCTTTTCCAGCAGCCGCCGGATTTCTGAAGGGGGAACCATCATGCCTGTAGGCGCGTTGGGGTTCGCCAGAACAATCGTGCCGGGAAATTCCATGTAGTCCTCTACGTTTAAGGAAAAATCCTCCCGCAGAGGAACCACCAACGCTTCCAGGCCAAACAGAGCCGCCTGGGCCTGGTAGAAACCGTAGGTGATATCCGCATAAGCGACGCCCGTTCCCGTGCCGCAAAAGGCCCGAAACGCAAACCCAAGAATTTCGTCGGAGCCGTTGCCGGAAATCACGTTCTCCGGCTTCAGCCCGTAACGCTTCGCAAGGGCGCGGTTCAGCCCAGTGCAGAGCGGGTCGGAATAGAGATATAATTTCTCCGCCTCCACGCCCCGCACCGCCTCCACCGCTTTCGGAGACGGCGGGAAGGGGCTTTCGTTTGTATTTAATTTAATGTATTGCTGGTCCTGGGGCTGTTCGCCGGGGGTATAGGGGGCCAGACGCTGGGCCTCCCAAGACAAAAAACGGCTCATAAGACACCTCTTTCTCTTGCGTTGACAGATTCCAGATCAGGACCGTCCCTGCTTCCGGATCAAGGCCGACCGGGCGTGGCCTTCCAGGCCCTCCCGCCGGGCAAAATCCGCAATCCGGTCCGCCGCGCCGCACAACGCCGCTTGGTCGTAGTACAAAAAGCTGGACCGCTTTCGGAAATCATCCACGCCCAGCGGGCTGGAAAACCGCGCCGTGCCGGAGGTCGGCAGCGTATGGTTTGGACCGGCGAAGTAGTCGCCCAACGCCTCCGGCGTGCTGCGGCCCAGGAAAACGCTTCCGGCGTTTTGAATTTGCGGCAGCAGCGCGAAGGGGTCGTCCACGCACAGCTCCAAGTGTTCCGGGGCAATGCGGTTCACGGCCTCTACAGCCTTTTCCAAATTGTCCGCGACAATAATTTTCCCATTGTCCTCCAAAGACCTCCGGGCCACGTCCCGCCGGGGCAGCGTCTCCAGCTGCGCCTCCACCTCCGCCTGGACGGCCTCTGCCAGCGTCCGGCAGTCCGTCACCAGAACCGCCGACGCCAAAACATCGTGCTCCGCCTGGCTCAGCAGATCCGCCGCAATCCACCGGGGGTTGGACTTCCCATCCGCCAGCACCAGAATCTCGCTCGGGCCGGCAATCATATCAATGTCCACCTGGCCGAATACTTTCCGTTTGGCCGTCGCCACAAACACGCCGCCGGGGCCTACGATCTTGTCTACCCGCGGCACGCTCTCCGTCCCGTAAGCCAGGGCCGCTACGGCCTGCGCCCCGCCGGCTTTGAACACGGCGTCCGCGCCCGCCAGCCGCGCCGCTGCCAGAGCCTCCGGGCGAATGCTCCCGTCCTTTCCGGGGGGCGTCACCAGCACAATCCTCCCAACGCCTGCAATCTTTGCCGGGATGACGTTCATCAAAATTGTCGACGGAAACGCCTCCGGGCTTCGGGGTACGCAGACGCCCACTGTTTCAATGGGCGTCCACCGCTGGCCCATGACGATTCCGGGGCGGTCCGTGAGAACGAAATCACTCTGCCGCTGCTGCTCATGAAAATGCCGGATGTTTTCCGACGCCTCCTTCAGCGTTTCCAGAAAATAGGGGCTTACGGTTTCCATGGCGTCGTCAAATTCTTTTTCCGACACTTCCAGCGCGTCCAGCTCCGCGCCGTCAAACCGGCGGGCAAAGGACCGCAGAGCAGCGTCGCCCTGCTCCCGAACCTCCTGCAAAATCGCGTCGACGGCTGCGCTCACGTCCGCTTCCGCCTGGATGTCCCGATTTAGGAAGTCCTTCGGCTCCAGGGCGTCAAAGTCAAGTATCCGCATTCTGCATTCCCTCCGTCAGCCTGTTCAGCAGGGTTTCGATCTCCCGTCGCTTGAACTGAAAACTCGCCCGGTTTGCAATAAACCGCGCCGAAACCGGCATAAACTCCGTCAAAACCGCCAGATTATTTTCCCGCAGGGTCGTTCCGGTTTCCACAATGTCAACGATCACATCGGACAGCCCCAGCAGCGGGGCCAGTTCGATGGAACCGTTGAGCTTGATGATGTCGATGCTCCGCCCCTGGGCGGCATAATAGCTTTTGGCTATGTTGACGAATTTTGTCGCCACCCGCAGGGAACGGCCCGGGTCGTCCACATAGTCCGCCGGTCCCGCCACGCACATCCGGCACCGGCCCAAGCCTGTGTCCAGCAGCTCGTAAACGTCCGCGCCGGATTCCACCAGAATATCCTTGCCCACAATACCGATGTCCGCCGCGCCGTGTTCCACGTAAATGGCCACATCGCTGGGTTTTACCAAAAAGTAACGGATTCCGGCGGCGGGATTCTCCACCACCAGTTTCCGGCTGTCGTTGTAGTCCTCCGGGCAGCCGTAACCCACGCCTGCCAGAAGGTTATAGGCTTTGTCGCCCAAACGGCCCTTTGGCAACGCTACATTCAGCATTACCGGCGCGTCTCCGGCGAAATTCTCCGTTTCCGTCAGACGGTTCAGCTCGTCCAGGTACAGCGCAAAGCCCACCGCCTTCGTCCCCGGACGGAACTGCTCCGCCAAGGGGTCGTAGCGTCCGCCCCGCAGCACGGCGCGGGGCAGGCCCGCCAGATAGCCTTGCAGAACCAGGCCGTTATAGTACTCCATGTCGTTTACCAGAGACAGATCCAGCTTGAGCTGGCGGCCTTCCGCGGCAAGGGTCGTGCAGAGGGTCCGCAGTTCCGCCAACGCCCCGCCCATGGGCGCATTCAACGCCAGGGGCTCCGCCGCCGCCAGCACGGTTTCCCAGTCGCCTGTCAGCATTCCCAGACGGCAGAGCGCGTCCGTCCCCTGACGGGAAAGGCCCGCCTCCTCCGCCGCCGCTTGCAGCTCGTGCCGGTTCCGGTCCCGGATACAAGCCAGCAGACGGGGCCGGAACGCCTCCGGCGCGCCCACCGCGTCCAGCAGACCCGCCACAAAGCCCATGTGACTGGCTTCCAGCACAAAGGCCCGGCCTGTCAGCGCAAGGCTCTGGCAGGCCAGAGAAACCGCCTGGGCGGTTACACCGTCGTCCACTGCGCCGATACATTCCAGGCCGATCTGACTGATCTCCTGAAACGTATGGCTTTCCTGACTGGGACGGTAGACGTTTTCCGCATAGTAAAAGCGTCCGCAGTTTTCCGGCTCAATCCGGGCGTTTTTGGCAATCGAAAGGGTAACGTCCGGCTTCAACGCCAGCAGACGGCCGTCCAGGTCGGTAAAGGTGATGACCTGCTCGCTGGACAAAAACCGCCGGTTCTCCTGGTAGAGACCGTATTCCTCAAACCGGCCCATGCGGTATTGCCGGAATCCCGCCCGTTCGTACAGCAGCCGCAGTTGCAGGGAAATCCGCTCCTGCGGCCGCAGGATATTCAAATCCAATTCCATGGGAAATCCTCCTTTATGGTTGAGAACCATTGTACCCTCTTTTTTCAGCGAAGTAAAGTGCGAATCCGCTGATTGATCTGTTTTTGACGGCCTCTTATACCATCTTCTCCGGGCGAACGGTTTCTTCAAACTCCTTTTCTGTCAGCAATCCCATGCTGACTACCGCTTCTTTCAGAGTCGTTCCCTCATGCAGAGCCTTTTTCGCGCACTCCGCCGCTTTCTCATAGCCAATCTTCGGCGTCAGACACGTCACCAGCATCAGCGAGTTTTGAAGGTTCTCCTCCATCCGCTCCACATCTGGGGTAATGCCCTCCACGCAATGGGTGCGGAACGACTCCATAGCGTCCGCCAGCAGCCGCGCCGACTGCTGGAAATTATATGCCGACACCGGCAGAAAAACATTCAGCTGAAAATTTCCCTGGGACGCCGCGAATCCAATCGCCGCATCGTTTCCCATCACCTGCACCGCCGCCATGGTGACGGCCTCGCACTGTGTCGGGTTGACTTTCCCAGGCATGATACTGCTTCCCGGCTCGTTTTCGGGGATGTGAAGCTCGCCCATACCGCACCGCGGTCCGCTGGCCTGCCAGCGAATGTCGTTGGCAATTTTCATAAGGTTCGCCGCCAGGGCTTTCATGGCTCCATGGGCAAACACCAGCGCGTCTTTAGATGTCAGCGCATGGAATTTGTTTTTGTCCGGCTGAAAATCCAGTCCCGTCAGCGTCCGCAGTTCTTTGCAGACGGCCCCGTCATAGTCCGCGGGAGCATTCAGTCCCGTCCCGACCGCCGTGCCGCCGATGGCCAGGCGGCACAGTTCCTCCAAGGCCGCCCGCAGCATCCGGCAGGGAGCGGCTGTCAGTTCCCGCCACCCAGAGACCTCCTGGGAAAACCGCAGCGGCGTTGCGTCCTGAAGGTGGGTCCGGCCAATACGAATCAGGTCCGGATAGGCGGCTTCCAGCCTGGCAAACGCCGCCGCAAGACGTTCCGCCGCCGGCAGCACCTGATTTGCTACGCTCAATGCCGCCGCGATATGCAGTGCGGACGGATAGGTATCGTTGCTGGACTGGGACGCATTTACATGGTCGTTTGGATGCAGCGGCACTCCCTGGCTGGCCGCCAGGTGCGCGATGACTTCGTTGACGTTCATGTTGGTTTGGGTTCCGCTGCCGGTCTGCCAGACCACCAAAGGGAATTCGCCGTCCCACTTTCCCGCCCGGATCTCCCGGCAGGCGGCGGCGATTGCATGAGCCTGCTGTTCGGTGAGTTTTCCCTTGCGGGCGTTTGCGATGGCACAGGCTTCTTTCAGGTATGCAAAGGCCGTAATGATTTCCTGCGGCTGGCGTTCGCCGCTGATTTTGAAGTTTTCCAGGCTTCGCTGGGTCTGCGCGCCCCAGCACCGGTCTGCCGGGACGGCAATTTCTCCCATGGTGTCGTGTTCCATACGGATATTCATGATTACAAATCCTCCACCGCTGCAAAATAATCCTCATTATACAGGGAAACGCCCTTCCGGGCAACCCCGTGTTTCGATTTTCTTGCAGCGGCGGCACAGATTTTGGTTAAAAGCGTTTTACCGGCTGTCCGGCGTGTCTTCCAGCTGCATCCGCAGCTTTTCCAGCGCACGTTTTTCGATTCGGGATACATCGCGCCCCGGGTATTGTAAACGATGACCTCTAAGAATTCGCCTCCAACTGACGGAAGCGGAACTTGATGATGATTTGCTTGTCGGCGGTCAACTCCACCCGTTCGATCAGGCTGACCAGCAGCTCCCGGTTGGTGGAGGCGGTTTCCAGGAACTGTTCCACCAGCTTTTTTGCCAGATCGGCCTGTTCCGCCGGGGAGAAGTCCGGGCGGTCCAGCTGGCTGAGACGCTGTTCCAGCGCGGCGCGGTCTGTCTTTACTTTGGTGTAGATACGTTGGAAGTCAGCTTCATCCAGAATGCCGCTGAGCTTATCCATATAGACCTTATCCAAGTGTGCGGTCAGACTGTTAATCTTGGCCTTAAGGGCGTTGATTTCCTTTTCGTTGTCCGCTTCGGCAACGGCCTTGGCTACCGCTCTCTGTGCCTGGGGCAGAAGGCGGTCCGCTTGCAGGTAGGCCCCGCAGACCTCCCGCACCTTCTCCATCACTGCTTGGGTGACCGTTTCCTCCTTGATGGTGTGGCTGGTGCAAACCCCCGCCTTGGTGAACCGCTGATAGGTCCGACAAACGAAGATCAGACGGTCCTTGCCGGATGCTGTTTTTCGGTTGATGACCGCCAGCGGGTAGCCGCACTCGTGGCAGAAGATCAGTCCCTTGAGCAGAAAATCATAGGTCCGGCTTCGGGTGTGCTTCCGGCTGTTGACCAGGGCCCGTACCTTGTCGAAGGTCTCCCGGTCGATGATCGGCTCGTGTGTGCCCTCCACCACCACCCAGTCTCGGCGCTCCTGCTTGATGCACTTTTTGGACTTGTAGTTAATCTTTCGGGTACGTCCCTGAACCATACTTCCGATGTAAGTCTCATTTTGCAGCATATCGGAAATGCGCTCACTGCTCCATAAGCCGGTGTAGGGACCGGGGTTTGGAACCGGCAAACCAGCATAGGTAGCGGGAGTGGGGACTCCCTCGGCGTTCAATTGGGCAGCGATTTGACGGCAGCTGATTCCCTCCAGCACCATGCCAAAGATGCGCCGTACCATAGGGGCTGCGTCTTCGTCGATGACAATCCTGTTTTTCTCCGTTGGGTGCATCTTGTAGCCGTAGACCGGTTTTCCGCCGATAAACAGGCCCTTGCGCTGCTTGTCATGCTTGACGCTGGAAATCTTCTTGGAGATATCCTTGGCGTACATATCGTTCATGATAGCACGGAAGGGCGTGATGTCGTTGGCTGTGGAATCCACCCCGGTGTCGATGCCGTCCAGCAGGGAGATGTACCGGACACGGTGCTCTGGGAAGTACCGCTCCATGTAGTGGCCGGTGAGGATGTAGTCGCGGCCCAGTCGGCTCAGATCCTTGGTGATGACCATGTTGACCTTCCGGGCCTCAATGTCGGCGATCATGCGCTGGAAATTCGGCCGGTCGAAGTTCGTGCCGGACCATCCGTCGTCAATATAGGTGTCGAAAACGGTCAAACGGTGTTGCTGGACAAATTCGTTGAGCAGGGATTGCTGGTTGTTGACGCTCTCGGACGGGCCCTCGTTCTCATCCTCCTTTGATAATCTGATGTATAATGCCGCATGGTAATCCATGGGATTGCTTATCTCTAAGTACATGTCATACCTCCTGAGATAAGCGGCCATTCATCATATGTATCATACAATATGGCACGAGAGACTTGCGATGTTGCGAAGTTCCTTTCTGAGAAAAAGTTCTAAGGAATTCAGAATGATTTGCTGGACATCCGGTGCATCTTTTGTACAGAGGGTGGTTACAATCAACTCTTGCGATTTCACAGAAACACCTCCTGATTTGAGATGTTACACTATATTCACAGTACGCGAGAAATAGCCTTGGAGGTACATATGCAGATATTTTTGTAAGGAAACGCAGTATTCACAAAAAAGTGCCGGGTCAACCATGTGCTGAATGATCGTATAGGGTGGGAATCGTCCGGCCCATTCGTAAGCGGCGTAAATCCAGGCCATGACAAAGGTGCGTTCTTCCCAGTCCAAATTACCTGCAATCGTTTGGAGAAAGGTATCTTGGCACCGGTCAGAGATGTTTTCCTGTGATATAAACTGTATGAGCGACAGTGCGCCAGCCTGAGCATTTTGGTCAACAGCATCCGCACTCCAACCACCACGTTTCACATCAATCCCGCTCAGTCGAAGCGAGTCAATAAAGTCAGCGCGGTTCTCTTGCAGAACTTGTTGGAGCCTCAGTTCCATCAAATTCATAAGGACATCCCCTCTCATTAAAAATTTTGTGATATAAGAAAAGGCCCGCTCTTGATAGAGCAGGCCTTCTGAGCCATTCGCCGCATAAGCATGTTGGTCCCTTTCACTTTCCCCCTTAAAAACTCGTTCAACGAGAGTTATGCACGCGACATCTCCCTCCTATCCTCAGCAAAATCCATCCCATTTGAATGTAAAAAATCTCACCAAAATTATTTTTTATTATTTTTATGTAATAAACTTGATTTCTGGGCATAAATATGATATGCTTGGCACGAAAAGGAAGGGGGATAATTGTGCAGAAGCCAATTCTCAAAAAGCGTGACCTCTATCTGAATCGGATGATTGCATTTCAGGACACCGAGATGATTAAAGTCATAACTGGTATCCGGCGCTGTGGCAAGTCCAGTCTCATGAAACTGATGGCCCAGCATTTGCGGGAAACTGGTATTGACCAAGAGCAGATTCTTGAAATGAACTTTGAGTCCATGAGCTTTCCTGATATGGATGTCAGGGGTTTTTATGAGTATGTAAAAGCTCGTATCCTGCCCGACCAACGGATGTACTTGTTTTTTGACGAAGTGCAGAAAATCTCGGGCTGGGAAAATGCTGTCAACTCCTTTCGCGTAGATTTTGATTGTGACATTTACATCACTGGCTCTAATGCATACCTGCTTTCTTCTGAATTGTCCACCTACCTTTCTGGCCGATATGTTGAGATCAAAGTACTCCCCCTTTCTTTCAAAGAGTTTTTGGATTTCCATGGTTACACTGTAACGGAAAAGAAATCGCCCACTGGATCGTTGAAACGGCGGATTACTGACCAAGAGGGCGATATTTACGATGAGCGGGAACTGTTCAACGAATATGCCCGGTTCGGTGGGATGCCTATGCTGGCAGATGTGGGGTTGGAGATTGACCGTGTGACAGCCGCATTGGATGGAGTGTATTCTGCCGCTGTCGTCAACGATATTCTGGAGCGGGAAAAGCGGAAGGGACGCCATACCATCACTGATCCCATTCTGCTCCGAAAAATCATCATGTTCCTGGCAGATAACATCGGGAACAATGTGTCTGCGACCTCCATTGGCAACACATTGGTCAACGAGGGCCTTTTAGAAGAAAAAGGCCGCAGGAAACCTGCGGTGCATACCATTCAAAGTTATATTGAAGCGTTGCTAGAGGCGTATATCTTTTACGAAATCAAACGGTTTGATATCAAGGGCCGGGAATATCTGCGAACGCTGGGGAAGTATTATATCGTGGATATGGGGCTGCGGAACTATCTGTTGGGCTATCGGGACGGAGATAGCGGACACATTTTGGAGAATATCGTCTATTTTGAGCTGTTGCGGCAAGGATACGATGTGGCCATAGGGAAGATTGACAATCAGGAGGTGGACTTTATCGCCACAAAGGCGGATGAAAAGAAATATATCCAGGTTACGGAGAATATGAATGCGCCGGAGACGCGGGAACGGGAGCTGGCTCCATTACGGAAAATTCGGGATAACTACGAAAAAATAGTAATTGCGCTGGATTGTGACTTGACACAGACACAGGATGGGATTAGGATCATGAAAGTGTTAGATTTTCTATTGGCGTAATTCAAAGAGAATGATTTACAAAGGAGTATACCATGCGACAGAATAATCTTTCACTGTGGAAATATAATTCCTCATTAAATTGTCTTCTATTTTTTGCTCAACGATTGGACGAGTTACTTTTTCATCATACAACAGACACCTATCGTTATTCTACATTGTCTTTACAAGATTTAGCCGTTGAATACTGTAAAGTGTACAAAGATGTACAAAACGGCATTCTAAATAAGAAAAATTTAGCCTATATTATTGATGAATTTTCCGAAAGGTTAAAAAATGATACTATAGCAAAAGAAATATTGACTGAAGAATTTGTGGAACGTTTTTTGAAAAACTATGCTTCGTGGACTACGAAGGAACAGTATGAAAATATACGATACATCGGAAGAACATTTGGAAATAGGCACTATTATAATCATATTGTTTCTAAATTAAAAGAACTCATAAAAGAAAACAAAAAGAAAAAAGAACTTGATGAAAAAACTTCGCTATTTGTCAGGGAACTTTTAGATTGCGGTTACAATGCAAATTATATATTCCAAATGCTACACGAGGTTTTCTTCCATAAAGAAGTTTCTTCTCTTGATAGTCTAAATGTTTTTTTGGCAAAATTTGATTTTGTTGAGAAAAAGTATGATGTTTATATTGACTATTCAAGCGATATGTCCTCATTGCTACCGCTATTTGATAAACTGGATTCATCAGATATAAAAATTTCTGTGATAAATACTGCGGAAGTACCTATAGGGATAAAAACAAGGCGGCAAAAAACTATTCTTAAATTTGAATCTATTGAATGCTATGATATGTATACAGCATTTGATATTGCTGATGCTATTTCCACTTGTGTAGTAAATTCTTATTCCTTTTATCGTCATGATCCATATTCTGTACGGACTTATGGTCAAGTTATTACTTCCGTAGCTAAAGATAGGAAAGCACCGAGTGGAGGAAAAAGCAGGACA
>CAJUTB010000004.1 GCA_910589315.1 uncultured Oscillibacter sp. | reverse complement strand
CGGGATCTGGCCAAGAAGATCGAGGAGGAAATGGAATACCCCGGTCAGATCAAGGTCCATGTCCTGCGGGAGACCAAAGTGGTCGAGTACGCGAAATAAAATGATTCCGGGAGGTCCTTTATCGGACCTCCCGGAATTTTTTTACAGATTTTTCTGAACCGTCAGAATATTGCACCCGTTTTCCCAGACGTAATGCACCGCGTCCATGGTGTTTTTGACCATGTAGATACCCAGCCCGCCGATTCCCCGTTCCTCCGCGGAAAGGGTGATGTCGGCGTCTTTTTTCGCCAGGGGATTGAAGGGTTTGCCGCGGTCCTGAAAGCGAATGGTAACGCGGAGGGGGTTCCGCTCCAAGAGGCAGCCAATCACGGCGTCGCCGTGCCCGGGCTCGTAGGCATACAATGCGATATTAACGAACAGTTCCTCTACGGCGATCTGAAGCTGAATTCGGGTTTCCGGCGCACAGTCCGCGGCGTCCAGGTCCTCGTCAATGAATGCCTGTACCGTTTCCAGCTGGTCCGTTTCAGCCGGGATGGTAAGCGTGCGCATCCTCAAACGCCTCCTTTCTCGGGACCGGTGTAGGTGATGGCAAGCATGGTGATGTCGTCGGCCTGCTCCGCTCCTTGGGCAAAGTCCGACAGGACGGCGCGGATGCGGGGCAGAAGGTCTATGGGCTTGAGGCTCTGCGCCTCCGGGGCGTTCAGGGCCGCTTCCAGGCGGTCCTCGCCGAACAGCTCCTCCTTTGGGTCCAGAGCTTCTGTCACGCCGTCGGTGTAAAGGAACAGGGAATCGCCGGGAGCGAGCTGGAGCGTTCCGCCGGGGAACTCCATGCCTTCCAGGCCCGCCAGGACAAAGCCGGGGTCCAGGCGGAGGTATTCATACGGTCCGCCGCTGCGCCGCAGAAGGGGCGGGTTGTGCCCGGCGTTGACATAGGCGAAGGTTCCGTCCGTCAGGTCCAGAAGGCCCATAAAGGCCGTGACAAACAGGCCCTCGCCGTTGTTTTCGCACAGCTGCTCGTTTGCCCTGGAAAAGACCTGTTCCAGCGAACCGCCGGTAAGAGCCTGGTTTTTGATGATGGTTTTCGCAATGACCATGAACAGCGCGGCCGGGACGCCCTTGCCGGACACATCGGCCATCACAACTCCCAGATGGCCGCCGTCCACCATGAAGAAATCATAGAAGTCGCCGCCGACCTCCTTGGCGGGGTCCATGCTGGCGTAAATATCGAATTCTTTCTGCTCGGGGAATGCGGGGAAGATGTTGGGAAGCATATCCCTTTGAATCTGCGTGGCAACGTTCAGTTCCGCGCCGATGCGCTCTTTTTCCGCCGTGACGGCGGTAAGGTCCTGGATGTAGGTTTCCAGACGGGCGGTCATGCTGTTGAAGGCTTCCGCCAGGGTCTGGATTTCATCGCCGGTCTGAATCTGGATACGGGTGTCCAGATCGCCGCCGCTCAGGCGTTCCACTTCGCCGGTAAGCCGGGACAGCGGCTGCGTAATGCGCCCCGCCGCCGCCGTGCCGCAGGCAATGGCCACCGCAATCGCCAGGACCACCGCCGCAACAATCAGCAGGGATGTGGAGCGGATGATTCCGGCAATCTGCCGCCCTGCGGCGGTGGAGAGAGACGAAATGCGAAGCTCCCCCTCCTGGGCCGGGGCCTGGACCTCGTGAACGGTCATAACCGTCACCACCGTCCAGGGCATATGTTCCATCGGTTCATAGGCCATATACACCGCCTTCCCCTGGAACTGCACTTCCGCAACGCCGCGGTTTCCAGCGGCGATGTCCTCCGCCACCAGCTGCAATTTCAAGCCGCCGCTTTCCGCCAGATTCCAGGTGCCGGTAACATGGCCCTCGCGGTCAACGGACAAATCTTTGGACATAATCACCTGTCCGCTGCGGTCCACCGCAAAGGCATAGCCGGTTTCTCCGATGGTAAGACGGGTGACGGACGTGCCGATATCGTCCAGGGTGGAGCCGATGGAGACCACGGCCTTCAATTCTCCGCCGGGGCCGTAGACCGGCTTTCCGCAGGTCACAGCCAGACCGCGCCCATACGTGTCCTCAAACGCCTCGGACCAGACCAGCTTGCCGCCGTCCGCCGCCATGCGGTACCAGGAGCGTTCGGTGGGGTCCAGATGGCCCATGGAGGTTTTCAGGCTGGAATTTTCGTCACACATGACGATAAAGCCGCTCTCGGTTCCGATCTGGGTCGTGCCCGCGCCCTTGAGGAACTCGCTGACGCCGTTCATCTGAAACGTGAGATTGCCGATCAGGCCCACTTCATCCGCCACATTCGCCGGAGGCGTCCGCTCCGCGTAGACAATCTGGGCGGTAAAAATCCCTTGGTTCGCCGCGTCCGGCGGCAAAACCGGCACCCGTCCAAAGGCATCCGGAGACGCATACAGGTCCTCCGCCGACGCCGCCAAAACGTCCACCTGGCTCATAATGCTCTGAATGTTGGCGTCGACGGTCTCCGCTTTGGCTTCCGCCAGAGCGGCGAGCTGGTCCATGGCTTCCTGTTCCAAAATGGCGCGGCTGTCCTGGGCGGCCTGTGCGCCCAGGTCGCGGTTGATTCGCAGGGTCTCCGTCCGCATACGGAACAGGCCCGACGCCGCCGCGACCCCCAGCACCAGAATCGCCAGCAGGGCGACCGCCGTCATCGTTCGGGCCATTCTGGCCCGGATGCCTTTTCTCATGTGTTCACACACCTCCTAATTTCGTTCATGAACGGCGCGTATTCCGGGATATAGGGCACACCGTCCAGCCGGACGGGCGTTTTTAAGGGATGATGCAGAATCATGTATTCGCCGTCGGGTCCGCAGGGGAGAAAACCGGTGAAGAAAAAGCCCAGACGCCGGGCAATTTCATAAGCGGTCCCGCTGCCGGGGCGGGAGAGGTTCAAAAACAGGTTGACGGTTTGATTGACACGCTCTCCGCAGGCCGCCAGCCGTTCTTTAACTATGGCCGTAAGGTTCGTTTCAAACGCTGCGCCGCAGGTCTCCGCCCGGAGCGAAAGGGAGGCGTGTTGTTCGTCCAGCTCCTGATTCCAGCGGTCGGGGCCGGAAAGACTCGACGCGCTCTCCCGGCGGGTCCAGACAAGGCCCATTTTACGATACATAGCCTCCGCAGCCGGGACCAGGCGGTCCGGAAGCCAGACGGCTCCCACGCCGGTTTTGTTCTGCCGCTTCACCGCCAGGGACTGGGGGATTTTGACGTAATCGCCGTTTTCAAAGCGGTGCTTAAACAAATCTTTATTGAACACATTCAGGAGAAATCCGCAGGCGGTAAACCCCATGCCGTCCAGAGTTTTTTGGGAGATCAAGTGACAGCCCAGCGCCCGGGCGTATTGGGCGTTGAGCGGGAGCTTTTCCGCCCGCTTCATTGTGTGGAGGGCAAGCGGCAGGGCCAGCCCATATCCGTTGTACTCCCGCCGGATGATCTGGCAGGCAACCTCGGACATTCCGGGGAAGTGGTCCGAGAGCGCGTAGGCGGTAATTCCCGCCACAATGCCGCCGGGGACTTCCGCCACAGAAAAACAGAGCGTCCCCTCCGCCTCGTGCCGCCGGATGCCTTCTTCCGTATAGAGGCAGGGTTTTACATAGGTGTCGCCGTAGGCATCCCGGATACAGGCGATGATCTGGGGCGCGTCGCCGGGGCGGTAGGGCCGGAGTTCCACTTCCAGGGTCTGTCCGTTTTTGTTATGTAAGGTCATTGGATTCCTCCTAAAGAACGATGGTCAGATTATTGACGCCAAAGGTGGTTTTGTAGTCGACGAGGGACGCCGAAGCGGAGATCATGGCAATGCCTAGGCTGTCGTCAAGACTGTCCAGAAGCTCCAGGGCGTCGCCGGTTCCGGCGGCATCCTGCCGACGGCGTTCGTAATAGTCGATGGGGTTGAAGGGAATCCCGGAACAGCGGATTCGGAGAATCGTGCCGGGGGCTTCCGGCGTCTCGCCGGGCGTGATCAGGATTCGGATGCTGATATCCTGGGTTTCGTCCGCGGGAAAGCTGTGGTCCTTGATGCTCACCAGCATTTCTTCCAAGGAGAGGGAGATCAGCATGGACCGCTGGGGGTCCAGCTCGTTTTCGTCGCAAAACGCAGAAATCCGCTGGGAGGCGTCTAGGATTTCCTCCAAACGGCTGTGAACGGAGAAGGAAATGGAACGGCCTTCGTCCTCAAAGCGGCGGTCCAGCAGGAGAATTCCCCGCAGTTCCGGGCGTCTTTTCCGGAAGAAAAACAATGCCGCCGCCAACGCGATCCAAGACAGGATCTCCGCCGCTGTAAAGGAGAGCCACACGCCGTAAATTCCCAAAGCTCCTGATAAAATCCGCGCCGAAAGCACCAGGAACAGATACGACCGACAGACCGTGAGGAAATTCGCCAGCCAGGTGCGTCCGGCGGCCAGATAGTAGTTCATCAAAATGGACGACAGCATGGCAAAGGGCAGGCTTACCGCGTACAACGCCGCGGCGGGTACGGCCAGCGACAGCGTCTCCGGCGCGGAAACGCCGAACAGGCGGCAGAACGGCTCCGCCAAAACCGCCAGAATCGCCGCAGCGGGCAGAATCAGCAAAAGGCCCAGGCGCAGAGCCTGTTTTTCAATCTGCCGGAGGCTTTCGGCGTCCCGTTCGCTGGTGAACACGCCGGCAAACGGTCCGGTGGTCTGGCTCAGACCGTTGATAAAGATAAGAGACAGGTTGCCCGCCATGGAAACGATGCTGAACGCCGACAGCCCCAGGCTCCCCGCCAGAGACGCAACCAGCAGATTCATCGCCACGGTCCGCAGAACGCTGCACAGGTTGTTTAACGCGGCGGGGCTTCCGGCGGTCACGAGCTTCAAGGCGTGCGGCCAGACCTTGGCAATGGAGCAAAGCCGGAAGGAACCGCGCAGCAGCAGAACCCAGCCCGCCAGGGCCGTACCGGCATTAGCGGCGGTACAGCCCCAGGCAACGCCGGTAAGACCCAGGTCCAGGCCCAGCACACAGAATAATTCCAAGCCCACCGACGCCGCGGCCAGACACAAAAACAAGGCCATGGACAGCCGGTGCCGTCCCTCCAATTTCAAAAGAAAAAAGGGCGGATAAATGCCCGCAATGCCAACGCCGCTGAACAGATATACCGCCGCATACCGCCGCACAGGTTCCACCAGACCGCCCTCCGCGCCGAGCGCGGCGGTCAGCGGCCCTAGAAACGCCAGCCCGAGCAGTGCCAGAAGCAGACTCAGAGCCAGGGACAGCAACGCCGCCAGCGTCACCGCCGCGCTGCATCCCTCCTGATCGTCCCGGCCAATACACCACGCCGCAACCGACGCCGCGCCTGCGCCCGCCAGGGAACCGATGGTGGCAAAGATGAAATAGATCGGATTTACAATGCTCAAAACCGCCAGCGCGCTGCCGCCCAGCAGATTCCCGGCAATGAGGCTGTTCGCCAGGGTCGAGGCCATGACGCCGCCCATGGACAGGATGGCCGGGAACAGCGCGCCCCGGAAGGTGGCGGAGAGAAAGCGTTGGCTGTCCTGCAAGCCCGCGCCGGAAACTGCGCTCATAAAAAACGCCTCCAAGCTGTGTCAAAAATTGGATGGGTCCAGCGGTTTTCAGCCGCCGGACGTGGCCTCATTATAGCGTCTTTTTCGCGGCAGTTGTGGAAAATCCGCCAGATTTTAGAAAACATTTAGAAACGAAGCAGGGTTTCCATGGTATGATATTTTCGACGGGAAACCGTGGAAAACAGAGGGAGGCGGTGGAATGAAACGATTGGCGGCTCTGGCGGCATTCAAGCTGTCGCGGTTCTTGCAGCCCCGGGTAAACGCGGCCTTTTTCAAAACATACAGCCGCCTGATCGCCCCGGACGTGACCGAGGAAGAACTGGCGGCTTATCCGGAGACGCCGGAGGCTCTGTTCCCGGATGCCCCTGCGCTGGCGGACCGTTACCGGTACATCCACGCCCTCTGCGGCGGCGACCCCATTGCTTTGACGGCCGTGCAGCTCTATTTGCTGGCGTTGCTGGAAGAACGGACGCTGGATTTGCTGCGGGAGGGCTTCGGCGTTTCCGACGGCCTGACCGTCGAAACCGCCGGGCGCATCGCCTGCCGGGACCAGGAGACCCTGGACCTCCTCCCCCGCCTGCGGAATGCCTTTGACAAGGTAGAGCTTCTCCTCCAGGCGGAGCCGGGACGGGATTTCCTCAAGGCCCCCTTCCGTCTGGACGGACGCCTGGCCGCGTTTCTGCAAGGCGACGGAACCCCTGACCGCCGTCTGTTGGAGCAAGGCGTAACCGTGGACCCCTGCGCCGGTCTGCCCGCACCCGTTCTGACCGGCGGGCTGGTGAAACGAACCGCGGAACATCTTCGGGCAAATCCCGGTTTGACAGTGGTACATATCTCCGGCGAACCCGGCAGCGGACGGCAGTTCTTTGCCCGGCACACGGCCGCGCTTCTCGGAAACGAACTGCTGATCGTGCCCTTCGATGCCGTTGCGTCCGAACAGAGATTGTTCCCCGGTCCGTGGCGGCTTGTCCAGCGGGAATTGCTGCTGAGCCGCCGTTTGCTCTGCCTGCGGGAAATCCACGGTCCGCCGGGACTTCTGCGGCAGCTGGAACGGCTTCCGGCAAAACGCCCGGTGTTTCTCACATCCCAGCCTGCCGTGAAAACCATCCCCTTTCTGGAACGTTCCATATGGCCGGTGCAGATCCCTTCCCCCACCATCCCGCAAAACGCCCGCCTTTGGCGGACGCTGGCAGCCGAAACGCTTCCGGACGCGGAAACCTTCCCGGCGGAGTCCCTGGCGGCCAAAATGAGCCTCACCGCCGGACAGATCATCCGCATCCTGCGACTTTTGAAAAACCAGCGTCCGCAAGGTCCCTGGGAGGAACAGGAAATCTTCCGGCTCTGCTATCAGGTCCTGGACGACGGGCGGTATGAGAATATTCGCTTTGTGGATACCGCCTGCGACTGGGAGGATTTGCAGCTGGAACACCGCCTGAAAGAAGCCCTGCAAGCCGTCTGCGCCCAGGTGGAGCTCCAGGGCCTTGTGCTGGACGAATGGGGCCTGCGGCGGCGGTATCCTTACGGACGGTGCGTATCGGTTCTGCTCTCCGGGCCGCCGGGCACCGGCAAGACCATGACCGCTCAGGTCCTGGCCTCTCGTCTGGGGCTGGCCTTGTACAAGGTGGATTTGTCCCAGATTGTAGACAAATACATTGGCGAGACAGAAAAACGGCTCCGGCAGGTTTTCGATCAGGCGGAGAAAAGCAACCTCGTCCTTTTTTTCGACGAGGCGGACGCCCTGCTGGGCAAGCGCAGCGAGGTCAAGGACGCCAAGGACAAATATGCCAATACGGAAGTCGCCTATCTGCTTCAGCGTATGGAGGAATACCAGGGCGTCGTTTTGATGGCGACCAATCAGGCGGGAAACATCGACGCCGCTTTCGCCCGGCGGTTCCGCTGTCATCTGGCCTTCACCCTGCCGGACGAACCCCTGCGCCGCAAAATCTGGACCGGCGCGCTGGCTGGAATTCCGTCGGAGGGCATCCAACTGGATTATCTGGCGCGGCAGTTCCCGCTTTCCGGCGCACAGATCAAAAACATCGTCTTGAACGCCGCTTATCAGGCCGCAGCAGACGGGAAAGTCTTACATATGGACCACCTGGTCCTGGCCATGTTCCAGGAGCTGCAAAAGGAAGGAAACGTCCTCCTTGCCAGCGAATTCGGGGAATACGGCGTGATGTTGAGCGACTACCTCTCCGGATAACCGGGGCGGAATCTGGTAATGGACATTTTGAGGAGGTACGAAGATGGGCAAACGTCTGCACATCGACCCCGCCGCCGAGCGGGAAGCAAATGAAATCGCGTTTCAGTTCATGAACAGCAGCGACGTGGTGGGAGACATGAGCCGGGCTTACGGTCAGGACCTCTCCAGCGTCCGCATCCACACCGGCGAGGACGCCGCGCGGCGGACCGCCCCCACGGGAGCCGACGCCTTTTCCACGGGCCGGGACATCTTCTTCGCCCGCGGAGCCTTCAACCAGAGCGATCCCGCCAGCCGGGGCCTTTTGGCTCACGAACTGGCCCACTCCCTTCAGCAGGGGGGCGGCGAGGTCCGGCAAAGCGTCCCGGAGGGCGCGCCCCAGGGCGGTTTATTGGATTGGTTCCGCTCCAAGTTCGGCAGGAAGAAACCGCAGGAAATGCAGATTTCCGGTCCCTTGAGCGTGGAACGCAACGAATCGGTGGAGTCTTTGGATTATATGGAGAAAATGCGGGGCGCGCTGATGACCGCCGGAGACGTGCCGGACCGTATTCCGGAGGCCCGGCCAGGGCAGACGGATCAAAGCAAGTTTGCCAGTTTCCAGGATGCCTTTCTCGGTTCCGGTGCGGCAGTTGCAAATTCCAACCGCGCCTTCCAGTCCCACGACCGGGACACGGCCCTGGTGGAGCTGGGCATCCGCAACAGCGGCTCCGCTCAGGGCAGGGCCGACAAAGCGTTCCGCGGCAATCTGATGAACAACGTCAACGGCGATTATGCCACTTACCTCCACAACCTGGAAAGCGGCGGGATGGATCTTGGCCGGGCGTTGAATGACACCACCAAGCAGAGCATCAACACAGGCGGCAAGCAAAGCGCGGCGGCCTTTGTGACCGGCGGCAAAATGGACCAGATCAGCTCCGATATGCTCTCCATGTTCTCCCAGTACGCCGAGAGTGACGAGGGGATTTCCTATCTCCGCCAGGCCGTCGGCACGCTGGGCGGCGCAGACGTGTTTCAGGGCAGCCAGCAGGACGCCCTGCAATATATGATGCGCTGTATGCTCACCACCAGCAACCATGCGGGCGTGGCCGCGCAACAGGATACCTATAAGAACGGCGGCGCGGCGTTGAATGTGGCCCGGGAAGCGTGCCGCACGCTGCTGGCCCTCCCCACTCTCTCGGAAATGCCCCCGGAGGCCCGGTCGGCCCTTCCTCCGACGATTCAGCCGCTGATCGCACAGTATCAGTCTCTGATTGAACGGATTCAGGGCCGCTTGGGCGGACAATAACGGAAACGGAGGAAATTCGATATGCCCGACGATAACGACACCCTGCAATTGCAGCAGCAGCAAATACAAATACAAGCCCAAGAGCAGGAGCAGACGCAGGCCGCGCCCCAGCAGGTCCAGGAGCAGCGGCAGGAACCGGCAGCCGGACCGGCAGTCCCGCAGCCGGAGCAAATCCAGGAGGCCGCTCCCGCGCCGGTGATGGAGGAACCGGCGCAGCAGCAGGAAATGACCTGGAAAGAACGCCGCGCCGCCCGCAGGCAGGCCGCCCGTGAGGCACGCGAACGGCAAAGAGCCGAACAGAAAGCCATCCGCCAGCGGGAACGGGAAGCCGCCGCCGCTCAAAAAGCCAGACAGCAGGAGGACCGCGCCATAGCCCAGATGCAGGCGTCTGTCCAGCCGGTGTTGCAGCAGATGAAGCGCGACCCCGCTCTCGCGCTCCAATATGAGGCGTCCGCCTCCACCGCGCCGCTGCTGAACGAGGTCGAAGCTCTGGAACAGTGTTTTCTGGCCCAATATCAAGCCTCTCACATTCCGGAACGGGAGGCCCGAAAACTGCTGGACCGTATTCGCATTCTCCGGAACGGGGCCCATGCCTTCGATCAGAACCGCCAGGACTACGCCTTTGAAGAAGCCTGTTTGGGCGAGTACATCCGCGCCCACGAACTGAAAATGCCCCAGGGCACCACAGAGGCGTTTCTGGCATATGGGCGGCGTTTGAGCAACAGCGGACAGCATCTGCGCCAGCAGATCGGCGCACTGCGGGAGAGTCTGTTCCCCGGGTTGAACGCCGGGGAAATCGAACAGCGTATGGCCGCCGTCGAGCAGGTGCGGACCGGGGCGCAGGTCCCCGCTTACCAGGAGGTCTACGCCGCCCAGATTCAGGCGGGCGAGATGACCCTTTCCGAGGCCCGCGCCGCATACGAGGAGCAGACGTTCCGGGCGCGGCGGCCCATCACCCTGCGGTCGTTCGAGGAGCAGAGAAAGGCTTGGCAGGAGGCGGAGGGCGAACGCAGTTTCAAGCAGCTGCTGGTGAGTTATGACACCATGGCCTTCGCAAATCAGGCAATTCGGGAGCAGGACCCCCGCGCTCCCCAGCTGAACTGGGAGCAGGCAAACGCGTTGGCGCGGGAATATCTGGAGGAGGCCGTCCGAAATTCTTCGTTCCAGATTCGAGTGCCCAACTGCGAAATTATGGGGCTGATTCTGGACAGCGGGCGTTTCAAGACGCAGATGGAGACCAATTCCAGCAGGGCTCTGCTGGACCTGGACACCCGAAAGAATTTTTCCCAACGGTGCTTTGGCATCGACCCGGAAGCTTTGCCGCCGGAGCAGTATGAAATCTATGGCTACGCCTCCCACGGCGACCTGGTGCGGGAGAGCGCTTCAAACAGCGTCATCAATCAGGGTTCCTGCCAGTATGGACATATCGTCGTAACGCTGCGGAAGGAGCGGATGCTGGAGCGGACCACTATAACGATAGGGGACAGCCTGAGCAACCAGTTCACCTCCCGGATGAACTTCGTTCACTCGCCGGATTTGCAGGCTGTGGGCGGTTTGAACCGGTCTGAGGTCATTCGGGCGGCGTATCTTCGCCGGAAAGCAAAGCAGGCCGGCGAGACCCCTCCGCTGGATGTGGAACAGCTTTTGCTGGATTCCGACGCCAGCTATGCGGAGCTGCAATACCACGGCGGCGTCCGAGTGGAGGACATCGAGAGCGTCACACTGATGGCGGACCCCGTGAACGTCGACGCACCGGAGGAGATCGAACAGGAAATGCCCGCGGAGCTGGTGGAACGCCTGCGGGAACTGGACATTCGAGCCTATAAAGTAAAGGATGGGGAACTGCATGAACTTTGAGATTATCTGCCGCCGCGGCCAGTCCTATCTGGTGCGCCAGGACGGCGTGTACAAGATGGTAAGCCTGACCACCGGAACTTACAGCGAAAGCGCTGAACCCGGCGTGTTTTTGAAGCTGGGATATTTCGAGGACGTGGAACGGCCGGAAGCAACTGTATTGGAGGGAATTGCCGTCATCCTGGCGGACCCTGACGCCCGGACAGCCGTCATTTAAGCGCAGGACCAGCCGAAAAGGAGTCAATATATGCCAAACGAAAACGATATGCTGCTATTGCAGCAGCAGGCACAAACAGCGATTCAGATTCAGGAACCGGAACAGCAGCAGGTGATCCGGCAGCAGGAGCAGCAGGAGGAAAACGGCGGGGTGGAACCCGCACAGCCGAAACAGCTTCAGAAGGAGGCCTCTGCGCCGGCGATGAAGGAACACGCGCAGCAGCAGGGCATGAGCCGCAAAGAACAGCGCGCCGCGCAGCGGCGGGAAAACCGCGCGAAAGCGCAGCGTGAAAAAGAGAAGGCGCGTCAGGAAGAGGAAGGCAAAAAACGCCAGCAGCAGGCTTGTACAGCGGCCAGGCTCACGGTAGACAATACCATGGCCGAGATCAAAGCCAAAATGAGAAAAAATCTATCCAGGAAGCAAAAGCAGGAAAATCCGGCTCTTGAGGAGGAGATTGCAAGACTCCGGTTACAGTACGAGGCCAGTGCGCCGACAGCTCCCCTCGCGCCGGAGATCGACGCCATTCAGATGATGGTCCTGCGATATGTCCCCCAGGCGAAAGATGCCCTTCCGATGATTGAGAATCTCTGCAAGCTGTCGGAAAAGGCCATGAAGGCCGACCTTCTCCGGCAGGAAGCCTTTTTTCGGGACTCCTTTTTGCAAGAATATCTGGAAGATAAGGGCCTATCGGTAACGCGGCCGATGCAGCAGTATATCGACCGATGCACCTCCCACGCTTCGAACCAGATCAGCGAAACGCAGCGGCATATTTTCGAAATTCTGACGCAAGTCCTCGCCTATGTGCCGAAGGAGGAAATCGAGAGTGCCGACCATATGCATGGACAGTATTTGAAAACGGGCCGTTTCCAATATGTGGAGGAAATCCGCCGTTTGCAGAAAGGGTCCGGCCCGAAGAAGGAAGCCGCCGCCAGAATGGCCTATGCCAAGCGGCACTATCAGAACCGTGAGGCCGGGGCGCAGTAATAGCGAAAAGGGCCTGCGTCTGCTTCTGGAAGCCGCCGCATCGGTTAAGGGGGGCTTTCCGGAACAGCAGTCCCACAGTGATAACAATGATGAAAGGGAGGCAAACAATCTATGCAGCTTGAAATTCTACGCCGCATCGGCGGCGCATATCTGGTGCGTCAGGACGAAGCGTACCACATGGCCTACCCGGAAGCCAGGTATTATACTACAATAGAAGCTGCGGAGGCGTTTTTGGACGAAAAAGCAGAGGACTTCCAGGCGGAGTCTCCCACGCTGGAGCGCATTGCCGCTCTGCTGGCGGACCCGGAAGCCCGGCGGGAACGTCCGGAGTGGGCCAAAGCGGATTTTTCCGCGGACTGCTATCTGCTGGACGAAGCCCATGTGACGCCCTTCCTGCCCTTCCTCTACCCTTCCGGGCGGGAGGATGCCCAAAAGGGCCGGATACGGGTGATCGGCGCAGCGAAAAACGGCGCGGCCATTGGAGCCCTGGCCTTTTCCACCGCGGCGGAAACTGCGGTGATTCAGTCCATCGCCGTCTCTCCGGAATACCAGCGGAGAGGCTTCGCCCTGGACATGCTGCAATACCTGCGGGACGTACTGCCGCTGCTGGACTGCTGGGAAATCACCGCCACCCTGGCCCCGGACCTGCCGGGCCAGGAGGCCGTGGAAGCCATTTTGAAGCAGACCGGTTTTCAGCAGGAGCAGGGGCCTGCACTGGTAGATTGTTCCCTGTCGGCTTTTCAGGCCGCGGCCAGCTTGCAGCCCTTCTTCCCCCCGGAGAACCGGAAAAAGGCGATTCCACTGTCCCGCGTACCGGACCTGTCCCGCCGGGCGTTGAATGTGGAATTGCAGGAAAAGGGCGCGGCGTCTCTGGATTGGGAGCATTTTGACCCGGACCTGAGTTTTTGCGGGCTTCCGGACGGAACGTCCATTTCCTGCTGTGTGGCCTTGAGCCGCCGGGAAAACGGCGTGCAGGTGGAATGGCTCTACGTCCGCGCCAACGCCGCCCGGACCATGGCGGAGGTGCTGGCGGCGGCAATTTCCGCAGCCGTGGAGTCTTACGGTCCGGAGGGCCGCTGTACGGCGGTTCTGGTCAACGACGCCGCCGGGACTATGCTGGAAAAGCTGGTGGGCGGGGCCGCACAGCGGACCGAAACTCTCCGGTGGCGGCTGCCTCTGCTGGGCGGGGGAGCCGCAGAAGACCTGGAATAAACCAAAAAAGAAAATCCCTTGACACATCAGTGTCAAGGGATTTTTTGCTGTCCTGTAGGAATTACAGGGCGAAGGTTTCCACGTCCTCGGAGGCGGCGCGCATGAAAATCGCGGTATCACAGGCATAGCCCACAAACTTGACGCCCAGATCCCGGAGCTTCCGGGCAGACTGCGCGTTGTCCGCAAAGCAGCCGACCTTGACGCCTTTCGCACCGGCGCGGCGTACGATGTCCTGAATGTACTCCATCACCTTCGGATGCTCGATCTGGCCGATAAGGCCCAGAGAGCTGGAAAGGTCATAGGGGCCGACAAACAGCATATCAATTCCGGGAACTTCCAGAATCTCGTCCAGGTTGTCAAACGCCTTCTTGCCCTCTGCCTGGAGAATCACGACGGTATCCTGTGCCTGGGCAAAATATTCGCTGCCGGGAATGGCTCCGTAGCCCGCAGAGCGGACGAAACGGCAGGTCCCGCGGGAACCCATGGGGGAGAATTTCGCGGCGGCAACGGCGTCTCTGGCCTGCTGGGCGGTGTCGATCTGGGGCACCAGCACGCCGCCCGCGCCTACGTCCAGCGCACGGTCAATCCAGATATCGGTGCCGCGGGGAACCCGGACCAGTGGGAATACGTTGACCACGTTGGCGGCGCGGATGAGGTTTTGCAGGTTCTGGAAGGTGCCGGGGCCGTGTTCCATATCCAGCAATACGAAGTCATAACCGGCGTTGCCGGCGGCCTCGACGAAGGCAGGGTCCGAGGTGATCATGAAGGGACCGAACACTCCGGCGGGCTGTTCCAGCTTCTCCCGGAAAATTCGGACGCTCTCCATCGAGGGCATGACGGGATTCTTTTTCATAGTAGGTTCTCCTTTCGTTGTTCCAGAAATCATGCTGGGAATTTTCGCAATCCCTATTATAACAGGAGGAACGTTTTCTGACAATCGGTTTTTTTCTTCCGGCGGAGGTTTTTTCCGGCGAGCCCTCCTTCCCCCACGGTCCGCCCCGCAGTTTGTTACAGGAAAATTCCGTATTTGTTACATATATTTACCTCGAAAATACCATCGAAACACGCCGTTTATCAAACAAATTACAAGTAGTCCGAATCCATAGACAAATCAAATTCCGCCTGCTAAATTAGGGCTTGCGGAGGACAAATGCTCCCGGCGTCCGGCCAAAGCCAGGCTTGATGTGGGAAAATCGGCTAGCCCCGACACGAAGTCTGGAGGCGGAAGGAAGCCGCAGCGTTTGAACGCCGT
The DNA here is from genome assembly GCA_910589315.1 of uncultured Oscillibacter sp. Taxonomy (GTDB): domain Bacteria; phylum Bacillota; class Clostridia; order Oscillospirales; family Oscillospiraceae; genus Oscillibacter. The sequence continues at coordinate 95,163 of CAJUTB010000004.1, read as the reverse complement.
AATTTTAGAAGGAGGAATGTTCAATGAAGAAATTCCTGTCCCTGGTTCTGGCATTGATCATGGTCATGTCTCTCGTGACCGTCAGCGCCGGAGCCACCGAGTACAAGGATTTCACCGACAAGGGCGAAATCCAGTACGAGGAAGCAGTCGCCGTTCTGAACCGGCTCGGTATCATCACCGGCTATTCTGAAGGCGACTTCCGTCCCGAGGGCGAGCTGACCCGCGGCGCGGCTGCAAAGATCATCGTGTCTTTGCTGATCGGCCCCGAGGCCGCCGAGGCTCTCCCCACCACCAACAGCCCCTATCCCGATGTCCCCGCCGGCAACGTGTTCGCGGGCTACATCAGCTTCTGCAAGACGGAAGAAATCATCAACGGTTACAATGATGGCACCTTCCGTCCCACCGGTACCCTCACCGGCTTTGCTTTCGCCAAGATGCTCCTCAGCGCGCTTGGTTATGACGGCAAGGTTGAAGGCTTCACCGGTTCTGGATGGACGGTTCGCGTTTCCGCTCTCGGCAGCAAGGCGAACCTGTTCAACCACCTGGATTTCAAGGGCGGCGAGACTGTCAACCGTGAAACCGCCTGCCAGCTGGCCCTGAACACCCTCAAGGCCACCATGGTGCAGTATACCGGCGGCATGAACATCACCAGCAGCGACGGCACCACCATGGTTGTGAACGCGACTCGCGAGTATGTGACCAGCAACCAGGATTATGCGTCTCATATCAACAACCGCAAGGTTTCCAATGCTGGTAACTCCACTGCCGATACTCACTGGACCGTTGAGTTCGGCGAGGAGCACTTCAAGGACCTCCGCATGGACAGAGAAGAAAAGAACAGCGACCAGTTCGGCCGTCCTTCCAACGTGTGGAGCTACAAGAAAGTCACCATTGGCACCTATCCCATCGAGGCTGACTTTACCTACACCACCCAGGTGATCCATGCGGTTGACGGCACCACTGACGCGGCCAAGGTCCGTGCTCTGGGCCTCAGCGGCTACGACACCGAGGCGGATACGAACGCCAGCATCCGTGGCAGTAAGACCCGCCTGTGGCTGAACGGCTATGAGACCGTCCTGCCCGAAAACAAGGTTGCTGAGATTGCGGACTACACCGACAACGGCACCCTGGTGGAAGTCTACGTGTCCGACGAGGACGCGGACTTCATCACCGACGTTGTGGTAGTCAAGACCCAGCTGATGGAAGTCAAGCGCGTCGGCTCCGACTACGTGTCCCTGGATAAGCACGGCGTAGACGGCAAGGACGACAGCAAGGCTGGCGATCCCGTCTATGGCTACAATCAGCGTCCCATCGACCGCCCGGTTCACGATGTGGAAGTTGACGACGACTATTATGAGCTCCTCAAGGGCCTGAAGGCCGGCGACCTCGTGGCAGTCGTGCCCGTGACCGAAGACAACGTTGATTTTGAAGTAGCCAAGGCTTACGTTCCCGAGACTGTTAACGGCGCGCTGACCCGCGTGGAGACTTACGGCACGGCCAGCGAAGGCCGCAACGCCATCAACGTCACCGTGGGCGGAACCAAGTATAACATCGCTGTGTGGAACAAGGACCTCTACACCATCGACGGCGACACCATTCGCGTCACCAACAAGGATGTCACTCTGTATCTGGACGAGTACGGCAACGCGCTCAAGGCCAAGGACGTGGGCGACACCTCTAACTGGATGGTTGTTAAGAACTACACCCAGGGTCTGGTCAACGGCAACATCGTGACCTATGTCAATGGCTGGGATATCGGCGGCGAGACCCTGAGCCTGAACATCGGCAGCGGCACCAGTGCCCGCGAAATCGAAACCACCTTCCTGCCCGGCGACCTGGTGTACTATTCCAACAACACCAACAGCAACATTGCTGAATGGAAGCTGAGCAACCGGAATGAAGACGGCGTGTTCTTTGTCAACAACGGCAAGGCCGCCAACGGCAAAGACGATTACAGCATCAAGTCCAGCAACACCACCATTAAGCTGGATGGTTTCAGCGAGACGGCGAAACTTGCTTCCAAGGACGACCGTGCTACCATTGACACCGGCATCAAGTTCATCTATGTGAACATTGACCCCACCGATAAGGAAGTTGACAGCATCGAGTTTGTCAACGGCGTGAAGAACGCGACCGCTGATGAGCTCAAGGGCGTGAATAGCTTCTATTACAAGGACGGCTATTATGATCACGCTCGCGCCCAGGCTTGCGTCTCTTTGAAGACCAACAACGACATCGTTACTGGTGACAGTGCGGTCAAGGCCGTTGTGATCAAGCGCGAATCTACCGACGCTTCCGCCAGCAACCTCCTGTATATCAGCAACTATCACGGCAGCGCAACTCTGTACGATAACGACCGCCGCCCCGTTTACGGCTATGAGGCCGTGATTATGGGCGCAGGCAACAAGGTTGTGGATGAAGACGCAGTTGTCTACTCTTACCGTAACCTGAAGATCGGCCAGTTTGCCCGCTACACCAAGATCACCGCTCCCGAGGGCGTGGAAGAAATCAACGACAACTTCTATGAACTGCGCGGCTATGGCGTCGAGCACGCTTCCGACACCTATAAGCGTTCTGCGGCGATCACGGCTACCGGCCTGTACAAGTGCGAAGGCGCAGACAAGTACCTGGTCCGCACCACTGGCGAATACGGCGACCTCACTGCCGCCCGTGCGGCTCTGGAGCCCCAGATTGCCAAGACTTGGGAAGTGGATGATTACGTCCTGGACTATGGCGACAGCAAGGCTGACGACCTCCTGAACTTCCGCGGTGCGGATTGGGTGGACCTGCGTCAGGATGTCAAGACCCGCAATGGCGTAACCCGCATTGAGGACATTGACGACCTGAAAGATTACCTGGACTATGAATCCAACAAGGATAAGGTTCAGGTCAAGGTCAGCCTCCTGTTCAACGACAACCCCGACAGCGACGAATTCCGCCGCGTCTACCTGGTTGTCATCACCGGCGTGGCTGCCTACACCGGCCCCACCGATCCCGTCGACCCGCAGCCCACTGACGGTGCTGTCAAGTTTGCGGATGGCTACAACACCGACGGCAAGCTCGGCACCATCAAGAATTCCAGCGTCACCATCCTGGGCAGCGGTTCTACCACCGTTTCCTTCACCCTGGCCAAGCCCGCGTGGGCCGCTGCTGCTTCTTCTAGCCCGGCTACCACCTCTGTGGATTTCGATTACGAGGTCTACGTGGACGGCGAGCGTTGGGCCGTTGGCAGCGCGATGACCGCCAGCAACTTTACGGTGAACAGCGACAACACCGAGTGGACGATCAAGGATAAGGCAATCACCACCACCGATCTGTCCAACGACGAGGCCAAGGGCCACAAGGTCGAGATCGTGATCACCAACGTCGACTGGAAGAACGCCGTGGTCGAGTATCAGCTGAACGGCAAGGCCGTGGAAGTCGATGAGACCAGTACTACCATGACGATGCCCACCTCCGGCTCTACCGGCGCTCAAATCAAGTTTGCGGTGAAGGGCGTTGCCACCGCCGCTGGTACCTACACGGTTTCCGGCATCCAGGCGAAGGACAACTCCGGCACTGACTTGACGACGGCTGATTACACCAACGTTACCACAGGCGACATCACGAACCAAGCCGCTGGCGGCAAGTACTTCCTGGCCAAGGGCGGCGAGAAGGTCATCGTGGATATCGCTGCCAGCAATGTTACCGAACTGTACGATGTGACCATCGGCGGGAAAGCAATTACCGCCGGCACGCCTACAAACATCCGTATCCAGGACAATAATCTGCTTGACGCCGCTGATCGGCCGCTTGACTACGATGATCTGGATCTCGGCAGCATTGCCGTGATGAAGAAGGACGATGGCGTTGCGGGAGCTACCTCTGTTGCGAAGGGAACACCTGTAACGTTCTTGGTCGGCGCGACGGCTGCGGATGCCGGCTACGAAGGAAACGCGATCAAGGGCTTCAAGGTTTACGCGACTTTGACCAACGGTACGACCACGGAAGAAGTTATCGTTGACACCACAAACCTGTCCTTTAATGGTACTACAAACGGCAACGAAGGCACCGTCAGGGTGGTTGCTGAGGGTCCTGTGGATCTGACCATCAACCGCGTGGAAATCATTGGCATGGTGGCTATTGGAGCTGGGAAAACCGACGCTAAGACCGTCGTCTTCACCTTCAACGAGGCTATCACGGCTGTCGATACCAGTAAGGTGAAATCCAACGACGCCAATGCGACGAAGATCAGCGCAGTCTCTGAGGGGAACACCCTGAAGGTGACCGTTGATAACACCGCGGCGTGGACGACTGGTTCGAAGATCACCCTTGAGGCGGCTGCTGTCACCGGTGCCGACGGCACAAACGACAAGATTGTCTTTACGATTTCCTAAAGCAAAAACTGTAAGGGTGAACAAGAACACATAAGTCTTTCCTAGACGAAGGAACCCCGGGCTTTTGCCCGGGGTTCCTTTTTACCTGGTTCCAAAAAAGACCGTGTGGCTGCTTGATTTCGGAACGTCCACAGAGACGTCAAAAAGTGTGATATCCTTGAAATTGAAGGCGCAGGTAAAGGGAATGAACCGGTCGGCAATCAAAAAACCTTCCACCGGCCTCGCGGCATTGTGATGCGGCATCATGATCATCAGATAGCCGGGGGTAGGGATGCCTTCAATTTTGAAGTCATTCGGATAATTGCGGCATTGGAGACCAAATTCCATGGTGGTGTTCAGATTTGGAGTGTTTGGATGACTGATCACCATACCAATAAGATCCCAGTCGTTCCAGTTGTAGAGGGGCGGCGAGAACATCGACATCCCGTCATATGTTACGAGGATCTCGATTTTGCTCATTTTTCCGTTTACGCTGGTGGTCAACCGGGAAAGGGACGTGTCCAGCCCGTCGAGGGCCGTTTCGATTTTAAGATTATCCGCGTTGAAGTCCTCCCGCCGAATCCGGTCCTCCGGGTTCCACTGGGAGAGTTTATATTTATCGGTCTGGTTCATTTCGTCAGCTCCTATTCTATAAGATAATAAATAACGTTATCTTATAGCATAGTTGCTCAAGACCGTGCAACGTCCGTAAAATTTTCCAGGTATCAGCGGCGGCGGACCGTACAAACTAGCCCTGTGCCGTAAAGGAGTGACGAGAAATGAAGAAAAGCACCAGTATGCTGCTGGGCATTGGCGCGGGCATTGCCGCCGGCGCAGCCGCAGGAACGATGATGCTCTCCAACAAGGACAGCATGAAGGCTCAGGCCGGACGGAAAATCCATCAAATGGGTGTCGCGGTGGAACGTGCCGCCGACCACGCCGCGTCCGAACTGCGTTGAGAAAAGCCGCCTGACAATCGTCAGGCGGCTTTTCCGTTACTTTTTACAATTCCTGCAATGGGAACAATCTCCGTCGCAGCGGCTGCCGCGGTTTTTCCAGACCGACCGCGCCGCCAGGGCAAGCGACAGCCCCAGCGCCGCCAACGCAACCGCATTTCCAAGCCATTCACTCATACGCTCACACGCGCCTTTTCCACGTCCGGCGTCTTACGCAGCAGCAAATAGACCAACACCGCCAACACCGCCGCCGCCGCAATGGTTCCCACGCCGAAGGACGCCTCGCCGGTAAACAGTCCGCCGAGCTGGAACACCATCAGCGAAACCAAATATGCAAATACGCACATATAACCGATGGCCGCGGCGGTCCATTTCGCGTTGTTCATCTCCCGCTTGATCGCGCCCATCGCCGCAAAGCACGGCGCACACAGAAGGTTGAAAATCATGAAGCTGTATGCCGTCATGGCCCCGAAATCCGCGCCGATAAACGTCCAGATTGCCTCGCCGTTTTCGCCCAGCTCGCCCCCTGCGTTGTACAGGACGCCCAGCGTCGAAACGACTTCTTCCTTCGCAATCAACCCGCTGACCGTCGCAACGGCGGCCTTCCAGGCCATACCGCCCTCCCAGCCCAGAGGCGCGAAAATCCAGGCAATGCTGCTGCCAATGACCGCCAGAAGGGAATGGTTGTTGTCCGTCACCGGGCCAAAAACGCCGTTGGTAAACCCATAGCTTTGGAGGAACCAGAGGACGACCGTGGAAAGCAGAATGACCGTCCCGGCGCGCTTGATGAAGGACCAGCCCCGTTCCCAGGTGGCCCGCAGGACGTTAACGGCTGACGGCGCGTGGTACGCGGGCAGTTCCATGACGAAAGGAGCCGGATCACCGGCAAACGCCTTGAATTTTTTCAGCAGAATCCCAGAGACCACCACCGCGGCCACGCCGATAAAAAATGCCGACACCGCCACCCAGGCCGACTCGCCGAACACCGCTCCGGCAAACAGACCGATGATGGGCAGTTTGGCCCCGCAGGGGATGAAACCGGTGGTCATGATGGTCATTTTGCGGTCCCGGTCCTGCTCGATGGTCCGGGAGGCCATGATCCCCGGAACGCCGCAGCCCGTCGCGACCAGCATGGGGATGAAGCTCTTGCCGGAGAGGCCGAACCGGCGGAAAATCCGGTCCATGATGAACGCCACCCGGGCCATATAGCCCACGTCTTCCAGAATGGACAGCAGGAGGAACAAAACCAGCATCTGCGGCACAAAGCCCAGCACCGCCCCTACGCCTGCAACGATGCCATTCTGAATGAGTCCATACAGCCAGCCGTCCGGAGAGACGTGCAGGGCCGTCAGAATGGCGTCGAACAGCCCCGGAACCCACTCGCCGAACAGTACGTCGTTTGCCCAATCGGTGCCGATGGTGCCGATGGAAAACGCCCAGCCGCCCATGGCAACGGCATAGATGCCCAGCATGATCAGCGCAAAAACCGGCAGCGCTAGGACGCGGTTTGTTACCACCTGGTCAATCTTGTCTGACGCCGACAGGCTGTGGCGGGCGGCCTTCTTCTTCACCGCTTTCGCAACCGCCGCACTGATGTAGGAATACCGCTGGTTTGTGATGATGCTCTCCGCATCGTCGTCCAGCTCCTGTTCACAGTCCAGGATATGTTCTTCCAGGTGGGCGGAAAGGGCGCTGTCCAGCTGCATTTCTTCCAGGACCTTTTCGTCCCGCTCGAAAACCTTGATGGCATACCAGCGCAGGTAACGGCTGTCCACCCGGCCTTGAATGGATTCTTCAATGTGGGCCAGTGCGTGCTCCACGCTGCCGGTAAAAACGTGGGGCAGTTCGCTGGCCGCGTGGGCCTGAGCGGCCGCCAGAGCCTGTTTTGCGGCGTCCATGCCGCCCTCGCCCTTCAGCGCGCTCATTTCCACCACCTGACAGCGCAGCGCCTTGCCCAGCTTCTCCAAGTCGATCTGGTCGCCGTTTTTCCGTACCAGGTCGATCATGTTCACCGCCACTACTACCGGCAGGCCCAGCTCGATCAGCTGGGTCGTCAAGTACAGATTCCGCTCAATGTTGGTGCCGTCTATGATGTTTAGGATGGCATCCGGCTTCTCGTTTACCAAATAGCTCCGTGCGACCACTTCTTCCAGCGTGTAAGGCGACAGGGAGTAAATGCCCGGCAGGTCCTGGATGATTACGTCTTTATGTCCCTTGAGGCGGCCTTCCTTCTTCTCAACGGTGACGCCGGGCCAGTTGCCCACGTACTGGCTGGAACCGGTCAAACTATTAAAGAGGGTTGTCTTACCACAATTGGGATTGCCCGCCAGGGCAATTTTTATTTCCATATTCCATCAAGCTCCTTTTCAATCCAGCAAGGGAGTTATACGCGTCTAACCCCCTGCCTCAAAAGCCGGCGGCCCCGCCGCCGTACTCGCAAAAAAGGGGAACCAGGTTCCCCCCTTTTTTATGAAACCTCAATCATCTCCGCGTCCACCTTTCGTACGGACAATTCGTAGCCTCGTACGCTCAATTCCATCGGGTCTCCCAGCGGGGCAACCTTCCGCACCAGAATTTCCACGCCCTTGGTGATGCCCATATCCATAATGCGCCGCTTAACGGGACCCTCCCCATGCAGCCGCACGACGGTAACGGTGTCGCCCACCTTGGCGTCCTTCAGCGTTTTCATTTCCAATTCCTCCCGTCTTGCAAATCAAATCATAATCCGGTTTGCCATTCCGCGGTCCAGTGCGATCCGGCTTTCCTTCACCTGAACGATCAGGTTTCCGGCAATCTCGCTGATAACCGTCACGTCGCTCTCCACCACAAAGCCCAGCTCCGCCAGGTGCTGGCGCACCTCGTCTCTGCCGGTGATCTTGTGGATTGTAACCGTTTCGCCCGGCTTTGCCATTGTCAGCGGCATCATGTCCATCCTTCCCCCTTTTTCCCAAAACAGGATTGGAAAACATTGGTTAGCTCAAGCTAACTTTCTTTCAATTGTAATATACCATGGCAACTCAAGGCTGTCAAGAGGTCCCAGGCATTTTTCCGACTTTTTTCATCTCCTTTCCGGTCAGGCAGAAATTAACTGGAGATTATCCGCGCCCTGCCGGAAGTGTTCCCGGCAAACCGCCGTACAGCGGCGGTATCCGTCCAGCAGCCGCTGCCCTGGCTGTTCCCGCAAAAACGCCTCGTTCGGCGGTTCTGCAAGAATCCGCCGCAGCCACGCGGGCCAGTACAGACGATTAGTCACGCATCTGCCCGGATATTCAGAACGCGGATTGTAAGACCATAGGGGGCGAGCTTCTTCCCCTATGGAACCAACAGGGGTTCGTACAAACTAATTTTCGGTCAAAAATTTACCGACGGCTGCCCGCCATGGTTAGCTTCAACTAAAAATAAAGTAAGGTACCATATGCTCTCTGATCTGTCAAGATTTCAAATATTTTCAGGCAGTTTCGTTCAAACCGCCCTCTTTTGTTCGGAATTCCTTATCTTTCCTGGCAGTCTGCCGATATCTAACATATAGAAAGAACGAACTTTCAAAATGATACACGGAAGGAGGCATCCAGCATGGGTGAGCTGGCAATTCGCAGAAACAGGGGAATTCCCGTACCTCGTTACCAGGAAACGGGCAAGGCGGAAAAAGCGTCCGCAAGCAGTTCCAGCCCGAAAGCGGCCAAGGGAACCGGATATACCGTTTCCAAAACCTTACAGGAGCTGATGTCCAGGGTCAGTCAGGCAGAGGCCCACACGCGGGAGAGCCGCCGGACGCTCCGAACCGGAGAAGCCGCGCTGGCAGAAGTCCAGGACAATCTTGGGCGCATGGCCGAGCTGGCTGGAAAAGCCGCCGGAGACGGCGAAGCGGACCGTCCGGCCCTTCAGGCCCAGCTGGACCAGCTGCGGGAGGAAATTGACCGGATCCTCCGGGGAGCCGTTGTAGGAGATACGCGGCTGTTTCTGGACGAGGACGGCGTGACGGAGGGAACCGAAGCTCTGCTGGACGCGCTTTTGAACACCGGAGAGGGAAATAACGCCAGCGGCGTGCAGGAGCTTCCGAATTGGCTGACAAACGCGCTGGTCCAGGACGCCATGACCCCGGAACAGCTCTTGACTGCGCTGGGGCTGGACAAAAACGCCAGTGGGGCGGAGATTCTCGCCGCCATCGCAGACAGCTCCCTGGAAAGCAATTCCGCCGCGGGCTATCTGGCTGCGCTTTACCTGGGCGCGGTAATCGCCAACGGCACGTCCGCCGGAACAATCGATCCGGACCAGGCGTTGGAAGGACTGCGGAAATTTATGGAAAGCGTCGAAAGCGGTCTGACGCCGGACGAGGCCATTCAGCAGCTGACCAACGGTGAGTTTACCAGTCTGGAAGATTTTCAGGGCCAATTCCGCGCCGGGTCCGCTCCCGGTCTTTCCGAATTTCTGAATACGCTCCTGCTGTCCGGCGGAGAGGCGGGCCTTCTGCCCGGCGATCCCCTCCTGACGCTGCTCGCGGGGACCGGCGGGATGGACCTGGACCTGATGATGGGCCTTCTGAACGCCCTCCAAACCTCCGGAGACAGTTCCGCAGCGGCGCAGAACGCCGCACAGGAAATGGCCGCGGGAAGTCCGATGACCGAAACCGCCGGGGCGGCGGCGTCTCCCGCCTCCGTACTGGACTTTGGAGCCGTGCGGGTATCGGGACAGGACCTGTCCGGCGTATCCTTCGACCAATCCGCTGGAGAACTCCTGGTCCGGGGAACGGCGGATGTCACCATACAGGGCACGGGGCAGAATGGTCCCACCATCCGGCTTTCCGGCTCTGGAACCGTGACGCTGGAAAACGTGCAAGCCGCCTCCCTTACCGTCGAACACAGCGAAACCGGCGCGGCCCATATTTTCAGCGCGGGGCAAACCGTGCTGGGAGACGTGCAGCTCAAACCGGGCGCGGCTCTTGTCCTCAGCGGCGGCGGACTGGTGAAAACCGGCGTTTTTCACGCGGACGGCTCCAATCGCCTGCACCTGATCAACGGCGCGGCCCTGGCCGTGGAAGGGGACGGAAAAACGCCCGGCGTCCTGACGCTCCCCGTGGTTCTGGACGGTCCCGTTTCCCTGTCCGCACAGGTTCAAGGCTCCGTAACCACCGGCGGCAAAGCCGCTGAACCCTTTGACATTCTCTGGAAAACGCTGCTTCCAGGCTGGGACAGCATTACCGCGCTGGAAATCAACGGCCGGCAGGCCAAAATGGCTCTGGCCTTTTCCGACCCGGCACGGCTGTGGCTGGCAAAAGGAGACGCTTCCCACGGGTCTCCCATTCATACGGTGGTTGTGCGGGGGAAAGACAGCTCCGGCCGCCCCAAAACCCGATATGCCTACCTGCATTGGAACCGGCAGGACGGTGCGTTTGAGGAACGTTCCCTGTACCCGAATCCCTTCACCATCACAGGCGGCATGGCGGGGCGGGACTGGTACTATGAGGAGGACTCCCACACCCTCTGTATTTTAACCAATCAAGTAACCGGCATCTCCGGCGGCGCAGGCACCGACGCCAATCAGGCGTCTTTCAGCGGACGGATTGCCCTGGCGGACAACATCGGTGAAATCGAGCTGGCCCTGGGAGGCGTGGCCTGCCGGGTGGACTCCGGGCAGGCGTTCCGGCTGGGCTGCGGGAACGACGTGGTTCTTCTTCTGCAAAACCAGACGGAAAACCATTTTGAAAGCGGCGAGGGCTGCGCGGGCATTTCCCTCGGGGACGGCGCGTCCCTGCGGATTGACTGTCCCGATTCCCGGGGCGGAAGCCGCAATCCTCCCGGAAGCCTTACCGCCGTAGGCGGCGAAGGCGGCGCGGGCATTGGCCGCGACAGCGGCGCAGGCCGGGACCGGACCTGCCGGATTCTAATTCGCGGCGGCGTCATCACCGCCACCGGAACCGGCGGCGGCGCGGGCATCGGCGCGGGAAAACACAGTTTTATAGGCCCCATCATCATTCTCGGCGGTACGGTCCACTCCACCGGCGGAACCGGCGGCGGCGCAGGCATCGGCGGCGCGCTGGGCGCGTCTGCGGGCGATATCAGCATTCGCGGCGGCAAAATCACCGCCGTCGCAACCGACCACGCCGCAGCGATTGGAGCCGGCGTGCAGGGGGCCTGCGGCGATATTCTCATTACCGGTACGGCCCGCGTGCTCAAAGCCCTGGGCGGCAATCCCGGCGCGGATATCGGCGCGTGTCTTTTCGGCGGCTGCGGAAAAGTCCTGGTCTCCGGCGCGGCGGACATTGGCGGCGCGAAACTCCGAACCAAAGCGGGCGTCTCCCTGCAAATGGGCGAGGACGCCGTGACGCTGCCTCAGTTCCGGCTCTCCTCCCGGGCCTTGCAGCTGGATAAGCTCCGCGTTACAACCCAGGAAGCCGCCCGGGCCGCGCAGGCCGCCATTGACACAGACCGCCGCTGGGTAGGGCAGGTCCAAAACGCCTACGGCACGTTTTACACCCGGCTGGAAAAAAGTTTCCGCAGTCTCCGCAGCTTCCACGCCCATTCCGGCGGGTCCGAAGGTCCCCTGCGCGACGCCGCTGCGGCCGGCTCGCTGCTGGCGGACACGCGGCAGTCCATTCCCAGCCAATCCCCCAAGACCACCATACGCGAGTGGGAACAGTGGGGCCTGGAGGAGATCCAGAAGCTGCTGCGGTGAGGACGGCGGAATCCCCGTTTTTTCCCGGAAACAAAAAGGTTTTTCTTGCAATTCTTGGTAATACCATGTAATATGGGTTTCAAGGCAGTCCGTGCGGCTGTGAATCTGTACACAGGAGGTACTTGCAACATGGCAAATCTGACTTTATGGGACCACGTGAAAGAATTGAAATCCCCGAAATACAAATGGGTGGACCTCACGCACGAGTTAAGCCCCGAGACCCCCCACTGGTACGGCTTCAAGCCCCTGGAAGCAACCCTGCTGTTCGACTATGCCGAGGGCACGCCCGCGGATATGGCCGCGCCGATGCGCTGCATTCAGTACAGCGTCGCCAGCCAGTACGGCACACATGTAGACGTTCCCGTCCACTTCTGGGGCGAAGGCCGGGACATGAGCAAGATCACCGTTCAGGAGCTGGTATATCCCCTGGTGGTGGTGGATAAATCCGCCGCCTGCGCGGAAAACCCCGACTTTATGCTGACCGTGGAGGACCTCAAGGCTTGGGAAGCCGAATACGGCAGAATTCCCGAGGGCGCGTTTGTGGCCTTCCGTTCCGACTGGCACAAGCGCGGGACCAATCTGGATAACCCCGACGAAAACGGCGTCCCCCACTATCCCGGCTGGGATAAAGCCGCCATTCAGTGGCTGGTTGAGGAACGGAACATCGGGGCCATCGGCCACGAGCCCGCCGACACCGACCCCGGCTTCGTCACGACAAAAGAGGGCGCGTATCCCTATCCCGGCGAACAGTACATTCTGGAAGTGGACCGCATCCAGATTGAAGTCATGCGGAACCTGGACCAGCTCCCGCCGGTGGGCAGCCTGATTGTGTGCGCGTTCCCGAAGCTCAAGGGCGGCACCGGCTTCCCGGCCAGAGTGTTTGCCATCGCCCCTGTGGATTGATTTCTGAAATTTAGGAGGAATTGACATGGCTCTGGAATTTGATGAACAGCTCTCCCTGCTGGAAAAACCGAACCGGGACGAGATTACCAATAAAGAATACGCCGTTTTCAACGAGAACGTCGAAAACATGGAGAAAAACTGGGGCTTTATTAACAACCTGTTCAAAGTCCTGCCTCTGAACGCCTCCCAGTACATCGGCTTTTTGAACTTCAAAGGCTCTCTGTTCAACCCTGAAACCTGCTATCTCACCAACGCGGATAAAGAAATGATCGGTATGGTGGTGTCGTCGGTGAACTGCTGCTCCTACTGCCTCACCACCCACGGCGACGCGCTGCGGGGCTATACCAAGGACCCGGTCCTGGTGGATAAGCTGTGCTATAACTTCCGTTCCGCCAAGAGCCTGCTGACGGAAAAGCAGTTTGCACTGTGCGAATATGCCTGGTATGTGACCAAGCACGCCGACGAGATCGACCAAACCCAGATTGAAAAGCTGCGGGCGGTTGGATTTAATGACCATGAGATTTTGGAGGCGGCGTTTGTGGCGGGCTTCTTCAACTACACAAACCGCTGGGTCTCCACCATCGCCCCTATCGCAAATCCCGGACACTTCAACCACAACCGGAACTTTGACAACTGACCATGGCTTACAAAAAACTGTTTGAAACCGGTAAAATTGGGCCGCTGACCCTCCGCAACCGGGCGGTTATGGCCCCCATGAGCACAGACTTTGCAGACCACGACGGCAACGCCTCGCCCCAGCTGGTAGCCTATTACGCCGAGCGGGCGAAGGGCGGTATTGGCCTGATTATCAACGAATACACCGGCGTGGACGACATCGACTCCATTCCCTCGCTTCACAACCTCCGCATGGCCAGGGGATACAATACCAAGGCGGCGGAAGTGCTGGTGGAGACCGTTCACGCATACGGCGCGAAGATTTTCGCCCAGCTCCACCACGGCGGCGCGACCAGCAAACCGGCCTTTACAGGGCGGCAGAACCTCAGCCCCAGCGGCGTGCCGATGGCTCCCGGCGGCGAGGTCCCGCGGGAAATGACCCTGGAGGATATCCGGCGGGTGCAGGACAAATTTGTCTCCGCCGCTGTCCGCTGCAAGCAGGCTGGATACGACGGCGTGGAACTGCATGGGGCTCACTCGTATTTGATCGCCCAGTTTTTCAGCAACTATTACAACCGCCGTACCGACGAATATGGCGGTTCTGTGGAAAACCGGTGCCGCTTTGTGGACGAAATTATCCAGGAGATTCGGAAAAAACTGGGGCGGTTTCCCATTTCCGTCCGCATTTGCGGCGATGAAATGACAGATGAGCCTGGGTTCCTCACCTTGGAGGACGGTCTTTCCATCGGACGGCACTTGGAGGCCCAGGGGATTGACTGTCTGAACGTCTCCAACGGCAGCGCGTGGAACGGCAACGCCAACTGTGATCCGTTTTCTTACCAGCCTGGCTGGAAAAAGCACGTTGCCAAGGCGTTTAAGGACGCGCTGTCCATTCCGGTGATTGCCACCAACACCATCAAGGACCCGGACTTCGCGGAATCTTTGCTGGAAGAAGGCGTGTGCGACTTTGTCGCGCTGGGGCGCAGTCAGTTTGCGGACCCGGAGTTCATGAACAAGGCCCGGGCCGGGAAGGCGGAGACCATTCGGAAATGCATCGGCTGTATGTATTGCCGGGAACGGGTGATCGCAGGCGGTATGCCCGCCAACTGTTCCGTCAACCCCCGTCTGGGCCGGGAGTACCGGTTCGACTGGAAGCATCTTCCGAAGGACGGCGCAGGCCGTCCGGCAGCTGTCGTAGGCGGCGGCCCCGGCGGAATGGAGTGCGCGGGCGTGCTGGCAAAGCGCGGGTTTGCGGTGACGCTCTTTGAAAAGGGGTCCGCTCTGGGCGGTACGCTGCGGATTGCGGAGAAACCGCCCTGCAAGGCAAATCTTGCCGGACTTTACGAAACGATGGCCCGTGAACTGGACGCGCTGGGCGTGGACATCCGTCTGAACACGGAAGCCACTCCCGCGCTGGTTTCCGAGCTGCATCCAGTGGGCGTATTTCTTGCGGCGGGCGCGCCGCCGGTTCGTCCAGGCAGTATTCCCGGAATCGAAAAAGCCCTGCTGGCAGAGGAGGTAATTCTGGACCCGTCGCTTTGCGGCAAGACCGCCGTTCTGATTGGCGCGGGACTGACGGGCCTGGAGTGCGCGGAGATGGTGCTGGAACGGGGCTGCCGCCTGACGATTGTGGAGATGAACCCCACCGCCGGGCAAGGCATTTTCGGCGTAGTTCTTAACGACATCATGAGCCGTATTCAGCCCTATAACCCTGCCGTCTTGACCAGCCATATGCTGAACGCGGTGGAGGACGGCGGCGCGGAGGTGCAGAACCTGGCAAACGGCGAGGTTACGCATCTTGCTGCGGATACAGTCATTCTGGCGCTGGGCACCCGGAGCCAGGAGGCGTTGGCGGAGGAATTTGAGGCCGCCGGTCTGCGAACCGTACTCGTAGGCAGCGCCGAAACGCCGGGCCGTATTGCGGGCGCAACCCGTTCCGGCTTCCTCAAGGGCTGGCTGTTCGAGGCGTAATCCCGGAAATTCCAAAACCCCCTGACGTAGTGCGATTCTACGTCGGGGGTTTTCTTTGCGCGGAAATTTGTTTATCATTCTGTTACAGCAAGCATATCCCGCGCTTTTTCAAATTCCCGTATCAATTTTTCTCCCACTACAATTAGTTCCTTTTTCCATGGATGCCCGTACAAGCCTATTGACCAATCAAATGACGCAAAAAAATGATAATCGCCATCTGGATAATAACTTGGAAAATACACGTTACAATTTCGCTCTGTATCATAAAACCAATCGTCCAGGGGTATTTCTTCGCATGGATTATAGATAAAACAGTCATGTCTCCAATCCAGCGCATACATATCTTTGCCATGTACTCTGCAAAAAATAGAATTGACAATGCGTTCCTCTTCTTCAGAAAACACACCATTCAAGCGGTATTTCTTACTTTCGATTGGAAAAGACAGCCATGTATCGCCAATCGCTTTACAAGAGGGCGAAAAAAGAAACTCATCGTATATTTTATTCCAAATACCGTCGTATTGATTGCGGTCTAATATGATTTCCATATTCCATCTCCCTCAAGATTATACGCCTCCTATACCGGCCGGTTTGATTTTATCACGACTCCCCGCAAGGCGCAAGATATGATTAAATGTCCAAATGCCGCGGCCAAACTGTAAAAGGGCATCCGCCGGCCCGTCTTGACAATTTTGCGAAACTGTGTTAGAGTAAGAAGGTTTCAAAAAGAAACTGTTCTAAAAAGAACAAAAGGAGGCGATTTTATGACCGTCACAATCTCCCGTTTGACGCATTTTGCGCAGCGGTTCGGGAAATTTTATGCCCGGCAGTTTGCGCCGCTGCTGGCCCGGACGGGCCTGTCCATGCGGGAAATCCACGTACTGCTGTTTCTGGCAAACCACCCGGAACAGAATACCGCACGGGATGTCGTGGAGCTACGGGGGCTGTCCAAATCCCAGGTATCCCAGGCGGTGGACCTGATGACAGGCCGGGACATTCTGCACCGGACGCAGGACCCGGCTGACCGCCGGGTGGTTCATCTGGCAATTACCGAAAAAGGCGCGCCGCTGGCGCAGGAGGCCCAGACGATTCAGGCGGCGTTCGGTCTCCGGCTGCTGGACGGGCTGTCGGAAACCGAGCAGGCGGAATTCTGGTCACTGCTGGGCAAGGTGCTGAAAAACACCGAACAACTTATGGAAGGAGAATCGCCGTCATGAACCAAAAAGGCGTAGACCTTGGCAGCGGTCCCGTGGGCAAGCTGCTGCTCTCTCTGGCCCTGCCAACGATTACATCTCAAATCGTCAATATGCTCTACAACCTGGTGGACCGGGTGTACATCGGCCATATGAAACCCGTGGATACGGTCGGCACGCTGGCGTTGACCGGCGTGGGCGTGTGTCTGCCGGTTATTTTGATCATCTCCGCCTTTGCGGCTCTGGTGGCTATGGGTGGCGCGCCCCGCGCCTCCATCCAGGAAGGCCGGGGCGATCTTCCCGGTTCGGAACGCATCATGGGCAACAGCTTTACGCTCCTGGCGCTGGTGTCCGTTGTCCTGACGCTGATTTTCCAGCTGTTTGCCGAACCGCTTCTGCTGACCTTCGGAGCCAGCGAAAACACCGTCGGTTATGCGCTGAGTTATATGCGCATCTACTCCCTGGGCACAATTTTCGTCCAAATGACCCTTGGCATGAACGGCTTTATTACCGCCCAGGGCTTTTCCAAGGTGGGCATGAAAACCGTTCTGATCGGCGCGGGCCTGAATACCGTTCTGGACCCGATTTTCATTTTCGGGCTTCATCTGGGCGTCCGGGGTGCCGCGCTGGCAACCATTCTCTCTCAGGCCGTTTCTGCCGCATGGGTGCTGCGCTTCCTCTCCGGCCCGCAGACAAAATGGCGGCTGCGCCGGGAAAACCTGCGTCTACGCAAGGAGGTTTTTCTCCCAAGTCTGGCGTTGGGCCTGTCGCCGTTCATCATGCAGTCCACGGAAAGTTTACTGGCGGTGTGCTTTAACTCGTCCCTGCTGAAATACGGCGGCGATATCGCCGTGGGAGCCATGACCGTGCTGACCAGCATGATGCAGTTTGCCATGATGCCCCTCCAGGGCTTGAGCCAGGGCGCACAGCCGATCATCAGCTTTAACTTCGGCGCGCGCAATGCCCAGCGGGTAAAGGATGCGTTTCTCTGCCTGCTGCGGGCCTCCGTTGTTTACGCAGCGCTGATCTGGCTTCTGGTGCAGGCGTTCCCACAGTTTTTCGTAAAGATTTTCAACAATGACGCCGAACTGGTGCGCTATGCCGCCTGGGCTCTGCGGATCTATATGGGCGCAAGCTGTCTGTTCGGCGTGCAGCTTGCGTGCCAGCAAACCTTTATGGCGATTGGAAACGCGAAATCGTCGCTGTTTCTCGCAGTTCTGCGGAAAATCATTCTGTTGATTCCGATGATCTACATTTTGCCGAACTTTTTTGAAAACAAAGCCTTCGCCGTATTCCTGGCGGAGCCGGTGGCGGATTTCCTGGCGGTTTCAACAACGGCTGTTTTGTTTTTTGTGCAGTTCCGGCAGAGCGTCGCCGCCTTGGAACCCGGCACGAAACCGCTTTGAGACAAGCGGCGTTGTATGATCTCACAGTTTTGCGGGCAGAATATCGGTGGATTTTTCTGAAATACCACTTGAAATATCAATTGCAATCGTGTAATATGGTATTATAAATCATATTACACGGATTGACGGCGCAAAGCCGGGGAAGGAGCAGCGGCTATGGAGGCGGTTTCAGCGAAGCAGATGCAGCGGGCACGGCTGCGGGCAGTGCGCAAGGCGATGGTACAGGCGCGCAACGAACCGCCCCGCCTGACGCTGGGCGAGGAGGTTTTTAACGCGGTCAGCCACGGGCTGGGCGAGCTGATGGCAGTTGCAGGGCTGATTCTGCTGCTTCTCCGGTCGAAAGAGCCGTTGGAGATTATGGCCACCTGCTTCTATGGAATCAGCATGGTCGTTATGATGCTTATGAGCAGCGTATACCACGCGATGAAAAGCGGTTCCACGGCGAAACGGGTCTGCCGCCGGTTTGATTATACGTCCATCTACCTGCTGATCGGCGGAACCTTCGCGCCGGTGCTGCTGCTGTATGTGGGCGGCAGGCTGGGCATCGCGCTGTTTTGTATTCAGTGGGCGGTGATTTTGACAGGGGTGGTCCTGATTGCCATTTTTGGACCGGGCCGCTGGCGGGCTCTCCACTTTACGCTCTATTTTCTCATCGGCTGGAGCGGCCTGCTGTTCCTCCCCAGCCTCTACCTCCACGCAAAAACGCTCCTCTGGTTCATTCTGGCGGGCGGCGTGGTGTATACCTTGGGCATGATTCCTTTTGCACGAAGCAAAAAGTATGACCACTGCATCTGGCATGTGTTCGTTCTCCTGGCCGCCGCGCTCCACTGGATTGGGATTTATACGCAGCTCTATTGAACAACTGAACAACAAAAGGCCGGGAGATTTCTCCCGGCCGCTTACTTTATTTGGTTCCGAAAATACGGTCGCCCGCGTCGCCCAGGCCAGGAACAATATATCCCTGTTCGTTCAGCCGCTCATCCACTGCGCCGCAGTAGATGTTGATATCCGGGTGAGATTTCTGGATGCGCTCAATTCCCTCCGGCGCAGCCAGCAGCACCATGAGCTTGATATTCGTGCAGCCGTATTCCTTCATAAAGCCAATAGCCGCGTCGGCGCTGCCGCCGGTGGCAAGCATCGGGTCGACGATCAGAATGTCCCGTTCCGCGACATCCTTGGGCATTTTACAGAAATACTTGACCGGTTCCAGGGTGGTTTCGTCCCGATAAAGGCCGATGTGTCCCACCCGTGCGCCGGGAACCATCCGCAGCACGCCGTCGACCAGTCCCAGGCCCGCCCGGAGAATGGGCACCACGGCAAACTTTTTGCCCTTGAGGGTGGGGGCGGTGGTGGTGCAGATCGGGGTTTCCACCTCCCGCGCAGTCAGGGGCAGGTCGCGGGTGGCCTCGTAGGTAATCAACATTCCAATTTCGGAAACCAGTTCCCGGAAGTCCTTGACGCTGGTGTTTTTATCCCGCAGAATCGTCAGCTTGTGTGCAACAAGGGGATGGTCCATGATATGCACTTTTCCATTCATAAACAGCACTCCTTCCATCGAATAAAAAACTTCAACTACCACTATGTTCACTTCATTTGGGAATTACTTTTGCCAAGCGCAGACAGGAGAAACAGAACACTGGCCATCCAGCAAAGGCCAAATAACCCAATACTGACCGAGTGATCAATGGAGGCGATTCCCTGCACAAGGTGCAGACGGTCTCCAAAAAGGCACTTGATCAGGAAGAATAAGCCAATGGCCATGGAGAGAACGTGACCAACAAAACGATACCATGCCTCCTCTGCATTTTTTAACAGAAACCATCCGGCAGTAAGTTCCGCCAGACTGACAGCGATGCATCCGCCAATAAACAGAGGAATCACTTCTGCTTCAAACGCCATTTTTCTAACATCCTTTCGTATTTTTATCCGTTTCCAGCTTCCGTTCCATCCGCAGGCGCTCTGCCTGGGGCGGGCGCAGATAGACGGGAGCCAGTTCCTGGGCCGTAACCAGCTTTCCTTCTGCCGCAAGAACTTCCGCCTCCAACGCAACGGAAATCGCATTCTGCATAACCAAATGAGGCGGGGCCAGACGGCAGAGAATTCCTGCTTTCGTCATAAAATCCATGCACAGCCGTGCGCCGTCTCCCACAATCTGCCCGGGACGCGGGTCGTTCCGCAGCTCTGCCGCCAAATCCTCCAATGAAATCGCACGGTCGGGCGTCAGGCGGGTAAGGATACCGTCTCTGGCCTCGAACAAAGCGTTATAAACCTGCTGACGCCGCGCGTCCATAGCGCATATGATCAGCCCGTCCGCAAAAGCCACGTTCCGGGCCAGCGCGGCCAGCGTCGATACCGCCGCCGCCGGTTTTTCCACGGCAAATGCAATTCCCTTTGCAGCGGAGACGCCAATCCGTACGCCAGTAAAAGAACCCGGTCCCGCTGAGACGGCTACCACGTCCACATCCACCGGCGCAAGTCCCGTATTGCGGAACAGGCCCTCAACAATTGGCATGAGTGTGGTGCTGTGGGTCAGGCCGGTATCCTGATACCCGGCGGCTAAAACCTTGCCGTTCTCCGTGATCGCGACTGATACCGCCTTCGCCGCCGTTTCCAGAGCTAAAATTTTCATAGTGCCTTCGCTCCTTCTATTTGAATCACCCGCCAGTTTTCATTGTCTGGGTGACGGGAAATCGATACCTGGACGCTTCGTTCCGGCATCGCCTCTTTCACCTGCTCGCTCCATTCCACAACGCATACGCCCTCTTCCTCCAAATAGTCCTCAAAGCCAATGTCCCAAAGCTCTCCGGGATTGTTCAGGCGGTACACGTCGAAATGAAAAACAGGAACCCGTCCGCCCCGGTACTCATTCACCAGAGTAAACGTAGGGCTTGTGACCCGGCCCTCATAGCCCAGACCACGGGCAAGGCCACGGGTAAAAGCGGTTTTTCCCATACCCAGTCCGCCCTGGAAGGCTACCACTGCACAGGGCGGAAGCGCAGCCGCCAGACGCTGGCCCAAATCTTCGGTTTCCGCCTCGCTGTGGGAGATGTATTCCAAAAAAAGATACCCCCTTTCGGCTTATCCAACTTTGTGAGGACAGTATACCATAATTTGAACAGAGTGTAAAAACAAATTTCCGGCGTTTACACATTTTTTTATTTGTGGTAGAATAGGGCGAAAATTCTTTGTTTACGGAGCGTATTATGTGGAACCGATTAAAGGCAATCCTCATTGATTTCATCCAACAGGCGGATCTAGTTCTTCTGGCATTGTGCAGCATTGCGACGCTGTACGGCCTTGTTCTTGTGTTCAGTGCAACGCAGTATATGGACACAGGAACCCGGCGGATGATGATTCAGTCCATCTCGTTTTTGATGGGCATTGTCGTTTATATTTTTTTCTCCATGCTGGATTTAGAGCAGATCATGCGGAAATGGAAATGGGTGCTGGCGTTTAATATCGTCTTTATTCTCCTGTTAAAGACTCCTCTCGGCTTCGGCGAGGCGGAAACCGGCAACAACGCCTGGCTGAAATTTCCTTTTCTGCCGTTCAACATCAGTCCGGCTGAGGTTGTGAAGGTCAGCTTCACCCTTTTGCTGGCCCAGCAGCTGGCATGGTTGTGGGAGGAAAAAAACGACCTGAAATCTTTCCGGTCCGCGCTGTTCGTGGCAGGCCACACCTTTGGTCTGGTGGGGTTATATTGTTTTGCCTCCGGCGATATGGGCAATGCGCTGGTATTTGTATTCATTTTTCTGTGTATGGCCTTTGTGGCTGGATTTGCGCTGCGCTGGTTTTTACTATTGTTCTCCGGCGGCGCGGCGGGAATGTTTCTCGCGTGGGAATTGAATTTGATTCCAAATTATATGCGGGAACGATTTATTGTGTTGTTTGACCACAGTTACAAGCCGCTGCACGTTGGCTGGCAGCAAACCCGCAGTATGCTGGCAATCGGGTCTGGCGGACTGTTTGGCAAGGGATATATGAACGGCACGCAGACTCAAAGCGGAAGTCAATCCCTTCCGGCAAAACAGACGGATTTGATTTTCGCCGTAGCGGGAGAGGAACTTGGATTGATTGGCTGCGCGCTGATTATGCTGCTGCTGTTTTTGGTGATTCTGCGGGTACTGATTGTAGCGCGGCAGGCGCGAACGCCTTTTTATCGGTATGTCTGCGTTGGCATTGCTTCGATTTTAATTTTCCAGACAGTGATCAATATTGGTATGTGTTTATTTGTGATGCCGACGATTGGCATTACGCTTCCATTTTTCAGTTATGGCGGCTCGTCACTCATGACGCTGTATATGGCAATGGGGGTTGTGTCGGGAATTAAGAAACGGTCCGTGGATGTGCGCTTGACAGGGCGGCCATAAGATATAGCAACGGCGGTTGCATGAACCGGGCGGGCACAAAGGCCCGCCCCAAGCACCGCAGCAGCGGCAGCGGAAATAGACGCAGAGGCAAGTCGATTTGGACTTCTCGTTAAAGTTCCACCCGTCCAAAGTTTTCCACCGAGCTTATAAAACGCTCTTTTCTTTTGGACCGTGAACGGCCCGTTTGTCTCCGGCCCAAGAGCCGCCGCGCCGCGGCGGTTGGCCTCCGACACGCGCCTGCGGGCGCAGTCTTTTCTCTCGCCAGAGAAAAGAAAATGGGGGGTTCAATTCTGGACCAGCCATCCCAAATGGCTGTCTTGCCCCCGCGCCGCGAGGCGCACCCCCCATTGCTGCAAGCAATGCCCCCCCCGCGTTTCGCTGTGAAAGTGCATAAAAAACCCCCGGATGGGAAAACACTACTCCTGTACCAATTCATACAGGAGGACCGATGATGAATCGCAAGTTGATGAAATGCGCCGCTGCTCTGGCATTGGCAACAACCTTAACCACAGGCAGCGCATCCGCGCTGTTCGGCAGCAAAAAGGAAGAAGCCCCCGCAGGCGCGCCCACTGTTCAGGACGCGGAACTCACCACCTACCGGGATATTGCCGCAGAAGGACAGCTCCAAGCCACCGACGCGGAAGGCGGCGAGCTCACCTATTCCATCGCAGACGAACCCAAAAAGGGAACTGTCACCCTGGAGGCCGAGACCTTCACCTACACGCCCAAAGAAGGCGTAACCGGCAAGGACAGCTTTACCTTTACCGTCACCGACCCCGAAGGCAACACCTCCCTTCCCGGCAAAGTCACGATCACCATTGAAAAACCCCGTTCCGGCGTAAACTACGCCGACATGGACAGCAGTCCCGCCGCCCGCGCCGCACAGCATCTGGCGGAAGAAGGCATCTATACAGGCTGTAAAATCGGCGCGCAATATTACTTCCAGCCTGACCAGCCCGTCACCCGCAGCGAATTTCTGGCCATGGCCCTGGAAACCGCAGGCCGGGAAATCACCGCCGTTACCATGACCGGTTTCTGCGACGACGAAACCATTCCCACCTGGGCAAAGCCCTATGCCGCCGCAGGCGTGGCCGCCGGCGTCATGCAGGGCCGCCGCACCGCCGAAGGCGCAGCCTTCCACGGCAGCGATCCCATCAGCTTCAACGAAGCGGCAACCGTCCTTGACCGCGTGCTGGACCTGGGCGACGTAAACCTGGACGTCTGGTACGCAGACCGGGAAGCCGTTCCCTCCTGGGCCGCCCAAGCCGTGGCAAACATGGAGGCTGTAAACGTCCTTTCCGTGGGCAGCTTCGGCAGCCAGACCATGGAACAGGCCGTCACCCGGGCCGACGCCGCGCAGATGCTCTCCGCCGCAAAAACGCTCATGGACGGCGAATCCGACTCCTCTTGGTTCCACTAAACCAACAAGGCCCGCTGGAAAGTTCGTTCCAGCGGGCTTTCCGGCGTATTCCGGCAAATTTTTCGTTTCCCGGTTGTATTCGTCTTGTGTTTGTGCTAAACTATACCAGATTGTAATAAAATAGAGCAGCATAAGGCTGAAACACAGCCCTGAAGGAGATTATTGCATGAAGATAGTTGTCTTGGCGGGGGGCGTCTCCGCGGAACGCGCCGTGTCTCTGGTGACAGGCGCGGGGGTCTGCCGTGCGCTGCGGGAAAATGGCCATAAGGCGATTTTAGTGGATTTATTCCTTGGAATCGAAGACGTTCCAAACGGCCTCCACGCCCTGTTCGACGCCCCGGACGGGCTTTGTCCCGATGTTCGGATTGACGCCGCTGCCCCGGACCTGGCAGAAGTCCGCCGCCAGCGAAAAGACCAAAGCGTCCGCGTTTTCGGACCAAACGTATTGGAACTTTGCGCTTTGGCAGACATCGTATTCATAGGACTCCACGGGCAGGACGGCGAGGACGGCCGCGTCCAGGCGGCGTTCGATCTGCTGGGTATCCGCTACACCGGCGGCGGCTATCTGGCCTGCGCCCTTTCCATGGATAAAGCCATGACAAAACGCATCATGGCGGCGGAGGGCCTGCCCACCCCGGAATGGCAGGCGCTTCCCCCTTACACAAAAGCGGACGCCCCGCGTCTGGCAAACGAGCTGCCCATGCCCTGCGTGGTCAAAACCACCAGCGGCGGCTCGTCTCTGGGCGTATTTCTGCCGGAGGACCGGGCTGCGCTGGAAGATGCGCTGATTCGCGTTCTGGATTTCGGCGGAGAAGTTCTGGTCGAAAAACGCCTCTATGGCCGGGAACTCACCGTAGGCGTGTTAGGCGGCGAGGCCCTTCCGGCAGTGGAAATCCTGCCCGCCGAAGGCGAATTTGATTACGCGGCAAAATACCAGGCCGGCGGCGCGCAGGAAATTTGTCCCGCGCCCATCACCCCGGAACAGCAGGCGCAGGCGGGCGAGCTGGCTCTTCGGCTTCACCGGGCGTTGGGGATGTCCGTATATTCCCGGACGGACTTCATTCTGGACGCAGAGGGAAATTTCTGGTGTCTGGAACTCAATTCCCTGCCGGGCATGACCCCTGGCAGTCTCGTGCCCAAGGAGGCCGCCGCCGCCGGGATGACTTACGCGCAGCTCTGTGAAAAAATTCTGGAGCTGTCGTATGACTTGAAACGCAGAAATTAAGCGCTGTACGGCGCGGGGGAGGTCGGGTTCATGCAGCCCATGACAGTAAAGGAAATCATTGCCGCCGTGGACGGTGTGTGGCGGAATCCCTGGGAGGGTAATCCCTCTGTTTCGCAGGTCTGCACCGACAGCCGGAAAATTACGCCGGGCTGTCTGTTCCTGCCCTGGGTGGGAGAACGCTTTGACGGCCACGATTTTATAGACGCCGCTCTGGAAGCAGGCGCGATGGGGTGCCTTTGCGCCCGTGTGCCGGATACCCTGCGGGAAGGCAAGTTTTACATCCAGGTCCCGGACACCCGGCTGGCCCTGCGCGCCCTGGCGGCGGCGTATCGGAACCGCTTCTCCATCCCGGTGGTGC
Source organism: uncultured Oscillibacter sp. (assembly GCA_910589315.1). Classification (GTDB taxonomy): domain Bacteria; phylum Bacillota; class Clostridia; order Oscillospirales; family Oscillospiraceae; genus Oscillibacter. Next base: position 69,719 of record CAJUTB010000004.1, on the reverse strand, counting down.
AGATCACCGGCAGCGTGGGGAAAACCACCACAAAGGAAATGATTGCCTCCGTCCTGAGCGCGAAACTGCGGGTGCTGAAAACCCCGGAGAATTTCAACAACGACATCGGCACCCCTTTGACGCTTCTAGGCCTTGGCCCGGAGCATGAGGCGGCGGTTATTGAGACCGGCATGAACCATTTCGGCGAGATTGAATATCTGGGCGAAATGGTCCGGCCGGACATTGCGGTCATCTCCAACATCGGCGACGCCCACATTGAATTCCTGGGCAGCCGCCAGGGGATTTTACAGGCCAAGTGCGAAATTTTCACCCACCTGAAAGAAGGCGGACTCGTGGTCCTCAACGGCGATGACCCATTGCTGGACACGGTGTCTGTAAACTATCCGACGGTACGCTGCGGAAGATCCGAACACTGTCAGGCCCGGATTGCGGAACTGGCCGACCATGGCATTGAAGGCGTCTCCTGCACCGTTGTCACCGAAAAGGACCGCTATGAGCTCTTCATCTCCACGCCGGGGGATTATCTGGCCTATTCGGCCTCCATTGCCGTGGCGGTGGCGGAGTCGCTGGGCCTGAATCACGAAGAAATTGTCCGGGGCGTAGCAGACTATGTGCCCGCCGGGTCCCGTATGCGGGTTTTGCGCCTGCCGGGCGGCCGGGTTATCCTGGACGACTGTTATAACGCCAATCCCCAGTCTGTGGCGGCGGCCCTGGAAGTGCTGGCCCGGACCGACTGCGACCGAAAAGTAGCCGTTCTGGGGGACATGGGCGAGCTGGGCGAACTGACCGGCCGCGCACACTACAACATGGGCGCGCTGGCGGCCATGCTGGGGGTGGATATGGTGGTAGCCATCGGGGAAAAAGCCGCCAAAATTGCCGACGGAGCCGCCCAGAGCGGCAGCTCGGTTTCCTACTTCCGCACCCGGGAGGAGGCTCTCCCGGAGCTGCGGCAGCAAATCCGGGCTGGGACGGCCATGCTGATCAAAGCGTCTCATGCGATGCATTTTGAACGTTTGACGGAACAACTGAGCGGAGATTTTTATGATTGACCTGCAAGTGAACGGCCTTGTAAAATCCTTTGAGGTCGGACATCACGTATTGGAAGATTTAACCTTTCAAATTGATCAAGGGGAACGGGTGGGCCTGCTGGGCCGGAACGGCGCGGGCAAAACCACCCTGTTCCGCATCCTCACCGGCGAATTGGAGGCCGACGAGGGCCAGGTGACGGTTGGCAGCGGGCGGCGTCTGGGACTGATCTCCCAGATTCCCGTTTACCCGGCGGGCTATACGGTGGAGGACGTTCTTCGTTCCGCCTTTGCCCGGCTGGAAAGTCTGGCGAAGGAGATGGAAGCCCTGGCGGGCCGCATGGCGGCGGGCGAATCCGACCCCTCCCTGCTGCGCCGCTACGGAACCCTCAGCGAGCGCTTCGAGGTGTTCGGCGGTTATGATACCGACGTGGCGGTAAACAAGATCGCAAAAGGACTCTCCATTTCGGAGGAAATGCGGTCGCAGCTGTTTGACAGCCTCTCCGGCGGCGAGAAAACCCGCGTGAACCTGGGGCGGCTGATTCTGGAAGACACCGATATTCTGCTGCTGGACGAGCCGACAAACCACCTCGATTTACACGCTACGGAATGGCTGGAAGACTACATCCGGGGGTTTCACGGCACCGTGGTGGCCATTTCCCACGACCGCTATTTCCTTGACCGGATTGTCACCCGCGTTATTGAAATCGAGGGCGGGAAGGCGGCGTTTTACAGCGGCAATTACAGCTTTTACGCCGTGGAAAAGGAGCGGCGTTATCAGGAACAGCTGAAGCAGTACCAGAAGGAGCAGGCCAAGATTGAACAGCTGGAGCGAGCCGCCGGCCAGCTGCGGCTGTGGGCGTTCCAGGGGATGGACAAAACCTACCGCCGGGCCGTCAACATTGAGCGGCGGATTGAGCGGATGCGGACGACGGAAAAGCCTGTCAAGGCCCGAAAGATGGACGCCCGGTTTTCCACCGCCGAATTCCATGGCGACGAGGCCCTTGCCCTGCGGGGGATCGGCAAATCCTACGGGGACAAGCGCCTTTTCGACGGCGTGAGCCTCAAGGTCGAAGGCGGCGAGCGCATTGCCCTGCTGGGCGACAACGGGACGGGCAAGTCCACTTTGATCCGGATGATCATGGGCGAGCTGTACCCCGATGACGGGCGAATCCGGTTCGGCCCCCAGGTCCGGGCGGCGTACCTGCCGCAGATCATCCATTTCGATCACCCGGACTGGAATCTGGTGGAAAATATGATGGCCGCGAAACGGGGCCTGTCGGCCCAGAGCGCGCGGAACCGTCTGGCCGCCTATGATTTCCGGGGCGAGGACGTTTTCAAGCCCGTTTCCGTACTCTCCGGCGGCGAACAGAGCCGCCTGCGGCTTTGTATGCTGATGGACGACGAAATCAACTTCCTGATTCTGGACGAGCCGACGAACCATTTGGACATTGCCTCCCGGGAGTGGATCGAAGACGCTGTGGAGGCTTATGACGGAACGCTGCTGTTTGTCAGCCACGACCGGTATTTTATCAACCGCTTTGCCACCCGCATCTGGGAACTGGCGGGGGAAACTATTACAGATTATCCGATGGGCTTCGCCCAATACCGGCAGATGAAAGCCCAGGAGGAAGCCGCCAGGCCGGAACCGGTCAAACCGGCAAAGGAAAAGGGCGAACGTCCGGCGCGGGGAAACCGCGCCCAGCAGAACGCCCGCCGTCAGCTGACGATCTGCGAGCGGGACATCGCCAAGGCGGAAGCGGACCTCGCCGCCCTGGATGCCGGTATGGAGGCCGCCGCCTGCGACTATGAAAAGCTCACAGAGCTGACCCAAACGCGGGAAACGGCCCAAGCGGCGTTGGACGCGCTTTATGAAAAGTGGGAGCAGCTCAGCGAGCTGGCGGAATCATAGGAGACACGTTTCAAAAGGATGAAATTTTTACAAAAGCATACCGTTTACGGCCTGATTGCCGTTCTCATCGTTCTGGGACTGGCGTTGGTTGTAATCCCAAACGGAATGCGGTTTACGGGATTCTTTCTTCTGGGTCTGGCGGCCGTTTGGATTCTCGGCCTGGCTCTGAACCGCTGGTCAAAACGTTCCCGGGCCGGAAAAATTTGCAGCCGCGTTTTTCAGACGGGACTGATTGCAGGCGTCTGCTTCTTGTGCGCCATTGAGACCCTGGTGATTTACCGGGGCGAAGTGGACAACTCCGCCCTTCCAGTGGACGCCGTGATCATCCTCGGGGCCGGGGTCAACGGCGAGACGCCCTCCGCCGCCCTCTGGACCCGCATCCGGGCCGCCGCGGCGTATCTGGAAGACCATCCAAACGTACCGGTGGTGCTGTCCGGCGGCAAGGGTTCCGGGGAGAATATCTCCGAAGCGGAGGCCATGCGGCGTGCGCTGTGGACAAACAGCGAAGCGGAAAACGCACGTTATTTGTTGGAGGACCAGTCCACCAACACCTCGGAAAACTTTTCGTTTTCCAAAACGCTGCTGGAGGAAAACGGCGTTGACACGGAAACGGCGTACATTGCCGTGGTGACAAATGATTTCCACTGCTTCCGGGCGCGGATGATCGCCCAGCGGGAGGGACTGCATACAATCAGCGTCCCGGCGGAGCTGCCCTGGTGGTGGCTGACGGCTAATTACTATCTGCGGGAAGCCTTCGCCGTGGTGAAAACAGCGTTGTTTGACGGATAAAAAGGAGTGGGTACATGGCTTGGAACAATGTGCTTTGTTTATACTATTCCCGGACGGGCAATACCAAAAAGGCGATGGAGGAAATTGCCGGCGCGCTGGGGGCCGAGATCGCAGAGCTGCGGGACGGCGTGGACCGGACCGGCTGGGGCGGCTGGCTGCGCAGCGGCATGGACGCCACCCGGCGGACGGTGAAGCCGGTCAAATACCAGACCCGGTTTCCCCTGACCGATTACCGGTTAGTCATTGTCGGCTCTCCGGTCTGGGCGGGACGGTGCAGCTCTGTGGTGCGGAGTTTTCTGAAACTCCATGGGCATGAGCTGCGCAACGCGTCCTATGTCCTCACCCGGGGGACGGAGGAAAAAAGCGAGCGGGTCTTTGCCCAGATGGATTTATACACCCCCTGCGGGCACCGGACCGCCGTTTCCCTGCGAAGCGGTTCCGTGGGCTATACCTTCTGGGAGGAAGAATTCATCCGCGAGACAAAGGAATTTCTGGAAGGATAAGCACAGGGCGGCCCTGGGGATGGAGGTGATGCGCGTTGCAGGAAAAACTGAAAGAGCTGGCAGTGCGCCGGGAGGCCCTGGAAGCCGAATTGTCCGACCCCGCCGTATACGGCGACGCCCCGCGCCTGCGGGACCTTCAGCGGGAGCTGAAGGAGCTGACGCCCATTACGGAGGCATGGCAGGCCTGGGCGGACGCGGAACGCCGCCGGACGGAGGCGGAATCGCTGCTCCATGACCCCGACTTCCGGGAACTGGCCCAGGAGGAGCTTGCCGCCGTACGGGCGGAGCTGGACACGCTTCAGGAACAAATCCGGGTGCTGCTGCTGCCGAAAGACCCCAACGATCACCGCAACGTGATTCTCGAACTGCGAAGCGGCGTGGGCGGCGAGGAAGGCGCGCTGTTTGCCGGAACGCTGCTGCGGATGTACACAATGTATGCCCAGCGGCAGGGCTGGAAGCTGGACATCGTGAATCTGAACGAAACGGAACTGGGCGGCGTCAAGGAATGCAGCGTGCTGGTGGAAGGCGAAGGCGCGTATTCCCGGCTGAAATATGAGAGCGGGGTGCATCGGGTGCAGCGGGTGCCGGAAACGGAGTCCGGCGGACGCATCCACACCAGCGCGGCTACGGTGGCGGTGCTGCCGGAGGCTGGGGACGTGGAGTGCGAAATTGACCCGAAAGATTTGCAGATTGACACCTACCGTTCCTCCGGCGCGGGGGGCCAGCACGTGAATAAAACCGAATCCGCCATCCGCATCACCCACCTGCCTACGGGGCTGGTGGTGGAGTGCCAGGACGAGCGGAGCCAATACAAAAACAAAGACAAGGCGATGAAGGTTCTCCGGTCCCGGCTGTACGAGATGGAGCGGGAAAAACAAGCCGCCGCCGCCGCTTCCGAGCGAAAGAGCCAGGTGGGGAGCGGCGACCGGAGCGAACGGGTGCGGACCTACAACTTTCCCCAGGGCCGGGTGACCGACCACCGCATTGGCCTGACGCTCTACAAGCTGGACGCGATTCTGGACGGCGCGCTGGACGAGATCGTGGACGCCCTGGCGACGGCGGAACAGGCCGAAAAGCTGAAAGGAGGCGGCGGGTGAAGGGGCTGTTGAAAATCCTGCTCACAGGCTTGCTTTTGGGCCTGACGGCCTGTCTGACCGTTTTGGAGCTGCTGCTTGCCGGAAACTGGCTGTGGGGAACGCTGTACATTCTGCAATATGGCGCGGCCGAAAATCCCTATGCCGCCGAAGACGCGGAAATCACCGGTATTCTGGCGATTTACCTGCTGCCGCTGGTCTTAGCGGCGTGGGCGGGGACCGTTTTTTGGATCATGCTGCGGTATAAATCACGGGTGCTGGACGCCCAATCGGAAAAATAGAGGCAAGAATATGGATACGATTTATTACGATTTGCGGGACACCAAGGGACAACAAAAAGAAATTGAGGATAAAATCTCCGCCGCTGCCAAAATCCTGCGGGAAGGGGGCCTGGTGGCCATCCCCACTGAAACCGTGTATGGCCTGGGCGCAAACGGCCTGGACCCAGCGGCTGTGCGGCGGATCTTTGAGGTCAAGGGACGGCCCCAGGACAATCCGCTGATTCTGCACGTCACCGGGGCCCAGTGGCTGCCCCGCTACTGCGCGGACATCCCCCCCATGGCCTACGTGCTGGCCCGGAAGTTCTGGCCCGGCCCGCTGACCATGATTCTCAAACGCCAGCCTCTGGTGCCGGACCAGACCACGGCGGGGCTGGACACCGTAGGCGTCCGGTGTCCGAATCATCCGGTGACGCTGGCGATCATCCGGGAAGCCGGCGTCCCCATTGCGGCCCCCAGCGCGAACGTCTCCGGGCGGCCCAGCTGCACCACGGCCCAGGACGTGATGGAGGACGTGGGCGGACGCATCGACGGCCTTGTAGACGGCGGACCGTGTATGCTGGGCGTTGAGTCCACCGTATTGGACCTGACCTGTACGCCCCCCCGCCTGCTCCGCCCCGGCGGACTGCCATTGGAGGATATGGAGCGGCTGATTGGGCATATTGATGTAGACAAGGCGGTGCTTGGTTCCCTGGAAGAACATGAGCGGCCCGCCGCCCCTGGTATGAAATACCGGCACTATGCGCCGAAGGCCCCCGTGACCGTCATCACCGGCGCGCCTGCCGCGTCGGCCCGGGAGATCGAGAAGCGGGTTGGACCAACCTCCGGCGTCATCTGCTTTGACGAATTCGCCCACCGGTTTCCAAGACAGGTCGTGCGGCCCCTGGGACCCAGCGAAGACAAGCTAATCCAGGCCCAGCGGCTGTTTGAGGCCCTGCGGAGCTTCGACAGCAGCGGCGTGACGGAAATTTACGCCCAGTGCCCGGACAGCCGGGGCCTGGGACTCGCCATCGGAAACCGTCTGAAAAAGGCCGCCGGGTTCCACGTCCTGGAGGCGGACAGCCAGCGGGTGATTCTGGGACTCACCGGCGGTACCGGCGCAGGCAAGTCCAGCGCGCTCCGCGCACTGCAAAGCCTGGGCGGCATGGTGATCGACTGCGACAAGGTATATCAGGAAGTGCTGGACGGCAGTTCGGAATTTCAAAACGCCATCAACGCCCAATTCCCCGGCGTGTTCGGCGCGGACGGCAGGCTGAACCGGAAAAAGCTGGGACAGGAAGTCTTTGCAAAAAAGGATCGCCTGGAGGAGCTGAACCGGATCGTATTCCGTTTTCTGGTCCCGGAGCTGGAGCAGCGGATCACCGCCGCCGACGGCCTGTACGCCATTGACGCGATCAATCTCTTTGAGAGCGGTCTGGACCGCCTCTGCGACCGCACGGTAGCCGTCACCGCCCCGACGGAGCTGCGGGTCCGGCGGATTATGGTCCGGGACGATATCCCGGAACAATATGCCCGCCTGCGGGTTTTCGCCCAGAAGGCCGACGACTACTACCGAAGCAAATGCGACTGTGAGCTGAACAACGCCTCGGAATCGCCGGATACTTTTTATCGGGAATCCCGTCTGTTTTTTGAGCGGCTGATTGAATCCATCATGGAGGAAAAGCGAAAGGCCCTCAATGAACCGAATGAAACCATTTAGGAGGAATGCGAACCATGGAGAAATCCGCTTATAAGGAACTGAAGGAAAAACTTCTGACCAGGAAGAAAAACGGCTATGATCTGATCGCCCAGGAAGAACTGTCCGCAATGGAGGACTACTGCACCGGCTACAAGGCGTTTCTGGACGCGGGAAGAACCGAGCGTCTTTGCGCCAAGGAGGCCGTCCGTCTGGCGGAGCAGGCGGGCTACCAGCCCTATACGCGGGGCATGACGCTGAACCCCGGCGGCAAGGTGTACGTCTGCAACCGCGGCAAGGCTTTGATGCTGGCGCGGATTGGACAAAAGCCGCTGTCGGAGGGAATTCAGCTTGCCGCCGCTCACATCGACTCCCCCCGCCTGGACCTGAAGCCGAATCCGCTGTATGAGGAAAGCGAGCTGGCGTATTTCAAGACGCATTATTACGGCGGTATCCGTAAATATCAGTGGGTGACGCTGCCCCTGGCCCTTTACGGCGTGGTTGCCATGAAAGACGGGCGGAAAATCGAAGTGAACATCGGCGGCGAGGCCGGCGATCCCCGTCTTGTGATCACGGACCTCCTCCCCCACCTGGGCGCGGCACAGAATAAAAAGCCCCTGGCCGAGGCGGTTCCTGGCGAAACCCTCAACCTGCTCCTGGGAAGCCGTCCCATCGGCGGCGAGGACGAGTCGGGCCGGGTGAAGCTGGCCGTCATGCAGCTTTTGCACGAGAAATACGGCATCACCGAGGACGATTTCAACTCCGCCGAGCTGGAGGCCGTGCCTGCGGTGGACGCCTGTGACATCGGCCTGGACCGGTCCCTGATCGGCGCTTACGGCCATGACGACCGGGTGTGCGCCTATGCCGCGCTGAAAGCTCTGCTGGACTTGGAGGAGGTTCCTCAGAAAACCGCTGTGTGCATTCTGGCCGACAAGGAGGAAATTGGTTCCGACGGCGTGACCGGCATGCAGTCCGCCGCGTTTGACACGTTTATTGAAGACCTCTGCGCAGCGCAGGACGTGCCGCTGCGGGCGTGCTTTGAGAAGTCCTTCTGCCTGAGTGCGGACGTGACGGCGGCCTATGACCCCAATTATCCCGACGTGTTTGAAAAGCGCAACGAATCCTACCTCAATTACGGTATCGGCCTTTGCAAATACACCGGTGCGCGGGGTAAATCCGGCGCGTCCGACGCCGACGCGGAAACCGTCGCCTATGTCCGGCGGCTGTTTGACGAAGCCGGGGTCATCTGGCAGATCAGCGAGCTGGGCAAGGTGGATGCCGGCGGCGGCGGCACCGTCGCCATGTATATGGCCAACCGGAATATCAATACGCTGGACGCAGGCGTCCCGGTGCTGAGTATGCACGCGCCCTTTGAGACGGTCTCCAAGCTGGACTGCTACGAAACCTACAAGGGGATGAAGGCCGTCTTCCAGGCGGCGCAGTAACCAGACGGCAGACAAAAACGGACTGTGTGAAAAACACAGTCCGTTTTCTTGTCTCGATTCTCAAGCTCCGGAACTGACCTCGCAGCTCAATGTAAATTCCTCCGTTTCGTCGAAACGGAAGTCGCAGTCCCTGGGCAGAGTCACCTGCCAGGAGGCCACGCCGCCCATACGGTCGTCATTGGAAACCTCCACCTCCAGGGGAACCGTTTCCAAAACCGGAGGCGCCGCGCCAACGATTTCCGTGGTCATGCGGTAAAGATTGTGATCTCCCTGCCAGGATACCATGTCTGCGAACGCCTCGTCCCAGCGGGAATATGTAAAGGTATAAACCGCTTTTTCCGATGTAAAGCGCACGGTATACTCCCACGCCTGATAAAGCGGGAAGGGCACGGTAACGGTCAAAGCCGCTTCCTGTTCGGAATAGACATCCACCTGGACGGCGGCCTCGTAGGTGTTTTCGCTGGTAAATTCGCTGCCGTCCAGCCCGAGGGAATACGCATTCCCGGAACCGGAGAGGGTTTGAAGGGGGGTGCGCTCCGGCTTTTCCGCCACTGCCGGCCGCGGCTCCCGCGGAATCTCCAGAGCCGCGGCTCCAAAGCTGCGGTACAGGAAGGTTGCAATCTGGCCGCGGGTACAGACGGCTTCGGGGTAAAAATGGTTTTCCGTTACGCCGCCGGTGACGCCCGTTTCCACCGCCCAGCCTACGGCCTGAGCATACTCCGCCTCCGGGTCCACATCGTCAAACTGGGGAGAAAACAACGGCGCAGGGCTTCCAGCATAACGCCAGAGAAAAAGCACGGTCGCGCTGCGGGTACAAGGGCTGTACGGGGCGAAGCGGTCCTCCTCCAGGCTGTTTCCGATCACGCCTTTTTCGTTGGCCCAGAGAATGGCCTTGTAAAAATCCTGGTTCATGTCCGAGGTCACGTCCGCAAAGGGACTCTCCGGGTTCTCCGGCTCCGGGGAACCGGCGGCCCTCCAGAGGAACGTGAGAATTTGTCCTCTGGTACAGGCCTGATTCGGGGAGAAGGTGGATTCCGTCGTCCCGGTAGTGATGCCGCGTTCCACGGCCCAGGCCACCGCCTGGGCGTAATATTGATGTTGGTCCACGTCTGAGAAGGCGGCGGCAGAACCCGTCAGCAGGGCCAGAGCCATTGCCAGGGAGGCCAGTTTTCGTTTCATATAAATCCCCTCGCTTTTCCGCTCTCCGCCGGAGGGCGGGAGTCTCCGTTTCCATCTACGCCTTTATTTTACGGGATTTTTCCCATTCTTGCAAGCCCTATTTTGTAAACTTCTCTCCTTTGCCGGATTTTACCAATTCAGCGGGATATCCGGCATTTTGCCGGAAGGACGGCGGATGGAACCGGCAAGTTTCCCCGATTCCGACAAAAGAAGTTTTCGCTTTTCGGTTGCGGGCAAACGGAAAATGTGGTAGTATCTATGAAAGACAAATGACCGCAAGAGGTGGACGGGATGGGAAAACCAATCAAATATTATATCGTGGCGGCCGACGCGCTGCCGGAAATCTTTGTGAAGGTTGCGGAGGCAAAGCGGATGATGCAGACCGGCGAGGCCGGCACCGTCGGCGCGGCAACCCGTCTGGCGGGCATCAGCCGCAGCGCGTTTTATAAATATAAGGACTCCGTACAACCCTTTAACGACATGAAAGCGGAACATATCATCACCTTTTATGCCATGCTGAAGGACACGGCGGGGATCCTATCCGGCGTGCTGGCGGTTTTCGCCGCATCGGGGGCCAACATCCTCACCATCAACCAGAGCATTCCCACCAACGGCTGTGCGGCTGTGACCATCTCCGCCGAGACCAGCCGGATGGAGGAGTCTTTGGAACAGCTGATGGGCGAGGTGACGGCGCTAAACGGCGTGGTCAAGTTTGAAATTCTGGCTGGCTGACAAGGAGAGAAACAACCATGATACAAATTGCAATTCTGGGCCTGGGCACCGTCGGCACCGGCGTGGCCAAGGTTGTGGCGGAAAATATGCGGCAGATTGAACGGAAGCTGGGGGAACCTTTGGAGGTCAAAACCATTCTCGTCCGCCGCTTCAAGGACGGACCCTACCGGCAGCTGATGACCAGCGATTTCCAGAAAATCGAAAGCGACCCCAGCATTCGGGTTGTCGTGGAGACCATCGGCGGCGTGGAGGCGGCGTATGAATACACCCGCCGGGCCCTGGAGGCCGGAAAACACGTCGTCACCGCCAACAAGCAGCTGGTGGCCGAGCACGGCTGCGAGCTGCTGGATCTGGCAAAGCGGAAAAACGTCAGCTATTTATTCGAGGCCAGCGTGGGCGGCGGCATTCCGGTCCTCCACCCGCTGACCCAGTGCATGGCAGCAAACCGCATTGACGAAATTTACGGCATCCTCAACGGAACCACCAACTATATCCTCACCCGCATGGTCCGAACCGATGCCTTTTTCTCCGACGCCCTCCGGGAAGCCCAGGCCAAGGGCTACGCCGAGGCGGACCCTACCGCCGACGTGGAGGGCATTGACGCGGGCCGCAAGATCTGTATTCTGGCGGACCTGGCCTTCGGGCAGCAGATCGATCCGGCGGCGGTGCCAATGGAAGGCATCAGCAAGCTCTCCCTGCGGGATGTAAAAGTGGCCCAGCGGGCGGGGTATCGGGTCAGGCTCCTGGGCCGGGCCGTGCGTCTCCCCGGCGGCGGCCGGACCGCCTATGTGGCCCCCCACCTCATTCCGGAGGACAACCCCATGGCCAACGTGGAGGATGTGTTCAACGCTGTCATGGTGCGGGGCAACGCCACCGGCGAGGTGATGTTCTACGGCCGGGGCGCGGGCGAACTGCCCACCGCCTCCGCCTGCGTGGCGGACGTGATGGAGTGCCTGCAATCCAGTCCCCGGCGGGATGAAATCGGCTGGTCCCCCAGCATGGAGGGCTTTGTGGACCCCCTTGAGCTGAAAGCCCGCCATTACTTCCGCATTGAGGGCAGCCTTACCGACGCGGCCACGGCTTTCGGACAGGTGGAGGTTCTCAGCGAGGACGGCGAGACGGCTTTCCTTACAGAATCTCTCACCGGACGGGACGCGGCGCGGCAGTCTCGGTTTTTGAATGTTTTGGCGTGTATGCGGGTGCTGTCCTGATTCCACAGAGGCCGTCCCCTGCGTATAATAGGACGGGGCCGTATTGGGTCCCAGTATGAAGCAGAGAAGGAAGCGAAACCATGAGTTTAATTGTACAAAAATTCGGCGGCAGCTCCGTGAGGGACGCCAAGCGTATCCAAAATGTCGCCGGAATTATCGCAGAGACTTACCTGGAGGGGAACGACGTGATTGCTGTGCTCTCCGCCCAGGGCGACACCACGGACGAACTGATTTCCAAAGCGGAGGAAATCAACCGCCGCCCTTCAAAGCGCGAGATGGATATGCTGCTGGCAACCGGCGAGCAGATCTCCGTCGCGCTGTGCGCCATGGCCCTGGAAGCAATGGGCCTGCCCTGCGTATCCCTGGCGGCGTGGCAGGTGGGGATTCAATCCACCGGCGTTCACTCGGACGCCCGCATCAAGAAAATCGATTCCGAGCGCGTCCGCGCCGAACTGGATCAGCACCGGATTGTAATTGTCACCGGCTTCCAGGGCGTGGACCGTACCGGCGATGTGACGACTCTGGGCCGGGGCGGCTCCGATACCAGCGCGGTTGCCCTGGCGGCGGCGTTCCACGCCGAGCTGTGTCAGATTTACACCGATGTAGACGGCGTGTACACAACGGACCCGCGGGTTGTCCCCGAGGCCCGGAAGTTGGAAGAAATCACCTATGACGAGATGCTGGAGCTGGCGTCCCAGGGGGCGCAGGTGCTGCATAACCGGAGCGTGGAACTGGCAAAAAAATTCCGTGTAAAGTTGGAAGTGCTTTCGAGCCTGGAACGCAAGCCGGGCACGAAGGTGAAGGAGGTAACGAAAGTGGAAAAGACAAATATTGCGGGCGTCGCCAAGGACACAAGCATTTCCCGCGTCGCTCTGATCGGATTGCAGCATAACCCCGGCGTGGCGTTTCAGGTGTTCGACCTGCTGGGCAAGCATAACATCAACGTCGACATCATCTTGCAGTCCATCGGCCGGGAGGACACAAAAGACATATCCTTTACCATCCACCGGAAGGACCGGGAGGAGGCGGAAACGCTGCTGAACGAGCATAAGGACGCGCTGAAATTCGACCACATTGAGTCTGACGACCAGATTGGAAAAGTATCCATCGTGGGCGTGGGTCTGATGAGCAACTGCGGCGTGGCGGCGAAAATGTTTGAGGCGTTGTATGAGGCGAATATCAACATCCAGATGATCAACACTTCGGAAATCCGGGTCTCCGTCCTGCTGGACGAGGAGGACGTCAACCGGGCGGTCAAGGCGATTCACTCGAAATTCTTTGACGAATAAGAAACGGAAGGCCGCGCCTCGTGGCGCGGCCTTCGCCGCTTTCAAGAATGAGGAAATCAGGAGGAACTTTTTATGAACGCAATCGTTACCGTACTGGGGCAGGACAAGGTGGGCATTATCGCTGCCGTATGTGCCCTTTTGGCGAAAAACAACGTGAACATTCTGGACATCTCTCAGACCATCCTGCAAGGCGCGTTTACCATGGTTATGGCGGTGGACGTGGAAAAGGCCGCCGTCTCCGTCGACGGACTGCGGGAGCAGCTGGAAACCCTGGGAAACGAAATGGACATTTCCATCCGCATCCAGCGGGAGGAAATCTTCGACGCCATGCACCGGATTTAAGGGGGAACCGCCATGCTCAATCATAAGGACATTCTCTCCACAATTGAGATGATCGACCAGCAGCATCTGGATATTCGGACGATTACCATGGGGATTTCCCTGCTGTCCTGCTGCGACGAATTCCCGCAGAAAGCCTGCATGAAAATCTACGATAAGATTACCCGGTCTGCGGAAAACCTGGTGAAAACCGGCGAGGACATTGAGCGGGAATTTGGAATTCCCATTGTAAACAAGCGCATTTCCGTTACCCCGATGGCCCTGGTGGCCGGGGCCAGCCGGACGGAGGACTATGCGCCCTTTGCCCTGGCCATGGACGGGGCGGCCAAAGTCTGCGGCGTGGATTTTATCGGCGGATACTCCGCCCTGGTGCAGAAGGGATTCACAGAGGCGGATAAAAAACTGATCCAGTCCATCCCGGAGGCCCTGGCCCGGACGGAATTGGTCTGTTCCTCCATCAATGTGGGTTCTACCCGCGCGGGCATCAATATGGATGCCGTCGCCATGCTGGGACAGGTGGTGAAGGACACCGCCGCCGCAACCGCTGACCGGGACGGTCTGGGCTGCGCAAAGCTGGTGATTTTCTGCAACGCCGTGGAGGATAACCCCTTTATGGCAGGCGCGTTCCATGGTCCTGGAGAGGCGGAGCAGGTGATTAACGTGGGCGTATCCGGTCCCGGTGTGGTGTATCATGCGCTGCAGGCGGTAAAGGGACAGCCTTTGGATGTGGCGGCGGAGACTATCAAGAAAACTGCCTTCCGGGTAACGCGTATGGGCCAGTTAGTGGCGCAGGAGGCCAGCCGCCGCTTGCATACGCCCTTCGGCATTGTGGATTTGAGTCTCGCGCCCACGCCTGCCGTGGGCGACAGCGTGGCCCGGATTTTGGAGGAGCTGGGCGTGGAGGTCTGCGGAACCCACGGCACCACCGCCGCCCTGGCCCTGCTGAATGACGCGGTAAAGAAAGGCGGCGTAATGGCGTCGTCTTCGGTAGGCGGGCTTTCGGGTGCGTTTATTCCTGTCAGCGAGGACGAGGGCATGATTGCCGCCGCACGGAAGGGAACCCTTTGCTTGGACAAGCTGGAGTCTATGACCTGCGTCTGCTCCGTAGGCCTGGACATGATCGCCGTCCCTGGCGACACTCCGGCGGAAACCATTGCCGCTATTATTGCGGACGAGGCGGCGATTGGCATGGTGAACAACAAGACGACTGCCGTCCGGCTTCTGCCTGCGCCGGGCAAGAAGGTGGGCGACACCATTGAACTGGGCGGACTGCTGGGCAGCGCGCCGGTGATGCCGGTTCACCCGGAGGGTTCCGCCGCGTTTATCACACGGGGCGGACGGATTCCCGCGCCGCTCCACAGCCTGCGGAATTAACGTTCCGGCCGGTGGAAACGGGACTGGCAGAGGCCGGAAAGGGCCTGGAAGCGCGTCCTTTATTCGGATAAGATTTGAACAAATCATGAAATCTGCGAAAAACGGCAAAAATGTTGCAATCGCAACTGGCGAATAAGCCGTGATCCTGTTATACTTTCGTTACTGCCCCAGGAGGGCATGATTCGGATAATTTCAAATTTTTTAGGAGGATACAAATTATGAAGAAATGGGTTTGCCCGGTTTGCGGCTATGTACATGAGGGAGAAACCGCTCCCGAGAAGTGCCCCCAGTGCGGCGTTCCCGGCGCGAAGTTTACCGAGCAGAAAAGCGATATGACCTGGGCCGCCGAGCATGTGCTGGGCGTTGGTAAGACCTTTGGCGCGGATGTTCCCGCCGATGCACAGAAGGAAATTCTGGATGGCCTGAACGCCAACTTCTCCGGCGAATGCACGGAAGTCGGCATGTATCTGGCGATGGCCCGCGTGGCCTTCCGGGAGGGCTATCCCGAAATTGGTATGTACTGGGAAAAGGCCGCCTACGAGGAAGCCGAGCACGCCGCCAAGTTCGCGGAGCTGCTGGGTGACGTGGTGACCGCCAGCACCAAGAAAAACCTGGAAATGCGGGTTGAGGCCGAGAATGGCGCTACCGCCGGTAAGTTCGCCCTGGCGAAGCTGGCGAAGCAGTACAACCTCGATGCCATTCACGACACCGTCCACGAGATGGCCCGCGACGAGGCCCGCCACGGCAAGGCGTTCAAGGGCCTGCTGGAGCGGTACTTCGGCTGATCCAGGCGACATAATTTCTACACTTTCTGAGAGAAACGGTGAACCCGTTTCTCTCTTTTTATCAGCTTTGCGTTGAACGTGGCAAATTGACCATATAAAAAGGGCCGAAGATTTTTTCTTCGGCCCTTTCCTGTTGGATATCAAATTATTTGTTGGAAGTGTGAATGGCCCGTTTCTCTGCCTGAAGGGCCGCTTCCCGCATGGTCTCTGTCACGGTTGGATGACTGTGAATGGTGGAAATGATCTCGTCCAGCGTCATCTCCTCCCCAATTGCCAACGCGCCTTCCGCAATCAGGTCCGTTGCGCGGGGTCCGATGATATGCATACCCAGAATTTCACCGAATTCCGTTCCGGCAATGATCTTCACCAGCCCTTCGCCGCCATTGAGAATCAGAGCCTTGCCGTTGGCGCTCATGGGGAATTTACCCACTTTATAGGAAATCCCCTTTGCCTTGCACTGCTCCTCCGTCAGACCGACCGACGCCGCCTCCGGCTCAATGTAAACACAGGTAGGATTGGTCTTTTCGTCGTATTCTGCGGGAATGCCCATGATATTCTCCGCCGCCACTTCGCCCATCGCGCTGGCAGTATGGGCAAGCTGTGCCTTTCCAAATACACAGTCGCCAATGGCGTATACGCCGGGAACATTGGTCTCCATCCGGTCGTTGACGAGAATCCGGCCCCGGTCGTTCTTCAAACCGCCCGCGTCCAGGTTCAGACTGGCGGTATTGGCTTTACGGCCAATGGCAACCAGTACCTTTTCCGCCTCAAAGCTGACCGTCTCGCCCGCTTTGTTTTTGCAAACAACTTTTGCGCCTGCCGGACTCGCTTCCACCGACTGCACCGGGCATTCCAAATGGAACTCCATGCCCATTTTCTTCATATGCGCAACGCCAATCTTGGTCAAGTCGCCGTCCAGCATCGGAAGCATATGGTCCATTGCCTCAACAACCGTGATCTTCGTACCAAACGCCGCATATGCGCAGGCCAATTCCAGGCCAATCACGCCGCCGCCAATCACCACCATGGATTTCGGCAGGGCTTCCAGGCTCAATGCGCCGGTGGAGTCAATGCAGTTTGGGTTTTCCTGAATGCCGGGAATCGGCGGAATGGCGTTGACCGAGCCGGTCGCAATGATGATCGCATCAGCGGTCATAGCCTCGGTGGTTCCATCAGCTTTTTTCACAGACAGTTTTCCGGGAGCCGTAAAGCTCGCCTCGCCGTCCACCTTCTTGACCTTGTTCATCTTCAGCAGCCCAGCCACACCGCTGGTCAGCTTCTTGGAAATCTCATTTTTGTGAGCGATCACCTGGGGGAAGTTGACCTTCACGCCCTCGACCTCCACACCAATTTCCTTGCCCTGGTTTTTAATATCCTCCACAAGCTCGGCGGAGTGCAGGAGGCATTTCGTGGGAATGCATCCAACGTTCAGGCAGGTGCCGCCCAAATACTGCTTTTCGACGACCGTCACCTTGGCTCCCAGCTGCGCCGCCCGAATCGCGGCCACATAGCCGCCGGGGCCGCCGCCAATCACGATCACGCTCTTATCGCCGGCAGGCTTGACAGGCGCGGCAGTTGCCGCGGCAGCGGCGGGGTCCTTGCTGGCCGGAGCGAAAGGGACCGCCGGCGCGGCAGCCTCGCCGCCTACGGCTTCTCCCGGCTGGCCAATCCAGGCCAGCGTCCCCTTGACGGGCACATCCTCGCCCTCCTGGGCCACAATTTTCAGCAGCGTGCCGTCCACCTCGCTGGTGACTTCGTTGGTCAGCTTATCCGTGGTGATTTCCAAAATCACTTCGCCGGTTTTCACTGCGTCGCCCTCATGCTTCACCCACTTGGAGACGGTGCCTTCCTCCATGGTCAGGCCCAGCTGGGGCATTTTCAATTCAAAAGCCATTTTCGCTCATTCCTCCGCTCACAGCACAATCTGCATGGGATTCTGAAGCAGATCCCGCAGGTCCATCTCGAACTTCGCCACTACCGCGCCGTCCAGCAGACGGTGATCCAGGGTCACAGACAGCCGCATGACCTGCTTTTTGAACAGCTTGCCTTCCTCGTCCATATCCAGCTCGTCCGCAATGGCGCACACGCCCAAAATCGCGGCGTCAGGCTGGTTGATGATCGGAGTAAAGGTCTCAATGCCGAACATTCCCAGATTCGAGACGGTGAAGGTGGATCCTTTGTATTCGTCGGGAGTCAGCTTATTTTCCTTGGCGCGGGCGGCGAGGTCCTTGGCGGCGGCGGAGAGCGCGTCCAGGCCCATTTTGTCCGCGTCGCGGATGACAGGGACAATCAGACCCGCATCCAACGCCACGGCAACGCCCAGATTCACGTGCGCCCGCTGAATAATCCGGTCGCCGTCATAGCTCACCAGCATTTCCGGATGCTGCCGGAGACATTTGGCGGTCGCCTTGAGAATCAGGTCATTGACGGAATATTTCTTTCCCGTTTCCGCCAGCAGCATCTTGCGGAACTTCATCAGCGCGGTAACATCAACCTTGATATTCTGCGTGACCGGCGGGATTTCGTTGTGAGAAGCCCACATCCGCTCGGCAACCACCTTACGCATACCGGCCAGCTTCACAACCGTGTCGCCCTCCATCAGCTCCAGACCGCCGGACTTGGCCACCGGTTTTGCGGCGGGTGCGGCGGCAGGAGCCGCCTCTGCCGGTGCGTTCTTCTGCGCTTCCACGGCAGCAAGGATATCCTTCTGGGTAATCCGCCCCGAGGAACCGGACCCGCTGAGATGGCTGTAATCCACGCCCAATTTCGCGGCGGTCTTCCGCGCCAGCGGGGAAATCCGAATGCGGGAGCCGTTCACCGCCGCGGGAGCCGGAACCGGCGCGGCGGCAGGGGCTGCGGCCGCAGGAGCCGCCTCCGCCGGTGCGGCGGCAGGCGCGGGCGCGCTTCCGCCCACAGCCTCGCCGGGCTGTCCGATGTAGGCCAGGAGGCCCTTCACCGGCACATCCTCGCCCTCCTGGGCGACAATCTTCAGCAGTGTGCCGTCAAATTCGCTGGTGACTTCATTCGTCAGCTTGTCGGTGGTGATCTCCAAAATCACATCTCCAGCCTTTACGGCGTCGCCTTCATGCTTTTTCCACTCGGAAACCGTGCCTTCCTCCATGGTCAGGCCCAACTGGGGCATCAATACTTCAAAAGCCATTGTATACGTCCCCTCCTCACTTGTTCAGCACGTGCTTGACGGCCTTGACGATGGTCTCGGGATGGGGGAAGTTCTCGTCCTCCAGCGTGGGGCTGAAGGGAGAGCAGATGTTCAGGCCGCAAACCCGCTCCACCGGCGCGTCCAGCTCGTCGAACAGCTCCTCCGCGATCTGGGCGGAAAGCTCGCCCGCGTAGCTGCCGCGCTTCACTTCCTCGGACACGATAATCACATTATGCGTCTTGGAGACGGACTTCACAATGGCGTCCCAATCCAGCGGCACCAGGGACCGCAGGTCCAGGACTTCCACGTCAATCCCCTCCGCTTCCAGTGTCTTGGCGGCTTCCAGGGCGAAATTGACCTCCCGGCTCCACGTGATGACGGTAAGGTCCTTGCCCTCCCGCTTCACGTCGGCCAGACCCAGGGGAATGGTATATTCCTCCTCGGGAATTTCCTCCTTGCGGGCATACAGCAGCTTATGTTCCAGGAAAATCACCGGGTCATCGTCCCGGATGGCGGTCTTGAGCAGGCCCTTGGCATCCTTGGCGGTGCAGGGGGCCACGACCTTCAGGCCCGGGAAATGGCAGAACAGGTTCTCCAGCGACTGGGAGTGCTGTCCGGCATTCCGGCGGCCCGCGCCCATGGGCGCGCGCAGCACCATCGGCACCGTCGCCTGTCCGCCGGTCATGTACCGCATTTTGGCCGCCTGGTTCAGCAGCGGGTCCGCCGCCACAGTGGCAAAGTCGTTATACATCAGCTCCACCACAGGCCGCATTCCGCGCATGGCCGCACCTACCGCCATGCCGCAGAAGCCCTCCTCCGAAATCGGCGTGTCAATCACCCGATTGGGACCGAATTCTTCCAGAAATCCCTTCGTAATGGCGAACACGTTGCCCATGACGGCCATATCTTCGCCTATGATAAAGACTTTTTCGTCCCGCACCATTTCTTCGTGCAAGGCTTCGCCGATGGCCTTGCTGATGGTAATTTTCTTGCTCATCTCGCCACACACCTTTCATTGTCGCTGGCGTACATATCCGTTAGGGCCTCCGCCGGGTCCGGGTAATCCGAATCAATGGCGAACTGTACCGCCGCCGTCATTTCCTCGTCCGCCGCCTGCTTCATCGCGTCCAGTTCCTCCTGGGTTGCGCCGGCTTCCAGAAGCCGCTGGCCCAGCTTTTCAATGGCGTCGTTTTTCAGCGCGTTTTCCATGTATTCCGCCGGACGGTAAACCGCCGGGTCGCCGCAGTAGTGGCCCTGATAGCGGTACACCTTGGCCTCCACCACATAGGGGCCCTTGCCGGAACGGGCGTGTTCCATGGCCTTCTGCATGGCCTCATAGACTTCCGTGGGATTTGTGCCGTCCACCACGGCATAGGGCACGCCGTAAGCCGCCGCGCGGGGCGCAAGGTCCGGCGTATTCGTCACGCGGTGAATCTCCGTGGACACGCCGTAGCAGTTGTTCTCGATAAACCAGACCAGCGGCAGTTTCCACGCCGCAGCCATATTCAGAGATTCATGGAAGGTTCCCTCGTTGGTGGAACCGTCGCCAAAGCAGCCCACGGTTACGCTGTCATCGCCCGCGATTTTCGACGCCAGCGCGCTGCCCGCCGAGATCGCCTGTCCCGCGCCTACGATACCGTTCGCGCCCAGGTGGTTCATCTTCTCCATGTCGGCAATGTGCATGGAACCGCCCTTACCCTTGCAGTAGCCGGTCTTTTTGCCGAACAGCTCCGCCATGGCCAGTTTCGAGTCCATGCCCCGGGCAATCGCGTGACCGTGGCCCCGGTGGGTCGAGGTGAAATAATCCTGCGGCTGCATTGCGGCAAACGCTCCCGCCGCCGCGGCCTCCTGCCCGATGCTCAAATGAATGTTGCCCGCCAGCATACCCTTCGTAAAATACTCCGCCGCCTTTTCCTCAAAGGCCCGGATGCGTGTCATCGTACGGTAGAAACCGGCCAGCTGCTCTTTTGTATACGTCTTGTTAGCCAATGTTTTCACGCCCCTTTTCGTTAATATGCACAAACTGATGATACAGGAACTTCTTATTTACCCGCAGGCTCCGCCGGACGCGGGCAGAATACCGGGACTTCCAGATCCGGGTCCATCTGACGGCCCATCTCGACGCCCTCAACCTCCGCTATGATCACATCCAGCGTCAGCAGAACCTTGGTGCCTTCGACGAGGTGGCCGCCGTGGGCCGTGCCGTAACGGTCGCTCAGCGTCACATGAACATGCAGATTGGTTTCGCCCTGGTCGTCATGGCAGATAATGCCGCTGGCGTTGGTCAGTTCAATCGCCCCTGCCAGCTGAAGCGGCTCGCCATAGCCGTACTTCGCTCTCCGGCCCGCAATCTCAATCGGGTCGCAGAAGCGCACGCCGTCGAGACTGCCAATCGCGCTCAAAATCACGCCGTTATTGATGTTTGCCCGGCGGCAGGCTTCTTCCAGACCGTGCAGCAGATCCGTACCTGGCAGCAGCCGGATGGCAATAATACGGCCCAGACGCCCCTCGGCCATTTGCATAATATCGCTCATTGATTTACCCTCCATTTAGACGTTTTTCACAAAAACTCTTCCATTGCTTCTGGATTTTTAGCGCGAGAAAGGCACGCGGCGTTTTTGCCGCCACGTGCCGTCTCTCTAACGCAACTTGAAAACGAGTTGATTGTCAGGGGGGAGCCTCACTTCGTGAAGGCAGATTTTACCATTTTTTCAACCTCTGCTCACTCGCCGGTGAAAGCAGAGATCAGCTCGGGAGTCAGCACGTCGGCAAACTCGTCATAGCAGGGCAGAGACGCCTGACGGAATTCTTCCGCCGCCTCGTCGGACAGACGGGTCACGGTCACGCCCGCGTCCTCCCACTTCTTCAAAACTTCCTCGTCGCCCTGACGCTCCAAAACGCGCTGGTTCTGCGCTGCCTTCCGGCCGCACTCGTCCACGATCTTCTGAAGCTCGGGAGACAGGGAGTTATACAGTTCGCCGTTCATGGTGAAGAAGATGCAGTCATAGATGCCGGTCCAATAGGTGACATACTTCTGGACCTCGGCAATGGACGCGCCGTCGGCGGTGGGCAGGGGGTTTTCCTGGCCGTCATAGGTGCCGGTCTGGAGGCCGGTGTAAACTTCAGACCAGTTGGCGTTGGTCCAGTTTGCGCCCCATTTGGTGTAGGCTGCGCCCAGCAGCTCGGAACCGGCTACGCGGAGCTTCAGGCCCTGCATATCGGCCATCTTCTCGATGGGACGGACGCTGTTGGTCACGTGACGGAAGCCGTTCTCCGCAATGCCCAGCAGGTGCAGGCCCATGCTTTCCACGACTTCGCCCACGGCTTCGCCGGCCGCGCCGTCCAGTTTGGCGTCCACGTCGTCGAAGGAGCTGAACAGGAAGGGCAGGGACACGACGTTCAGCTTGGGTTCAAAGTTGGAATAGATGATGTTGGAGTGTGCGGACAGCTCAATGGTGCCGTCTACAACGCCCTGGATGCCTTCGGTCTGGTTGCCGGCAGTCAGCTGGTCGGCCGCGTAGACTTCCACGGTAATCGCGCCGCCGGTGGCTTCCTTGACCATCTCACCGAAATCGCGGCCCATATCGGCCCAGCAGGTGTTCTCGGTGGCGGAACAGGTATACTTCCAGGTCATCGTGGGGAACTCGGTGCCGCCGGCAGAATCACCGCTGCCGGAGTCGCCGCCGCCAGTGGAATCACCGCTGGAAGTGTTGTCGCCGCCGCAGGCGGCCAGAGACAGGCACAACGCCAGCGCGAGGATCAGTGCAAGAAACTTTTTCATTTGTTTTCCTCCTTAAAAATTCAGTTGCGTTTATCTGATGCCGCCTAAGCGGCGCAGATACCAGATGTTCTTACGCGCCCTTCAGAAACACGGTGGAGAAGAAGGGAACATAGGTCACGACCAGCAGCGCGATCACGCAGGCAATGATCATGGGCCACACGGCTTTTGAAATCGTCTCAATGGTCACGCGCGTCTTGTCCTTCACGTCCTTGAGCTTGTCGCTCACGCCGATCGCAACGAACAGATTCACGCCCACCGGCGGCGTTACCTGACCAATGGCCAGGTTTACCGTGGCGATGACACCGAAGTGTACCAGGTCGATGCCCAGCTGCTGGGCCACGGGATACATGATCGGAATGAAAATGTACATGGCGGAGTTTGCGTCCACAAAGCAGCCCGCAATCAGGAAAATGACGTTGATGATGACCAGGAAAATGTACTTGTTGCTGGCAACGGTCAGCAGCAGGCCCTGCGCCGCCTTGGAAATGCCGTGGACGGTGCAGATGTAAGAAAACAGCGTGGCCGCGCCGATGATGAGCATAATGCCGCCGGTGGTCTTGCCGGAGTCCACCAGAAGGTCATACAGGTCTTTGATCTTGACCTCGCGGTAAATGAACAGGCCCACAACCAGTCCGTAAACCACGGACACCGCCGCCGCTTCCGTCGGGGTGAAAATGCCGCCGTAGATACCGCCCAGGATGATGACCGGCATCAGGAAGCCCCAGAAGGCCGTCCGGAAGGATTTCCAACGCTCGCCCCAGGTGGCCTTTTCCCGAGAGGCGGGCAGGCCCTTTTTCCGGACCTCGATCATAATGATGATCACCAGGGCCAGACCCATCATAATACCGGGGAGAATGCCGCCCATGAACATATCGCCCACGGAAACGCCGGTAATCGACGCATAGACCACGAAGGCAATGGAGGGCGGAATGACAA
Organism: uncultured Oscillibacter sp.; assembly: GCA_910589315.1. Classification (GTDB taxonomy): domain Bacteria; phylum Bacillota; class Clostridia; order Oscillospirales; family Oscillospiraceae; genus Oscillibacter. Next base: position 46,212 of record CAJUTB010000004.1, on the reverse strand, counting down.
TGGCAATGGAAGAAGCCGTCGCCATCATAGCCGAGGAGAAGGAGGCCGAAAAGCCGCCGCGGTTGATCATGGCGGGAATCAGGATGATGCCCAGGGCCGCCACGGTGGCCGGGCCGGAACCGGAGATCGCACCGAAGAAGCAGGCCACCACGACGCACACAATCGCAATGCCGCCCCGCCGGTGGCCAATGCAGTCGTCAATGAATTGGACCAGACGGGTGGAGATACCGGCCTTCGCCATGATGTTGCCGGAGAGCACGAAGAACGGAATCGCCAGCAGCAGGAATTTTGCCATGCCGTTATAGACGTTTGTCGGCACGATGGAAACGATCTTGTCCCCGGAATACAGCATGGCAAACACCGACGACATACCCAGGCTCACGCAGATCGGAACATTCAGAAATAGCAGGACAAAGAAGCTGCCGAATAGGATAAAGTTAATCATTGAGGCAGTTCCTCCTTTTCCTCCAGGCCGTCGCCCAGAACGTTGTCAATAAAAAATTCAATGCTGTGCAGAATCAGGAACACCGCGCCGATGGGCAGGAAAATCGTAAACACCCATTCCGGCCAGCCCAGCGAGGAGGTCCGCTTTCCGGAGTCTATCTGAGACGCGACCTTCTCCCAGCCGGTCCACAGCAGGACGCCCCAGAATACGAGATTGGTAATCGAAATGATGGTGACAAACACCTTTTTCGCCGTCTTGTTCAGCCGGTCGTAGATCAGAGACAGGCTGATCAGACTCCCTTCCTGTGCGCTCAAAGCGCAGCCCAGCATAATCAGCAGCACAAACAGGTTGATCACCATTTCCTCCGACCAGGCAAACTGGCTGTTGGAGAGCTTCCGCACCACCACATTTGCAAACGTAATTGCAGTGACGAAGATCAACAGAACGCTGATCACGACTTTTTCAATGGTAGCAACTCCGCTCATGAGCTTTTTGTAGGCTTTCATTGAATCAATCCCTTCTTTTATCATACTGCGGTCCGTCTCCCGAACCGCTCCACAGAACCTCGAGGTTCCGTTTATGTGGACATTTTCCAAGGGAACTGTCCGGTTTTCACAAAAAACCGCCCCGAACCGCTCCCAACTTTTTATCACTTTTTCCCTGGTTTTTTTCCGGAAATGTGGTATCGTAAACACAAACCGTTCAGGAAAGGGTGTATCGTTCATGATGACACAAGTCACACTCAGCGCAAACGCGGGGATTGCTTTGCAGCTTGATTCCCTCCGCCTTTGGGCCGACGCCCTCCACCGCCGGAAGGTTCCCGGTTTTTCCGCCGTCACGCCCGCGCTCTGGGAGGCGATTACCACTCACCCGGATTTTGCCGCGCCGGACATCTTGTTTTACACCCACTGTCATCCGGACCACTTCTCCCGCACCCTGACTCGTCTGGCCCTGGAACGCTGGCCCAAGGCCAAGCCCATTCTTCCGGAAACCTTTTTCCCCGAACAGCTTTTGCTGTCGGGCCGCCGGGAACGGCTCAAGCTGCCGGACTATACGCTGGACTTCCTCCACCTCCCCCACGAAGGCCCCCAATACGCGCACGTTGCTCATTACGGCCTTCTTCTGGAGCATCAGGGCTTCCGCGTCCTGATTCCGGGAGACTGCGCCTTGTGCGCCCCGGAGCTGGCGGCGTTTCTGGCAGAGAGCGGGCCGGTGGACCTGGCGTTGCTGGATTTCCCTTGGATCACGCTGAAACGGGGACGGGAATTTGTACAAAAGCATATCCGGCCCAAAACGCTGCTGGTCTATCACCTGCCGTTTGCCGGCGACGATCTTTACAATTACCGGAAAGCCGCCGCCAAGGCCGCCGCGCAGCTGGACGGCATGGATGTTCGGCTGCTCATGGACCCTTTCCAGCGGGAACAGGTCTGTAACACGCCTTAGAGAACGCAAATGCGTCCTCTTTTTCTGCCGCATGGCAGAAATTCAATAAAACATGGTATCTAAAATTTCTTCCTTCCGGATGCCGCCAAACAGGGCTTGCAGCGGGAACCGGTCCAGAACCGCCTCTGCGTCCTCCCGTCGGAACGGACAGCCCCGCAGCGCGGCCGTCAAACCTTCCAAGGACGACATGGCCAGAAAATCGCCGTAAAAGACAATATCCATAATCCGGCCTTTTTCCACGGCGGTCCGAATCTCCAGGCCGCCGCCGTCAAACCACGCCTTGCTGGTCCGGCCGTATTTCGGCGAACGGCCGAAGTTCCATTCCCAGGTGTCGTACTTCGTCCGCTTCAGCTCCTCCACCGCGGCCAGTTCCTCCGGCGTCAGCGCGGCGGGCGCGAACTCGCCGGCCAGGGCCGTTTTCAAATAATCCCAGAACTCTGGAAGCGTCATATCCGTTTTCAAGGCCGCCCGAATGTTCCCGATCCGGCTCCGCACAGACTTCGCGCTTTTAGAGCGGAACTTCGCCGGGTCCACCTGCAACGCGCCTTCCACCATGCCGGGGCTGCTGTCGAACAGCAGCGTTCCGTGATAGAGAATCCGTCCCTTCGCTAACCGCTGGGCAGTGCCGGAGACCTTGCGTCCATTCACCAGGATATCGTTTCGTCCCGACGCTTCCGCCGAAAGGCCCAAGCCCTGGAGCGCAGACACGACGGGCTTTGTAAATTTTTCCATGGTCAGCCGTTCCGGGTCCTCCACGCTGGTGATGAAGGAATAATTGAGGTTTCCCAAATCGTGGTAAACCGCGCCGCCGCCGGTGGTCCGGCGCACCACATGGATTCTGTGGGCTTCCACGAAGGGGCGGTTGATCTCTCCTTCCGTGTTCTGGTTCTGCCCGACCACGATGGTGTTTTCATTCTGCCAGAGGAGCAGATAATCGCCGGTTGTCCGCCGCTGGAGGACAATTTCCTCAAACGCCAGATTGTAGTAAGGATCTCGGGAACCCGTCTCCAAATAGAACATATTGGACTCGCTTTCCTCTCAAACGTCCGCTTTTTCGACTTCAAACAGGCAAATGGTCATACGGTCGGTTGGTCATACCATTCGACCACGCTATAAAGATACCACGCCCCGCCTTCAGAATCAAGAGGTATTTCCAGTTTTCCCCGCCAAAAATCTCTGCGGATTTCTTCTGTTTTGCACAAAGCCCCTTCAGACTTCCTTTGGATATTTCTGAGCAAATTCTTCCACGATGTCCAAATGCAGTTTCATTTCCCGTTTTGCCCGCTCCACGTCATGGGCCTTTACCGCCTCATAGATGGCAATATGGGATTCCATGCTCCGCCGCTGGTAGTCCGGCCGGCCGAAAAACCGAATACGAATCTCTGCAATCATGCTCGTTACCAGATGGATGGTGGCGGCCAGCATCATATTATGGCTGGCAACCGCCAGGGCATCGTGAAACCGGACATCGTTCATGTAGTCTCCCGGCGCGGCTTCCAGGTCCCGCAGGATACCTTCCAGAGTCCGGAGATCCTCCGCCGTGGCCCGCTCGCAGGCCAGCCCCACGATGGCAACCTCGCTGATGCGCCGGAACTCGTTGAAGTCCTCCTGCATATCCGCCTGATTGGAGACCCGCACAAACGACATGGCCTTTTGAATATAATCCGCGTCCCTGGTTACAATTTTCCGGTTTCCCCGGTTTTCCACCGCTCCCAGGAATTCCAAAATCGCCAGGCATTCCCGCAGCGAACCGCGGCCCACGCCCAGCGTCTCCGCCAGGTCCCGCTCCGACGGCAGCTCCCCGCCTACGGAAATATCTCCCTTGTCAATGGCGGCAATCAGAGACTGCATCACCAATTCCGGGACCTTCGGCTGATTGTACTGTATTTTCTCCAATTGCATAACAGCGCCCCCTTTTGGTATGACCATACAATTAACAAGATATCAAAAAAATCCACCCGCGTCAATCATTTCCCGCAAAAAAGATACGCTATCCTGCCTAAACGGGAAAACCGCATGGAAAAACCGGAGCGGCGAAATGTCGCCGCTCCGGCTCTATCACGCTTTTCTTTACAGAGAATTTGCCTGATCCACAACCCGGCGGATGGCCTCCGCCGCATCCTCCGGCAGCTTGTTGAAGCCGCCTTCTTCGGTGTCCAGCTTGGTCACATAGTCCAGACGGTCTTGCATACGGGCTTTCATCTGCGCCACATATTCATGGTCGCTCAGGTCGGGCACGAAGCCTTCCCACTCGAAGATCTCGATATCCGTGAAGGGACCCCAGGGCTTGAAAGCGGCCTTGCCTTCCACAACGGCCTCCAAAATACCCAGGGTATCTTCCTTCTGGACCTTCTTGCCCATGAAGTCGCCGGTATTGATGATATAGCACGCCACGTCCTTCTCGGCCACCAGCTTCTTGAACTTCTCATAGTCATTCACCAGCGGGTAGGTGCGGAAGGGGTTCGCGTAAGGCTCCACGACCAGGGCGTTGGGGTCCACGCCGGCCTTGAGACGTTCCGCGCTGGAACGCTTGGTCGCCAGGGTCGCGCCCATAACCGCCGCCAGAGACGCGCCCTTCAGGCGGACGACGGGGGGAATGGTGGGGTCCTTCATAATCCAGAAGATGGCGTTGACGGGAGAGTCAATCTTGTCGACCCGGTTGGGGGACCAGAGCTTGCTCTTGATCGCCCGGCCGTTGCCGTTGCGCACGTCCTCGGTCACAAGAACGATCTTGCCTTCGTCGTCCAGGGTAGCGGAGCAGTTCTGCGCCGTCAGCAGGTACTTGTTATCCTCAGAGGGGACGGGATAGTCCGCCGTCTTGTCGAAATAAGTGGGTTCCAGAGCGATCGACGCGCAGGTATCGGAGTTGATAATGAACGCATCGTCGTGGAGCACCTTGATGGCGGGATATTTGCCGCTGTGCTTGGCGTGGGTGAGGGTGGACTTGCCGGAGCCGGACAGGCCGAACACCGCCGCGACGTATTTGCTGCCGTCCGCCAGGGTGTATTCCTTCTGTCCGCCATGGCAGGAGGCATAGCCGTTGCGGTTGGCAATGGCCCAGGCCAGGGTCAGGGTGCCCTTCTTGTGCTCGCCGAAGTAGCGCATACCCAGAATGGCGGCGCAGTTGGTATCCGTGTTGAAGTAGCACAGGCACTTGGGATCGCAGATATCGTCCTGACCCGGCGCGCCGGTCCACTGGGGATCGGAGAAAATATAGATGTCAGGCTCCTTGCCGCCGCCCACGGGCTGGGACTTTTTGTACATCTTCACATACTCGTCGGACTGATACTGGAAGTTCAGCATCCAGTTATAGAGCAGGTTTTCTTCGCCCTCGGGAATGAGCAGGTGGGCCTTGACCATGAACTCGGGGTCCAGTCCGATGAACACTTCCGCATGATACATGGTCTTCCAGCGGGTGTCGTAAACGGCGTCCATGACGATTTTGTCCAGGGCAGTGGTGTCCACGCCGGGCTTGCCGGTGATCCGGCGGGCGGGCGCGTAACGGCCGGTGATGGAACCGTCATTGAACAGCAGAACTTTTGCATCCGGCTCCAGGCCGAATTCCTCGCCGCGGTAAACGGGCATATCGGTAACAACGGTGCCGGGGGAGTTCTTCGCCAGGTCATAGGCTTCCCGCAGGGAGTTGATCTTAACGACGTTGTTTCCGTAGAAGGGGGCCTCAATGATGGAGCGGGTCTTGGAGAAACCCACTTTGCCGGGGCCAATTTCCGTTCTGGAGTAATAGGCTTTCGTAGACATAAAAAAATTCCTCCTTCAAAACATAGACGCGGGGAAATCTGCATCGCGGAATTCTGCTCTTACTATACCTCGATTCCCACCAAAAAGCAATAGTTAAATTAAACGATTACGCCGCTGGCAGAAGGGTTCTTTCTTTCCCCCTTGCAGCCAGTTTCCTCCGGCGGGAAAACGCCAGTTGATGTTGAGGCTCTTTTCCCCGCGGCAATGCTGTTCGGGGAATTATTCGCCGCTGGTCTGTTCTGAGCAGATGGCGGGAAAACCGGCAGGGGAGCAGCCAGTACCGCCCTTTCGGCCGCACACAGCCTGAACCAAGTGCCTCACCCAGCCAGAGACGCGCTCATTTTCAAATGCCGGCGGCAAACTCAACCCGCTTGCAGCTTTTCCCGCAGCCGCCCGGCAATCGCATCCAGGAACTCCTCGCTGTCCACGCTTCTGGCCTCGAAGCCCGGTTCCAGAAGTCCCAACAGGTCGCGGGTCATAATTCCGGCTTCCAGGGTTTCCAGGGACGCCGCCTCCAACGCCGCTCCAAAGGCCGTCAGTTCCGGCAGGTGGTCCAGCTCGCCGCGCCGCTTCAGCGCGCCGGACCAGGCGAAAATGGTTGCCATGGGGTTGGTGGAGGTCTTTTCCCCTTTAAGGTATTTGTAATAGTGGCGGGTGACGGTTCCGTGAGAGGCTTCAAATTCCATGGCGCCGTCCGGGGCCACCAGAACGCTGGTCATCATGGCAAGACTGCCGAACGCGGCGGCAACCATGTCGCTCATTACGTCGCCGTCGTAATTTTTCAGTGCCCAGATAAACCCGCCCTTGGAACGAATGACCCGCGCCACGGCGTCGTCAATCAAGGTATAGAAATATGTAATTCCCAGAGCCTCAAACTGCGCTTTATAGCCGCCCTCATACTCCTCCTCAAAAATACGCTTGAACGCCCCGTCATAGGCCTTGGCAATCGTGTCCTTGGTGGAGAACCACAGATCCTGTTTCTGTGCAATGGCGTACTGGAAGCAGGAGCGCGCAAAAGCCCGGATGCTTTTTTCAGTGTTGTGCTGCGCCTGCCAGACGGCGGGACCCTTTACCGTTTGGACGTTCAGGGTCTGTTCCGCGCCGCTCTCACCCCGGAAGGTCAGCGTTGCCGTTCCAGGTTCCTCCGTCTCAAGATCAACGGCTTTATACATATCGCCGTAGGCGTGGCGGGCAATGGTGATGGGCTGTTCCCAGTTCTTCACCACCGGGCGGATACACGGCAGGACTATCGGCGCACGGAACGCGGTACCGTCGAGAATTGCCCGAATGGTGCCGTTGGGTGATTTCCACATTTCGGTTAATTCGGGATATTCCTCCATCCGCTGGCGGTTGGGCGTGATGGTCGCGCATTTTACCGCTACGCCCAATCGTTTGGTTTCGTTGGCCGCGTCGACGGTCACTTGATCTTTCGTCGCGTTCCGGTTCAGAAGACCCAGGTCGTAATATTCCGTTTTCAGATCCACAAAGGGCAGAATCAGTTTTTCTTTTATCATCCCCCACAGGATGCGGGTCATCTCGTCGCCGTCCATCTCCACCAGGGGCGTTGTCATTTTGATCTTTTCCATCGCTTCGATCTCCTATCCGAACATGGTCAGTTTCGTTTTGCGTAATAATTCATCAGGCATCCGTCGAGAATAATTTCCTGCTCCTCTGCCGTCAGACCCTTGATATGGAGCAGAATTTCCGCCTCGGTTCCGTCGGTCCGCAGAACCTTTGCCGGAATGTCCTCCGCACCGGCCTCCACTGCCTTGCGAATTCCGGGCACAAACACGCAGTCGCCGTTTTCAAACGGGAATTCCGCCCCTTCATCCAGCGTAAAGGGAAGAATTCCCCAGTTAATGCAGTTGGAGCGGTAACGCTTGGTTGCGAAGGCGTAGCAGATATTCGCAAAGCCGCCCAGCACTTTTTGACAGCTTGCGGCCTGTTCCCGTGCAGAACCGTCGCCGGGTTTGTTGGCAAATACGCAGGAACCAAACTGCGTATTATCCGCGGAGGCTCCGGCGCGCTTCAGCAGGGCCTGAAGTTTTTCCGGGCTTTCGCCCTTTATCCGCCGGGCCTCGATCTCCGCCGCAGCCTTGGCGCGGCCTACATAGGCCGGTTCCCGGCGGGAGAGGGTGAATTCCGCCAGCCGCAGGGGGTTCGACCGGTAAGACGACGTTTCTCCGGAGGGAATGAGCTCGTCGGTGGTGGTCACCGGGTCCCGCAGCACCGCCGCCAGCTCTACCAGCAGGTTTTCCGCCAAGGGCTGCATCTTCGGCCAGTCGGTGATGTTCGGTCCCAGAATCAGCGCGGTGTCCGGTTCCGGTTTTCCATAGCCGTTATATACCCGCTTATCATATATGCCCTTGTCAAAGTGATAAGGACGGCGGGTTGTTTCGTATTCCAATTCCGTTGCAGGCGTGATTTTTCCGCCGTTGCGGGCGGTGGCCGCGATGGAGCGGGCGTCCATCAGGCATACTCCGGCAAACTGTCCCTCGGAGGGCTTGGAGCCTTCGCGGTTTGGGAAATTCCGGGTGGTGTGCCGCAGGGAAAGGCCGTTGTTTGCCGGCACGTCTCCTGCGCCGAAGCACGGGCCGCAGAAGCTCGGCTTCAAAATTGCGCCGCTTTCCAGCAGGGCGGCCGTATCGCCGTTTTTGGTCAGCTCCAGGCTGACGGGAATGCTGGTGGGATATACGTCCAGGGCGAAATAGCCTGCGCCGCAGCTTCCGCCCCGCAGGATGTCCGCCGCTTCGGCGATGTTGTCAAACAGGCCGCCGGCACAGCCCGCAATCACGCCCTGATCGGCCCAAACGCCGCCGTCATGGATTTTATCGGTGAGGCGGACGTTTGCTTTGGGATAACGGGCCTGGGCGTCGGCCTCCACCTGCGCCAGAATTTCCGGCGCGTTATCCAGAAATTCCCGAATGGTCCAGGCGTTGGACGGGTGGAAGGGCAGCGCGATCATCGGCTCCACTTTGGACAGGTCAATTTCAATGTATTTGTCATACCAGGCAAATTCGCCGGGATGCAGTTCTTTGTATTCACCGGGACGTTGATGGGCTTCGTAGAAGCTCCGGACTTCGCCGTCCGTTTCCCAGATAGAGGAAAGGCAGGTGGTTTCGGTGGTCATGACATCGATCCCGTTTCGGAAGTCAATGGGCAGCAACGCCGCGCCGGGACCGGCAAATTCCAGAACGCAGTTGTTTACAAAACTGGAGGCGAAGGTAGCTTTTACCAGGGAGATCGCCACGTCATGAGGGCCGACGCCGCGCTTGGGAGCGCCGGTCAAATAGACAAGCACGACTTTGGGGTAGGGAATGTCCCAAGTGTTTTTCAGAAGCTGCTTGGCCAGTTCCGGGCCGCCTTCCCCGACGGCCATCGTGCCCAGCGCGCCGTAGCGGGTGTGGGAATCAGAACCAAGAATCATTTTGCCGCAGCCCGCCAATTGCTCCCGCGCATAGGAATGGATGACGCTCTGGTTGGCGGGGACATAGATACCGCCGTATTTTTTCGCGGCGGAGAGGCCGAAGACGTGATCGTCCTCGTTGATTGTGCCGCCGACGGCGCAGAGGCTGTTATGGCAGTTGGTCAGAGCATAGGGCACCGGGAATTCCTGCATTCCGGAGGCGCGAGCCTGCTGGATGATGCCGACGTAGGTGATATCGTGGCTCACCAAGGCGTCAAAGCGAATTTTGAGCTGTTCCGGGTCTTTCGAAACGCTGTGGGCTTGGAGAATACTCCATGCCAGGGTTTTTTGTTTCCCCTCTGCCGGGGAAAGGGGGGCTTCGCTGCACAGCGCGCCGTTTTTCAGAAACACGCCGTTGTCATGTAGGGTTATCATGTTTGGTCCTCCTAATCGTTTTACAGTCTTTTTCACTATACCACGTTGAATGTCCATTTGCAATGGCTGGTCCAAATTTGACCCCCCCCAATTTCTTTTCTCTGGCGAGAGAAAAGACTGCGCCCGCAGGCGCGTGTCGGAGGCCAACCGCCGCAGCGCGGCGGCTCTTGGGCCGGAGACAAACGGGCCGTTCACGGTCCAAAAGAAAAGAGCGTTTTATAAGCTCGGTGGAAAACTTTGGACGGGTGGAACTTTAACGAGAAGTCCAAATCGACTTGCCTCTGCGTCTATTTCCGCTGCCGCTGCTGCGGTGGGCGGGGTGGCTGGATGCTGGACGCTGGCCCTCTTGGGCTGCCTCATTTGTAAGTAAAAAGGGGACGCAGCGCGTCCCCTTATGCTAAATATTCTTTTTGATGGTATTGATCGCGCCTTTTTCCAGCCGGGATACCTGCGCTTGCGAAATCCCTACTTCAGCAGAAACCTCCATCTGCGTTTTGCCCTCATAAAACCGCAGAGACAATATCCGCCGTTCCCGCTCGTCCAAACGCTTAAAGGCATCCTTTAACGCAATCCGGTCGGTCCAATGTTCGTCCGTATTCTGCGTATCCCGCACCTGGTCCATCACACAAACGGCATCGCCGCTGTCAGAATACACCGGCTCATACAACGAAACCGGGTCCACAATTGCATCCATTGCAAACACCACGTCTTCCCGCGGAATGTCCAGCTCTTTCGCAATCTGTTCCACCGTCGGCTCCCGCTGGGTCTGCGAAATCAGCCGCTCCCGCGCTTGCAGCACCTTATATGCTGTGTCCCGCATACTCCGTGACACCCGAATGGCGCTGTTGTCCCGCAAATACCGCCGGATCTCGCCAATGATCATCGGTACGCCGTAAGTGGAAAATTTTACCGGCTGGTTGATGTCAAAATTATCAATCGCTTTAATCAGACCCACACAGCCCACTTGAAAAAGATCGTCCACATTCTCGCCCCGGCTGGAAAAACGCTGAATTACCGACAACACTAAACGCAAATTACCCTCGATCAGCTGCCGGCGGGCCTCCTGGTCTCCTTCCTTCGTCTGGCGGAGCAACGTCATGGTTTCCTCGTTTTTCAATACTTTCAGCTTGGCGGTGTTGACGCCCGCGATCTCGACTTTTCCCTGCAAAAGACCGCCCCCTCATGAATACTTCCCCGGCGGCCTGCGGCGTTTCCCGCCGCTTTGCCGCTTCAAAGACAGTATTTCCGAAGGCGTTTTTTCCTATACGGACAGCTTTTGTCAGATTGTGGGGAGACCCTTTTCAGACAATCTCCGCCATGCATAGGACAGCTTCCAAATTGCATAGGTTTTCCCAGAGAGGTGACGGCCATGCAATGCAGATTCCGGGACTTCCGGCGGAAGGAAGTCATCAACATCAACGACGGCACCCGCCTCGGATTTGTGGCGGACGCTGACATTCGGATACCGGAAGGGCAGGTGATTGCTATTATCGTCTATGGCCCGGCCCGCTTTTTCGGTCTGTTCGGACGCGGGGAGGAGTATTATATTCCCTGGGACTGCATCCAGCGGATTGGCGGCGATATCATCCTGATTGACAAACCCTTCCAGCGGCGGGACCCCAAATTGGAACGTCAGCGGCGGCGAAACCTATGAAAAAACGTCCGGCATATGCCGGACGTTTGATTTTTTTCACAGAATCAATCGAAAATCCGTTTTTCGGACCGCGGCGTCAGGTTTTCTTCCGCTCTGCCGGACCGAACAGCATCCCGCCGAAGTTGAAAATCAACACGCCGGTCATGATGATCCCACCGCCAATCAACGTTCCGCGGTCCGGCACTTCTCCCGCCAGCAGAAACCCGAGAACGCTGGTCAGCAGCGGCGTAATAAACATATAATTGCTGACCTGGGAGGTCTGCTTCGCCTTTGAAAACGCCTTCGCCCAAGAGACATAGGCAATCGCGCTGGCTCCAACGCCCAGAATAAGCAGGTAAAACCACTGAATGGCAGGCGCGTGGCGAAGGGCCTGAAAGGATTCCGGCGCAAACACCGCCAGCAGCAGCGTTCCGAAAAAAATGCTGTAAGCAGCCGTCTGCAAACTGTCATAGGTTTTTGTCAGCTTCCGCTGAAGCAGATTATAAATGCTCAGAGACAACGCCGCGAAAAACAGCCAGAAAAGTCCCCTATTGACCGAAAACACACCGTTCATCAGCGTAAGAACCGCCACGCCCGCAAATTCTATAAAAACCGCCGCCCATTGATGCGGCCGTATTTTTTCGCGGTAAATAAGCCAGGTCAGCAACGCCGTCAGAACCGGTGCCATAGCAATTACCACGCTTCCCGTAGCAGCCGTTACAACGGCTTGTCCCTGATTGTACGCAATCATATACAAAAAGAATCCCGTGCCGCCGGAGGCCAGAAACCACAGAAGGTCTTTGGGCCGAGGCGGCTTCATTTTGTACAGCGCAGCTACCGCCAGCAAAACCACCGACGCAATCAAATAGCGCAGAAACCCCAGGGAAAACGCGGAAAAATATTGCAGGGCAAGGCGCGTCAGAACAGCGGTCAGCGACCAGAAAAAAATGGATACCCATGCATATGGATGAAAGCTGTCTTTATAGTTCATAAAAAATCCCTTCGTTTCTCTCTTTTGTCAACGGCGCAAGACGGGTCCGCAGCTATGCGGCCCGTCTTGAAAACTGCCTGTAAAAATCAGGTTTCTTTAGTCTTTCAGCGCACTGCGCAGCGTGTCAATCAGATCTTCCTCCGAAAAGGGCTTCGCCAGAAATCCCTTTGCGCCAATGGCCTCCGCCTCATGAATTGTGCCGTCGTAGGCCAGAGAGGAGATCATCACAATCCGGGCGTTCGGGTGTTCCTCCAAAATCGCCTGGGCCGCTTCCAGACCATCGATGCCGGGCATGATAATGTCCATCGTCACAAGGTCCGGCTTCAGCTTGGCATAGCGTTCAATGGCCGTCTCTCCGTCCGGGCAGTAGCCCACCACGTCAAATTCCGTTCCCTCCAAAAGCTGACGGATTTGCAGCTCGATTGCGCAGGAATCGTCCACAATCATAAGCCGCTTTCCCATAAGGCATCCCTTTCCTTTCTATTCGGGCAGCGTATCTGCCGCCTCCATATCTTGTAAATGATGAACCAGCTCTGCGTTTCCTGCGCCGTCGCTGGTATAACGAATGGAAAAATGCTTCTGCCGGCCCCTTGGGCTATAACGTCCTTCATGGAACGACGGTCGGTCAAACCGGGCCGGAATCTTCGTCTCCGGGTACATCTGGGACACAATGCGACCACACAGGGCGTTGAAATATTCTCTGGAAAATTCCTCCACCTCCTGGGGAGAGACCTCCTCTGTCTGCATCATTCTCTGGGTCAACCGGGTAAAGAGGGACCGTTCCGCGCACAGGGACACGCCGGTCCGGTAGCCCCGCTGAAACGATGTGTAAACTGTACACAGTTCCCCGGCCAGTTTCGTCCCGCTCTCCAGCAGGCGAATCCCCGACGCCCGTTCCGTCACCTCCCGGGCAACTTCGTCGAATACCTGCGCCAGTCGTTTTTGAGACATTGCCCGATCCATAAAGCCTCCCTTTCTCCTACGTCAAATGCACTTCCCCCGCAATCAATGCCGCAATGCACTGCTGTGTTTCATGCCGCACGCGGAGCATCGCTTCTCCAATGGTGATTTCCGTTCCAGGGTAGACGATGCCGCACTCCATGCGCCCGCTGCCCTGCTTTTTCATGCTGTCCCGCAGGCTTGCCAGGTCCCGTTCCAGCTGTTCCAGCCGCATCCGGTCCCCGGAGAGCTTCATCCGCGCACGGGTAATGCGCCCGGCTTTGCCGGGACTCTCCGGCTGAAGCTCGATTTTCTTCAGCTCCTCCTCCTGACGGGCCAGCTGCTCAAGCAGCTCCTCCCGTTCAGAGTCCGAACAGGGCAGGCCCCCCAGGGTGATCTGTGTCGCTACCTCAGACCGGGACCCGACGATTTTGGCAACGATTTTCCGCGCCGCCCAAACCCGGCCGCCCATGATGGTCCCCCGGCCGGAGTTCACTTCTACCGTACCGTCGCTGAATACCTCGCTGTTAATAATACAGTCCGTCTGCAAGTTCTCCCGGACATAAACCCGGCAGTTTTCCAGATACTTCGCAAAAATATTGCGGTGTACCCGGATGGTAGTCTGCTCGCCGCCCAAAATTCCTTTCGCTACGACCAAATCGCCGCCGGCCTCCACGGAACCGCCGGACACCACGCCGTCAATGTGGATATTCCCCATGGCCCGGACCAGGAACCCGCTGCACACGTCGCCCTGGATATGTACGTCCCCCAGGAAATTGATGTTGCCGGTGGAGTAGTCCACGTCGCCGTCAATTTCCATCACCGGTTTCACCTGGAACGTCCGGCCCGTAAATTCCACGTTGCCTGCCTGGGACGCAATGAGGCTCAGGCCGTCCTCGCTGATTTCGGTGTTACTGCCCTTGGGAAGCTGGGCCTTGCGGCCGTCCTTGGCGGGGAGTTCTTGGCCCAGAACGTTTTTCCCTGGCTGGCCCTGGGTTGGCGGGACCAGCGTGCAGATTTCGTCTCCCTTCCCCACGTTCTGCACCAGATTCAGATTCGTGTAATCCACCCGGTCATATTCGTCCACCTGGAAATGCTTCTCCACCTTCCGCGCAAAGCGTTCAATCACTTTGCCGTTTTCCCCGTCCACAGCGGGGCGGCCCCGCGCCGCACAAAACAGTTTGAAATACCGTTCTTTGTCCTTTGGAATGCGGACCAGAAGGGCCTCGTCCAGCCCGAAGGTCACGCCGCTGTCCTTCAGGGCATGGTCCATCAGCTCCTGGTCCAGCTCCCGGCCCTCGCCCACCGGCGGAAACACCAGCATCCATGCCGACAGCTTGTCGTTTGAAACATATATCCAGGGCAGCGCGTCCAGCACGGGCGGCGGCGGCGCGTCCTCCTCCTCTTTCGCCTCCTTGGGTTTCTTGGGCATGGCTTTGCTCAGGCGGGCGTTGGCCGCCGCAGTCAACGCCTTTTTCAAGCGGTCCCGTTCCCGTTCCAGCGCGTTGGGCGCAAAGGCGTCCGCTTCCAGCCGGACATACGGCTGCGAGACCGGCTGCGTGCTCTGACGGCGGCGCAGCGTATAGAGCGCGAAAAGGGAATGATCGGCGTCCAGGTCCACCAGCCCCAGATCCCTGGGCGGCGGCGGAGGCGGCTGGGAAGCCGGCGATGTTGCGGACGGCTCGTCGCGCATCTCCGCTTCTTCCGGCGCAGCTTCGCTTCCTTTGGACTTCGGCAGGTGCGGCAAATGAGAAAACAGCTTTTTCAGGAATGGAAATTTGAATACCATAGTTTGACACCTTCTCCCAAGCAGATCGCATAATGTGGATTTTTACTCAGTCCTATTATACTATTAAAACGCCGGAATTGACAAGACAGAAAGCCGTTTTTTTGTAGATATTTTATGGGAATCCCTTTTTCTGGAAGATGCTCGGACAAAAAAGGACCGCCCGCCAACGGCGGACGGCCCCTGCCAATATCTATAAACTTCGCTTATTTCGCCGGAATGACCAGAACCATGCCGACCTGAAGCTCGTCTGCGTTCTTCACGACGTTCTTGTTGGCCTGGTAAATCACATTCCATTCACGGCCCGTTCCGTAGAACTGCTGGGCAATGCTCCACAGACAGTCGCCGGACTTGACCGTGTAGGTCGTGCCGTCCACGGGGACGGCGGGGGTGTTGGACTCCGCAGGAGCAGGCTCCTCGTTGCCCTCGTTGCTCTCCACGGGGGTGGTTTCCTCCGGTGCGGGGGCCGGCTCGGGAGCAGGTTCGGGGGCGGGCTCGGGAGCGGGTTCCGTTTCCAGTGCGGGCAGCACGCCGGCCGCACGCAGCGCGGGACCGTTCAACGCCGCCACGTTGGGCGTACGGCCATCCTCGGAGGTGGGTACGCTCAGTTCGCCGGAACGGACCATCTCATAAATCAGGTCCTTCTGGGGATCGTCCAGGTCCGCGCCGACAATTTTCCAGTTGTTGTCACACGCAGGCATCAGGGGACCGTCCAGAGCCGCCACATACTCCGTGATCATATCCCGGACCGCGCCGCCTTCGTACACCACGTCCGCCTCGTTAATCAGGCCCGCGGAAACAAGGCCGCCGTAACGGTAGTTATTCAGCGCCAGAACCAATTCCTGGGTGTCGCTCAGGGCTTCGCCCTTGTAGGTGACGTTCTGAATGCGGGAGCCCTCGGGCTTGGAGATGTCAATCTCATAGTTGACGCCCGCAAACTCGTCATAGTTGTACATCCGAACGTCCGGGCGGAAGCTGATGGTCACGTCACCGGGCTGATACTGGTTGAAGAAGCCGCCCGCCTGACGCTCCATGATGTCCTTGAGCTGCTTGCCGGTGACTTTCACCGCGTAAAGCGTGTTGTCATACTTGTAAATCTTCACGCTGTCCCGGTGCAGGAAGGGGCCTTCCTGAAGGTTGGAGGTGGAATCAAACAACGCCGCCAGAGAAACGTCCGCGCCGGATTCCTTCATCTGTACCTCGTT
This sequence comes from uncultured Oscillibacter sp., assembly GCA_910589315.1. Lineage (GTDB taxonomy): Bacteria > Bacillota > Clostridia > Oscillospirales > Oscillospiraceae > Oscillibacter. Next base: position 30,170 of record CAJUTB010000004.1, on the reverse strand, counting down.
CACCAGATCGGTGATGGGGTTGTCCTGGATGATCGCCACCGGGATTCCGGGCAGGAACTCAATGGGGTCCAGGAAGGTCTCGCCCACGGTGCCCACTTCCTTGGACGCCAGCGCGAGGCTCTTTTCATGCAGGCTCTTGTAGCGGGCGGTGAATTCCGGGTCGGGGGTCACTGCCGAGCAGTCCAGAAGCACGCCTTCGGCCTTCTCCACGTCCCAGCCGCCGTCTTTCTCCGTCAGGGTGAGGGTGACTTTGCCGACATACTGTGCATTGGAACCGGGTTCCAGCACGGGGATGCCGCCAATGGTCTCCTCCACTTTGGAGTGGGCATGGCCGATGAACAGGGCGTCGATGCGGTCGCCGTACTTCTCCGCAACGGCCTTCATGCCTTCCACGCCATACTCGCCCTCAAGGCCGTAGTGGACGCTGCCAATGATCACATCAGCCTTGCCTTCCAGCTCGTCGAGGATTTTACCGGTCTCCTCCATGGGCGTGGTAAAGGTCATGTTGTCATAGTGGGTGGGGTCGGATTTTTCCCACTGGGGAATATGGGGCGCGTCAATGCCAAAAACGGCCACCTTCACGCCGTCCACCTCGAAGATGTGATAGGCGTCAATCCAACGCTTGCCGTCCTTGTAGAAGTTGCCGCCCAGGGTAACGCCTTCAAATTCCTTGATTTCCTTGGTCACGTAGTTGAAGCCGAAGTTGAACTCATGATTTCCCAGGGTCCAGGCATCATAGTCCAGATAATTCATGGCGTCAATGATGGGATTCGGCTCGTCCGCCAGGAATTCCTGGATGTAGTTCGCCTGGGTGGTGTCGCCGGTGTCGATCAGGAGCAGATCGGGATCTTTTTCCCGCTCCTCCCGGATGATGGCGGCGGCGTGCGCCAGGCTGGTGCTGGTTTCCTTGTTGGAGGCATAGTCGAAGGGGTTGACCATGCCATGCAGGTCGCTGGTTTGCAAAATGGTAATGGTTTTGCTCTCTGCCGCATATGCGGGGGTTGCCAGACTGACTACCATAACGACAGCCAGCGCCAGGGTCAGGAGACGCTTTGTGACGAGTTTTCGCATTATGTACCCTCCTTTTCAAATTCCTCCCTCTGCTATATTCTGGGAGAATTTTATTATACGCTGTTTTTCGTCAGAATGCAATACAAAACCGGAAATTCCAGGAGATTCTTTTGTGAAAAGAACCGGCAGATTGTTCGAATATTGAAAAAAGGCTGGAGGCAATGCCTCCAGCCTTTCGTTTTTTACAGGCGCCAGATATCCTCGTTATACTGCCGGATGGTCCGGTCCGAGGAGAAAAAGCCGGATTTTGCAATGTTTACCAGCATCTTCTTTGCCCAAACCGTCCGGTCGCCGTAATCGGCAAGCGCGCGGTCTTTCGTTTCAACGTAGGCTTGGAAATCCGGGAAGGTCATAAAGTAATCCTTGCCCGCCAGTTCCTTGTGCAGGCGTTTCAGCTCCAGGCGGCTTCCAATCGCCAGGATTTCCGGGCCGGTGATGAAGTCCACGCAGCGGCGAAGCTCCGGGTCCTTTTTATAGTATTCCTTGGCCTTGTAGTCCTCCGCGTCATAGTGGGCAATGACCTCCTGGCTGGACTGCCCGAAAATATAAATGTTTTCGCCGCCCACCAGGTCGCGGATCTCGACGTTTGCGCCGTCGAGGGTGCCCAGGGTCACGGCTCCGTTGAGCATGAATTTCATGTTGCCGGTGCCGCTGGCCTCCTTGGACGCCAGGGAAATCTGTTCGGACACATCACAGGCGGGGATGAGCTTTTCCGCCGCCGTTACGTTATAGTTTTCCACCATAACCACTTTCATGTACGGCGAGACCTCCGGGTCATTCTGGATCAGCTCCTGAAGGCAGAGAATCAGATGGATGATATCCTTGGCAATCGTATAGGCGGGGGCGGCCTTCGCGCCGAAAATGTAAGTGACCGGCTGTGCGGGCAGTTTCCCCTCTTTGATTTCCAGGTATTTATGAATGATATACAGCGCGTTGAGCTGCTGGCGTTTGTACTCGTGCAGCCGTTTGCTCTGGATGTCGAACACGCTGGACACGTCCACATCCACGCCGGTATTTTGCAGGATGAAGTCCCGGCACGCCGCCTTGGCCCCGGCCTTGATTTCCAGAAGACGGCTCAAAACCGCCGGGTCATCCTGGTAGTCCAGCAGCCGCTCCAGCGCAAAGGCATCCTTCTTGAAGTCCTCGCCAATCAGGGAGGCGATGAATTCTGTCAGGGGCTGGTTGCAGGCCAGCAGCCAGCGGCGGAAGGTAATGCCGTTGGTCTTGTTGTTGAACTTCTCGGGATATACGTCGTAAAACGCCTTGAGGGTGCTGGTTTTCAGAATATCCGTATGCAGCGCGGCTACGCCGTTGATGGAAAAGCCGTAATGAATGTCCATGTGAGCCATGTTGACGAGGTCCGTTTTCTCGTCGATGATGGCCAGTTCTTTGCTGTCCGGATATTTTTCTTTCATAGCGGCGTCCAGCCTTTGAATGATGGGCACCAGCTGGGGCACGGCGTCCTCCAGATCGGAAACCGGCCATTTTTCCAGGGCCTCCGCCATAATGGTATGGTTCGTATAGGCGCAGACCTTGGATACGATGGAACTTGCCTCCTCGAAGGAAATCCCACGGGCCGTCAGGAGGCGGATAAATTCCGGAATCACCATGCTGGGATGGGTGTCGTTAATCTGCACCACGGCATATTCCGGCAGGTCATGGAGCGTACAGCCCCGTTTTTCAGCCTCTTGCAGAATGTACTGTGCCGCGCTGCTGACCATGAAATATTGCTGATAGATCCGCAGGCGTTTTCCGGCGGCGTCGCTGTCGTCGGGATAGAGGAACAGGGTCAGATTGTGCAGAATGTCGTGTTTATCAAAGGAAATGCCCTTTTCCACTATGGATTCGTTCACGATTTCCGTATCAAACAGGTGCAGCCGGATGGGACTGCTTTGATAGCCGGAAATGTCCATATCATACAGCACGGATTTCAGCGAAAAGCCCCGGAAGGGCACCGTAAACGTCTCGCCGGTGGGCAGCAGCCAGCTTTCTTTTTCAATCCAGGGATTCGGAATCTCGCACTGCTTATGCTTTTGGAACACCTGCTGAAAAAGCCCCAGATGATAATTCAGTCCGATGCCCTCGCCGGGGAGGCCCAGTGTGGCGATGGAATCCAGGAAGCAGGCCGCCAGACGGCCCAGTCCGCCGTTGCCTAGGGAAGGCTCCGGCTCCACGTCCTCGATCTCCGTCAGGGACTTGCCGTTTTCCGCCAGGAACGCGGCAACTTCACCGTAAATGCCCAGATTGATGAGGTTGTTGGAAAGCAGCTTGCCCAGCAGGAATTCCGCCGAGATATAATAGAGCCGCTTTTTTGCCGCGGGACGGCTCTTTCCGGCAAGCTGTTCTTTCGTATACGTCAGAAGCGCGGCGTACAATTCTTCGTTTGTACACGCGGCGCAGTCCTTCTCGTACAGCTTGGCAATCAGGTCCTTCAACGCTTGCATGAAACATTCTCCCTTCGCCCGCCGGTACGGCCGGCAGAAATTACCGTTTTCTCGGGTATGCCGGAATTATACCACCCGGCGGCGGAAAATACAACCACATTCTTCCCGGCCGGCCAGGGTTTGGACGCATGAAGCATCAGGCATCCCCGCCCCGTATCTTATGCACTTACATCCATCGCTTTTTGTCATCTCTCACAGAAAATCGTCCAAATCTTTGACAAATTTCTAACTTTTATTGACTTTTTTATCCATTACGTCCATAATAAAAATGTAGAACCACAGCGGGACTGGCCAGCTTGACGGCGCGCCGTCCCCCCCAAACAACTAAGAAAGAAGTGAGAGAATGAGCAGACTGGAAGTCAAGACGCCCGGGCAGGCTCAGGCGGTGGTAGAACAGCTTTACCGCAATATGGAGCGGCGGATCGCCGCCAGCCCGCCGGGATTGTGCCCGGTGGATATGGCGTTGAACTTTTTGAACCTCTGCCGCGCCCAAACCTGTGGTAAATGTGTCCCCTGCCGGGTGGGCCTCACCCAGCTTTCCAACATGATCGGCGAGGTTCTGGACGGCGAGCCGAAGCTGAACATCATCGACCGCATTGAAAACACGGCCCAGGTCATTGTGGATACCGCCGACTGCGCCATTGGCATTGACGCGGCAAATCTCGTTCTTCTAGGGCTCAAGGGCTTCCGGGACGACTACGAGGAACACATCCTGCACCACCGCTGCCTCGGCTCGCTGAAAAACCCGGTGCCCTGCGTGGCGTTGTGCCCGGCGGGCGTGGATATTCCCGGCTACATCGCCCTGGTCAACGAGGGCCGCTGCGCCGACGCCGTGCGGCTCATCCGCAAAGACAACCCCTTTCCCACGGCCTGCGCCTACATCTGCGAACATCCCTGCGAGGCCCGCTGCCGCCGGAATATGGTGGACGACGCCCTCAACATCCGCTGTCTCAAGCGTTACGCCGTGGACCACGCCGGGGACGTTTCCCAGCCCAAACCCGCCAAGTCTACCGGCAAATCGGTCGCCATTGTCGGCGGCGGCCCCGGCGGACTCTCCGCCGCCTACTACCTGGCTCTCATGGGCCACAAGGTCACAGTTTACGAACGCCAGAAGCAGCTGGGCGGCATGATGCGCTATGGCATCCCCAGCTATCGTTTCCCGCGGGAAAAGCTGGACGCCGAAATTTCCTCCATTTTGTCCCTGGGCATTGAGGTCCACACGGGCATAAATGTAGGCGAAGACATTACATACAGTCAATTGAAGCAAGGTTATGACTGCCTGTATATTTCCATTGGCGCGCACACCGACAAAAAGACCGGTATCGAGGGCGAAGACAGCATCGGCGTCGTCTCCGCCGTGGAGCTGCTGCGGCACATCGGCGACGATGAAATGCCCGATTTCACCGGTCAGAATGTGGTCGTCATCGGCGGCGGAAACGTTGCTATGGACGTGACCCGCTCCGCCCTCCGCCTGGGCGCGGAAAAAGTAACCTGCGTCTACCGCCGCCGCCTGGACGATATGACCGCCCAGCGGGAGGAGGTCGAGGGCGCGATTGCCGAGGGCGCGGAGATTCTGACGCTGCAAGCTCCTCTGCGCATCGAGTCCGATGAGAACGGCCACGCCGCGGCCCTCTGGACTCGTCCCCAGATCATTGGCGAAATCGACAAGGCGGGCCGTCCCAGGCCCAACACCGCCGCTGTGGAGCCCCTGCGTATTCCGGCGCATACCATCATCGTCGCCATCGGTCAGGGCATTGAATCCCGCGGCCTGGAACAGACGGGTATTAAAATCCAGCGGGGCGGCGCGCTGCTGGCGGATTCCAGCACCCAGCTGCCCGACATGGTGGGCGTGTTCGCCGGAGGCGACTGCGTAACCGGCCCCGCGACGGTTATCCGGGCCATTGCCGCCGGTAAGGCCGCCGCCGCCAATATTGACGAATACCTGGGCTTCCATCACGAGATTGAAGCCGAAGTGAAGGTCCCCGCCCCCCGCTGCACGGACCTGCGGCCCCGGGGCCGGGTCAACGCCACCGAGCGGGACGCCTTTGAGCGGAAGGGCGATTTCCAGTGCATCGAGTGCGGCATGACCGACGAGGAGGCCGGGCAGGAATCCTCCCGATGCCTGCGCTGCGACCACTTCGGTTACGGAAACTTCAAGGGAGGACGTGTGGATAAATGGTAAACTTTTCAATCAACGGGCGGGAACTCTCCGCCGCCAAAGGGACCACGATTCTCGACGCCGCTCAGAAGGCCGGCATCCCCATTCCTCATCTGTGCTTCCTGAAGGAGATCAACGAAATTGCCGCCTGCCGCCTCTGCGTGGTGGAAGTGGAGGGGACGGAACGTCTGGTCCCGGCCTGCAACACCGCCGTGGTGGAGGGTATGGTGATTCATACGAATTCCCCCAGGGTCCGTCAGGCGCGGAAAACAAACCTCCGCCTGATTCTCTCCCAGCACAACTCTAACTGCACCGTCTGCGTCCGCAGCGGAAGCTGTGAACTGCAAAAATTGTCCCATGACATGAACATTCACTACCAGCCCTACCCGGTCCAGCCGGAGCGGGCGGAAGTTGACCTGAGCGTCCCCATCGTCCGGGAGGCCAGCAAGTGCATCAAATGTATGCGCTGCGTACAGGTCTGCGACAAAATTCAGGGCATGAACATCTGGGACGTGGCCGGCACCGGCTCCCGCACCACCGTGGACGTGAGCTACAACCGGCATTTGAAAAACACGGACTGCACCTTCTGCGGCCAGTGCGTCACCCACTGCCCCACCGGCGCGCTGACCGTCCGGGACGACACCAACAAGGTCCTCTGGGCTCTGGCGGACCCGGAGGTGACGACGGTGATTCAGGTGGCCCCGGCGGTGCGGGTGGCCTGGGCGGAGTCCTTCGGCCTCACGCCCAAACAGGCTTCCACCGGACGCATGGTGGCCGCGCTGAAACGTATTGGCTTCGATTACGTCTTTGACACCAATTTCGCCGCAGACCTGACCATCATGGAGGAGGGCAGCGAATTTGTCCAGCGGTTCACCCACCGCGGCAAACACCGCTGGCCCATGTTCACCTCCTGCTGCCCGGGCTGGGTCCGGTTCCTGAAAACCCAGTATCCCGGTTATACGGAGTACCTCTCAACGGCGAAATCGCCTCAGCAGATGTTTGGCGCAGTAGCCAAGAGCTATTTTGCGGAAAAAGCGGGCGTAGACCCCCACAAGATGTTTGTGGTATCCATTATGCCCTGTTCTGCGAAGAAGTACGAGAGCGAACTGCCCGCCATGCGCAGCGCGTGCGGCGATCCGGACGTAGATGTGGTGCTGACCACCCGGGAGATGTGCCGCCTGTTCCGCAGCGACTGCATCATTCCCGCGGATTTGGAGGAAGCCGAGTTTGACAGCCCTCTGGGTTCCGGCACCGGCGCGGCGGTGATTTTCGGCGCGACCGGCGGCGTGATGGACGCCGCTCTGCGCAGCGCGTATTATCTCGTCACCGGCCAGAACCCCGACGCGGATGCGTTTCAGACCATTCGCGGAAATAAGCCCTGGAAGGAGGCTTCCTTCTCCATTCCCGGCGCGGGCGAAGTGCGGGTCGCGGTGGTCAGCGGCCTGAGCAACGCCCGGAAGCTGATGGAAGCTGTGGACGAGGGTTCTGTGGATTATGATTTCGTGGAAGTCATGGCCTGTCCCGGCGGCTGCGCGGGCGGCGGCGGACAGCCCATACACGAGGGCCAGGAGCTGGCGGCTCCCCGGGGTTCCCTTCTGTGGAAGCTGGATGCAGGCTCAGAGATTCGTTTCTCTCATGAAAACCCGGACATTCAAGCCCTTTACCGCACGTACCTCAAAAAACCGCTTGGGGAACGTTCTCATCACCTTCTTCACACCGACCACGACGCATAAGCGCGCAGAAAAAGCCGGTTCCACACTTGTGGAACCGGCTTTTTTGATGGATTCAGCTTTTAGAGGTCCGTTCCGCGAAGAATTTCGGCCATCTCCTCCGGGCCGATTTTCACAAAGCTGCCGAAGGGGAAGCCGTTGGGCTTTTCCCGGCGGTGCTCCACCATCTTCGGAATATCCTCCGATTTCGCCCCCTCGATCTCCTTGAGCGTCGTGGGCATTCCCAGGGCCCGGAAGAACTCCCGCAGCCGCCGGATGCCCAGCAGGGCGGTGTTTTTCGGTTCCGCGTAATCCATTTCGCAGCCAAACACCTCCACCGCAAACCGGGCAAAGCGCATCACGTCATGGGTATATACATACTCCATCCAGGCCGGCATGACCACCGCCAGGCCCGCGCCGTGGGCGCAGTCGTAAAACGCAGAAAGCTCATGCTCCATCTGGTGGCTGGCCCAGTCCTGGGCACGGCCAACGCCGCAGGAGTTGTTATGCGCCAGCATTCCGGCCCACATGAGGTCGGCGCGGGCGGCGTAGTCGTTCGTGTCGGCAATGGCCTTGGGGGCGGCGTCCACGACGGTTTTCAAAAGAGCTTCGCAGAGCCGGTCCGTGAGGGCCACATCCGGGGTGTTGGAGAAATACCGCTCGCAGATATGCGCCATCATATCCACTGCGCCGCAGGCGGTTTGATAGGGCGGCAGGGAGCAGGTGTAGCGAGGGTCCAGAACGGAGAATTTGGGCCGCACTGCGTCGGACTTGGGAATTCCCCATTTCAGGTTTCCGTTTTCATGGGTAATCACACAGCTGTCGCTGCCTTCGCTGCCGGCGGCGGCAATTGTAAGGATTACGCCAACGGGAAGCGAACGTTCAATCTTCGTCTTGCCGGAGAAGAAGTCCCAGAAATCGCCGTCGTACTCTGCGCCCATGCCGATGGCCTTGGCCGTGTCGATAACGGAACCGCCGCCCAGAGCCACCAGAAAATCCAAGCCCTCTTTCCGGACCGTCTCGATTCCCTCGTAGACCTTGCCGCTGCGGGGATTGGCCTGGATGCCGGACAATTCCTGGAAGGGGATTCCGGCCTCCTTCAGGGAAGCCGTCACGGCGTCATACGCGCCGTTGCGCTTGACGGAACCGCCGCCGTAAACCAGCAGAACCTTGCTGCCGCCGAACCGGCGGACCAGACTGCCGGTGGTCTGAGCCTGGCCGTCGCCAAAGGCGAATAAAGTGGGGGAATAAAACGTAAAATTGTCCATCGTCAATAACCCTTTCTGTTCAATATTTGATCAATAGCCTCGTTCGCGGTCTACCAGATTGACAAGGGGTCTGCCTGCGGCGTAGTTTTTCAGGTCGGCGCAGAACATAGCAACGTTTGTATCGCAGGTATAGCCCAGGGTGAGATTGCCGGAGATATGGGGCGTGAGAATCAGGTTTTTCGCGCTCCAAAGGGGATCGTCCGCCGGAAGCGGTTCCGGGACAGTCACGTCCAGAGCCGCGCCCGCCAGAGTTCCGCCGTTCAGCGCGGCGGTCAGGGCCTCCTGGTCGACAGCCGTCCCCCGGCCCACGTTGATCACATAGGCGTCCTCCGGCAAAAGGGCAATGCGCTCCCGGCTCAAAATGCCGGTGGTCTCCGGCGTGCTGGGCAGAGCCATGATCAGTACCTTCGTCTCCGGCAGAACGCGGTCCAGCTCCGAAATCGGAAGCACTTCATCGAAAATCGTTTCCTTTGACTTTCCGCTGCGGCAAAGGGCGGTGATTTTCGCCGCACCCATGGCTTTCAGACGCGCCGCAACGGTTTTTCCGATGTCGCCCGTGCCCAGGATAGTGAACTCTCCGTCCCGGATGGACCGGACGGGGAACTGATCGCCCCAGCCCCGGTTCCGTACGATCTCCTCATAGTCCGGCATATGCCGCAGGAGCATCAGCAGGACCATAATCGTATGTTCCGAAATCGTCACGCCATAGCAATTGGAGTTGGTAAGCATACAATCGGGATTCGCAAACAGGTCCGGCGCAGCACAGTAATAATCCACGCCTGCCGAGGACGCGCAGTACCATTTCAAAGCGGCGGGGGCTGTGCGGAGCAGGTCGGGACTCTGGGCGTAAAGCACTTCGCAGCTGTAATCTTGCAGGCAGGCTTTCGCCTCCTCGAACTGGCTCTCGGTGAAGAAATGGGGCGTGAAGCCCGTTTCCGCGGCGGCCGCTTCGATCTGGGCTTTGTGAGCATCCGTCAGAAAGTTCTGAAAAATGCAAATATTACGGCTCATGGTTTCTTTTAACCTCCTTCAAAGTTTGGGGCTTCATGCGCAGCGGACTGCACATTTATTTGGAATGCGCCAAGGCGCGATTTCCCAGAAGATTTTCCGCACAGCGCATTCCGTCGGCAGCGGCGGAGAGAATGCCGCCGGCGTATCCGGCTCCCTCGCCGCAGGGATACAGGCCGCGGATGCCAGCCTCCCCGCCCGCGTCACGCGGGATGCGTACCGGAGACGAGCTGCGGCTCTCCACAGCGGTCAGCACGGCGTCCGGCGCGTCGAAGCCTTGGAGCTTCCGGCCCAGAAGGGGAAGCGCTTCCGCCAGGGCTTCCGCCGCAAAGGGCGGCAGACACTTCCGCAGGTCCGTCCAGACAACGCCGGGACGGTAGCTGGGCCGCACACGGCCCGGACCTGTAGAGGCGCGGTTTTGAAGGAAATCCTCCACCCGCTGGGCCGGGGCGCGATAGCCTCCGCCGCCCAGGGCGTAAGCGGACGCTTCCAGCTTCCGCTGGAATTCCACGCCCGCCAGCGGGGACGCGCCGCCAAAGTCCTCCGGCGTGACGTTCACCAGAAGCGCGCCGTTGATGTTCTCCCGGTCCCGTGCAAATTCGCTCATGCCGTTGGTGACGACTCCCCCGGCCTCCGACGCGGCGGCCACCACCTCCCCGCCGGGACAGACGCAGAAGGAAAACACCGATCTTCCCCCCGGCAAATGGCAGGCGAGCTTGTAAGAGGAGGCCGGAAGGCCGGGATGACCGGCGTATTCCCGGTACTGGGCGGCGTCGCAGTCCGCCTGCCGGTGCTCAATCCGCACGCCCACCGCAAAGGGCTTTGCCTCCATGCGTACGCCGCGCTTATACAGCATTTCAAAGGTATCCCGCGCAGAGTGGCCGGGGGCGAGAATCAGGTTTTGGCAGGGCAGTTCATAAAGCCCCTCCGGACCTTCCACGGCAATGCCCGTCAGCGCGCCGTTTTCGGCGCGCAGGTCCGCCAGGCGGGACTCAAAACGGATATCCGTCCCCAGGGACCGCAGCGTTTTCCGCAGGTTTTGCAGGGTACTATATAAATAATCGGTGCCGATATGGGGCCTGGCGTCGGTGAGAATATCCGCCGGCGCGCCGTTGTCCGCCAGCGTTTTCAAAATATAACGGTGACGGGGGTCTTTGGTGCCGGTGTTCAGCTTGCCGTCCGAAAACGCTCCCGCGCCGCCCTCGCCAAACTGGACGTTGCTGGTCAAATCCAGCTCGCCCGCAGACCAGAAACGTTCCACGTCGGCCCTGCGGGCCTCCACAGGGCGGCCGCGTTCCAATAAAATGGGTTCCTGTCCAGCCAGCGCCAGTGCCAGCGCGGCAAACAGTCCTGCCGGGCCTGCGCCTGTGACAACCGGCCGTATTTCCGGCGGAATCCGGGGCTTCGGGCAGGGAATCGGATAATCCGGCTCCGGCTTCCACCGGGACACTTTGGAATTCCGGCTGCGCCGCAGTACGGCTCCTTCGTTCTCCACCATCACCCAGACGGTGTAAATCACCGCCACACCCTCCCGGGCGTCGATGCTCCGCCGGAGGATTTCCAGCCGCTGCACCGCTTCCGGCGGAACCCGCAGGGCCTTCGCCGCCGCACGGGTCAGCGACTCCAAACCCGCGCCGGGGGAAAGCCGGAGATTTTCAATTTTCAGCATAAATCCAAAAGCCTCCCTTTGGGGCAAATCCTTCTTTTTTTCCTATTCTAACACAGCTTCACAAATACTTCAAACCACTTTCATAATTTCTTCAAAATACTTTCAGGCATTTTTAAGATATTCCGCTTATACTAAAGCCAGCGGTTCAGGGAACGGCAAAATTCAAAAACCAGCCAAATCCCCTTCACACCTTTGACACAATCCTGTGTTATCTTGGTCCTGCGGACAAAAGATACGGGATACATAATAAGGAGGAATCAATTATGTATAACGATGACCGGAATCTGTACCATCATTCCTACAACCACGGCGGCAGCGAACCTGGACAGCGGGAAATCCTCCGCGCCGCTCCGGAGGGACCGGAAATTCCCGTCCGGGAAATGAAGCCCTCGAAGAAAAAGCGGGCCGGACTGAAAATCGCCGCTCTGGCCCTGAGCTGCGCCCTGCTGGGCGGCGCGGCGGGCGGCGCAGCCGTCTGGGGCTTTGAACACCGCCCAGGTTCCACCGAGATCACGCAGAGCAGCCGGCCCGTTACCCAGGTGGCTCTCCACACCGTGGACGGAAAAACCCGCCTGAGCGACGCGGAGGTATACGCCGCTAACGTCAACAGCGTAGTTTCCATCAACACCTCCGTCAACGCCGGGTATAACTACTTCGGCCAGCCCGTGGAAAACGCCTCCGCTGGTTCCGGCTTCATCCTGACCAGGGACGGCTATATTGTCACCAATTACCATGTGGTGAAAAACGCCAACACCATCAAAGTAAACCTCTACAACGGCGACGCCTATGACGCAACCTTTATCAACGGCGACGAGGATTATGACATAGCGGTGATCAAAGTGGAGGCGTCGGACCTTCAGGCCGTCACCCTGGGCGACAGCAGCAAGCTCAACGTAGGCGACCGGGTCCTTGCCATCGGCAACCCCCTGGGCGAACTCACCTTCTCCATGACCGGCGGAATGGTCTCTTGTGTGGACCGGGCCATCAACGTGGACGGCACGCCCTTCAACATGATTCAGACCGACGCCTCCATCAACCCCGGCAACTCCGGCGGCCCCCTCTTTAACGAGTACGGCGAAGTGGTGGGCATCGTCTCCGCCAAATACTCCGCCTCCTCTAACGGCACCTCCGCCGAGGGTCTGGGCTTCGCCATCCCGATGAACGACGTGTTCGCCATGATCAAGGACATCATGACCAACGGATACGTCACGAATAAGCCCTACCTGGGCATCACTCCCCAGAACCTGACGGAGAACATGGCCGCCATGTACCGCTATGACATTAGCTCCGGCGTGTTCGTCTGCTCCGTGGAGGACGGCTCCGCGGCGGCCAAGGCGGGCCTGCAAATGGGCGACGTGATCACCAAGGTGGACAACACCAAGATCACCAGCGTGGATGACTTGAATGCGGCGAAGAAAAAATACTCCGCCGGCGACACCTCCTCCCTGGAGATCTACCGGAACGGGGAGACCATCAACGCCGATATCACCTGGGGCGCGACGCCGGTGGAGAATCAGGCCGCCGCCCAGCAGCAACAGCAGCAAAATCAGAACCAGAACAACCAGAATCAGCCGCAGAATCCCTACGGCAACGGCTACAACCCCTTTGAGGATTTCTTCCGCTATTTTTACGGCGGCAACTATTAACCTCTTACAGCTGACTTGATTCCGTCTGGAGGCGGCTTCGCGGCAATCGCTGCGGCAAGGCAACCAGCCGCCATGCGGCCGGCGGGACCATATGGGGCGCAAACAGCAGCATTTTACAAATAGATTTCCCCAGGGCCGGAGGGCGGCGTCTGCCCTCCCGGCCCTGGGGCCAATTTGTTTCACTGGAAAAAATCGAAAATCTTTATGTCGAAATCCTCAAAAATACATTGACCAGCGGCGCGGTTTGTGTATAATAAAGAGAGAAATATCAGTCCTGGACTGAAGAATAATGGAGGCGCAGTCAAATGTTTAATTTCTTGATTCACAAGCTGAAAGCCCATCCCCGTAAGATCGTCTTTACGGAAGGCACCGATCCCCGCATTCTGGAAGCATCCGCCCGCCTGCTGTCCGGTACGTTCCTGACCCCCGTTCTGGTGGGCAACGCCGACGAGGTGCAGGCCGCTGCGGAGGACATCGGCTTCAACATCCGCGGTGCGGAGATCATGGACCCCGCCAACTTCCCGGATATGGACAAGATGGTCTCCGCCCTGGTGGAGCTGCGCAAGGGCAAAATGACGGAAGCCCAGTGCCGCGACCTTCTGAAGCAGGGCAACTATTTCGGCACCATGCTTGTAAAAATGGGCTATGCGGACGCCCTTCTGGGCGGAGCTACTTACTCCACCGCCGACACTGTGCGTCCCGCCCTTCAGGTGATTAAGACCAAGCCCGGTTGCAGCATCGTATCCTCCTGCTTTATTCTGGTACGTCCCTCCGCCACCGGCGACCGGGAAGTTTTGGCGATGGCGGACTGCGCCATCAACATCAAGCCCACCGAAGACGAACTGGTTGAAATCGCTGCGGAGACCGTCTCCACTGCGAAAATCTTTGGCATTGACCCGAAGGTCGCATTCCTGAGCTACTCCACCCACGGTTCCGGCAAGGGCGAGGACGTTGACAAGATGCGCAACGCCTGCGCCAAGGCCAAAATCGCGCTGCCCGACACGATCATTGACGGCGAATTGCAGTTTGACGCGGCAGTGTCTCCCACCGTGGCCCATACCAAGTGCCCCGAATCCCCCCTCACCGGCCATGCCAACACCTTCATTTTCCCGGACATCAACGCGGGCAACATCGGCTATAAGATCTGCCAGCGCATGGGTTCCTTTGACGCTTACGGTCCGATTCTCCAGGGCCTGAATGCGCCGATCAACGACCTCTCCCGCGGTTGCAACGCCCAGGAGGTTTATTCCATGGCGATCATCACGGCCGGTCTCTGCGAGGACTGAACCAACCGAGCGGCGGAGTGCAAACACTCCGCCGCTTTTTTTCTCCGCCATTTTATGCCTTCCCCAAGACCGGCAGGTCCACCACCTCTACGCCCTGCTTCATGGCGTATTCTACCGTGTAACGCGTCCCACCGGGGGTTCCGTCAAAAACCGCGATGACCAGGGACGCGTGGTCCACCATGTACCGGTTTCGCCGGAGCATACAGTAGGGGGTATACGCGGAGGAAACCATGGTTTCCGCATCGCAGGCGTCCACCAGGCGGCGGTAGCGGGCCTGCTGGTCCGGCGGCCAGGCATCGGCCTGCGTGGGGCAGGGAATGGCCGCTTCCAGGGTGATCTCCGGGTGTTTTTCCCGCAGGGCCAGGACGCTCTCGCAGAAATACAGGTCGCTGCCCAGGGCCATGCCGCAGAGAAAATGGTGGAAGCCTTCGGCGTATGCGGATTCCACTGCGTCGGCAATGCGGCGTTTGAGGGCGGCGCAGCGCGGGTCTTGTTCGTCATACCGCCACGGCAGCTTGTCGGGCCGGTGTCCGGTAAAGCAGCAGCTTTCTTGTTTTGCTCTCATGGCTGGTCCTCCTGTTGTGTTTCGACCTTATTATAGAACATAAGTTTTTGAATGTCAAGCGTCTCTTTGCCTGGCACGCGCCTGCCGCGGACGCCTCCCCTGCCGGACGGCGGCAATTGGGGTTTTGCACAAAAACAGGCGGGAAATCCCGCTGAAACTTTTTGGGGGAAACAAGAAAGAGCCATTGACGGCACGTCAAAAAAAAAGCATAATAACATAGAATCATTCAAAGTTGGCGAAATGTGTTCAGCGATGGGAGGGCTTCATGGAAAAAGGTTATTTAGTGCTTCGGGATGGACAAGTCTTTGAGGGACTGCGCTTTGGCGCAGAGGCCGAAGCCGTGGGCGAGCTGGTGTTTACAACCGGTATGGGCGGCTATGTCGAAACCCTGACCGATCCCAGCTACGCCGGTCAAATCGTACTGCAAACCTACCCTTTGATTGGAAACTACGGCGTCATGCGGGAGGACTTTGAGGGACCGTGCTGCGTCGGGGGCTACGTCGTGCGGGAATTCTGCGAGTCCCCCTCCAATTTCCGGACGGACTGCGGTCTGGATGAATTTTTGAAGGAACGCAATGTCCCCGGACTCTGCGGCGTCGACACCCGGGAGCTTACCCGCATCATCCGGGAACACGGCGTCATGAACGCCGCCCTTTGCACCGACGTGGAGGCCGGACTTGCCGCCGCTTCCGCCTATGCCGTCACCGGCGTGGTGGAGGCCGTCACCTGCAAGGAACCGTCTTTCCATCCGTCGGAGGGGGAAACGCGCCTCCGCGTTGCCCTTCTGGACTACGGCGCAAAACGCAACATCATCCGGGAACTGCAAAAACGCGGCTGCGGCGTCACCGTCTTTCCCGCCGGGACCTCCGCCGAAGACATCCTGTCGTCCGCGCCGGATGGGATCATGCTCTCCAACGGCCCCGGCGACCCAGCGGAAAACGTCTACCAGATCGAGCAGATTCGCAAGCTGCTGGGCAGAGTCCCGCTGTTTGGAATCTGTCTCGGACACCAGCTCACCGCCCTGGCGGCAGGCGGGTCCACCTTCAAGCTCAAGTATGGACACCGGGGCGTCAACCAGCCGGTACGGGACCTGAACGGGCTGCGGACGTACATCACCAGCCAGAACCACGGCTACGCTGTGGACGCCGGCGGCATAAAAGGAGGAAAAGTCTCCTTCGCCAACGCCAACGACGGCACCTGCGAAGGAGTGGATTACCCTGATTTACGGGCCTTTACCGTCCAGTTTCACCCGGAAGCCTGCGGCGGCCCTCACGACACTGCGTTTCTCTTTGACCGCTTCACGGCTCTGATGGAAGGAGGCGACCTGTAATGCCGTTGGATACCCGAATCAAAAAAGTATTGGTCATCGGCTCCGGCCCGATTGTCATTGGACAGGCCGCCGAATTTGACTACGCCGGCGCACAGGCGTGCCGTGTGCTGAAGGAAGCGGGGGTCAACGTTGTCCTCTGCAACTCCAACCCCGCCACCATCATGACGGACCAGGCCATGGCGGACGAGATCTACCTGGAACCCCTGACGGTAGAGACCATCAAGCGCATCATCCGGAAGGAAAAGCCGGATTCCATTCTCGCGGGCCTGGGCGGGCAGACCGGATTGACCCTGGCTATGCAGCTGGACAAGGAGGGTTTTCTCGCAGAAGAAAACGTCCGCCTCCTGGGCACCGATGCCAAGGCCATTTCCCGCGCCGAGGACCGGGAACTGTTCAAGGAGGCCATGGCGGAAATCGGACAGCCGGTGATCGCCTCCGACATCGCGGAGACCGTGGACGGCGCGCTGGAAGTGGCGGCGCGGATTGGCTATCCGGTCATCGTCCGTCCCGCGTTCACGCTGGGCGGCGCGGGCGGCGGCGCGGCTCAGAACGAAAAAGAACTCCGAATCATTGCCCAGACCGGCCTGGACGCCTCCCCCATTACTCAGGTGCTGATTGAAAAGGCCATTTTCGGCTGGAAGGAAATCGAATTCGAGACCATGCGGGACAGCGTGGGAAATGTGATTGCCGTCTGCTCCATGGAAAACATGGACCCGGTGGGGGTCCATACCGGCGACTCCATCGTAGTCGCCCCCACCCAGACCCTGGCGGACAAGGAATTCCAGATGCTCCGCTCCGCCTCTTTGGATATTATTACCCATCTGGGCATTGTGGGCGGGTGCAACGTACAGCTTGCTCTGAACCCCGACAGCTTTGAATACGCCGTGATCGAGGTGAATCCCCGCGTTTCCCGGTCCTCGGCGTTGGCGTCCAAGGCCACAGGATATCCCATCGCCAAAATCACCGCGAAAATTGCCCTGGGCTACACCCTGGACGAGATCAAAAACGACATCACCGGCAAAACCTGCGCCTGCTTTGAGCCGACGCTGGATTATATCGTGGTAAAAATGCCCAAGTGGCCTTTCGACAAATTTGCCGACGCCTCCCGGACCCTGGGCACCCAGATGAAGGCCACCGGCGAGGTTATGTCCATTGCCCCCAGCTTTGAGATGGCCTTGATGAAGGCCGTCCGGGGCGCGGAAATCGGGATGGACACCCTGAACCGCAAGAGTACGGACGGCGCGCCGGTTTGGGAACGGCTTCGCCGGGTGGATGATCACCGCCTGTTTACGATTTTCGAGGCGTTGAAATCCGGCGTTTCCGTAGATGAGATTTTCGGCATCACCCGGATCGACCGCTGGTTCCTCGCCAAGCTGAAGAACATGACCAGGTTTGAGGCGGACCTCGCAAAAGACGGTCTCACCGCCATCCATTATGAAAACGGCAAGCGTCTGGGTTACACCGACGAAGCCCTGCTGCGGCTCTCCGGCGCGGAAGCCCTGCCGGAACAGGCGAAAACCGCCGTGTACAAGATGGTGGACACCTGCGGCGCAGAGTTCGACGCGGAAACGCCTTACTTTTACTCCACCTTTGACCGCTATTGCGAATCCCGCGCCTTCCCGCGTTCCGGGCGGCCTGTGATCATGGTCCTTGGCTCCGGCCCCATTCGGATTGGACAGGGCATTGAGTTCGATTATTCCTCCGTTCACTGCGTCTGGACGCTGAAGGAATTGGGCTACGATGTGGTCATAGTCAACAACAACCCCGAAACCGTCTCCACGGACTACGACACCGCCGACCGGCTGTACTTTGAACCCCTCTGCCCCGAGGATGTCATGCACATTATCGGCGTGGAAAAACCCGTCGGCGTGGTGGTGGCCTTCGGCGGCCAGACGGCTATTAAGCTGACGAAATTCCTGGACAGCCAGGGGATTCCGATCATGGGCACCAGCGCGGAGTCCATCGACATGGCGGAGGACCGGGAACGGTTTGACGAACTGCTGGAACGCTTCCACATCAAGCGGCCCCAGGGCCGGGGCGTTTTGGGAATGCAGGAGGCCCTGGACACCGCCAACGAATTGGGATATCCCGTTTTGCTGCGTCCCAGCTACGTCATCGGCGGGCAGAATATGGTTATCGCCCACAATGACGAGGATGTCCGGACCTATATGGAAGTCATTCTCTCCGGCAAGGTGGAAAATCCCGTTCTGGTGGACCAATACCTGATGGGTAAGGAATTGGAAGTCGACGTGATTTCCGACGGCGTGGATGTTCTGATTCCCGGCGTCATGCAGCATATCGAGCGCACCGGCGTTCATTCCGGCGACTCCATCGCCGTCTATCCCCCCTTCTCCATCGGCGACCGGATGCTGAAAACCATCATCGATTGTTCGGAAAAGCTGGCCCTCTCCCTAGGCACCAAGGGCCTTATCAACATCCAATATCTGATTTACCAGGGCGGACTCTACGTCATTGAAGTCAATCCCCGCGCCAGCCGGACGGTTCCGTATATCTCCAAAGTCACCGGCGTGCCGATGGTGGAGCTGGCAACCAAGGTTATGGTTGGGCGGCCCCTCAAGTCTCTGGGCTACGGCGTGGGGCTGTACAAACAGCCGCCTTATGTGGCTGTCAAGGTTCCGGTGTTCTCCTTCGAGAAAATCACCGACGCCAACGCCGCTCTTTCGCCGGAGATGAAATCCACCGGCGAAGTGCTGGGCCTGGGCAAAGATATGCAGGAGGCTCTGTTCAAGGGTCTGGTCTCCGCGGGCTACCGGGTGGAAAAGGAGAAACGGGGCGGCGTGCTCATCTCCGTCAACCACCGGGACCAGCCGGAGGTGGTCAACATTGCCCGGAAGCTGGACGACATGGGGTACAAGCTCTATGCCACCGACGGCACAGCGCGGGAAATTTCCCAGCTGGGCGCAGAGGTGGAGGTTGTCGGCAAGCTGGGCAAGGACAATCAGGTTTTTCATTTGCTGGAAAACGGCGGAATTGATTATGTCATCCTCACCGGCTCCACGGAACCCGATTATATCCGCGATTTTATTCATCTCAATCACCGCTGCGTCCAGCTGGGTATCCCCTGCCTCACCTCTCTGGACACCGCCAATGCCCTCACGGACATTCTGGCATCCCGCTATACCCAGAGGAACACGGAGCTTGTGGACATTTGCCACCTCCGCAGCGGCCGCCAGAAGCTGACGTTTGCAAAGATGCAGACCTGCGGTAACGATTATATTTTCCTGGAAAATTTCCACGGAGAGATTACCTGTCCGGAGTCTCTTTGCATTACGCTCTGTGACCGTCATTACGGCGTCGGCGCCGACGGCATTATTTTGATGGAAAGCTCGGAGACTGCCGACGCAAAAATGAGGATGTTCAACAGCGACGGCAGCGAAGGAAAAATGGCGGGCAACGCCCTGCGCTGCATGGGAAAATATCTGTATGACAACGGCTTTGTGAAGCGTGAAACGCTGACGGTGGAAACCGGCAGCGGCATTAAGACCGTAACGCTGTACACCACCAATGGGAAGGTAACTTCTGCGTGTGTGGACATGGGCCGGGCCACGCTGGACACCGCAGCGTTGAAGTTCACCATTCCGGAAAAAACGGTGGTGGATTATCCCGTCCGTGTTGCCGGGCGTCCCTATAACATCACCTGTGTGGACATGGGCAACCCGCATTGTGTGGTATTTTGTCCGCGGGTGGATGCGGTGGATGTGGATTTCATTGGTCCGCGCTTTGAACACGCGCCGTATTTTCCAGAGCGCATCAACACGGAATTTATCCGGGTTGTGAATCCCAGTACGATTAAGATGCGGGTTTGGGAGCGCGGCAGCGGCGAGACGATGGCCTGCGGCACCGGCGCATGTGCCGCGGTTGCCGCGGCAATTGCCAACGGCCTGTGCCCAAAGGACACGGATATTACCGTCCGGGTTCGCGGCGGAGATCTGATCGTCCACTACACCGACGAATCCGTAACCCTCACCGGCGACGCGAAGCTGATTTACGTCGGAGAGGTGGCATATTGAAACCCTCCAGGGGCCAGCCCCTGGACCCCGGCAGGGGGACCGACTCCCCCTGCACCCCGTCAAAAACGGCACAGCCTTCAGGCTGTGCCGTTACACTTTTTTATTTGGCCTCTCCGCTTGAAAAACGGTTTAATCCTCCTGCAAATACTGGTACTCCAGCAAGAGGCGTCCGGCCCCGTTGGAGAGATTAAAGAACTGATACGGCTGATCCGCAGAAAAGCGGAGAGCGTCCCGCTCTAACAGCTGGAAGGTTTTGCCTCCTACTGTCAGATTTACGCTTCCAGCCATGACCGTCGCATGGCAGATGCACCCCGTCCGGGAGGGTGACGGCGCGTAGCGCGCTCCAATGTACAGGTCCAGGAAACAGCTGGCCAGGCGGGTGGTCTCGTCAAAGGGCAGGCTGGGCCGCAGAACGGTCCGTCCCCCATCCAGCCGCCGGGGTTTCGTATCCTGCACCCGTGCCAAAATCAAACGCGGGTCCGTCACGCCGGGCTCCTCCGGGACATCCCGTTCCATAAATTCCTCCATCGCGCCGTCTCTCCCTTCGGTTTCTCTCAAATATACTACCTGCTCTGCCCAAATTTGTCAAGAAAAACCGCGTCAGAAACAAAACCCTTTGCAGGGCTTCCCATCGTCTCAACAGGACGATTCCCACTCCCGCAGCCACGCGGGGCGGTCGGGATACGCATCGAACCACCCCGCCTGCACCCGGCCGAATCGGATTTCTTCCAATGAAAGATCTCCCAGGAAAAAGTATTCATTCCCTTCGGCATCCAGATAGAAGCGTTTCCCGTCTTTTTCCTCCGTACGGATGGAGACTTCCGGCAGAATCTCCGCGAATGCACCGCTGTGCTCCGGACCGAACTTCCCGGCGTCTCCCTCCACGCGTGTCACGTCTCCCGTTTCCGGATTGCACTTGACCAGCACTTCCTGATACGGTTTCAGAATCTTCTCAAAGTCCGTATCTCCCAGCAACTCTAAGATGTCTGGATCTTCCTGATAAAAATTCCATCCCGCTGGCCGGATCGTCTCATCCGCCAGATTGATTTCGTATTCGTCCCCCGCGAACCCTGTCAAAGTCGCTTCGACCTCCATGGAATCTGCTATAGAATCCACATAGTTCACGGCATCGTAGTCCTCATCATACTCATCCTCGTCATCTTCCTCGTCCTCATCATACTCATAAAATTCCCGGTCAAGGGGATAGAATTTGGAAAAATGGCCTTCTGTATCCGTAATGGAATCGGAAATCCTGGCCTCAACTGCGATTTCAACGCCAGGAGAATGGTTCGTGAGAAAATCAATGCAGGGCAGCTCGTACCACAGCGGGTCGTTGAAAAGGCTGACGTGGATGGTGATTTCGGCTTCGGGGGTCAGCTTCCGCAAGTCCTCTGCTTTGCCATGAAACATCGCCGTAATATTTCTATACTGATGTCAATTTTCGAAAATTTGGAAAGGTTTACAATCTTATTGTAACATAACACAAGTACAAATGTTTGTCAATCAAAAAGGGAGGATGTTTCCGAACATCCCCCCTTTTTCTATTTGCTTCAGACCGTTTCCACCGGCAAACCCATCAGCCAGCGGCGCACCACGTCGAAAGCGTGATTGGCCGCCAACCCCTGAATCCGGTCCCGGCGTTTTCTCCCGGAGTCCATTTTCCGGCAGAAGGTTCCCTCCGGCGTCGCCAGGCCGATGTATACAATGCCTACCGGCACGCCCCGCTCGTCCGGGTCCGGCCCCGCTACGCCTGTGACGGAAACGCCCACATCCGCCCCGGTAATCCGGCACACGCCCTCCGCCATGGCGCGGGCGGTCTCCTCCGAAACGGCTCCATAGGCGTCCAAAAGTCCTTGGGGCACCCCCAGTACCTCCGCCTTAACGGAGGTCCAGTAACTCACCACGCCGCCCCGGTAGACCTTCGAGGCCCCCGAAATGGCCGTCATCCGTTCCGCTACGAGACCGCCGGTGCAGCTTTCCGCCGTGGCGAGGGTCAGCCCCCGCCGGAGCAGCTGTGCATAACACACCTCCGCCAGCCCCGATACATCCGCGCCGTAAACCACATTTCCCAAGGTCTTGCAGACCATTTCCCAAACCGGGTTCAGCATCGCCTGGGCCTCTGCTTCCGTGGCGGCCTTGGCCGTGGCGCGAAGACGCACCTCGCTGGGCTTGGCATATGTCGCCAGCGTGGGGTTTGTCATCTGGGACATGGTTTCATGAAGCAGCTCGTCGACCGAGCTTTCCCCTATACCGAAGGTCATGATATCCCGGGAGACAATCACTTCCTTGGACAGCTTGCGGAGATAGGGTTCCCCGCAGCGGCGGAGCATGGTTTTCATCTCATGCGGCGGACCGGGGAACATGAGAACGTGAACGCCCTCCGCCTCGAAGGCGCAGCCGGGGGCCGTACCAACGGGATTATCGAAAACCGTACAGCCCTCCGGCAGTTCGGCCTGTTGGGTGTTGTTCTCCGGCATGGGAACATGGAGCGCGGCTTCGTAGAAGCTCCGAATGTCCTCCAAAATGTCCGGATGCAGGACCAGTTTTTGATGGAAGGTCTCGCAGATGGTCTGCTTGGTGAGGTCGTCGTAAGTAGGGCCAAGGCCGCCGGTGGTGAGGATGATGTCCGCCCGGCGGCGGGCAATTGCAAGGGCTTCCCGGAGGCGTTCCGGGTTGTCCCCTACGACGGTATGCCAAAAAACGTCAATCCCCAGCGTGGAGAGGCTTTCCGAAAGCACCTGCGCGTTGGTATTGGCAATGTTGCCCAGGAGCAGTTCCGTTCCTACGGCGATGATTTCTGCGGTGTGTGACATTGTACCAAACCGTACCTTTCTACAAGCGGCTTCAATCGCCGTTTCCACAATTGAATAATAATCCCCATCCAAAGACGCCTTAATCTTATTCAAACTGTCTTTATAGCTTGTTTCCGCTTGTCTCTTTTTGCTGTCCTTTGCGTTTTTCACCCTGTCAAGCTTGTCGATTTTGTCTGCCATTCGCAGAATTGCCGTTTCTAATTCTACTAATGGGTCCGGCTCATATTTTTTGCCTTTATGGTATCGGATAATGTTCCCAATCTGAAGAAGATCTCTTTTTTCGAAGGGAACTATTTTTGTTTCCGCTTCTAACCACTCATACTCTTTTTGAATGATCTTCAGTGCCAATTTATGATGCTCGTCATCATTGTCAAATTTTGCAATATCGTGCAAAATGGCGGCTGCATTCAGTTTTTCCGCGTCTACACAGTTTTGTACACGTTGTGGAAGCAATCCCATAATTTCCTGACAAATACCAAGCACCCGTTCCGCATGTTTGCGCTTTTCCTGCTTTTCCTCTTGGATTTCCCATGTGACAGAGGCGTAATGATGATCCAGCAGTTTCCAGCAGGTTTCTTTACTGATATCCATAAATCGACTCATTTCCCATACACCTCCCTATACTTACGGCTTTGCCCAAACCCATTGCTCCCCTTCCAGAGAACGGGCAATCAGGCCCTCCACATCCAGGGCGGCTTCCGCCGCCTGCACTTCCTCCAAGCGGGGCCGCGTCGCGGGGTGCCGGGGGGTAAAGACCGTACAGCAGTCCTCATAGGGCAGAATCGAGGTTTCATAGGTTCCAATCCGCTGGGCCATGTGGATAATCTCCACCTTGTCCATACCAATCAGAGGCCGCAGGACCGGCAGAGTGGTCACGTCCTCCGTAACGCCCAGCGCGGCCATGGTCTGGCTGGCCACCTGCCCCAAGGACTCGCCGGTAATCAGGGCCTTAGCCCCCGCCCGTTTTGCAATGGCCTCCGAAATACGCATCATGAAACGCCTCATAATCAGCGTGAAGAACTCCTCCGGGCAGTTCCTGCGGATTTCCTCCTGGATTTCCGTAAACGGTACGATATGAATCCGCAGACGCCCACACCAGACTGTCAGCAGCCTTGCCAGTTCCAGCACCTTGTCCTGGGCCTGCTGGGAGGTGTACGGCGGCGATACAAAATGCACCATCTCCAGCTCCACTCCCCGCCGGGCCATCATCCAGGAGGACACCGGGCTGTCCAATCCGCCGGACAGCAGACTGACCGCATGACCGCCCATACCCACCGGCAAACCGCCCGCGCCGGGAATCGCCGGCGCGTGAACATAGGCGTATTTCTCCCGGATCTCCACAAACACCGTCAGATCCGGGTTGTGGACATCCACCGCCACGCTGGGGAACGCCTCCGCCAGATCGCCGCCCACGGCCTGGGAAATCTGAATGGAATTCATCGGGAAATTTTTGTCCGCCCGCTTGCTTTCCACCTTGAAGCTCCTGGCCGCCGCAAAGGCGTCCGTCAAATAAGCCTTTGCCGTCTCAACAATGGCTTCCACCGTTTTCTCGCAGGGCACCGCCCGGGCCACCGACACTACGCCGAACACCTGGCCGCAGGCCGTCCAGGCCGCGTCCATGTCACAGGACGCGCTGACCGGCTCCACATAAATCGTACTTTGCCGGATATAAATCTGAAAACTGCCAAGGCCCTTTAACCGCCGTTTGACATTGGCCGTCAGACGGTCCTCAAACGCGCGGCGGTTCTGGCCCTTGAGGACCACCTCTCCCAGCTTGAGCAAAAGCGTTTCATGGTTCTTCATAAAGTCCCTCCAAAAAAATTTGTACACACAGGCATCATACCACATTCCGGCTCAGAGGAAAAGGAAAAAATGCATGGCCTTTTTCGGGGTTTTTCTCTGCCCTCACACGTCTCCCCGCAAAAGGAACAATTGCAAAACCTTCTCTGCCAAACGCAGCTCCCGCGGGGAACAGCGGCTCAGAAGGGCCTGGATGCTTCCCTGGTCCGCCGGTTCCTCTCCTTCCCCGAACAAAATATATTCCAACGAAAGACGGGAGGTTTTGGCCACCTTGATCAGCGTGTCAATGGACATTTGGGACGTTCCCACCTCGATTTGTCCGTAGTAACCCGCGCCAATGTCCGCCAGTTCCGCGAACTGTTCCCGCGTAAGATTCAGATGGTTGCGCTGCTGGCGCAGCCGCTGGCCAAGGGCAACCCGTTCTTGTTTTGTCATGATTGGTTCTCTCCTTTCAGTCTGTTTTGTTCCAGTCTATCTTGGGCGGCATGGATGCAAAATATGTGAAAAGATATTGATTTTTGTTATCTTTTGGCGTATCCTTCAAGAGGATAAAGCCTTATAACCCTTGCGCCACAATGGATACAAGGATTTTACAAAAATCATTTCTTCGTTATCTACAATTGTAACAGACTCATGTGGAAAAGGTCTTTCTGTTTTTCATAAACCGCATGAATGCGCAGGGTCATTCCAGGCATTTGCAAAAAACGTTTGATTTGTTATGCAAGTGTAACCTACAGACGCGCCTTGTGCGCGGCGGATGGAGGGCCGTCATGCAGGAATACGTCGTCAACCGCCCCGACGAGGGGGCCATGAACCGCATTTTAAGCCAAAATTTCAGCGTCGCAACCACAACTATTTTGCGTCTGGCATGGCAGGCCGGACTTTTGCGGGACGAGATCCAGCGTCTCACCTGGGAACAGGTGGATTTTCTGGACAGCAAACTCGTCCTTCCGGACCGGAGCATCCCCATTCCGGAGGATTTAGCCCGCTGGCTGTGGAACCTGCGGGACAGTCGGGACCGGCGTTTGGAAACGGTGGTTTTGTCAGACCGGGACCAGAAGCCCTTGACGCCCCAATCCATATCCCGTCTGGCGCGGACTGCGCTGGACAAGGAGAACCAGGCCAATGTCCGGCTGATTGACCTGCGGCATGACTTCATTCTGCGTCAGCTGGAGGAACATGACTGGCAATATGTTTCCCGGATTACCGGCGTTGAGGCGGCAGGATTGAACGTACATTTTGCAGAACACCTGGAACAAAAGCAGATATCGACCCGGATTCACCGGGAATCGCCGGCGCAGGTCGACGAATTTGCCCTGTGGAAACTGCTCAGAGCCGAGAGAATTTCCCCGGCGGCCGTCACATTATGGCTGACTTGGCAGTTAGGGTTTCAATTGGAGGACATTGTTTCTCTGCGCTGGACGCAGGTGGATTTCCGGAAAGAGACGATTTTTCTGGAAAAAGATCAGATTCCAATGACGGCAGGGGTTTTGACGGTTTTGCGGGAACTGCGGGCGCAGGAACCAAACACGGAATTTGTGCTGACCTCGCCGCGGAGCCGCCAGCCGTATGACCGGACGCGGTTGAGCAAGCTGGTACGGGCAACGCTGGTAAAAGCGGGGATGGATGATCTGACGCTTCGGGATTTGCGGATGGATTGCGGCTTCCGGGCCGGAGGCGAGGGCGCAATTACGGCCTTTGTACAAAAAAACCGCTCCATTACGCGGAATGAGGTAATTGACCTGCTGCAAGTCTCACGGACAACGGCGTATAACCGGTTGAAGCAGATGGTAAGGCGCGGAAAGCTGACGCAGGTGGGCGCGCGATATTATTTACCGGAGACAGTCGTACCGCCGGAGCAGCAAAGCGAGGTGATTTTGCGTTATCTGGAACAGGAGGGCTTTGCCTACCGGCAGGATATTGCTCGGATTTTAGGGATTGGCGCGGCGCAGTGCCGTCCGATTCTTCAGAGAATGGCGGCAGCGGGGCAGATCATGCAGCAAAAGCAGAAATATATCTTACCGCCGATGACAAAGGAAGGATGACGTTCTCATATTGCCATGTAGTCTTTGAGCGGTTGAATGAAACGGGCGGGCACAGAGGCCCGCCCCTACAACCACCCACGTGGCGGCAACGGAATTGGGCGCAAAGACCCGCGCCGCGGCAGCGGCAGCGGGGTTAAACGCAGAGGCAAATCGAGTTGGAGTTCTCGCATAAAGAAGCAAGAGCGTCTTTCAAGCTGGGCACTTGAAAAACGCTCTTTTCTTTTGGACCGTGAACGGCCCGTTTGTCTCCGGCCCAAGAGCCGCCGCGACGCGGCGGTTGGCCTCCGACACGCGCCTGCGGGCGCAGTCTTTTCTCTCGCCAGAGAAAAGAAAATGGGGGGTTCAATTTGCACCAGCTATTGCAAATGGCAATGAAACGCCCGCGCCGCGAGGCGCAAGAATCCCTTTCGCGGGAGCGTTGACAATCCTGGGCGGGGATGTTATATTGTGATATGAAATCAAAAGCGGCTCGCCATGTGCGGGATGACGGGAAAATTGAAAGGGCAGGAGTAAGGGTATGTCAACCAAATTTATTTTTATCACCGGCGGCGTGGTTTCGGGGCTGGGCAAAGGAATTTGTGCAGCCTCCCTCGGACGGCTGTTGAAACAGCGGGGCGTCCGGGTACGGAATCAGAAATTTGACCCCTATATCAATGTGGACCCCGGCACCATGAGTCCCTATCAGCATGGCGAGGTCTTCGTCACCGACGACGGCGCGGAAACAGACCTGGACCTGGGCCACTACGAGCGGTTCGTTGACGAGGACCTGAGCGGCAACAGCTCCATTTCCTCCGGCAAAATTTACTGGTCTGTCCTTAACCGGGAACGCCGGGGCGACTACCTCGGCGCAACCGTGCAGATCATCCCGCATATCACCAACGAAATCAAAAGCCGCGTTTACGCCATGGCGGGAGACGAAGTGGACGTGGTCATCACAGAAATCGGCGGCACGGTAGGCGACATCGAATCCCAGCCGTTCCTGGAAGCCATCCGGCAGGTGCGGGCAGAACGCCCCCAAGGCGACGTGCTGTTTATTCACGTTCCGCTGATTGTTCAAATCCCCGGCTCCGGCGAGCTGAAATCAAAACCGACTCAGCATTCCGTCAAAGAACTGCTGTCCCTCGGCATCCAGCCGGATATCCTGGTCTGCCGCTGCGATGCTCCCATAGACGCCGAGGTCCGGCGCAAAATTGCCCTGTTCTGTAACGTGGAACCGGATTGCGTCATCCAGAACGCCACTGCGGAAACCCTTTACGAAGTTCCCCTTCTTATGGCCAAGGAGGGGCTTGACGAAGTGGTTTGCCGCAAGCTGGGACTGATCACGCATCAGGCGGACCTTCGGGAGTGGACGGCGATGGTCCAGCGGGAGAAAAACGCCCGCGGAAAAACGGATATCGCGCTTGTCGGCAAATACACCCAGCTTCATGACGCCTACCTCTCTGTGGTGGAATCCCTGAACCATGCGGGCACTGCCAACGGCACCATTGTCCACATCCGCTGGGTGAATTCCGAGACGCTCAACGCCCAGAACGCCGGGAAAATGCTCTCCGGCTGCGCCGGCATCCTGGTTCCCGGAGGCTTTGGCGAACGGGGAATTGAGGGCATGATTTGTGCGGTACAATACGCGCGGGAGAACGACATTCCCTATTTTGGAATCTGTCTCGGGATGCAGATGGCGGTGATCGAATTCGCCCGAAACGTACTGGGCTATTCCGACGCCAATTCCTCCGAATTCTCTGAAACCACCGAACATCCCGTCATCGGACTGATGCCCGATCAGGTGAACATCACCAACAAAGGCGGCACCATGCGTCTGGGACGTTACCCCTGCATTTTGAAAGACGGAACGCACAGCCGCGCCCTTTATGGTATGGAGGAAATCTTTGAGCGGCACCGGCACCGTTTCGAGTTCAACAACGACTTCCGCACAGAAATGGAAGCTGCCGGAATGGTTTTTGCAGGGCTGTCGCCCAGCGGGCAGCTGGTGGAGATCGTCGAGCTGCCAAACTGCGCATGGTTCACCGGTGTGCAGTTCCACCCGGAATTCAAAAGCCGGCCCGACCGGCCCCATCCGCTGTTCTACGGTTTTGTAAAGGCCGCTTCGGAAAAGCAAAACTGAATGTTCATAGGAGACCGGAGCCTTCCGGTCTCCTATTCTAAGATAAGGAGTCTGTACCATGAATCACTTTGATCAAATTTCTGCCCAACTGAAAGCCCACGATTTGGACGCGGTCCTGCTTACCGGCCAGTCAAATCGTTTTTATGCCTCCGGGTTCTTCACGCCCGGCGGAGACGCAGCAGTTCTTGTAACTCCGAAATCCTCCTACTTTTTCACCGATGCACGATACACGGAGGCCGCCTCCCGCGCCCTTGGCAAGACGGCGAATCTTCGGGAACTGACGCCCGAAAATCGACTGACGGTTCAGCTGCGAGAACTGTTTTTCCGGCACGCGGTCCACCGCGTCGGGTTTGAGGACGCCGCTCTCTGCGTTCAGGATTACGAACGCTACCGCAAAGCCTTTGCCGGTTTTACGCCGTACTGTGAGATGGTCCCCGCGTCGGAATGGCTGCTGGATCTGCGGCAGTCCAAAGATGAGAATGAGCTTGCAGCTATGCGGACGGCGCAGGGGATTGCAGAACGTGCGCTTGTGGATATCCTGCAAGAAATCCGTCCTGGCGTCACCGAAAAGGAAATCGCCGCACGACTTCAATACCTCATGCTCCATTACGGCGCGTCGGATATGTCTTTTGATCCCATCGTTGTCTCTGGGGTGAATGGAAGCCTGCCGCATGGAGTTCCATCGGAAAAGGAAATCCAGACGGGTGAGTTTGTCACAATGGACTTTGGGTGTATTTACGGCGGGTACTGTTCCGATATGACTCGCACGGTGGCGGTTGGGCACGCAACGGAAGAGATGCGTCGGGTTTATGAGACCGTTTTGGCGGCGCAGGCCGCCGGAATTGCGGCGGCCAAGGCCGGCGTTACCGGAAAGATCGTGGATGCAGCCGCCCGCGATGTGATCAAATCCGCCGGGTATGGCGCATATTTTACCCACAGCTTCGGTCACGGCGTTGGGGTGGATATCCATGAACGCCCCAACCTCTCTGCCGCCAACGATAAACCGCTTTCCGCCGGGGCCGTGGTTTCCGCAGAACCGGGAATCTATATTCCCGGCAAACTGGGCGTTCGGATTGAGGATGTTTTACGCATTACAGAATCTGGAAACGAAAATCTTACCAAAGCGCCGAAGGAACTGCTGATATTGTCATAAGTCTTTGCTAATCGGCCCCGAGGCCGCCGAGGCTCTCCCCACCACCAACAGCCCC
>CAJUTB010000003.1 GCA_910589315.1 uncultured Oscillibacter sp. | reverse complement strand
CGTCGACCTCTAGCGTGACAGGCTAGCGTTCTAACCAACTGAACTACCGGGCCATTTCCAATGCACGTATTCACGAAAGTCTGTGGTGGGAACAACTGGACTCGAACCAGTGACCCCCTGCTTGTAAGGCAGATGCTCTAACCAGCTGAGCTATGCTCCCGGACAAAACTAACGTCAAACGGCAAGGATTATTATACTCAAACTTCCCCGCGCTGTCAATACTTTTCAGCAAAAAATTTTCCTTTTTTTCCGGACTCCTCAAATTCCCCCGCCGGGAGGGCGAGAGGCCCATAGCCTCTCGCCTTCAGCCCCGGACGAGTCCCTTGGAAAATTCCGCGTTGATCTCCGCAATTTCCTTTCGGCCCTCAATATAGGGGCGGTAAATTTCATCCACCCGGCCGCCGCCGCGGTTGTCGCAGCCGCTGCAATAATCGCACGCGCCGCCGCAGGCCGCCAGAGCCTGGGCGACAATCTTCTCCCGTTCTTCCCGGGTGGTGTCCTTGATCAAAATGGATTTCATTCCGGCATCGCGCTCCTTTCTTGTCCCTAGCTTGGTTCATCAGGCCGGTTTTATTCCTGCCCTTATTTGCCGGCGGCAACCGCGGCAGAGAACGCGTCAGGCGTAGTGATAAACGGTTCGTTTGCGGAGAAGGAAATAGACCGTTACCAAAAGGCTGGCGGCTTCCGCCGCCGTCATGGCGGACCACAAGCCGTCGGTGCCCCAAATCAGAGGCAGACACAAAATGCAGATCATTTCAAACAAAAACGTCCGCAGGAAAGAGAGAACGGCGGAAACCACACCGTCATTCAGCGCGGTAAAGAAGGCGGAGGCAAAGGTATTCACGCCGTTGAGCAGGAACGCAAAGGCAAAGATATGAGCGGCGTGTACGGTAAGCTCCAGCAGCTCCATGTCGTAGCCCACAAACAGGCGGGCCATGGGGCGCGCGGCTGTCTCGGCCGCCAGGAACATGACGATTCCGCCGCCGCTCACCAGCAAGAGACTTTTTTGAAACAGGTTTTTCAGCTCCCCGCGGTTATTCGCGCCATAGTGGAAACTGATTACCGGGGAAATTCCAATCGTATACCCCATATTAATTGCCGCAAAGATAAAACCGGCGTACATGATCACGCCGTAAGCGGCCACGCCGTTTTCGCCTAAAAGCCGCATGAGCTGATAATTATAAAGCAGAGCCACCAGGGAACTGGCAAGGTTGCTCACCATCTCGGACGAGCCGTTGGCGCAGGCGCTCCAGAGTACTTTGGGATAGAGTTTCGTTTTCCGGGTCAGACGAAGCAGGCTGTCGTTTGGAACTGCAAAATAAAAAATTGGAATCAAGGCCCCGGCAACCTGGCTGACTGCCGTGGCGAAGGCGGCTCCCGCCAGGCCCCAGTGAAAGACGGCCACAAACAATGCGTCCAGAGCCATGTTGGTAAGGCCGGAGAGAACCGTGACCGCAAGTCCCAGCGTTGGCTTTTCCGCCGTGACGAAAAAGCTTTGAAACGTCGTTTGCAGCATGAAAAAAGTTTGTGCGGCCAGGATAATCCGGCCATATAGGATGGAGTCTTTCAGCAGCTGCCCCTCTGCGCCCAGCAGAAGAACCGCCGGACGGAGAACCGCAAACCCAACCGCCGTCAAAACGACGCCGCCAAGGACGACGGAGGCGATCAGCATGGAGAAATAACGGTTTGCCGCGTCCCTCTTTCCTTCGCCCAGGGTTTTGCCGATCAAGGCAGAACCGCCGGTTCCGATCATGAACCCCGCGGCGGCTAAAACCATGGAGACCGGAGCCGTCAGATTGACGGCGGCAAAGGCGGTTTTTCCGACAAAGTTGGATACGAACAGGCCGTCTACCACGCTGTAAATGGACGTGAAAATCATCATTATGATGGAAGGGAACACAAAACAGGTCAGCTTTCCGTAGGAAAAATGTTCCGATAAATGGATTCTTGCCATAGAATTACGTTTGCTCCTCCTTGGTTGTGTAATTGGTAAAGGTTTCCTTGAGATGTTTGACAAAGGTTTCCAGGTGCGCGATAAATTCCGGCGGACAGGTCTGCAAGGTTGTTTGCAGAGCGGCGTCCTCCGCCTCGTAGACGCTTTTCAGCATCTGGCGCACATAACGCCTTCCGGCATCGGTCAGCTGGATATGCAGTTCCCGTTTTTGGCCCGGAATGGCGCGCAGGGTGACGTATCCTTCGGCCTGGCATTGTTTGATTAATGTGTTGATGGTGGTTTTGTGGAAAAACCAGTCCTCGCAGATTTGCTTCTGAGAGTGAAAATTTCCGTCGTCCAGGGCGTAGAGGAGCCATAAGAGGTTTCCCTTGATCCCCAATTCCCTGGAAAACCGGTCATAGGCCCCGTCCAGAATACAAACGGCTTTTATAATTCTCCGCACAGAACTGCGCGTTTCATCCATGCTGAAATCCCCCCTGAAAATAAAATACGAATTCGTACATCAGGCAGTATAGTACGAATTCGTATTTAAGTCAAGGAGGGTAAAAAAGTTTACAAACCGTCCAAACGTAGGCAAAGAGGTTTCCGCAGCAAAAAGCCCCTTGGAAGGGAACTTCCAAGGGGCGGCGGTTAAATTGAGGAGAGAGGAGCTTCCGGCAAGGCTTCTGATTTCAGGGCCTGCCGGATTTGTTCCGCCATGCTCTCGGGAACCCATACCGCTACAGAGCCGCCGTTGACGGGGAAATCCGCCGTGCCGTTTTCGGGAATCAAAATGCGGTCGTTCCGTCCGCCCAGCAAATCCACAAAGACCGCGCCGGACATTTCCGCGCCGGTACACATCCGTTTGCTGCTGCCGGGGCCGTCGGTGAGCGCCACCGCCATTGCGGAGTCCGTTCCCCGCCGCACCCAGCCGATGGTGGCAGGGTCGTCCAGATAGTCCGTCTGTTGGCCGTGGGCGCAGAATTTCCGGGCCAGGAGCAGTTTGGGCAGAGCCTCCACCGGCGGGACGCTGCTATGAGGAATCCCGTACAAATCCCCGTAAAATACGCAGGGAATGCCCTCCCGGCGCAGCAAAATACAGGCGTAGGCCAAGGGCTTGCACCAGTCCGCAACCCAAGACTGAAGGGCCTGTCCGGGCTGGGTGTCGTGGTTGTCCACAAAGGAAACGGCCTGGTCCGGGCGGGCCGCCGTCAGGGTTCCCCGAAACAGGTCCCGCAGGTCCATACTGCCGTTTGCGGTGGAGAGACGGTGGAACTGGAAGTGAAGGGGCACGTCAAACAGGCGCATGACCTGTCCGCACTGGTCCAGATAGTATGTAAGGGCGCCCAGGTCGTTTTTCCAATATTCTCCCATCGCCGGAAGGGGTTTTCCAGACGAGCGGCGGAGGGCTTGGAGCCAGTGGGTGAAATAGGAGGCGCGGATATGCTTCACAGCGTCCAGCCGGAAACCGTCCACGCCGGTGGTTTCCAGATACCACTTTCCCCAGCGGTCCAGCTCCTCAATGACCTTGGGCGCGCTCATGTCCAGGTCCGCCCCCATCAGGTAGTCATAATTGCCGTTCTCGCAGTCAACCTGACGGTCCCAATCCTTGCCCTCAAATTGATAGATTGCTGTACTGTCGCGCTTATCGTCCCAATCCACCCCGTCGAAGCAAGTCCAATCCCACTGAAAGTCTGAATATTTGCCCGCACGTCCGGGGAAGGTGAAACGGGTCCAGGCGGTAATGGGCGCGGGAGAGGAAATCTCCCGGTTCCGGTCGTTTCCGGCGGACTTTTGCGCATAGACCTCCTCGGATTCGTCTGCGCCCATGCGGTGGTTGAGGACGATATCCGCGTAAACCTTGACGCCGTTGGCCTGGAGCGCGCGAATGGCGGCCAGGTACTCCTCCCGAAGACCGTATTTGGTAGGGACGGTTCCCTTCTGGTCAAACTCCCCCAGGTCGTAAAGATCATAGACGCCGTAGCCTACGTCCGCCAAGCCCTGATGGCCTTTGTAGGCAGGCGGGAGCCATACGCCGGTAAAGCCCAGGGCGGCCAGGTGGGCAGCGTCTGCCGCCGTCTGCCGCCAGTGCCCGCCTCCGGCGGGAAGATACCACTCAAAATATTGAAGTAACGTTTCTTGCTGTTCCATTGTTTTTGATCTCCATATTGAATTATTTGGGTGTCTGCATTGTAACGCGGACCGGAAAATTTTGCAATGCCTTTTGCCGGAGCAGATGACATCTTAAATCAAAATTCCTTCGCAGTGGTCAATCTCGTGCTGAATAATCT
Source organism: uncultured Oscillibacter sp. (assembly GCA_910589315.1). Taxonomy (GTDB): domain Bacteria; phylum Bacillota; class Clostridia; order Oscillospirales; family Oscillospiraceae; genus Oscillibacter. The sequence goes on along the minus strand of CAJUTB010000003.1, from coordinate 131,169 downwards.
GCGCCGTCCAGCCCGTGAAGGTCTTGAGGCGGGTTTGGAGCTTTTCGTTTTGGTATCGTACTTTGATGGACTGCCAGCGTTTTGCTTTTCGGATGCCGGTAAGGGAGAGACAGCCTTCCTCCGCCTCGTAAGGCCCGGACTTTTTGACGATTTCCGGATTGAACATCACCATATAGCGGCCCTCGCTGTCAAAGGCGATGATCCGTTTGCGGACGCCGATCATATTGGCCGCCATACCTACGCAGCCGTCTTTGTGAGCGGCCAGGGTATCCAGCAGGTCCTGAGCCGCGGGCAAATCTTCCGGGCCGGCCGGTTCGGACTTTTGGGAAAGAAAGGCTTCATTCTGCATAATTTCCTGAATCATAGATCAGACTCCTTTTTTCTTTGTATCATACCATATTATCGGAACGTTGGACAGCCCTCATCTGCGTCCCGGCGCAGAAATCCCCTCCGCTGTTCCCTGCCGCCCCGTTCCCCTGGACGGATATGGCAGCTAAGTGAAACGACTGCGTCCGGTCGGGGAAACCGCAGACAGTTCAGCCTTTTCAGGGAGCGCGTATTTAGAGGGGTTTTATGGAATTAAGGAAAAGAACGTTGCACTTTGCCGGCAGATGTGATATTCTAAAAAATAGATATCAATCCAATACCGCCCATCCGCTAAAGAACATGGGCGGTTGAGTGACTTCTATGAGGGAAGTGAAAAGGATGGAGCTTCAAGCAAACCGTGCCGGAGAATTAGCCGCCCAATATCTGGCAGGCAACCGCCAGGCCATGGAAGAATTGATTGAAGAGATTCAGGACAAGGTGTATTATTACTGCGTCAAGACTCTGCGAAATGAAACCGCCGCTCAGGACGCCGCTCAGGATGTTCTGATGGCGGTTTTTCAGGGGCTGGATCGTTTGAAGAACCCCGCGGCCTTCAATTCCTGGCTCAACCGGATTATCATCCGGACCTGCATGAAAACTTACACCCGGGAACATCGGGAAATTACCATAAATGAGATCGGCGAAGATCATTTCTTTGAGAATTTGGATGACCAGCAGATACCGGAAAAGATCATTGATACCAATGAAAACCGCAAAATAATCCGGGATCTGGTGGACGAGCTTCCGCCGGCGCAGAGACTGTGCATATTGATGTATTACTACGACGAGCTTTCGGTGAAGGACATCGCCGAGGCCATAGACGTTCCGGAGAACACGGTGAAAAGCCGCCTCAGCTACGCCCGAAAGGCCATCAAGGCGGGCGTGGACCGCTGGATAGCGAAGGGCTTCACCCTCTACTCCTTCACGCCTCTGCCATACCTCCGGTATTTCCTGCAAAAGGAAGCGGAGGAGTGCCGTCTGCCGCCCGTCGTTGTGCTGCGGATTCAAGAGGCGATTCTGGCCGCGGGCGCAGCTGGAGCCGCGGGCGCGGCGGTTTCCTCCGCCGGAGGCGCGGCGGCGGCCCTTCTTCACAAGGGCATAATCGCCGTGGCGGGACTGCTGCTGGCCGGAGGTGTGGGCGGTATGCTTCTGCTCCATCCGGTACGCCCGCCGGATAACGTCCAGGAGGCGGAGCCGCCGCAGGTGGTGGAGAGGCTTCCGATGCCGGCGGAACCGGAGACGCTGGAGCACGATCCGGAGCCGGTTCCTTCCGCAGACGAGCCTGTCCCCCAAAGACAGGAACCGACGGCAGTCCATACCCCAGTTCCTCTGCCTGTGGAGGAGCTGCCGGAGGGCGCAGGCGGCGAATCCGCTCCTACGCCTCCGCCGGAAGAAAATCCCGTGCCGGAAGCTGGGATTGAGCCGGATGTCAGTACAGACACCGGGCTTCCTCTGGGCACCGGTACAAACCCTCTGCCCCCTCCGGAGGATACCGATACGGACCCCGCGCCTCCTCCGGACACAGAAGATACAGATGAGACAGCCCCTGCGCCTCCTCCGAATACGGATGACGACGACGATGATGACGATGACGATGATACGGACCCTACGCCGATTCCTCCTGAGCCGCCAGAGCCGACCCCTCCGGAGCCGGTTCCGCCAGAACCAATTCCACCGGACCCAATCCCGCCGGTGCCGGTTCCGCCGGTTACGAATGACTACCAGCCAAATCGAAACTTCGGCAATTATTTAGGGATAAACGCGGACGGCATCCATGAGTTTGATGTGTACTTAACCGCAGACAGGGAAAGCTGGGTGGCCTATCCCATTAAAAATAACTGCTATATCCGGATAGAGGTTTCCGACGAGAGCCGGGTGAGCTACCGCGCCGCTTATATTTATGGAGTCGCGCCTGGGAGCAGCGAAGTGCGCTATTACCTCAGCAGAAACCCGGAAGGTCCCTTTGAGCTGGAGGTAATTGCCCACGTGACGGTATCGCCCGAGAAGCCGGTTACGCCAGACTATAACTGGGGCGTTTATGAAAATACGATACTCGGCGTCGCCTATTTCCGTCACACCTTGATCAAGGGCAGCGTTGAGTATAAACCCCCCTTCCAGCCGGGGAATTTCTACGTCAAGGCCGTGAGCGATGACCCCAATACGGTAGAAGCGAGTGAAAACGTGCAGCTGCGGGCCGTTAATGCTGGTACTACGACGGTCCGGTATTACACCCGCTGGACAGAGAACGACCCTTGGGTGAAAGCCGCTGTGGTCAAAGTGACCGTTCTTGAGGAGAAGCCGCCCGAGGCGACGGTGATCGAGAGCCAGACGCGGAGTGTCCGATATGGCAGCAATGAGCATTTTTTCCGCGTATGGCAGGGAGACCTGCCCAATGTTCTGCGGTTTACCTCCTCCAATCCTGCTGTCGTGTACATCACGCAGGAGAGCGGCTCCTTCAGCGCGTTGGCTCCCGGAACGGCTAAGCTGATCGCTTATGATCCCCTCAAGCCGAACGAGCATTATGTTTTGGAGGTTCAGGTGGAGGACGCGTTTGCGTGGGAATACGCCGTGGACGACGTGACCCTTTGCGTGGGGGAACGGCAGGAGCATGAGGTCAAATATACGCTCCAAACATCCAACGGAGCCAACATAAGCTTCCTCTCCATAAACAGCGCGGACCGTAATATAGCGGATATCGAATACCACCCTCAGGACGAAATACCGGAGGACACGATCCGCTTTGAGATTATTGGCCGTTCTCAAGGTACGGTGGAGGTTACGGGTAAGATCGCCTTCGAGGTGCTTACCTATGACGACTTCAAGCGCATGGAGACGACCTTCTCATTCCAGGTTCAGGTAAACGAGCCGCCGGAGGATGATATTCCCACGGTTCGCAAGGAGGTGGAGCAGTTTGGCAAATGCTCCGGCTATGGTTATGCCGGTTTCTTCAAGAACTTTTGGGACGAGGAGATTCCGAAGGATGGGATGACTTATCTCTCCTCTGATCCTGCGGTGGCGTGCATCAGCGAGTGGGGATCTTTTACCACCGTTTCGGCGGGAACGGTGGTGCTGACGGCCACCAGCACAGAGGAACCGGCGCGCCGGTATGCCCTCACGCTCCATGTGGAGGACCGGCTTGATTGTGTGCGTACCATAAAAGAGGAGGAAGCTTGGCTGGAGGAGAGCAGCCACAGTGCCTTTGCGCCCAATTACGAGTTATCCGCCAGCGGCAGGCTGACGAATGTCCAATGGACCAGCAGCGACCCGGAGATTCTCACCGTGATCGCAGGGGGCTCGGGCGCCTGTTCGTACAAAGCGCTCAAGCCGGGAAAAGCCGCTCTGAATGGGGTTGCCACCTTTATGATTGGTACTCCAGAGGGATACAAGACCATGAAAGATGAATTTTCCATCCCTGTCATAGTGGGCTATTATATTACGGATACAGAGGTTATGGAAGTGGAGCAGTTCGGCTTCTGCTCCGGCTACGGGTATACCGGCCGCTTTCAGGACTACTTTCCGGATCTTCCGGATGGATTGACCTTCAACAGCAGTGATCCGTTTACCGCCAGTATGGATAAGGACGGACGGTTTACAACGCTGAAACCCGGCAGGGTGGTTTTGCAAGCCTATACAAAATATGATCCGTCCGGCCATCAGTACGCTGTCTGGCTGAATATTCAGAACGCCATGGACTGGACCTACTCCCTGGAGGAAGCCGTGCTGGATGTGGGCGGCAGCGTTCTCCGCGGGGTGACGGATTTGGAGCTGCACGACGGTGTTGCGCTAAGTTCCGCGTATTGGTATGCGGCCGATTCCCGCATAGCCTCCGTGACGAGGGACGCAGACGATCCGCTGCGCTGCCGGGTGGAGGCAAAAACGCCCGGAACCACTGTGGTTACCGGTTTGCTGAGTATCAAGGCCCCGAGCTATCTTTATGGACAGCAGCAGCTGGCCAGCCTGCCCCAAACAACCGTCTCCTTCACAGTAACGGTCCAGGAGCCGGAGGCCGTGAATCCTGACGCGGATTCTGATGTAAATCCTGATGTGAATCCTGACACGCCTTTGGACGTTCTTCCGTCAAAAGGCCGCCGGGACGAAAGCTCCTGAACAAAACGCGGCAGCCACCTTAGAGAAAGGTGCGGCCGCCGGAGCGCAAAAGAAAATGGTGCGCAAAGCGATGCTTGTTAGGCTGAGCTGCGGAAAACAAAACACCCCTGCTTTTTAGCAGGGGTGTTTTGCGTGAAGGTTAGGATAAACAGCCAACTCATGATTTGTCAAGCATAAAAATTGGGGATTATGCAACGAGTACAAAACCGCTGTATGGACGAAAATAAAACTGGAACAACGTACGGAAAGCAGATGTTGTACCGGCGGCTCGATTCCTTATGGACGCCAACTGGACAAGCGATGACAAAAGTGATCCGCCGCAAAAAATATGTTACAGAATAAAAAAGCAGACCTGTAAATTACAAGTCTGCTTTTGGTGGACCTGAAGAGATTCGAACTCTCGACCTCTCGGATGCGAACCGAACGCTCTCCCAACTGAGCTACAGGCCCATATTCTCTTGCTTGAAAGCATTCCCCTGCCAGCAACAATAGCCATTATACCACATTTTTTGCATTTGTAAAGACCATTTTCAAAAATTCTTCAGCTTCCGAACCCTCTTTTTTTGTGCAAAAGCTCTTGACAAACGGTGGGATAACTGATAAAATAAGCAATAGCTTAAAGAAATAAACTTTTGCTTAACAGGAGGCCGATATGACAAAACGGGAACGGCAGCTGTTGAACTGGATTGAGGAAAATCCCCTCATCTCCCAGCGGGAGCTGGCGGAAAAGGCCGGCGTCACCCGCTCCTCCGTAGCAGTCCACATTTCCAATCTCATGAAAAAGGGCTATATCACCGGAAAAGGATACATCCTTCAAACAACGCCGTATGTCACGGTGGCGGGAGGCGTGAATGTGGATATTGGCGGGCGTCCGGCGAAGACGCTGGTCTCCCGGGACTCCAACCCCGGAACCGTTCAGACCTCTCTGGGAGGCGTGGGGCGAAATATTGCGCATAATATGAGCCTGCTGGGATTGGATGTGCGGCTGGTCACTGCGTTCGGCGACGATTTGAACGCGCAAAAGCTGGCGGCTTCCTGCGGTGAGCTGGGAATTGATATCTCCGAATCTCCCATCATTCCCGGCGGACGAACTTCCACATATCTGTTTATCAACGACGCGGACGGCGATATGGCCCTAGCGGTAAGTGATATGGACATTTACCGCCACTTGACGCCGCAGGCGCTGTCCCAGCGGCTGAAATTGTTCAACAGCAGCCAGGTGCTGGTGGTGGATACCAACCTTCCGGCGGAAAGCCTGGCGTGGCTTGCGGAGAACGTGACCGCTCCCATATTTGCCGATCCGGTTTCTACGGCGAAGGCCGAAAAGCTGCGGCCGATTCTGGGGCGGCTCCACACGCTGAAACCCAACCGTTTGGAAGCGGAACTCCTCTCCGGCATTCCCATTACGGACGAGGACAGCCTCCGCCGCGCCGCAAAAGAACTTTTGAAAACGGGTTTGAGGCGGGTGTTCATTTCCCTGGGGGGCGAGGGCGTGTATGCCGCTGGACAGGATGGCGCGTGCCATTTGCCGGTGCTGCCGGCCAAGGCGGTCAATACAACGGGCTGCGGAGACGCTTTCATGGCGGCGATTGCCTGGGCCTATCTTCGGGGCACAGACTTGGAGGACACTGCAAGAGCAGGACTGGCGGCGTCGGCGATTGCCATGGAGGGGGCGGAGACCATCAACCCGGCCCTGAATGAAGAATTGCTGGTAAAACGCCTGAAATAAATTTTGGAGGTTTTTATGATGAACAAGTATCTTGACATTGCGCCGGAAGTACAGGAGGCTCTTGCGGCAGGCAAGCCTGTAGTTGCCCTGGAGTCCACGATTATCTCCCATGGTATGCCCTATCCGCAGAATGTAGAGACGGCTTTGCAGGTGGAGGGGATTATCCGGGAAAACGGAGCGGTTCCCGCAACGATTGCCGTGCTGGGCGGCCGCTTGAAGGCTGGTCTTTCCAAGGAAGAAATTGACTATCTGGGCAAAGCCGGGACTTCCGTCGCCAAGGCGAGCCGCCGGGATCTGCCGGTTTTGGTGGCCGAGGGCCGGGATGGTGCGACTACGGTTGCTACGACCATGATTATTGCGCATCTGGCGGGGATTTCGGTGTTTGCCACCGGCGGTGTGGGCGGCGTTCACCGGGGCGCCGAGACCACCATGGATATCTCTGCGGACTTGGAGGAATTGGCGCGGACGCCTGTGATGGTGGTATGCGCGGGCGCGAAATCGATTTTGGATCTGGGATTGACGCTGGAATATCTGGAAACCCACGGCGTGCCGGTGATTGGGTATGAGACGGAGGAACTGCCTGCGTTCTATACCCGCAAGAGCGGTTTTCGGGTAGATTATCGGATTGACAGTCCGGAAGCGTTGGCAAAGACGTTTTATGTCAAGCAGGACATGGGCCTGGGCGGCGGTATGCTGGTTGCGAATCCGATTCCGGAGGAGTATTCCATGGACGCGGACGTGATTAACAAGGCGATTGACGAAGCGGTTTCGGAGGCGAAGACCCTTGGTATTCATGGGAAGGATACGACGCCGTTCCTGCTGGCGAAAATTAAGGATTTGACGGGCGGCGATTCTCTGGCGAGCAATATTCAGTTGGTGTTTCACAATGCCCGCCTTGCGGCAAAGACCGCCGCAGAGCTTGCTGCGCTTGCCAAAAAGTGAACGGTATGATAAAATGGACCGGCTGGTATTTCAGCCGGTCCATTTTGGGCTTTGGAGGAGGAAACGCTGTGGAGCTGACATCGATGATGAACATCGGGAAAGAGATGGAGCGGAAGCTGACGGCGGTAGGGATAGACTCTGCGGAAAAACTAAGAGAGGCTGGTTCCAGGCAGGCGTTTTTTCAGCTGAAGTTATGTTATCCGGAGGTTTGTTTGGTGCATTTATATGCATTGGAAGGTGCGGTTCAGAATAGGGAATACAACCGTCTTTCAGAGGAAACCAAAGAGGAGCTGAGAGCATTCAGCGAGATGTTGAAAAAATAGCCATTCGCAATGGCTGGTCCAAATTTGAACCCTCCAATTTCTTTTCTCTGGCGAGAGAAAAGACTGCGCCCGCAGGCGCGTGTCGGAGGCCAACCGCCGCGTTGCGGCGGCTCTTGGGCCGGAGACAAACGGGCCGTTCACGGTCCAAAAGAAAAGAGCGTCTGCCAGGTGCGGTGCAAGACTTTGGCTTGATACTTCTATAAACGAGAAGTCCAAATCGACTTGCCTCTGCGCCGAACCCCGCTGCCGCTGCTGCGGTGGTTGTAGAAGCGGGCTGACCGTTGTGCTTGAAATCTGCAATTCAATACTTAATAAGAGGTATCTTATGCGCTGCTTAACGTTCTATGCGCCAGAGGCTGAAAATGATTTTATCTTTACCATAATCGGTTCTCCATGGTTTTGGCTGTTTGGCTGGCTGCTTCTTATCAACCTAATTACCTTTTTCATCTTCGGATTTGACAAACTGCAAGCCAAACGGAAAATGAAAAAGGAATCCGTCCGGCGGGTGCCGGAAAAAACCTTGCTCACCCTTTCCATCCTTGGCGGCAGCGTTGGCGCGCTGATTGGCATGAGAGTCTGGCATCACAAAACCTTACACAAATTGTTCCGGCTGGGCATACCGCTGATCCTGGTCCTGCAAATCCTCATTCCTTTCGGTCTGTGGCTGTATTGGAATGTCATTCGCACCGGCGGAATAGGCTGAGACATAAACTGCAATTCGGTTTCCCGTACCCGATAGAATTGCGTAAACATACGATTTGAAAGAAACATAAAAAGGAGGGTTCGTCATGCTGACCTGCCTGGACTGGCTGCGCCAGTTCAATCTGGCATCCGTCACACTGCGGCTGAGTCTGGCGGTTTTATGCGGCGGAATGCTGGGCCTGGAACGGGCGCGAAAACGCCGCCCGGCGGGCTTTCGGACCTATATGCTGGTATGCATGGGCGCAGCGCTGACCATGATTTTAGGACAGTACGAAGCCGCTATGCTGTCCGGCCCCTGGGCGGGCACCGCCGCCGCAATTGGTATGAGGACCGACGTGAGCCGCTTCGGCGCGCAGGTCATCAACGGCGTAGGCTTTTTGGGCGCAGGCACGATCATTCTCACAGGCCGCCAGCAGGTGAAGGGCCTGACGACCGCCGCCGGCCTTTGGACATCCGCCTGTATGGGCCTGGCGGTGGGGGCGGGGTTTTACGAGGCGGTGCTTCTGGCGTTTGTGTTTATGAATCTGGTGGTACATCTCCTGCCCCGCATTGAACGCCGTATGTTGGAAAATTCACGGGATATAAACCTGTTTGTGGAATTTCACTCCCTGGACCAGGTTGGGGAGATCATCCATCAAATCAAAAACCAGGGCGCGTCCATCTATGACGTGGAGCTGGACCATGGAAATCCAACCCAGCATCCCAGCGCGGTTTTTTCCGTCCGCCTGGACCGCCGGGGCCAGCACGCCAAGGTGCTGGCGGCGGTTTCCGAGATGGAGAGCGTATACGTCATCCACAACGTATGAATTCAGAAGGGAGAAAGAGTAATGCTGTCTGTGCTTGACGGCCTGCGGGGCGTCACACTGCTGTCCGCCGCCCTGCGGCTTCTGCTTGCCATGGCCTGCGGCGGCCTGATCGGGCTGGAGCGGGCCTTCAAACGCCGCCCTGCGGGCTTCCGGACCCATATCCTGATCTGTATGGGCGCTGCGATGACCACGCTTACCAGCCAATATCTGTATCTCTACATGGGCCTTTATACCGACATGGCGCGCTTAGGGGCGCAGGTGGTGGCGGGCATCGGCTTCATCGGCGCAGGGACGATCATGGTGACAAGCCGCCAGCGGGTCAAGGGTCTGACGACTGCGGCGGGGCTTTGGGCGTCTGCGATTGTGGGCCTCGCGCTGGGCGGCGGCTTTTATGAGGGCGGCCTGCTGGCGACCGTTTTGATTCTGACGGCGGAGCTGCTGTTCTCCCGCCTGGAATACCGGATGCTGCGAGCGTCGCCGGAAATCAGCCTGTTTGTGGAGTACAACGGCAGCGAGTGCCTTGAGGCGGTTTTGCACCTGTACCGGGAGCTGGATTTGAAAATTTTGAATATGAGCATTGTCAATTCCGAACCCGGCTGCACCCGGAGCGCGATGTTTGCCCTGCGGCTGGACAAGGGCTTTTTAGAAGAACATCTCTTGGAACGTCTGAAAAAAATCCCCGGCGTACAATCCATCCAAACGCTGTAAGGAAGCGGCTGAAATTCAATCAGCCGCTTCTTTTTTTGTGTGCAGCGTTTCGCCGTAGGGAACGAGAAAGGTGGGAATCCCCTCCGAGGCCGGCCCCAGGGCGTACATGGGAAAGAAAAAGGCCAGACCTTCCGACGTGAGGTAGTAATTTTGAGAATTGAACCGCCGCCGCAGCTCCCGCCGCCAGTTTTCGTGGAACCGGCCCGCGCCGGCCCGTTCGCGGCGTTGGATTTCCTCCGAGGCAAGGGACAGGAGCTTTTTTCGCCAGGCGGAACCCTTGGGGAAAAAGCTGGACAGCGGCGCCGGATATCCCGCCGCCAGATCCCAGGTGTCGCCCCGCCGCGTAACCAGGGGCAGGCCGGACCCCGTAAATTCCCGGGACTGGGTGTAGAGGCTCCAAAGACCGCCCTCGTTGTATGTAACCTGATAATGCAATTCCGCGTGAAAGCTGGGCAGCGGCGCGCTGGATGCCAGCGCCTGGCGGTATTCGGCTTCTGCCTGGGGCAGCAGCCACCGCTCGCAGTAGCGCAGAAAGGCGCGGCATTGAAGCTGGTAATAGCGTTTGATGCGCCGTGGAGCGGTTTTCTCCGGCCCTGGGTCGGGGACCAGAATCGAGGCCGACAGGACGGGAATTCCCTCAATCTGCCATTCCCGCTCCGCCGCAAAGGGTTCCGTGTGCAGTCCGGTTTCTTCCATAATGCGCCGCTCCTTCCCTGATTTTGCTGTAACGCAGTCTATGCGCCGCCTCTGGGATTGGTGCTTCGGCCCGGAGGGGACGCCGTTGCAAAAGGTTGAAATTTTGAATTCCCTGCGTTATAATGTGAAAGAAAAAATCAGGGCCGCCGGACCGGCGGCGGAAGAAGCGAGGGACGATGGATGGCGATTATTGGAATTGACCTTGGAACGACCAACAGCCTTGCCGCCGTATGGCGGAACGGAAAAAGCGAACTCATCCCGAATGCCGCGGGAGAATTTCTCACGCCCAGCGCCGTCAGCGTCGACGAGGACGGTTCCATTCTGGTGGGCCGCGCCGCACGGGACCGCCTGATCTCCGCGCCGGACCGTACCGCCGCTCGTTTCAAACGCTTCATGGGCACGGAGAAAACCTATACCCTTGCCGGGCGAACCTTCCGGCCGGAGGAGCTTTCCGCCCTGGTGCTGCGGCGTCTCCGGGAGGATGCGGAGGCGTATCTGGGCGAACCGGTTGCGGAGGCCGTGGTCAGCGTCCCGGCGTATTTTGCCGAGGCCCAGCGGGCCGCCACCAAACGCGCTGCGGCTCTGGCGGGCCTGAAGGTGGAACGGTTGGTGAATGAGCCGTCTGCGGCGGCGGTTGCGGGGCATATCAGCGAGGGAGAACGGGATAAAGTGTGTCTGGTGTTTGACCTGGGCGGCGGCACGCTGGACGTTTCCCTGGTGGAGCGGTTTGAAAATGTAGTCAGCGTCACCGCCGTCAACGGGGACAACCGCCTGGGCGGGCAAGACTTTGACCATGCCGTGGCACGGGGCTTTTGCGAGGACTGCGGCCTGGATTTCGAGTCGCTCACCGCCCGTCAGAAGGAGATGATCACCCGGCAGGCCGAAACCTGTAAAATGGCCCTTACCCATCAGGAGATTGTGGGAATGTCCGTGGATGACGGCGTGATCTCCGCCTCGCTCACGTTGAGCAACGAATGGCTGATTCGGAAAAGCGGCGCGCTGTTCCAGCGCATGACCGCGCCCATTCAGCGCGTATTTCTGGACGCGGGCATCTCCCCCCAGGAGGTGGACGATCTTGTGATGGTGGGCGGATCCAGCCATATGCCGGTGGTGCGGCGGTACATCGCCCGGTTTTTGGGCCGGGAACCGGCGCGGGACAGCCGCCCGGACACCGCCATAGCCCTGGGAGCCGGTATCTGTGCGGGCATCAAGGCCCGTGCCGGCGATTTGAAGGCCCTGGTTCTAACCGATGTGTGTCCCTTTACTCTGGGTGTGTCCAACTACAACATCAGCGAACCGTCCCGGGACCTCATGTCCCCGATCATTGAACGGAACAGCGTGCTTCCCACCAGCAAAATGCGGGTTTATTACACTGTCCACGACGGACAGGAAAAGGTGGACATTCGGGTTTATCAGGGGGAAAACCGCTACTGCGCTGACAACACCCAGCTGGGACAGCTGCGCCTGAAGGTGCCGCCTGCGCCCCGCGGGCAGCAGTCGGTGAAAATCCGCTTTACATACGACATCAACGGCCTGCTGGAAGTGGAGGCCGTCAGCGAGGCGGGGCAGACGGAACGTCTGGTGCTGCAAAACAAGGACATGACCCCCGAGGAGGCCCGGCTTCGTTTGCAGGAGCTGTCAAAGCTCAAGCTCCATCCCCGCGAGCAGGAGGAATACCGCGCCATGCTGGCCAGGGGCGAGCGGCTTTATGCCGCGACCATCGGCGGACTGCGGGAGGAAGTGGGCCGGATGCTGGACTGGTATCAGCAGCAGTTGTCCACTCAGGAGACGCTGAGGATTGCCAAGGCGACGAAAAAGATCGACCAGTTTTTTGATCAGGTGGAGGCTTATATGGGCGATGCGGCCCTTCCGCCGCCAGAGCCGTTTGAGGAGGATGACCTGTGAACTGGCCGTGGAGCGAATTGGGCCTGTCTGGGGCGGCGGACCTGACGGAGATTCGTCGGGCCTACGCCCAGCTTCTGAAGGACAACCACCCGGAGGAGGACCCAGAGGGCTTCCAGCGTCTGCACAGCGCATATCAGGCGGCGTGCCGCCATGCGCGGCAGAGCGCGCGGGGGTCGTTGCCGGAGTCCCCGCCAGACCCGCCGCAGGCAGCCTGGGAAGAACCGGACCCGAATACGGAGTTGAGAGCTGAACCGTCCGACGGGCCGGAGCCGGAGAAAACGGCGGAGGATTGGGACTACGACCGCCTGTTTGCGGAGGGCGAGGCGGAGGCTCAGGAGGCCCGCCGCCGGAAGCTGGAGGAACTCCGGCGGAAAAACCGGGACCGCCGCGCCGCCCAGGAGGAGGAACAGCGGCGGCGGTCCAGCGACGAGGCGGACGCTTGGGAAGCGGTGATGACCGCGGCCCACGCGGTGGAAGTGCTGTACGACTCCGGGGCGGAACCGCTGGTGTGGCGGCGTTTTTTGAACAGCCCGGTTTTCTGGAACGCACGGGGAAACTTGGATTTTGTCTTTGCCCTGGAGGATTTCGTGGAACAGCATCCCGACTTGTCCCCGGAGGTCCGAACGGCGTTTTTTGAGGCGTACGGGTTTGAAAAGGGCGCGGGACGGCCGGAATACCGGCGGCTGTATCAGCTCCTGGGCGTGGGGCGGAGGGACCGCTGGCGTCTGCGCCGGAAAAAGCGTCCGCCGATGGATTCCAGACAGAAGGTGGTCCGCGTCGCCGCGACGGCATGGCTGCTGCTTCTCATTGCAGTCGGCGTGGGGAGCGTGCTGGTGGGGTCCGTCAAGGAAATTGCCGCCAAGTTTGGTTCCGTCCCCTGGGAGGAACAATGCCTGGAATGGTTAGCAGAGGACCTGGGCCGCGAAATGATACGGCCATTTCCGGAGAAGTCCTTCCGGTACTCCGAGGAGGACGGCCCGCAGGATTCGGATTTTGTCAAAGCCTGCGTCTACGCCCCGGCGGACAGTCCGGACGAATATTTCTTCGCCTACCAGGACGGCGAGCGGGACCTGGAGCGGGGAGCCCTCGGGTATCAGTCCAACTATGCGGACCGCATGGTCATGACATCGCTGACGGATTTTGCGGAGGAATGGGAGCTGGATTTGGACTACGACAGCGCGAACGGCGGCTATCAGGGAAATCTTGGGGAGACGCCCGGCGCGTATCTGTTTCAGCTGCCGCTGGCGGGGGCGGGAGAATTTATCACGGCCCTGGGAGAGCGTCTGGAAGGGCTGAAAACCGAGGAGTGGTATCGGAACCGCCCGCCGGAATTCGAGGTGTTTCTCTGCTACGGCGAGATGAATTTTTACAGCAGCGTATCCACGGAGAGCGATTTCGACGCCGCTTATGCCCGCAGCGTTTACGAGAACCAATTCGGGCCGAACATCTGCCGGTATATTGCGGAGGAGACCGGCGCGGCGGCGGAGGAATTGGGGACAGATGACTATGTTTTGATCGAACAGGGTACGGTGCAGATCGACGGCGACGCCTTTTTCTGGGTGAGCGCGCTGGAAACGCCGCCCTCCCAGACGGAACTGGCCCACTATTTCCTCTCCGAGAGCGGCACGGCGTTGTATTGCATTCCGCCGGAGCTGCTGGACAGCGGATTGAGCCAGGCGGAGCTGCGCCAGGAGATGCACAGCGGCGGCATGGAGTTCCGCACGGTGGAGAGCCTGGGCGAACATCGTATGATTTCCGTCTGGAACCGGATCAAGGATTGACCGCAGAAAACGAGGCCCGGTGGAATTCCACCGGGCCTCTGCGTTTCAGACGGGTTTTCACTTGCATAGAAAGGCGTTCCAGCCGTTGTCCTCCCGGCGTTCCAGAACCTCCACACCGTTGGCGGAGAGGGCGGCGGCGGTTTCATCCGCCCGGCCTTCGATGATGCCGGAGCAGAGGAAACGGCCGTTTTCCGCCAGAAGTCCCCGAATGCGGGGGGCCAGCGAAATGATTACGTCCGCTACGATGTTGGCAAATACTACGTCGTACCCCCCGCCGATCTCCGCCGCCAGGGCTTCGTCGGTGAGGATATTGCCGGTGAGGACGCGGCAGGCATCGGGCGCAAGATCGTTCAGAGCGGCGTTGTCCCGGGCGGCGTCCCGGCATTTGTCGTCGATGTCCACCGCCAGAGCCGACGCGGCCCCCAGCCGCAGGGCGGCAATGGACAGAATTCCGCTGCCGCAGCCCAGGTCCAGCACCCGCTCGCCGCCGCGAATGAAATCCTCCATGGTTTCCAGACACAGCCGCGTAGAGGCGTGCGCGCCGGTGCCGAAGGTCAGGCCGGGGTCCAGATAAAGGGGGATGCGTTCTCCTGGTTCTGCCTGTTCCCATTGGGGGATGATGAGGAGACGGCGGCCAATTTCCATGGGCTTGTAATATTGCTTCCAGTTGTTTTCCCAGTCGGCGTCCTGCACGTCGTCCAGGGACATGATCAGCGGGCCGCAGTCGGACCGCTGTTTTTTCAGCGCGTCCAGGGCAATCCGCACCTGTCCCATTTTGGCAAACCCAGCCTCGTTGGATTCCAGGTAAAAGGTGACGCGGGAGCGGCCCTCCATGCGCCGGGACAGGTCTTCGTCCACGTAGTCCCAATAATCCCGGTTGTTTTCGAGAAAGTCTTGGAAGTCCGTTTCGTCCTCGATCTGAATTCCGTCGATGTCCTGAGCGGACAGCAACGCCTGTACTTCCTCCAGCCCAGCGGCGTTGGTATCAATGTGTATTTCCAGCCAGTGCATTTCCTGCTCCTTTCCGGTTTTGGGATATGTTTTTTCAAGATGCAGATGCTCGCGAGGGGAGACAAACTGCCGGTTTTCAAAATCCAATTCCACCATATAAGGCATCCAGTCGATGACGCGCAGAAAATCCGAGTACCTGAACGAGGGCTGATAATACTGGATGATGGAGCATAAGGCGGCGCCGTGGGTTCTGATCGCCATGCGTTTCCCGTCGTTTCCGGCTAAGATTTTCCGTAATGCGGCGATGTTCCGCTTCTGAACCGCCGCAATGGGATTCGCCGCCGTCCTCGTGATAGCGGAAGCCGGCCCAACGCTTTTGAAACATGGGAAATGGATTTCCGCTTTTGCCCGCTTCGCGTTCCCGCAGGCGTTCGTCCGTCCAAATGTCCAGCCCGTAATATGCCGCGGCTCCCCGGATGGTGTCCGGGCTGCGTTTGTAGGAACTGCAATAAAATGCGTCAATTACTTTGTCCTTCAAGGCTTTCGTCACTAATTCCGAATCGGAAATCCCCTCTGCCGAAAGCGGCCTGGTCCGGTCGTCCTTATGACGGTATTGCGGCTGTGCGTGCCGGACAAAATATGCCCGTGTCCGCATCGGGCTTACCGGCTGCTTCCGGTGAAGAACAGGGCCACGACGCCCGCGCCGGTGTGACTGCCGATGACGGGACCGATGTAGCCAATGATGATGTTTTGGGTTCCGAAGCGGCGGCGGATTTCGGAGGCGACGAATTTCGCATCGTCCAGGCAGTCGCCATGGCTGATGAAAACGGTCTGATAGCCCGGCGAGACGGCGGTTTCCTCCATCTGGTCCACCAGGGCCGTCAGGGACGCCTTGCGGCCCCGGGCTTTCTCCATGGGAATGAGCCGTCCTTCTGTGTCCACGTGGAGCACGGGCTTGATGGAAAGCATGGTGCCAAACAAAGCCGTGGTTGCGCTGACGCGCCCGCCGCGTTTGAGGTGATACAGGTCGTCCACGGTGAACCAGTGGCAGATGGAGCCCTTTTGCTGCTCAGCAAAATCCCGGACCTCGTGAATGGATTTTCCATTCCGTTTTTCCTGGGCGCAGAGCCACACGAGAAGCCCCTGCCCCATAGAAGCGCAGAGGGAGTCCACCACATAAAGCGTCCGGTCCGGGTACGCCTCCCGCAAACTGTCCGCGGCGATGGAGGCGGATTGATAGGTGGCGGAGAGGGCGGAGGAGAAGCAGATGCACAGCAAATCCTCGCCCCGGTCCAGAACGGCCCGCATAGCCGTTTCAAAGTCGCCCACGCTTACGGCGGAGGTAACGGCGTTTTCACCGCCGCGGATGCGGCTGTAAAATTCCTGGAAGCCGATTTCACGGCCGTCCAGATAATTCCGGTAGGTAGAGCCGGACATCTCGAGACGCAAGGGAAGAACCTCCAGCTCCAGTTCCGCGGCCAGTTCCGCGGGGAGATCGCAGCAGCTGTCGGTCAGGATGGTATAAGCGGCCATGATCAGTCACGCTCCTTTTCTTTTTTGCCGGGTTCCTTTTTACCGCCGTCTTTTTTGCCGGGTTCCTTTTTTTCCGCGCTGCGGCGCAGAAGAGCCACACAGCGGCTGCTGGCCACTCCGGCGGCGTAGCTCAGGAGCGCGAAGTGAATGGCGGCGTCGGCGGTTCCGGCGTCGGAGAGCTGGCCGTTTTCGGCCCGCTGTTCCAACTCTCCGGCGGTGATGTTGAGGGCTTGGTCCAGGCTGCCGCAGAAGGCGGCGTAGCCGTCCGCGATGCCGCGTTCCCCTTGCAATTCCTGGCGGATGAGCAGGTCCATGTCCCGGGTGGACATGACGCGCTTGAGAATACAGATCGCCGTGAAGTAGGCGAGGTGTTCCCGGCTGTATTTTTTTCCCTCGGCCCGGGGGGCGAGTCCGCTTTTTGTGTAGTTATTTACCATGGCGGCGGTAAGTCCGTCGTCGCCGTCGAAGCGCAGGATCTGCCGGTCCATATAGGAGAGGACCTGGTCCATGTAAAGGGCGAAATCCGGGAGCTGGTTCCACTCCACAGGCCGCTGTTCCCGGAGTCGTTTTTGCAGTGCGGTTAGGTCGTTCATGCAATATCCTTTCTTTGAAACGGTTTGCAGCGCGCCGCACGGCGAATCCGGGCGGCGGTTGATTCCGCGGTTATTGTAACACTGGGATGCGGTTTTGTAAACCATATTTTGCGGCGATGATTATGGACGGGCTGTTTTTTCACCCGAGTAATGGGAGATTTTGGGAATATTGTCACAAGATGTCGTAAATATGCGCAAAATGTATCCCTTTGGATTTTGGATGTATGATAGAATAAAAATAATTATGCATTTTTTTCGGCGGAGGGAATGGAGTATGCGCACAGCAATTGTAGATGATGCGGCTAAGGACCGGAAGGAGTTGGCCGGTTATCTGGTCCGCTGGGGAGAGGAAAACGCTGCGCCGGTGATAGTGGAGTGTTTTGAAAACGGGGAAATGTTTCTAAAGACGTTTGCCGCAGGAGAGTGGGACGTTATTTTTCTGGATGTGTTCCTTGCGGGCATGGACGGCATGGAGACCGCCCGGCGCATTCGGGCTATGGACAAGGACTGCCGCCTGATTTTCAGCACCGCCACGGACGAATTTGCCGTTGAGAGCTATGAAGTGGCTTCCTCGTGGTATCTGGTGAAGCCCTACGGCTATGAAAAGCTCAAGCGCGCGCTGGAACGCTGCGGCCCGGCTGCCCGGGAACGCTATGTGACGGTTCCGGGCCGGTTTGGACCGGAAAAGCTCCCGCTGTCGCAAGTGGCCTGGACGGAGTATGAAAACCGCCGGGTACACATTCACTTTCTGGACGGCGGCGAAACCTGGGCGATGATGAACCAGGGGGAATTTGCGCCGCTGTTGTTGGCCCACCGGGGTTTCTGCGACTGCATGAAAGGGCTGGTGGTTCACTTTGCGGCGGTGGAAAAGCTGTTGCCGGACTCGTTTTTGCTGCGGGATGGACAGCGGCTTCCCATCAGCCGCCTGAAATACCGGATGGTGCGGGAACAGTTTCTGGATTATTCGTATGGGCAGGCGAGGGGAGGGCCGGATTATGCCGGGAATCGCTGAATTGGCCGTGTATACGGCGGTAAATATTTTTCCGCTGCTGCTTCTGGCCCTGCTGCCCTTCCGGGATAACCTGCGGATGCCGGTTAGGTGGACTGCGGCGGTTGCCGTGCTGCTCTGGGTTATGGACGGCTTGGTTTTTTGGGTGGCGTTATGGTATGGGATTCGGGAGATGCTTACCGTTTTTTCCGTGGCCTTGTATCTGGCGTTTTACCTGGCGGCGGTAAAAGCGAACCCGCTGAAGCTCCTGGCGGTGCTGCTGATTCTGATGAATTTCGCCACGCTGGCTACGGAGACGGCTTATTTTTTGATGAATACCGTCACGCCGGGGCTGGATGTTGGGCCCTATACCTGGATGCATACGGGGTTTTACGCGCTGGGCCTGCTGCTGGCGTTTCCGTTTTACAGCCGGATGCTGAACCGCAGAATTCGCCCGCAGGTGACGGCGGGAAACGTCGAGATATTCTGGCGGTATTTGTGGGCGCTTCCGGCGACCTTCTGCGTGGTGAATTACTATGTGCTTTTCTCTGGCGGCGGCTGTATTCCGTTTGCGCGTTCGTTTTGGAACATCGTTTTTATGTGGGCTGTGAATTTGGGATTTTTGTTTGCGGTACATCTGGCGGCGGATTTGTTGGAGCGGGGCCGAGAAAATTTAAGGCTCCACCAGGAAAACAGTCAATTGGAGCTGCAAGTATCGCAGTATGAGGCTCTGAAGCAGAATATCGAACAGACGCGCCGTGCGCGGCATGATTTGAAAAAGCATTTGCAGGCGATTCAGGGTTATATTGACAGCGGGGACATGGAGCGGCTGAGATGTTATGTAAGCGAATATGGAGTGAGCCTGCCGCTGGCGGCGGGGTCGTTTTCCAGGAATCCGGCGGTGGACTCGGTGCTGCGGTTTTATGCGGAGAAGGCGCAGGAGGTGGGTGTGGAGTTTGAGGTTTCGTTCCAGATGGAGGTACGGGCGGTAATTCCGGAGCCGGAGTTGTGCGTGCTGCTGGGGAATCTGCTGGAAAATGCTTTGGAGGCGGCCTCGGAGATGGAGAGCGGGTTTGTGCGGGTGAATGCGCGGCAGACCGGAGAGAGTATGCTGCTGATTACGGTGGACAACAGCAGCCGGCGGCGGCCGGTGGTGGAAAACGGGCGGTTTCGTTCGTGCAAACGGGAGGGCTATGGGATTGGAACGGATTCGGTTCGGGCGATTGCGGAACGCTTTCACGGCGACGCCCGTTTTTCCTGGCGGGATTCTATTTTTTATGCCTCCGTCATGCTGAATCCTTAGCCGCGCCTTGCGGCACGGGCATTTGATTGCTATTTGCAATAGCTGGTCCAAATTCGAACCCCCATTTTCTTTTCTCTCCGAGAGAAAAGACTGCGCCCGCAGGCGCGTGTCGGAGGCCAACCGCCGCAGCGCGGCGGCTCTTAGGCCGGAGACAAACGGGCCGTTCACGGTCCAAAAGAAAAGAGCGTTTTGAGTGCTTGGTGGAAAACTTTGGACTGGAAGAGGTGAAACGAGAAGCCCAAATCGACTTGCCTCTGCGCCGAACCCCGCTGCCGTTGTTGCGGTGGTCGCAGGGGCAGGTCTTTGTGTCTAATTCCGTTGCCGCATAGGTGCTTGCGGCGGGCCTCCGCGCCCGCCCGTTTCTTTCAACCGCCAGGCTGTCAAAGCTTAGAAATTTTGGGGCATAACGAGAAAAGAATCAGGCTGTCGAAAAAGCAGAATTGCTCTTTCGACAGCCTGACTATTTTTACTGTCTGGATAAACTGCTTAGAACATTACGCCGGGTGTTACGCTGTTTTCAAAATCGCTCAGGTTTCCATCCCGGTCGTGGACACGGCCATTCCGAATCATTTGATCAAAGGATGCGCCGCGAATCAGCAAACCGGTATGACGCTGCTTGGCCGGACTGCCGCCGGTAAGCGCGTCGCCTGCGTCGTCCAGAGCGTCCTCTGCATCGTCAAGCAGAGAGTCTCCGCGTCCGGTTTCGTTCCGGTCAGCGTCATTTGGATTGTTTGCAGGGTCGTTGCTGCCGTTTGCGCCGGCTTGCCCGTCGTTCATTCCGGCGTTGTTCGAGTCGTTTACACCGTTATTGTCATCAGTTCCGGTATTGGAGTCGCCGCCGCCGCAGGCGGCCAGTGCAAAGACCAACAGCAGAGAAGCTGCCAAAACGGTCCATGCGTGTTTCATAAAATGCTCCTCCTTCGTTTTTGCTTCGGTTTGCGATACCCAAAGGGTATTGTTGCCGGAATATTGTTTCCCACACGTGGGACTTTCCGGAAACCGCACCGTTTTTTGACGCGTCATAAACGCTTTTATGACGCAATTATACCGTTTGCAAAAACGAGGACAGAACTTTGTATTTAACTCCGTTCTTTTTTCAATTTTCGGATATCTTCGCCAAAGAAGGGCAGAATCTGATATTCTCCCTCAATTCGCGAGGCGATCTGTGCGGAATAACGGTGGGACAACTCTTCCAATTTGAGGTTGGTGCTGAGAATCGTGGCCTGATGCTCCAGCAAGCGTCCGTTTATAATGCCATACAACGCGCTTTGAACGTAAGAAGTGACCATCTCGGTTCCCAGGTCATCCAGAATCAGCAGGTCGCAGTTGAGTACGCGGCTGACATCCGCTTCGATGGTCTCTCCGTCTTCCCGCCCGAACTTTCGGGACTCAAACCGGTCAAACACGTGCCCGGCGGTATCGTAAACCACGGACCAGCCGTCGTTGCTGACCTCCCGGGCAATGGCGGCGGACAGAAAGGTCTTTCCAAGCCCTGGGTCGCCGGTGAGCAGGAGACTTCCGTATCCCGGCGCAAAGTTTTCTGCAAAACGGCGGCAGGTCCGGTAAATCCACTGCATATTTTCCCGCGCAGAAATCCCCAGGTTTGGGTTTGCGTCGGGAGAGTACCATTCCAGCGAAAAGGTCTCAAAGCTCTGGGCGCCAAGGTCCAGCATACGGGAAAGCTCCTTCTGCTGTTCCCGCGCATAGCAGCGTTTGAGACAGCGGCACATCCCGCCGTTACGATACCCGGTGTCGTTGCAGAGAGGACAGGCCGGTTTTTCCTCCAGGCAGTCCAGGGGAAGTCCCATACCGGCAAGAAGCATTTGCTTTTCGGCCTGCAAGCCCAAATTCTCCTCCCGCAGCGTTGCGATTGCTTTTCGCGGGTCGGTTCCGTGGCGCAGAGCGTCTGCAACGAGGCGGCTCATGGTGGCGCGCAGTTCTGCCTCAATCTCCGCCAAACGGGGCTGACGGCGAAAAATGCTCTGCCGCCGTTCCTGAAGCCGCGCTTCCCGTTCCTGACGTTCGTCGTCGTAACGCTGCAAGGCCCGCCGCAAAATTTTACCGTCATAACCCATACGTTAAACCCCCTTGTCCCGCTGGCTGATATATTTGCGCATCCAGGCAACGTCCGCGCTGTCCTTGCCCTCTTTGGAGGGCGCGGCTTTTTCCGTCTTATTGGCCGGCCGCTCTTTTTGCTCGATCTCGTCGGCAGTATGTACTCCGGCGGCGTGCCAGCGTTTGAGAATGCCGTTGCAGTATGCCCATTTCAGCTCATGGCATTTGAGAATGGTTTTGTCGTAAGCGATGGCGACAGCCTCCGGCGGAAACCCCATTTCCAGCCAGGAGACCAAATATTTTTCCTCAGAGGCGGCAGGCGGACGGTCGCCCAGCTGCAAGACCCGCATATATTGCGGCAGCGCGCCTTGCCGTTCGGCATATTCGCGGAGGAATTCCGCGGCGGCGGCTTGGTTGTCGACGCCGTGCCGCGCCCAATAGTAGCCTTCCCGCTCGATCTGGCGCAGCGTGGGACGGCGGCCCTCGCCGTAACGCTGGGCAATGCGCTCGGCGCAGTGGCAGACCAGGAGATAGATCACATCGGCGGGAAGGCCCAGATAATCGTACAGACCCAATAAAACGCCCACGTCCGGCGTGGTTAGTTTTTTCCCCAGACGCCGCTCGACTTCCGCCGTCAGACCGCGAAACTCCGCGCTCTGTTCCAATTTTTCGATGATGTCTTCCCGCTGATAGGCGGGTTTTTCATCGGCGGGCTCCAGGTCTGCGGCCTGGGGGATGATCAGGCCGATTTCCCGCAGGACATTTTCCGCAGTTTCCAGGCGGAGACGCTCCCAGCGCAGCTCACTGGCCAGGGAACGGGGCGGCGTGTTGCCATGGTGCCGCAGCAGGGCAAGATAAAGAAGGGCGGCGTCGCCCTGCCCCCGGTCCAGGAGACGCTTGACCGCCTCTGCCGTCAGGGTTACGCTTCCGTCACCGACACTTGCTAAAATATTTGCCATAAAGCGTTCCTCTTTAGTTTCTGTTTGTTGTCCTTCATTTTACACGAACCCAAGGGCTTCCGTCAAGGGGGCGGGAGAGCGGAGGGCCTCCGTTTTTCCGGGAGGAAAAAGGGAGAGCAAACCGTTTCCGGTTTGCTCTCTTCAGGAGATGCCCTAAAGTCAATATCCGATAATCAGGCCCTTTTCCATGGCGTAAAAAGTGGTAAGGCCGCGGCAGGGGAGGATTTCCACGCTTTTAACCGGCAGGGCCTTCAGGATCTGGTCCTTGAGCTTCATGGCCCCGCTGATATTCTCACAATGACAGATGACGACTTCCGCGCCTGCGCAGTCCTTGCTCTCCTTCATCAGCGCAGTGATCACCTGAAATGTTTTTACCTCGCCGCGGGCTTTGCCCGTCACGTGGATCGTGCCCTGGGGCGTCGCTTCCGCAACGACATGGATGCCCAGCGAGTGAAGCAGCGTGCCCACCAAGGGCCGCATCCGGCCGTTTTTAATCAGGTTGTCGAAGTTTTCCAAGGTGAAGCAGGTTCTAAGAGCCGCCTGATACAAGCGCAGGTGAGCGCAGATTTCCTCAAATTCGCCGCCGGCCTCCATCAGCTCCTTTGCCCGCCGGATCAGGAGAACCATTGCGCCTGCGGTGGCCTTGGAGTCGATGACGCAGATTTGCTTTTCCGGGTGTTCTTCCAGCACCATGTCCCGGGCCATAACCGCGGCGTTGTAAGTGCCGGAGAGGTTCGCGGAGATGGTAAAGCAGACGGTTTTTTCACCCTTTTCAAATGCTCTGGCGAAGGCCGCCGGGGAGGGGCAGGCTGTGGAGGAGGCCGCCTTTTCCGCCGCCATGGCGGCCAGAAGCTCCGGCGTTTCCAGCTCGTCGTTGTCGATGAATTCCCGTTCGCCCACCAGCAGCCGCAGAGGAACCGTTTCAAAATGGACGCCGCTTTCCGGGAAATCGTTCATGCACAGGTCGCAGCTGCTGTCGCTGACAATGTTCCAGATCATATAATACTCCTTGTGATGTGATATGCGATATCACATTTTCTATTATCATAACGCAGTCCTGCGGATTTGTCAATGTTTCCGGCGAAAAAAAGGAAAATGTCCCCGCCGGGTTTTGACGGCGGCTTCAGCGGCGGGGAGGGAGGCTGCAAAAGCCGGTATTTTTTCCGGGTCTCCACAGTTTACATAACAGTGTGGAAAACTCTGTGGAAAATGTGAAAAACCCAGCTGGCGGAAGGGATCGTCCGGGTAGCGGTCGGATTATGGGAAAATTTACGCAAGAACTTTTTTCGGAAAAGCGCGGGTTTGGACGGGAAAGGCCGGGAAATGAGCTTTCGCGCTGGAATACTTGAACCCGCCCGCCGATTGTGTTATAATGTGCGAATCATACAAGAATTTGACCGGCAGGTCCCGGATGTTGGGTTTTGCCGGTTTCGGAGGAACTATGGCAAAAAAACAGGATTACGGCAACGACAGCATTTCCGCCCTCAAGGGCGCGGACCGGGTGCGGAAGCGGCCCGGCGTCATCTTCGGGTCCGACGGCCTGGACGGCTGCGAACACGCCGTCTTTGAAATTCTCTCCAACTCCATCGACGAGGCGCGGGAGGGCCACGGAACGGCCATTACCGTCACCCGCTTTGCCGATCACAGCGTTGAGGTGGAGGATGCGGGCCGGGGCTGCCCGGTGGATTGGAACGAAAAGGAACAGCGGTTCAACTGGGAACTGGTCTTCTGCGAGCTGTACGCCGGGGGCAAATATGACAATGCGTCCGGCGACAACTATGAATATTCCCTGGGACTCAACGGCCTTGGCTCCTGCGCTACGCAATATGCATCCCGGTATATGGACGTAACCGTCTGGCGGGATGGGTTTGAGTACCGGCTGCGCTTTGAGCGGGGGGAAATTGTGGGGGAACTGGAGAAAACGCCTCTGCCGAAAAGCCAGGCGAAAAAAACCGGTACGCGGACCCATTGGCTTCCGGACCTGGACGTTTTTACGGATATTGCGATCCCGGCGGACTATTTTGCCGGGGTTATGAAGCGTCAGGCGGTGGTGAACGCGGGAATTACCTTCCACTTCCGCAACGAGGCGGAGCCGGGGCAGTTTGAGGAGATCCAGTTCTGCTATGAAAACGGCATTGCCGACTATGTGGCGGAGCTGGCGGGGGAAAACACGCTGACGCCGCCGGTGGAGTGGCAGGCGGAAAAGAAGGGCCGGGACCGGGCGGACAAGCCGGAATACAAGGTGAAGCTGTCGGCGGCGTTCTGTTTTTCCAACAAGGTCAATATTGTGGAGCATTACCACAATTCCAGCTGGTTAGAACACGGCGGAAGCCCGGAAAAGGCTTCCAAATCGGCCTTTGTGTCGGCCATTGACGGGTATTTGCGCCAGCAGGGCAAATACCAGAAAAATGAGAGCAAAATCACCTGGGCCGATGTGGAGGACTGCCTGGTTTTGGTGAGCAATAACTTTTCCACCCAGACCTCGTATGAGAACCAGACCAAAAAGGCGATTACCAATAAATATGTACAGGAAGCCATGACGGAATTCCTCCGGTCGAATCTGGAAATTTACTTTATCGAGAATCATTTTGACGCGGAGAAAATCGCGGGACAGGTTCTGCTGAACAAACGAAGCCGGGAAAAGGCGGAAGAAGCCCGTTTGAACATCAAGAAAAAGCTCTCTGGAAATATTGATATTTCAAACCGGGTGCAGAAATTTGTAGACTGCCGGACAAAAGAGGTTGGCCGGCGGGAAATCTACATCGTGGAAGGCGACTCCGCGCTGGGCAGCGTCAAGCTGGCCCGGGATTCCGAGTACCAGGGGATTATGCCCATCCGGGGAAAAATCCTGAACTGCTTAAAGGCGGATTACGGCAAGATTTTCAAGAGCGATATTATCATGGATCTGATGCGGGTGCTTGGCTGCGGCGTGGAGGTGCAGAATAAGCACGTGAAGGATATGGCCTCCTTTGATTTGGGGAACCTGCGGTGGAATAAGGTGGTGATCTGCACCGACGGCGACGTGGACGGCTTTCAGATTCGGACGCTGGTGCTGACCATGCTCTACCGCCTCACCCCGACGCTGATTCGGGAAGGATATGTGTATATTGCGGAAACCCCGCTGTTTGAGATCAACTGCGGGGAAAAGACCTGGTTCGCATATTCCGACAAAGAGAAACATGACATTGTGAAAAAGCTGGAGGGGAAGAAGTACAAAATTGACCGCTCCAAGGGCCTTGGCGAGAATGACCCGGACATGATGTGGCTGACGACGATGAATCCGGAGACCCGGCGGCTGATCCGGGTGATGCCGGAGGACGTGGAGCGGACGGCGGCGGTGTTTGACCTGCTTCTGGGCGACAACCTCCAGGGCCGGAAGGACCATATTGCGGAAAATGGATATAAATATCTGGAAATGGCGGATATTTCATAACTCTTTTTCCAATAATTCTTTATCCAGAGCGGCCAAATGTTCATGCAGCAGCCACCGCATATATCCTGGTACGGTGCGTCCGGAATCCCAGGCCAGGCGCACCAGCCGCTCGTAATCTTCCATGGTGATGGTAACGCAAATTCCTTTATGTGGGGTTTTATTCATATCAGTCACCTTCCTGTTTGATCTGTATCCATTTTAGACGGAGTTTATCTAGAAATAAATAGATAAAATCCATCTAATGTATTCTTTTCCAGGGTGATAAAATGGAAACAAGAATACGGGATCTGAGGGAAGATCATGATTTGTCGCAGAGTGAGGTCGCGGAGGCCATTGGCATAACGCAGAGGAAGTACAGTTATCTGGAAACCGGGCAGCAGCCCTGGACGGATGAGCTTCTGGACAGTCTTGCCGGATTTTACCATACCAGCGTAGATTATTTATTGAAACGGACCGATATCCCAAAGCCCTATCCCCGCAAGAAAAATTTTTGATAGAATGATGGTAGAGGAATCAGAACTATGCCAAAGAAGAAGACGCCGGAGGGCGGAAAACCCAAGGCCAATCATCCCAACGTCCTGGGCCTTCATGCGGCGGTGGTGGAGCAGAACATCACCGACACGCTGGAAACGAATTATATGCCTTACGCGATGTCGGTGATCGTCTCCCGGGCCATTCCGGAGATCGACGGCTTCAAGCCCTCTCACCGCAAGCTCCTGTATACCATGTACAAGATGGGCCTTCTCAACGGGGCGCGGACCAAGTCCGCCAACATCGTTGGACAGACCATGCGCCTCAACCCCCACGGTGACGCCGCGATTTATGACACCATGGTCCGCCTCTCGCGGGGTTACGGCGCGCTGCTCACGCCGTTTGTGGACTCGAAGGGCAACTTCGGCAAACACTATTCCAGGGATATGTCCTGCGCCGCGCCCCGTTATACGGAGGCCAAGCTCACGCCGATCTGCAACGAGCTTTTCCGGGACATTGACAGCGATACCGTGGACTTTGCCGACAACTATGACAACACCTTGCAGGAACCGGTCCTTCTGCCCACGACCTTCCCGAACATTCTGGTTTCCGCAAACAGCGGCATAGCCGTCGGCATGGCCTCCCAGTTCTGCGGGTTCAACCTGAAAGAAGTCTGCGCCGCTGCGGCGGCCTTTCTCAAAAACCCGGACTGCGATTTGCAGGAGACCTTGCTGGGGCCGGATTTCCCCACTGGCGGCGAACTCATCTGCAACCCCGACGCCCTCCGGGAGATTTACAATTCCGGCCGGGGCAGCGTCCGGGTGCGGGCGAAGTGGCGGTATGTCAAGGCGGAGAATCTGATTGAGATTTATGAAATCCCCTATTCCACCTCTACGGAGGCGATTCTGGATAAGGTGGCGGAACTGATCAAATCCGGCAAAGCGCGGGAAATCGCCGATATGCGGGATGAAACGGACCTCTCCGGCTTGAAACTTGCGATTGATCTGAAGCGGGGCGCGGACCCGGATAAGGTGATGGCAAAGCTGTTCCGTCAAACGCCGCTGGAGGACGCCTTTTCCTGCAACTTCAACGTACTGATTGAGGGGATGCCCAAGGTCCTGGGCGTGCGGCAGATTCTGGAGGAGTGGACCGCCTGGCGCACGGAGTCCGTCAAACGGCGGGTGTACTTTGTTCTGGGGAAGCGGAAAGACAAGCTGCATCTGCTCAAGGGCCTGAAACGCATTCTGCTGGACATTGACAAAGCCATCCAAATTATCCGGGAGACCGAATCGGACGCAGATGTAGTGCCGAATCTGATGATCGGCTTTGGAATTGATCAGATCCAGGCGGAATACGTGGCGGAAATCAAGCTGCGGAACATCAACAAGGAATACATCCTCAAGCGGCTCCAGGAGACGGATGCCCTGCAAAACGAAATCGACGACCTGGAAGACACCCTGCAAAACCCCCGCCGGGTGCGGAAAATTATTCTGGACGAACTGAATCAGACGGCGAAAAAATACGGCGAGCCCCGCCGGACAACCATCGTCTACGCCCACGAGCTTCCCGCTCCTGACGAGGAGGAACCCCCTGAGCAGTTCCCGGTCCACGTGTTTCTTTCCCGGGAGGGCTACTTCAAGAAAATCACGCCCCAGAGCCTGCGTATGAGCAGCGTACAGAAATACAAAGAGGGCGACGGCCTCCGGCAGACCTTTGAGACCACCAGCGCGGCGGAGATCATGTTCTTTACGGACAAGTGTCAGGTGTACAAAACCCGCGTCAGCGAGTTTGATGACGCGAAGGCCAGCGTTCTGGGCGATTATCTCCCCGCAAAGCTGGGCATGGACCCGGGGGAGAACGTAGTCCATATGGTTTTGCCGGGAGATTACTCCGGCGGACTGATTTTCTTCTTTGAAAACGGCAAGGCGGCGCGGGTGGAGATCAAAGCCTATCAGACGGCCTCCAACCGGCGGAAGCTCACAGGGGCGTATTCCGACAAATCGCCGTTAAAAGCCGTGTGCCGGGTGGACGAAGAACAGGAACTGGCGGTATATTCCACCGAACCCCGCTGCCTGATTTTCCACACCTCGCTCCTGACGCCGAAAACCACCCGCACCACCCAAGGCGTGGCGGTTTTGACGATGAAACCGAAATATGCGCTGGAGACCGTGCGGCCCCTGTCGGAAACGCCCATTGCAAACCAGAGCCGCTACCGTGCCCGGACGCTGCCTGGTACGGGTATGCTGCTGCGGCAGGAGGACACGGAGGAAACCCAGATTACGCTGGAATAAGCCTCGTGTTCCGGCTCTTTTGTCAAAAACGTCCGGCGGAAAGAAAAGGCCGCCGGACAAAGGGAGATTGCAGATGGATTGGTCAAAATTAAACTGGGACGAGGCGCGGTATTTCTGCCATACCGGAAATCCTTCGTTTCGTACCTACGACTTTCCCTTGCAGCTGGAAGAGTTGGTCTTGATGTTCCATTATTACGGAATCCAGCGTTTTACTGTGCAGGATATTCAGGAATTCTATCAGAAAATGCAGATACCAAAACCCAAAAGTCAAGGCTTTGTCCAGCCGCTTCCCGGCAGAATACGGAGTGCGGCGGCGAAAATCAACAGTATCCAATGCGCCGGAGAGGATCTGTTTGAAATTGTCCCCGCTGAAATTGGACTCTATCTGCCGTTTGACAGCAATATTTACCGCGGCTATATCGAAACAGGCTATCGGGAAAACCGGATTTGAGCCGGTGGCATATGAAGAAAGGGAGGTTCTCAAAATGGATTTCACAACGGTCCAAAAAAACCTGGAAGCGCAGAAATTCACCGTCCGCGTATTTGCCTCCGCCCAGGAGGCGGCGGCCTATCTCAACGAGGCCATTGACGGAAAAACCGTCGGCTTCGGCGGGTCTATGACCTTGGATGCCTTGGGGCTTTATGACTCCCTGGGAACGCACAATACCATTTCGTGGCACTGGAAGCAGCCCGCGGACGAGGCCCGCCGGGAGGCGGTGTCCAGCGCGGTCTATCTCACCTCTGCCAACGCCCTGGCCGAGACGGGGGAAATCATCAACATCGACGGGGCCGGAAACCGGATTGCCGCCACGCTGTTCGGCCATGAGAAGGTATATTTCGTCATCGGGCGGAACAAGCTCGCCCCCACCTATGAAGAAGCCCTCTGGCGGGCGCGGAACATCGCCGCGCCCAAAAATGCCCAGCGTCTGGGGAAAAAGACCCCCTGCGCCGTGACGGGCGACCGGTGCTATGACTGCCGCAGTCCCGAGCGCATCTGCCGGGGGCTGGCGGTGCTCTGGGAGCCGATGACCGGGACGGATGTGGAGATCCTGCTGGTGGACGAGGATTTGGGGCTGTAAACGCCCGGAAGGAGGCGGCGGATTTGCGGATTCTGGGCCTGTTTCTGTCGCTGTGGGTTCTGGCGGGCTGTTCGCCGCTGCTGGAACGGACTTACAGCACAGCCGAACCCCACAGCAGTAAATTCTGGGAGAGCGAGGCCGCCGGGACCCTGCGGGCGGAGAGCCATCAGGACATTGTGAACGACCTGCTCTTTCTCATTGGGCAGCACACGGAGACGGCCACGCTGCGGCTGTATAATTTTGAAAGCGAGTTGGCCGTTGCCGATACGCTGGAAGCCGCCGCCGCGGAAATCAAGCAGGAGACGCCGATGGGGGCGTATGCCGTGGAATATATCACCTCGTCCCGGCAGAACCAGCGGGGATTTTACGAAGCCTCCGTCCAGATCAGCTACCGCCGGACGCTGGAACAGATTCAGTCCGTCGTGAACGCCACCAGCCCGGAGGCGTTGTATAGCCTTCTGGACGCCGCGCTGGAGGAGGGCCGGGAAGAACTGGCCGTCCGCCTGGGGTACTGGGACGAGGAGGGGACGGAAACGGTAGAGGCCGCCATGGCCCAGCTCCGGGAGGAGCGGGAATTGACGGAAACCCTTCCCTGGGCCGTATTTTACTACCCCTCCAAGGAACAGGCGGGACTGATTGAGTTCATCCTTGGCGGGGAAGAACTGGAGGCCCTGGCGGCGCGGATGCTGGCAGAGAACAGCGCGGACCCTGCGGAGGGCGGCGCGCCGGAAGATGGGGAAATTCCCGGCGAAACCGGCGGACCGGACGCCCAGACGGCGACGCCGGAAATCACAGAAGACCCCCCGCCGGAACCGGAACCGGCGGAAGAAGACCATCAAACCGAATAACTATTAACTATGGAAAGGATGCAGAATAATGAAACCCTATGCCCAGATGACCAAAGAGGAACGCAGCGCCGAATATGCCGCGCTGCAAAAGGAATTCCAGAACTGGAAAAGCCGGGGACTTTCGCTGAACATGGCGCGGGGCAAGCCCGGCAAGGCCCAGCTGGATTTGGTGAGCGATATTTTCGGCCTGATGCAGAAGCCGGAGGATTATGTATCCGGCGGCATTGACGTGCGGAATTACGGCGAAATGGCGGGTCTGCCCGCTGCGAAGGCACTGTTTGCAGAAATCCTGGACTGCAAGCCGGAACAGGTTTTTGTGGGCGGCAACGCCAGTCTTCAGCTCATGTTCGACACCATTTCCAAAGCCTATACCCACGGCCTGCTCCACAGCCCCCGCCCCTGGGGCCGGGAGGAAACCGTGAAATGGCTCTGCCCGGCTCCCGGCTATGACCGGCATTTCAAAATTACGGAATTCTTCGGTTTTGAGCTGATCACCGTTCCCATGACCGAAACCGGCCCGGATATGGATCTGGTGGAGGAAGCCGTGAAGGACCCGGCGGTGAAAGGAATCTGGTGCGTGCCCAAGTATTCCAACCCGGACGGCGTGATTTATTCCGAAGACACCATTCAACGCTTTGCCAATCTGAACGCCGCCGCCCCGGATTTTACCATCATGTGGGACAACGCCTACTGCATCCACGAATTCAAGGGGGACTATGTGCCCTTCCCGGATATCCTCTCCCTCTGCGCGGACGCGGGCCATCCCGACATGGTGTTTGAGTTCGCCTCCACCTCCAAGGTGACGCTTCCCGGCGCGGGCGTTTCCTGCTTCGCCTGCTCCGCGGCGAACATGACCCATATGACGGGCCTGCTGACGCCCCAGGTCATCAGCTTTGACAAGGTGAACCAGCAGCGGCACGTCCTCTACCTCCAGAATAAGGCCCACACCCTGGAGCTGATGAAGAAACACGCGTCCATCATGGGGCCGAAGTTCCGGGCGGTGCTGAACGCGCTGGAAAAAGAAATCGCACCGTTGGACATTGCCTCCTGGAAGCGGCCCAAGGGCGGATACTTTGTGTCCGTCAACGCCATGCCGGGCACCGCGAAACGGACCTGGGAGCTGTGCCGCGAGGCGGGCGTGACCCTGACCGGCGCAGGCGCGACCTTCCCCTATGGCAAGGACCCCCAGGACCGCAACATCCGTCTGGCTCCGTCTCTGCCGCCGGTGGAGGAGCTGGAACAGGCCATCGCCATTTTCTGCCTGTGCCTGAAACTGTCGGCTTTGGAAAAACTGGGCGTATGAGATACTACGGGAGCGTTTACCGTCCGCCCTCCGAGGCGCGGAGCTTAATCGTCCAGGTCACGTATGGGTGTAGTCACAACACCTGCGCGTTTTGCAGTATGTACAAGGAAAAACGGTTTGCCCTCCGGCCCCTGGAAGAAGTCCTGGAAGACTTTCAGATAGCCCGGGGCGTGTACCGCCATGTGGAAAAAGTTTTCCTGGCCGACGGGGACGCGCTGGTCCGCAAAGCGGCGGAGCTGTATACCATTCTCGACCGAATCCGGGACCTGTTCCCCGAGTGCCGCCAGGTAACGTGCTACGCGTCCCCCTCCAGCATCCGTATCCGGTCGGAGGAGGAGCTTCGGACGCTGCGGGAAAAAGGGCTGATCATGGTTTATATGGGCCTGGAATCCGGCTGCGACGCGGTTTTGACCAAAATGCGGAAGGGCCATTCCGCCGCGGAGATCGTGGAGATGGGAAAGAAGGTCCGCGGCTGCGGAATCGCGCTTTCCGTCACGGCCATCACGGGGCTGGGCGGGCCGGAGCTGCTGGAGCGTCACGCCCTGGAAACGGCGGACGCCTTCAACGCCATGAACCCGGAATATATCGGGATGCTGACGCTGATGGTGGAGCGGGAAACGCCCCTTTATGACTGGGTGCAGTCCGGGGAATTCCAGCTTCTGACCCAGCCCCAGGTTCTGGAGGAAACCCGCCTCATGATGGAGCGTCTGGACAGTCCAGGCAGCGTGTTCCGCATGAATCACGCCAGCAACTACCTGGTTCTCCGGGGGACCCTGAACAAAGACCGGACCGCCATGCTGGCGGAAATCGACCGGGCGGAGCACGATTTGAGCCGCCTGCGTCCGGAATCCTGGCGGGGGCTGTGAGCCGCTGCAAAAGAGGGGTGGGACGCGTATGAAGAAGCTGGTTCTTGGCGTCCTGGCCCACGTGGACGCGGGAAAAACCACGCTGTCGGAGGCTCTGCTTTATCAAAGCGGGGCCATCCGGCAGATGGGCCGCGTTGACCACCGCAACGCCTTCCTGGACACCGACGCCATCGAACGGGAGCGGGGCATTACGATTTTTTCCAAGCAGGCCGAATTCGCCTTCGGGGATTTGTCCGTCACGCTGCTGGATACGCCGGGCCACGTGGATTTCTCCGCCGAGGCCGAGCGGACGCTGCGGGCGCTGGACTGCGCCGTCCTGGTGGTCAGCGGCAGCGACGGCGTGCAGGCCCACACCCGGACGCTCTGGAGGCTGCTGGAACAGTACAACGTTCCGGTGTTTGTGTTCGTGAACAAGATGGACCTGGCGAAAGACCGCCGGGCGGCTCTGCTGGCGGAACTGAAGGAGCGGCTCGACAGCGGCTGCGTGGACTTCGGCGCGCCGCCGGAGGAGCTTGCGGAGGAAGCCGCCGTCTGTGACGAGGAAACCCTGGAGACCTACCTGGAAACCGGCGCTCTCCCGGACGCAGAGCTGTCCAGGCTGGCGGCGGAACGGAAATTGTTTCCCTGCTTTTTTGGTTCCGCTCTGCGGCTGGACGGCGTGGACGCCCTGCTGGACGGCCTGGAACGCTTTGCGCCTGTGCCGGTTTACCCGGCGGAATTCGGGGCGAGAATTTTCAAGGTTGCGCGGGACGAACGGGGGGCGCGGCTGACCTATCTGAAAGTCACCGGCGGCACGCTGCGGGTCAAGGACCCGCTGACAAACCGCCGTCCCGGCACGCCGGAAGAAGCGGTCTGGGAGGAAAAGGCCGACCAGATCCGCATATACTCCGGCGCGAAATTCCGCCCGGCGGACGAGGCTCCCGCCGGAACCGTCTGCGCCGTGACGGGCCTGACCCGCACGGTTCCGGGCCAGGGCCTGGGGTTTGAGACGGCGTGGACATCTCCGGTTCTGGAACCGGTCCTGGCGTATCAGGTGGAGACGGACGCGGACCCGCATACGGCCCTCCAGCAGCTGCGGCAGATGGAGGAGGAGGACCCCCAGCTGCACGTTGTCTGGAACGGGCAGTCCATCCGGGTGCAGCTCATGGGCGAGGTGCAGATTGAGATTTTACAACGCCGCCTGCGGGAACGCTTCGGCCTGGAAGCCTCCTTCGGCGCAGGGCGCATCGTCTACCGGGAGACCATCTCTGCGCCCGTGGAGGGCGTGGGGCATTTTGAGCCGCTGCGGCATTATGCGGAAGTTCACCTGCTTTTGGAGCCAGGCCCGCGGGGAAGCGGCCTGCGGATTGGAACCGTCTGTCCGGAGGACCAGCTGGAGGGCCGCTGGCAGCGTCTGATTCTGACCCACGTGCTGGAAAAACCGCATTTGGGCGTCCTCACCGGCTCGCCCGTCACGGACCTGAAAATCACCCTGACGGCGGGCCGCGCCCACGAAAAACACACCGAGGGCGGCGACTTCCGTCAGGCGACTTACCGGGCCATCCGGCAGGGGCTGATGTCGGCGGAGAGCGTTTTGCTGGAACCTTGGTATGCCTTCCGCCTGGAACTGCCCGCAAACCAGCTGGGCCGCGCCCTGGGGGACATCCAGCGCATGAACGGTGAAACGGAACCGCCCGAAACCCTGGGCGAAGAAGCCGTCCTCACCGGGACTGCGCCGGTCTCGGCCATGCGGGACTATGCGAAAGAGGTTGCCATGTACACCCGGGGACAGGGCCGTCTGCTGTGCCGCCCCGCGGGCTACCGCCCCTGCCCCGATGCGGAAAGCGTCATAGCCGCCAGCGGCTACGACCCGGAACGGGACGTGGAGAATCCGGCGGATTCCGTGTTCTGTTCCCACGGCGCGGGGCATACGGTGAAATGGAACGAAGTGCCCCTCCATGCCCACGTGGAGAGCGGCCTGCGCCTGAACGCGCCGGAACCGTCTGCGGAAGAGCCGCCGGTTTTCCGGCGTTCCGAGACCTACGCGGGGACCCTCGAGCAGGACCGGGAGCTGCAAGCCATTTTTGAACGGACTTACGGTCCCGTCAAGCGGCGGGACTTCCTCCCGCCCAAAGCCCCCCGCCGTCCGGCGGCGGGGGAGGGCGCGGCCCGTGTGGTCCGGGAACAGCCCCAGGGGCCGGAATACCTGCTGGTAGACGGATACAACATCATTTTCGCCTGGGACGAACTGAAAGCCATCGCCCAGGACAACCTGGACGCCGCCCGGAAAGCCCTCTGCGACCTCCTCTGCAATTACCAGGGGTGCCGCAAGTGCGAGGTGATCGCCGTGTTTGACGCCTATAAGGTCCAGGGCGGAAAAGGGTCCGTAGAAAGCTATCATAACATTCACGTCGTCTACACGAAAGAGGCCGAAACCGCCGACGCTTACATTGAACGCGCCACCTACGAGATCGGCAGGAAGCACCGGGTCAAGGTGGCCACGTCCGACGGGCCGGAACAGCTCATTATCCTGGGACACGGCGCGCTGCGGGTGTCGGCGGCGGGTTTTCGGGACGAGGTGGAGCAGGTACAGGGACAAATTGCCGCGGCCCTGCGGAACAACAACCGCCGCAGTCACGGCGCGCTTCGCGCCGCTATGGAAAAGGCGGCGCGGGAAAAGGAGAAACGCCCATGAAAACAATCTGTACCGCCGCGGCGGTTTTTGGAAGCTGTACCGCCCTGCGGTGGTATCTGAACCGGTCCAGCCGCCGGGATGCGTCCCTCTGCGGGGGCCGCGTGCGCCTGACGGACCTGCGAAACCGGGGCGCGGCCTTCGGCCTGCCGCTTCCGGCGGAAATGGTGGAACCCCTCTCGGCGGCGGCCCTGGGCGCGGTATGGGCCGTGCGGCGGCGCAGCCCCCTGGGGGCGGGGCTTTTGCTGGGAGGCGGCTGGAGCAATCTCTGGGAACGGGCTCGCCGCGGCGCGGTATGCGATTATATGCAGTTCCCGAACCTGCCGGAACCCTGGAACCGGTATGTATACAATTTGGCGGATCTCGCCATTCTGGCCGGAGGCGTCTGCCTCGCGGCGGGACGGCGGCGAAAGGAGCGGTGACACCATGGAAAAACTGATGTCGGACATTCTTCTGACGGCGAAAAACTTTTCCGAGAATTTTACGGAGTGCGGCGATTTTGATTTCAGCGTGGAGAGCCTGGAGGCGGTGGACCGGCTGTTGGACGAGCTGTCCGGGTACGGGCTGAACGAAGCGGCCCTTCTGGATGCCTCGTCCATGATCGGCAGCTATGTCTTTGAGGTGGCCCGGCGGAACTACGGCGGAGAGTATTTCTGGATTGAGGAGGAACAGCAGCCGCTTTTGACGGCGGGCCTGCCGGATTACCGGATTTCCATCAAAGCCTGGGAGAAGGTCCGGGGGCGGCTGACGAAGGGAAAAGAGGACAATATCCCCTTCTATATCGATGGCTTCCGGCAGTATGTGGAAAAGGGCGCGCAGGAAAAACCGGGCTATGCGGCGTTGATTGTATAAGGGCAGGGCGGCGTTTGCCGCTCTGTTTTTTGTCTCCAGGGACGCAGGAACCGCACGGGAATGGGTAATTCAGACAATTTGCAGGTGGAATTTTTTCACAAACAGACAAAAATCTTTCGTTCAAAAATATTTTTCCAAAAAAATAAAACCAAACGGGCCGCTGACGCTACTTTAACTATAAAGGGGTTTTGCCGGAACCGGCCCCCTTTGCCGCGGACTAGAACCGGATTCCGGTTTTAGAAATATCCGGCCCAGCCGGAAAAATCTGAACGAAAGAGGAAACAATATGAAAAAGAAGCTCTTATCCCTGGCCTTGGCTCTGGCTCTGTGCCTGAGTCTGGCGGCCCCTGCCCTGGCGTCTGGAGTACCCTACATCGTAGATGAGACCGGAAACATATGGACCCTGGACGAAGAACCAAAGGGAAGCGGGCGCGGCTGGACTTGGGTTCGAACCCCCGGGAATGCCACGTCACTCCTGACTCTGAACGGCTTCAACGGCGAATGGATTTGGGACAACGGGGGTGTCGACATTGAACTGTCCCCTGGAAGCAAGAACACGGTGGGAGGACTCAGCTTTCTCTATTCAGACTCCGTAATCGGCGGCAGCGGCGAGCTGATCGTTTACGATAAGACCGGCGAAAGCGCCTCCGCCATTCAGTGTACGGAGGCAACCGTAACGCTGAAAGACGGTCTGGTCATGACCGGCGGCGCGTCTCCGTCGGACAACTTCCCCCTGACGTTCAACAGTGACGGCTATGCGGCCACCGCCAGCGGCGTTGTTGCCAAATATGTCCGCATCGCCCCCAAGAGCAGCGGCGCGTCCGCCGCCGGCTTTACCGACGTGGCCGCGAATTCCCCCTATGCGGCGGCCATTCAGTGGGCGGTGGACAAGAAGATCACCACCGGCAAAACGGCCACCACCTTCGGCCCCGGCGACACCTGCACGATTGGCCACGCGAACACGTTCCTGTGGCGGAACGCGGGCCGTCCGGCCCCCACCGCAGAGGGAGTCGACCTTCTAACGGATATGGACAAGGCCGAGATGTGGGCGTTGAACGATGCGGGCTACATGGACCGTCTGGACAACCGCTCGGACACCTGCACCCGCCTCTGGTTTGTTTACGCGCTTTGGGTCATGGCCGGAGAGCCGGAAGCATCCTTGGAGTCCCAATTCTCGGATATGGTTTTGGACAACCTGGGCCGTCATGACTATATGAAGGCGGTAAACTGGGCGGTGTCGAAGGGCATCACCACCGGTAAAACGGCTGCCACCTTCGCCCCCAACGACCCCTGTACGCGGGGTCAGATCGTTACCTTCCTGTACCGCGCATACAAATAAAAAGCAATAAAAACAGGGACGGCTTTGAACCGTCCCTGTTTTTTGTCAAAATTAGAAAAAATCTCTTGCATTTTGGAGAAGTTTCGGTTAGAATATAAGTGGAGACATGAATTGCGGCAGGCCGCAAGGTGTAGGAGCACCCGGCGGCCCTGTACGAGTGAACACAGCACTCAGCACAGCAGTTTTCACTGCACCACAAACCCATTATACCCAAACACCTTCTAGATTGCAAGTGTTTTTGACAACACCTCCTATCATGCAATCATTGGGGATTTGACGAATTGGGGCAATGGGCGTGCGTACGCTTTTTTAAGAGGCGGTGTTGGGGATCAAAAACTCGACACCGCGTTTGTGTTTCCGGCGGACATCCTCGGGCGGGATTGGAGAATCATACAATCAAAAGCAACCAAGCCCTTTTGTGTTGTAGCTTCCCATCCGCTTTTAACCCGCCCGGGGAGTTCGTTCGCTGGACCGTATAATGAACAGGAACCGGCTGAAAAGGCCGGAACTCCAAACGCCCCTGGAATCGCCGGCAGATTCCGGGGGCGTTTCGGTTTGGGGGGTGTCCAACAGAGCGTTGCTAGATCAGACAGAGCTTATTTGTAATTCGTATCGCGGAAGGGGGGAGCGTCGTATGCTGGGAAAACGGATGCGGGCTTTGCGGAAAATGAGGAAAATGGGCCTGGAGGAGTTTGCAAATGCAATAGGCGTGAGCAAACAAAGCCTGAGCAATTGGGAAAACGGCAATATTATACCGTCCGTTGAAAAACTGGTTCGGATTGCCGATTTCTTTCAGGTCACCACGGATTTTCTGCTGGGCCGGAATATTGATAAGCAGGCTTCGCCGCAAACATTGAATGTCACAGGCTTAACGCCCTCTCAGGTGGAGCATCTGCAATATCTGGTAGAGGATTTGTTGGGAAGTGACCGTTGAAATCCCGCGCAATCCTCCGAAAGCGCGAAGGGATGTTTCCAGGAAGGGCAAATAAGAAGCACCGGGGTTCTCCGGTGCTTCGTTTTGCGTTCTCACACGCGTTTCCAGTTTGCGCCGCCCTTCACGTCGGTCAGCTCGATTCCCCTGGCGTTCAGTTCGTCCCGGATACGGTCGGCCTCCGCGAAATTCTTCGCCTTTTTGGCCTCGTAACGCTGCAAAACCAGCGCGTCAATTTCCGGGTCGCCCTCGCCGGTGATCAGGTAGCCGCTTCCGCCGCTCTGGACGGTCTGGGCGGCTTTTTCCCGCAGCTGGGCGGCCTTTTCCAGCAGGCTCAGGGACAGCACGCGGTCAAATTCCCCGATCATGGCCAGCTTGGTCGCGTCGTTGGTTTTGGCCTTCAGGGCGTCAAACACCGCCGTGATGCCCATGGAGGTATTCAGGTCGTTGCCCATCTGCTGAAGGAATTTGTCCTTGTAATCCTGACATACCGCCGCGTCCACGTCCCCGCCGGGCTGCAAGGCCGCAATCCGGTTGAGGAGTTTTCCGTAAGCGGCGGCGGCGTTGTCGAGGTTTTCCCAGGTAAAGACCAGGGCTTTGCGGTAGTGGCTCTGGAGGCAGAAATAGCGGTAGGCAAGGGGGTCGTACCCGTTTTTTTCCAGCAGCGAAACCGTCAGGAATTCGCCCTTGGATTTGGACATTTTGCCCTCAGGGGTGTTCAGGTGATGCACATGGAACCACTGGGGGCACCACTCATGGCCCAGATAGCTCTCGGATTGGGCAATTTCGTTGGTGTGGTGAGGGAAAGCGTTGTCCACGCCGCCGCAGTGCAGGTCCAGGTATTCGCCGTTGTACTTCATGGAGATGCCGGAGCATTCGATATGCCAGCCGGGATAGCCCACGCCCCAGGGGGAGTCCCATTTCAGGGCCTGGTCTTCAAATTTGCTCTTGGTGAACCAGAGGACGAAATCATTTTTGCTGCGCTTGTTGGCATCCGCCTCCACGCCCTCCCGGACGCCAACGGCCAGATCCTCCTCGTCATGGTCGTTGAAAATATAGTAGCGTTCCAGCTTGGAGGTGTCGAAATAGACGTTTCCGCCTGCGAGATAGGCGTAGCCGGTGTCCACCAGCTTGGAGATGATCTGGATATATTCGGCAATGCATCCTGTGGCGGGCTGAACAACGTCGGGGCGTTTGACGTTCAGCTTCTGGCAGTCGGCGAAGAAGGCGTCGGTATAGAACTGGGCGATTTCCAGAACGCTTTTGTGTTCCCGCTTGGCTCCTTTGAGCATTTTATCTTCGCCGGTGTCCGCGTCGCTGGCCAGATGCCCGACGTCGGTGATGTTCATGACGCGGTTGACTACATAGCCCGCTTCCCGGAGGTACTTTTCCAGAACGTCCTCCATGATATAGCTCCGCAGGTTGCCGATGTGGGCGAAATGGTAGACGGTGGGGCCGCAGGTGTACATTTCCACCCGGCCGGGGGTATGGGTTTTGAATTCTTCTTTTTTGTGAGTGGCGGAATTATACAGGTACATGATCTTATCCTCCGTTTTGCAGGGGCCGCGGTTTTGGGTGGCCCGTTTTTTCGTGAATGGATTGGATGCCGCAGGCGCGGCGGGGTCAGAGCGGCTCTCCCAGGCCCTCCATGACATCCAGGAGGGCCTGATAGCTCTCTTGGGTGACGCCGCCGTAGAGGGCCTGGTACTCGTCCCCCAGGTCCATGACAACCAGCAGGTTATCCGGACGGCTGCTGTAAAAGGTGACCTCCATTTCCAGCCAGTTTCGCAGGACGGCGGAGTGTTTTGTCAGTTTGGACCGGACGGTTTGCAGCTCTGTTTCCGTGAGGGAGAAAAATCCTTCCGGGGAGTAGGGAAGACTCCAAACGGCCTCATAGGTCAGGGCAGCTTCCAGGA
This sequence comes from uncultured Oscillibacter sp., assembly GCA_910589315.1. Classification (GTDB taxonomy): domain Bacteria; phylum Bacillota; class Clostridia; order Oscillospirales; family Oscillospiraceae; genus Oscillibacter. The sequence goes on along the minus strand of CAJUTB010000003.1, from coordinate 90,722 downwards.
ACTCGCTGACGGCGGGGGCGGATAACTGCCACGGGCCGTCGTCCGCCGCCATGCGGGTGTAAACCGGCGGGTCCGGGAGAGACAAATCCTTTTGCAGCACCGCCGCTTCGCAGACGTATTGATTTTCGCACAGCAGGGACAGGTCCCGGGACGTTTTGGGCCAGCCCCATCTTTCGTAAAACGCCGGGAACTGCCAGTCGTCCTGTCCGCAGAGAAGCTGCTTTGTGCGTCCGGCGGCGCGCCAGAAGTCCTCGACCGCTTTGGGAAGCGCGCCGAAAAATTCCCGCGCGGCTTGGATCTCCTGTTCCGTACAGCCCTCCAGGCGGCCGGCGGAGTACAGGGTGCGAATCCGGTTTTCCAGTTCCATTTCCGGTTCCTTTCTCCGTTTTCAGGCGGGGAGCTGATCTTTTTCGTCCTTCTTGCGTTCGGCCTCCAGTTTTTCCAGCCGGGCGGTCAGCGTGGACAGCTTTTCCAGCGTGGGATTCTGGACGCTGGTCTGGTCCACGTCGTCGGCATAGTGGGTGGTGCGGCCCGCGATGCGGACGATCTGCGCCGGGATGCCCACGGCGGTGGCGTTTTCCGGGACCTCGGACAAAACCACGGCATTGGCGGCAATGCGGGCGTTATCCCCCACCTTGAACGGCCCCAGGACCTTGGCCCCGCAGGAGATCAACACGTTATTGCCGATGGTGGGATGACGCTTGCCCTGGTCCTTGCCGGTGCCGCCCAGGGTGACGCCGTGGTAAATCAGGCAGTCATCTCCGATTTCAGCGGTTTCTCCGATGACAATGCCCATACCATGATCAATTACCAGGCGGCGGCCGATTTTCGCGCCGGGATGGATTTCGATGCCGGTTTTTTTCCGGGCGTGCTGGGAGACCCAGCGGGCCAGAAAGAAATGCTGCCGCTGGTAAAGCCAGTGGGCGACGCGGTGCCAGATCACGGCATGAACGCCGGGATAAAGGAAAAAGACCTCCAGTTTGCTGCGGGCGGCGGGGTCGCGCCGCTGGTAGGCGGCCAGCAGGCCGCCCAGACGGGTGACGCGTTTTGCCATATGGAAAAACCTCCTAAAAAGAAACAGGCCGCAAAAAATCAGGCCGGGAGCGGCGAACGTTCTTATTCCTGAGAGAAAAAGGAAACCTCTCGTACCCCAAGGTACGAGAGGCGACGAATCGCGGTTCCACTCTCATTTATTACTCAAATAGCCTGTCACGCAGGCCGCGTGCGCTCCCGGACGCACTTTCACAGCTTCCGCAGCAGGCGCGCTCTCAGCCGGCGGCGCGCCCTTTCTGTTCCTTGGAGAATGCTGTTACTCTTTCCGTTCCTCGCGCTATTCACTTTCTAGGTCAGTATATTAACAGTCTTTGTTCCGTGTGTCAAGGCCCCTTCCGCCGTGGGGACCGGTTTACTGCAATCCGGCGGCCAAAGCGTCGGCCAGGGACTCCAAAGACGCCCGCTCTTTTACGGCAGACTTCAGCGAAACGGTTCCCTCCAGCAGCGTCATGTTTTTCATGCCGTTTACCAGCTCGCCCATCAGCTTCCCGGCCTGGGGGGCCCAGGTGCCGTTTTCAATCAACGCCACCGTACGGTTTTGCAGGTTGTGGGCCTTGAGGTCCATCAGCAGCGTTTCCATGGGGGTGAAAATGCCGTTGTTATAAGTTGCGGAGGCAAAAACCAGATGACTGCACCGGAACGCTTCCGCCACCAGATGAGAAAGATCGGTGTGGGAAACATCGTACAGGGCGACGTGCCGCACGCCCCGTTCGGCCAGAGCCGCGGCCAGGATGTCGGCGGCGTTTTCGGTGTTTCCGTAGACCGAGCCGCAGAAAATGGCAACCGTGTTTTCCTCCGGCGTGTAGCTGCTCCAACGCTGGTACTTCTCCACAAACCAGCCGGTATTTTCCCGCCAGATGGGACCGTGAAGCGGGCAGAGAAACTGGATATCCAGACCGGCGGCCTTTTTCAGCAGCGTCTGCACCTGGGGACCGTACTTGCCTACGATGTTGGTGTAGTAACGCCGGGCGTCGGGAAGCCATTCGCTCTCAAAGGCGACTTCATCCGCAAAAATGTTGCCGTTCAGCGCGCCGAAGGTGCCGAAGGCGTCGGCGGAAAAGAGAATCTTATCCGTCGTGTCATACGTGACCATAACTTCCGGCCAATGGACCATGGGGGCCATTGCAAATGTAAAATTATGACGGCCAGTGGAGAGGGTGTCCCCCTCTTTCACTGCGGTGCAGCGGTTTGTAACGTCGCAGTCAAAGAATTGGCCGATCATGGAAATAGCCTTCGCGCTGGCAACGATTTTGGCCTCCGGGTAAAGGCGCAGAACGTCCGCAAGGGTGGCGCAGTGGTCCGGCTCCATATGGTTTACGATGATGTAATTCAGCGAGCGGCCCTGGAGGCCGTGGGCGAGGTTTTCCAGGAAGCGGACGGATACTGCGCTGTCGGCGGTGTCCAGCAGGACGGTTTTTTCGTCGAGGACGAGATAGGCGTTATAGGAAACGCCGCGAGGAATGGGGTAGATGTTTTCAAACAAGGCGAGCCGCCGGTCGGACGCGCCGACCAGCAGAACGTCAGAGACAATTGGACGAACGCAATGCATAACGGATGACTCCTTTTCTTATATTTTCCGAACTTTAATTTAGCGCAAACCGGACGGTTTGTCAAGAAAAAATGCCCTGGGGTTCACAGCCATTCCAAATCGGAATCCTCCCGGAAAAAGGGCCGTTTCCACAGGACCTCGTTTTTCTGCGCTTCCAAGAGACGGGCCTTGTATTTCCGCAGGACCTCCCGGTCCATCCTGGCAATCTGGTGAGCCGCGCCCATTTGGGAGTCCGAGCCGTCATAGTAATCGTCCAGGAGAACGTCAAACAGCAGCCCGGCGAGGGCTTCGTCTTTCCGGTAATGGTCAAAAAAACAGTCCAGGTGTTCCGAAAATTTGATGTTGCAGCAATACACCAGATATTCATACAGAATCTCCTTGTCCCACGTCCCGCCGGAAACCGGACAATGGGCTTTCAAAGCGTCCCAGTCTGCAAAGTACATTCGGTTCCTCCTTATGTCTGTGAAAAAAGGGCCGTGCGTTTCCGCACAGCCCTTCCCGATATGGTCAATGCTTGTCCCGGTCGTAGGTCACAACCACCCGGCGTCCGGGGTCCGAGCCGGTGGAATGGGTGCTGACGCCCGGATAATCCTGGAGGGCCGTGTGAATCACGTGCCGCTCATAGGCGTTCATGGGTTCCAGCGTCACGCTCCGGTGATAGCGGACCACCTTGCCGGCCACCTTCCGGGCCAGATGCTGAAGGCTCTGCTCCCGCTTTTCCCGGTAGTTCTCTGCGTCCAGCTGCACCCGGACCCGCACGCCGGTGCGGTTCACCGCATAGCTGGTCAGCTGCTGGATGGCGTCCAGGGTCTCGCCCCGGCGTCCAATCAGAGAACCCAGCCCCTGCCCCTTCAAAAGAACCTTGTAACGGCCCTTCTCCGGGAGATAAACCTCAACGTCCGCTTCGCTGTCCATCTGCTTCAGCAGGCCGCTCAAAAACGTCTTGATGGCCTGAGCCTTTTCGTCGTCCACCGGCTCGCCCAGCCCCTGAGCGGGGGCGGGGGAAGCCTCCGGCTTTGGTTCCGCCGGCTCGCCGGTCTCCGGCTGCGGGGCGCGGGGCGGTTTGGGCTTGCGTTCGGCCGGACGGGGACGCCGTTCCCGTTCCGGACGCTCTGCCGGCGGCTCCTGCGTACGTTCCGCTTTCGCCGCCGGTTTCACCGGCTCTGTTTTTTCCTCCGGTTCCGGCTTCGGCGCGGAGGGCGCGGGCTTCGGTTCGGCCTTCTCCGGGCCGTAGTACACACGGATTTTCGCCGGGCTTTTGCCGATGCCTAAAAAGCCCGCTTTCTCCCGTTCCAGAACTTCTACGGACACATCGTCCCGGTCCAGGCCCAGCTGGGCCAGAGCCTTGCTCGTTGCGTCCTCCTGATTTTTACCCGTTACATCAATAAAATCTCTCATAACGGTTTCCTCACTTCTCTCAGTCGTCATAACGGTCCGCCTTGTAGGCCCGGCCCCGGGCATAGGGACGGTCGCCCACGCGGCCCGCTTCGGTAGTGCTCATGCCCGCTTTCCGGGCTTTTTCCTCCTTGGCGGCTTGCGCAGCCTGGCGTTTTTCCTTCAGGGTCTGCTTTTTCGCGTTCTCCCGGCGCTGCTGCTCCTGAAGAACCTTCGCTTCCTCCATCCGCCGCTGGCGGTCCGCCTGACGGGCCTCGTAGCGGGCGTTTTCCTCGGCTTCCAGCTTTTGGTTGAAAAACTTCGTCATGAAGAATTCCTGCACCGCCGTGAAACCGCTCTGGGCAATCCAGTACAGGCCCAAGGCGGAGGGCATGGTAAACGCAATGTAGACGGAAAACAGGGGCATCATCATCAACATCCGGTTGGTGCTGGCCGTCGCGGCGTTCTGGGGCTGGCTGCGCATGGAGATTTTGGTAAATAAAAACTGTGCGCCGCCGGCGATAATCGGAATCAGAACCAGACCGATGCAGGCCCAGTTGAACTGGAAGCCGTCGGTAATGGCGCTCCAGGGCGTGGCGGCCATGTCCAGGCCGATGAAGTTGTAGTTGACGTTGATCCAGCCGTCAATGGTGTCTCCCAGCTCCGGCATCTGGCTGGCGATGGTGTTGACCAGATTGATCTGGCCGGTGGGAAGCAGCTTGGTAAAGCCGTTTTCGACGATGGCCGCGCCGTCCCGCATCTGGACGATGGCGGACATATCCATTCCCGCCGCGGTAACGGCGTCCACCATCTTCTGGACCACGTCCGCGCCCAGCATCATGAAATGGGTGATGGGCTGGCGCAGGATCGAATACAGGGCCATCAAAATCGGCAGGGGAAGGAAGCTCCACAGACAGCCGGACATAGGGTTTACGCCCTCTTCGGCGTAGAGCTTCTGGAGTTCCTCGCCCATTTTCTGCTGGTTGTTGGCGTACTTCTTCTGAATCTCCTGCATCCGCCCCGACATACGGTTCATGCGCAGCATGCTCTTTTTCGACTTCATCTGGAAGGGGAGCATGATGAGCTTGATGGCCACGGTAAAGAGAATGATTGCCATGCCATAGGAGCTGGTGAGGTTGTAAAACAGCCGCACCAGCCAGGCAAAGGGGATACAAATGATGTATCCAATGGTTGAAAACATAGTTTTTCCTCCAAAATTGAGGCTTGAATTTCGACGGCTCGAAAATATCCCGGCGGGTCCTACGGAACCGGGTCATAGCCGCCTTTGTGGAAGGGGTTGCAGCGCAGAATCCGGCGGACTGTTAACCAGCTTCCTTTGATTGCCCCGTATTTTTCCAGAGCCTCCACGGCGTACTGGGAGCAGGTGGGGATATAATTGCAGCACCGGGGACGGGCGGGGGAGATTTCCCGCTGGTAAAAACGCACCAGCGCGATCAAAATCCGTTTCATGTCCGAACCTCCAGCAGCTTGAGCTTTCCGCACAGGCGCAGGAAGGTGTCGTTCAATTCCTTCCAGGAACCGGAGAGCGTCCGCCCGCGGGCAACGAGCACCAGATCCCAGCCCGTGGAGAGCTTGTCCCCGTTCAAACGGCACACCTCCCGCAGACGGCGGCGCGCACGGTTCCGGGTGACGGCGTTGCCCAGCTTGACCGAAACCGTAATGCCGACGCGGTTGCGTCCCAGGCGGTTTTTCCGGCAGTAGATGACCATGCTGCCGCCGACCGCCGACGCGCCCTTCTGGTAGAGGCGGCGGAATTCATGGTTTTTTTTCAGCGTCGCCGCAGGCTTCATAACCCTTCCTCCAAACCGAAAACCAACGCCAGGGACGGAGGAATCTCAAAAATTCCAGCCGCCCCTGTCAGGACCCTTTTTTCAACTTGTCTCTCCTCCGCTGCGCTCAGTAGGAGAGGCGGGCGCGGCCCTTAGCCCGGCGGCGGGCCAGCACCTTGCGGCCGTTGGCCGTGGCCATTCTCTTGCGGAAGCCGTGGACTTTCTGTCCATGCAGCTTTTTGGGCTGGTAGGTACGCTTTGTCGCCATAACGAACACACCTCCTGTCGTTCTTGCGCCGTATGATTCTCGACGCTATCCCAACACCGCCTCGTTTGAGGCGGCGCGGCAGACCTTTTTTGTTCACGTATCGCTAAGTATACCATATTCTTTTTCCGCATGTCAATAAAAACTTATTTTCACCCCTTTTTAAGAGGCGTGTTATGGGGTATGACTTGGGCCGTTTCTGCAGAACCAGGCTGCCGGGGGAATTTTTGCGCGCCGCAATCCGTCCGGCAAATGGGGATTTTTGTTATTTTTCAGCTTTGAGAAACAAGCCTTTCCCTTTTCGGTAAGCCTGTACGGTTTTGAATCCGGAATTATAGAAAAATGTTTCCAACTCTTTTTTGTCATATATCCTCACGTCTCCGCTTTTTGAAAAGGGAACAACGAATTTGTTTGCGAAAAATCTGCATACTGCGTCAAAGTTGGGGTCGGCGATATATACCGCGCCACGTTTCCTTAAAACTCTTTTGCATTCGTTTACAAATCCCTGCGGGTCTTCAAAGTGATGAAACGCGCAGCATACCGTTATAATGTCAAGGCTTTCGCCGCTCCACTCGAGCGGAGCGCATGGTTTTGCTTCAAAATTTATCGCAGGATAACGCAGCTTGGCCATGTGAATCATGTTTTCGGATATGTCGATTCCATTTGCCTGAATGTTTGCTTTTTTTGACAATTCCCCCAACAGCGTCCCGGTTCCACATGCAACGTCAAGGACGGCCTGACCTTCTCGCAAATCGATGAGCTCCGATAATTCCTTAATGTGAAATCGGGTATATCGTCCTTCTCTGGACCTGTCATATTCCGCCGCAATTTTATTGTATGCAATTTTTGCCTGTTCCATTTTTTTATTCATGGGATTCCCTCCAAATTCCGGCTGGCCGTGTTTGATAATACAGCATACAGTCGGTTCAAAATCAATTCAAGCGCGTTTTGTAAACATTTCCGGCGCGCTCAGCTGGCGGAAATTTCCGGAAAAGGAACGTATTTTCCGCCGGAAAGCCTGGCAGGAGATTTATTTTCTCGGAATTTGTATTGCTGTATCCGTCGAAATATGATATAATCATTCCATATTTTCCCGTCGGATAAAATATGGAGGGGAGGGGGATTATGGGGATTCACGACGGCCACCGGCAGAAAATGCGGAAACGGTTTCTGCTCTCCAGCCTGGATTCCTTCGCGCCCCATGAAGCTCTGGAGCTGCTGCTTTATTACGCGATCCCCCGCTGTGACACCAATCCGGCGGCCCATGCGCTGATGGCGCGCTATGGAACGCTGGAGGAGGTGTTCAACGCGCCGGTGGAGGGAATTGGCGAGTCGGCGGCGATTCTCCTGAAACTGGTGCCCCAGCTGGTGCGGAAAGCCCAGCTGGAACGCGTGCGCTTGGGAGACACCATCCTGAACGACAGTGAGGCGGCGGGAAGTTTTCTTCTGGAACTGTTTAAGGGCGAACGGGCGGAAACCGTCTACCAGCTCTGTCTGGACGCAAAACGGCGGCTTCTGGCTTACCGGCGTTTGTCGGACGGCGGCGTTTCGATGGTGGATTTGGATGTGAGGAAAGTGGTGAGCAATGCGCTGCTGACCACCGCCAGTCAGGTAATTCTGGCCCACAACCATCCCAGCGGCCTGGCGGTGCCCTCCGAGGCGGACAACGCCGCTACGGAACAGGCTCTTTACGCGCTGCGAACCGTGGGCGTGGAGTTGGTGGACCATATCATCATTGCGGACCGGGATTTTGTTTCGCTGCGGGATTCCGGCTTTTTCAGCCGCCTTTAGGGGCGGACTGCGGTTCATTCGAGGGGGTTCCAGTGTCCGGCAGGACGCCGGAAAGGCAAGGAGAACATCGGGGAAGAAAATTTGAAACTTTGTAGAACATATGTTGTCTGGACGGCTTTTTTGTGTTATAATAAACAAAAATCTTTCCAGAATTGTGTACGCATAAAAACGGGCTTATAAATATGCGTTGCAGGCGGCAGGCGAATCTTTTATAATCAAGCATAGAAATTGGAATTTGACAGCGAGGTGATGGTCAATGGAAAGCGATGTGGAATATATACAGCTGTTTATGCAGTATGAATCGGACGAGATGCCTGTGGTGTTCTTTTATGAAGTGGACTTGAGGGATGACCGCTTGGCGCTTCGGGAGATGCATGTTTTTGCGAACGGGATGGTAAAGCTTGAAAGCGATCTATATGATGATGTCATAGAAGTGTGTCCCATTCCAACGGTTGACGAACTAAACGCAAAGGTATGGGGAGACGGCTTCCATGCCGTTGTTATTTCCAAAGAAGAATTTAACGAAATATGGAATACTGGAATTTATGGAGGAAACTTGACCGCCCCCTGAATTTCAGTTTGAGGGGCCGTGGGGACAGAATCAAAAAGGGAACAATTTTGTAGTTAATTATGTTAAGCGGGATGAAAGGAGCGTTGGCAATGCTTTATACGATTGGGATGCTTGTTATGGTTTGCTGGGTTTTTCGTTTCCTGGTAAGAGCAATCCATTCAGAAAATCCAAAAATTCGTGTTGCTACCATCGCAGCCGCCGCTGTGCTGGTCATGTTCGCCGTGATACTCGTTTACTGTTTGGTTTCTGGAAAAATAGTGCTGCTGTTTGGATAAAATGAATGGTACTTGCGATTATGCAAATTCCAGCTCAGCACAACCGAGGTGGACCGCAAAAATGATATGGCTGAATCCAGATGATTATAAACGCCAGGAATATGTGGAATTAAGGTTAAACGCGCCAAAAACCGAAAAAATATGCCTGGAATTTAACCCTCTCAGAATGTCTTGTAACCTTGATTGGAATCCAACGTGGGAAGAGTGGCACTGCTATGCTTCCCCGTTAAGAGTCTATAAACAAGATTATGAACCGTTGCTTTGCTGCTTCAACCAAATATATCCCATCAAAGATGCGTTTGATGGAACATTAGAGCCGGTTTTTGACATATGTTTTTACAATTGGATTGGAAAAAGCGACTGGTTCAGGATCATGGATGAAATAGAGCGGGAGTTGAACCGCGTTAATAACGGTAAAAAAGGATTGCTTACAGGTTTTCTTGCGTGGGTAAAAAAGCACTTAAACATACGTCTATTATTGTAGTTGAGGGTAATTTGTAAAGATTCTGCAAATTGGGAGATTCGATATGCCTAAATTTCAAGTTGTTTCTGAATACGAACCCTCCGGCGATCAGCCGGAAGCCATCGCCGCCTTGGCCGAAGGCATTGAAAACGGTCTGAAGGAACAGGTCCTGCTGGGCGTCACCGGTTCCGGCAAAACGTTCACGATGGCCAAGGTCATCGAGCGGGTCCAGCGGCCCACCCTGGTCCTGGCCCACAACAAAACCCTTGCCGCCCAGCTCTGCGCCGAGTTCAAGGAGTTTTTCCCAAACAACGCCGTGGAATATTTTGTGTCCTACTACGACTACTACCAGCCCGAGGCGTATATTCCCCACACAGACACCTATATAGCCAAGGACGCTTCCACCAACGATGAGATCGACCGCCTGCGCCTGTCGGCTACCTGCGCCCTGCTGGAGCGGCGGGATGTGATCGTGGTCTCATCGGTGTCCTGCATCTACGGCCTGGGCGAGCCGGACGATTTTGCAAAACTGGTCGTCTCCCTCCGCACCGGGGCCGCGTGGGACCGGGACGCCCTCCTGCGCCGTCTGGTGGAAATCCGCTATGAGCGGAACGACATCGCCTTTGAGCGCAATATGTTCCGCGTCCGGGGCGACACCGTGGAGATTTATCCGGCCTACTATAAGGACAAGGCCATTCGGGTGGAGTTCTTCGGGGACGAGATCGACCGTATCAGCGAGTTTCACCCCCTTACCGGCTCCGTCAACCGGGTCTTGAACCACATCGCCATTTATCCCGCCAGCCATTACGTCACCACAAAAGACAAAATGGACAAGGCCATTGGGGAAATCCGGAGGGAACTGGAAGAACAGGTCCAGTATTTCACGGACAACAACCAGCTGGTGGAGGCCCAGCGCGTCCGCCAGCGGACGGAGTACGACATGGAGATGATGACCGAATTGGGCTACTGCTCCGGCATTGAAAACTATTCCCGTATCATCTCCGACCGCCCGGCAGGCTCCGCCCCTATGACGCTGCTGGACTTTTTCCCGGATGATTTCGTCCTGTTCGTCGACGAGAGCCACGTGACGCTCCCCCAGGTGCGGGCCATGTACAACGGCGACCACGCCCGCAAGGATTCCCTCGTGAAATACGGCTTCCGTCTTCCCTGCGCATACGACAACCGGCCGTTGAAATTCGAGGAATTCGAGGGCCGCGTGGGACAGGCCGTGTTTGTCTCCGCCACGCCGGGACCGTATGAGCGGGAACGGGCCGACCAGGTGGTAGAGCAGGTCATCCGCCCTACCGGACTGCTGGACCCTGTGGTGGAAGTCCGGCCCGTCACCGGGCAGATCGACGACCTGACGGACGAAATCAACGCCCGCGCCGCCAAGGGCGAACGGGTTCTGGTCACGACGCTGACGAAAAAAATGGCGGAGGATCTGACGGAGTTCTTCAAAAACGCCGGAATCAAGGTCCGCTATATGCACTCCGATGTAGAGACCATCGAGCGGATGGAAATTATCCGGGACCTGCGGCTGGGAAAATTCGACGTGCTGATTGGCATCAACCTCTTGCGGGAGGGCCTCGATCTGCCGGAGGTCTCTCTTGTGGCGGTGCTGGACGCGGATAAAGAGGGCTTCCTTCGCTCGGAAACCTCCCTCATTCAAACCATTGGACGGGCGGCCCGGAACGCCGGGGGCCTGGTCATCCTCTACGCCGACGCCATTACCCCCTCCATGCGGGCCGCAATGGACGAAACCGAACGCCGCCGGACCATTCAGGATGCCTTTAACAAAGAACACGGCATCGTCCCGAAAACCATCATCAAGGGCGTCCGGGAAGTGCTGGAAATCTCCGCCGCGGCGGAGGATGAAACCGCCCGGACACAGCAAAACCGCAAGCTGTCCCAGCAGGAGCGGGACGCCGAGATCAAGCGTCTGGAAAAGGAAATGAAAGAAGCCAGCAAAATGCTGGAATTTGAATACGCCGCCGTTCTGCGGGACCGGATTATTGAGCTGCGAGGTGAGAAATGATGCGTTACGAGTGGTTAGACGGCTTCCTGCTGTCCCTGCCGGGCTGTGAAAAGGATTATAAGCCGGAATGGGGCTGGTTCCGGTATATGATTCGAGGCAAATTGTTTGCCGCCGTGTGTTCCCCGAAGGGCATGAAGGACGAGGCGTACAATGGGCACGACCTTGTAAACCTGAAATGCGACCCCCAGAAGGCCGAGCTTCTGCGGGCGCAATATCCGGAGATTCTGCCGGGGTTTTACTGCGACAAGCGGCTGTGGATTGCCGTACTGCTGGACGGGGACCTGGACGGCGGTTTCCTTGAGGAGCTTTGCAGAGAGTCTTACCGGCTGATTCTTGCCAAACTGCCGAAGTATGTGCAAAAGGAAATTCTGGAAAAACAGGAGGCAGAATGATGCATAAGAAATCGCTTGGCCAGAAAATTCATCTGGCCGTTTTAGCGGCGATGATTCTCGTTTTTGGCGCGGTTACGGCCTGGAACCATATGCACGAGGGCTTCCGCTTCCATGACGGGCTGCTGCGGGTTTCCGAGCCGGAGGACGGCGTTTTCGTGTACAGCGGAGAAGTCAAAGGCGCGTTTGTGACGGCGACCGTCACCCATCCAACCAATTTCCGTTCCGTCGTGGATATTATCATTGGGGATTGGCTGCACGACGTTTGCGAAGTCGAATATCCCCTGGATGAAATGACCACGGATTGGTACATGTACAAGGTTTATGGAATTCGTATCACCAAAAACGGAACCCCCTTTTTTGAGGGCGGTCTGTCGCAGGAGTTTCCGTCGGGCTGGGAGTGGTTTGACCAAAACGGAGAACGCACAGGCGGAAGCGCGGTCTCGGTTTATATCAGCGGCCAGAGCGATTGGAAAAACTATGAAACTTCGCCCTCGCTGATTGCCCGTCTTGCGCTGAATCCGAAGCTGGTTTCCCGAGGCGATCTCGGACTTTATGCTATTTGCGTGGTTGGCGCGCTGGTTCTCATGACTGCCGTGGCGTATCCGGACGCTTGGTTTCTGCTGCGGCACGGCCGGTTTGTCAAGGACCCGGAACCGACGGAATATTATACGAGGAGTATGGTGGCCATCACCGTTTTTCTGACGGCGGTCCTGTTTGCGGCGTTTTGTTATGCGTCGGCCTGTCTGCCAAATTAGGAGGACGTTTATGGGAAAGAAAGTGGAAAAAACCAACGTAATGCGAATTTTAGATCAGAAGAAAGTCCCGTATACGGCCCACTTCTACGAAGAAGAAAACGGGCCGGACGGTACGCGGGAATATGGACTGCACGTGGCTCAGGCGTTGGGGCAGGACCCGAAACGGGCCTTCAAAACTTTGACAGCCCGAGGCGCGTCGGGCGGCGTTTATGTCTTTGATATCCCTGTGACCGACAGCCTTGACTTGAAAAAGGCCGCAAAAGCTGTGGGGGAAAAATCCGTCGAATTGCTGCATGTGTCCGAAATTACCGCCGTGACCGGTTACGTGCGGGGCGGATGCAGTCCGGTTGGGATGAAAAAAGCCTATCCGACGGTGTTTCATGCGTCTGCGCTGGAGTATGCAACCATCTATGTTTCCGCGGGGAAAATCGGCGCACAGGTGGAGGCCGCGCCGGGAGATTTACTGACCCTTCTGCGGGCCGAAACCGCTGATTTGATCGTTTGACAAAGACAGTCCTAAGTGAATGCCAAGGGCAAAGGCGTTGGTGGACCAGCGGTAATAGCTTTCGAATAAATAATCGCTGACCTTTATTTTGGTATCGTCGTCCGTCTGCAAGGTATCCGCAAACTTCGTAATCTCTACCCTTTTCCGACATCCACATTCCTGTAAAGCGGCATCTCCATAAAGTTCAAAAAGTTTTTCGTAAATGTTGGACATGGAAGCAGCTCCTTACGAATTTTAATAATACTATTATACGATATTAAACATCGTATGTCAAGGGGTTTTTATGGATATATTAAAGGTTATGGGCCAACGGCTCAAGGAACTTCGGAACGAAAAAAGGCGGTATCAAAGAGAATTAGGTGAATTGCTGGATATAACAACCCGGCATTATCAGAAAATTGAACGGGGAGAAGTAAATATTTCTGTACTGGCACTTTGCAGCTTGGCAGATTATTTTGAGGTTTCCGTAGACTATTTGTTGGGCCGGACGGATGAGCGGTAAATGAGGGAAAGGGGAAATTGCGATGGCGTTCATGGCGCTTTTCGGCTGGATATTTATTCCGATTATCATTCTTTTTCTGATTCGGTCGGCCTTTGTGACGGCAGTCAACTGGGCGGTAGCCCATGCGTTTTTGATCAATATTGCCGTCGTCGTTGTAGTGGCGGTGAATCTGCTGATATTGGCGGTTCTCCTGCGGGTGCGGGGGAAGTGGAAACGGGAAGGACGGAGAGGCCGCTGGATTTTGACGCTGGCCGCTGTTTGGGAAATTCTAGTAGTTCTTTTCTGGGGCGGTTATCTGGCGGTTCAGCCCCTTCAGTACATCCCGGAAGGTTTTGGAGAGATTTTGACGATAGAGAATACCTGTTTTGATGAATGGGAAATTACCGGCTGTCAGGGAGCATTGCCTGGCTATACCTGTACGCAGGAAACGCTTGAGCAGTATTTGGGAACACGGATTCAGTATCGAGAGGACGGTTTTACGTCCGGCGGACAGAGTTACGCGCTGGATGGAAATACGCCTTATGAGGAAACGGTTGTATGGAGAGAGTATTCTGTGGTGATTCCGAAGTCCATGCTTCGGGTGTCGTTTGAGGAATTGGATATCAGCCGCAGAAATTTAAGACGCGGCGTTGTGAATTTCAAGGAGGCACCGGGAGATTATCCGGTAGGGTGGCTTTTTTATGTGTTGGACCGAGATACGCTGATGGTTTATGACGATTGTTTTTTCTTTCGTGCGGAACGTGTGGAATAAGTTCGCAAGAAAGCACTTGACATTAAAAATTTACTTCATTATCATAGGAGCAAATGCCGTGCCGCCAAGCAAACCCACAGGAGGCAGAGTCTCCCACAACCACCCGTCAGCGGCAGCGGAATTAGACGCAGAGGCAAGTCGATTTGGACTTCTCGTTAAAGTTCCGCCAGTCCAAAGTTTTCCACCGAGCTTATAAAACGCTCTTTTCTTTTGGACCGTGAACGGCCCGTTTTCTTTTCTCTCGTGAGAGAAAAGAAAATGGGGGGTTCAAAAAAAGGACCAGCCATTGCAAATGGCAATCAATGCCCGCGCCGCGAGGCGCGAGAACATTCTCCCCCGGCGGGGAAAAAAGAGGAGTACCCCCTATGTTAGATAAGATTCTTGTAAAGGGAGCGCGGACGAACAACTTAAAGAACGTAGACGTAACGATTCCGCGGGATAAACTGGTCGTCATGACGGGCTTGTCCGGTTCCGGGAAATCATCGCTGGCGTTTGATACCATCTACGCCGAAGGCCAGCGGCGGTATGTGGAAAGCCTGAGCTCCTATGCGCGGATGTTCCTGGGCCAGATGGACAAGCCGGACGTGGACTACATCGAAGGTCTTTCCCCCGCCATCTCCATCGACCAGAAAACCACCAGCAAAAACCCCCGCTCCACGGTGGGAACCGTCACCGAAATTTACGATTACCTTCGTTTGCTCTGGGCGCGGGTCGGCACACCCCATTGTCCCAAATGCGGAAAAGTCATCCAACAGCAGACCATTGACCAAATCATTGATCAGGTCCTTGCCCTGCCGGAAGGAACCCGTATCCAGGTAATGGCCCCCGTCATCCGCGGGAAAAAGGGCGAACACGCCAAAATCTTTGAGGACGCCAAACGTTCCGGCTACGTGCGCGTCCGCGCCGACGGCAATCTTTATGAACTGGATGAGGAAATCAAACTTGAGAAAAACAAAAAACATGATATCGAAGTCATCATCGACCGGCTGATTATCCGGCCCGATATCCAACAGCGGTTAACCGACAGCGTGGAAACCGCCTCCAATCTCTCCGGCGGCCTGGTGATCATCAACCTCCTCCGGGAAGAACAGGACCTGATGTTTTCTCAAAACTACGCCTGCGAGGACTGTGGAATCTCCATCGAGGAACTGACGCCGCGGATGTTCTCCTTCAACAACCCCTTCGGCGCGTGCCCGACCTGCGCCGGACTGGGAAGCCAGCTCAAGGTGGACGTTTCCCTGGTGGTGCCGGACCCGTCCAAGTCCATTCTGGAGGGCGTCATTCAGGCGTCCGGCTGGGGCAACATCCGCTCGGACGGCATCTCCCGGATGTACTTTGACGCCCTCTCGAAAAAATACCAGTTTTCCCTAGATACCCCTTGGGAACAATTGACTATGCAGGCGAAAGATGTTATCCTGTATGGTACAAAGGGCGAGAAACTGGAGCTGCACTATGACCAGCCGCGGGGAAAAGGCGTGCTCTATCAGCCCTTCGAGGGAATCTGCAACAACATTGAGCGGCGGTATCAGGAAACCCAAAGCGACTCCAGCAAACGGGAACTGGAGGAAATGATGGCCTCGTGTCCGTGCCCGGCGTGCAAGGGACGGCGTTTGAAAAAAGAGTCCCTGGCCGTTACCGTTGGCGATATGGACATTCATGCCTATACCCAGATGTCCGTGCTGGACGAATTGGATTGGGTGGAAAAATTGCAGCTGTCCCAGCAGCAGCTCCTGATCGCCGGGCGTATTTTGAAGGAAATCAAATCGCGTCTGGGCTTTCTGCGGGCCGTGGGGCTGGGCTACCTGACCCTCAGCCGCAGTGCGGGGACCCTTTCCGGCGGCGAGAGCCAGCGGATTCGTCTGGCCACGCAGATTGGTTCCAGTTTGATGGGCGTGCTGTATATTCTGGACGAACCTTCCATCGGCCTGCATCAGCGGGATAATGACAAGCTCCTGGCGACGCTGCGGGAATTGCAGAATCTGGGCAACACCCTGCTGGTTGTCGAGCATGACGAGGACACCATGCGGGCGGCGGATTATTTGATTGACATTGGTCCGGGGGCGGGGATTCACGGCGGGCAGGTGGTTGCCGCCGGAACGCCGCAGGAGGTTATGGACAACCCGGATTCTTTGACGGGACAGTATTTGTCCGGCAAAAAATGCATACCGGTTCCAGAAACCAGGCGGCCGGGAAACGGCAAGTTTCTGCGGGTTATCGGCGCAGAGGAAAACAATTTGCGGAAAGTAAACGCGGATTTTCCGCTGGGTACGCTGACCGTTGTGACGGGTGTTTCGGGGAGCGGAAAGTCTTCTCTGGTGAATGAGGTTTTGTTCAAGCGGCTGGGCGCGGATCTGATGCGTATGAAAACCCATCCCGGCAAGTGCGCCCGGATAGAGGGGTTGGAGCATTTGGATAAGGTGGTCAATATTGACCAGAGTCCGATTGGACGAACGCCGCGCTCGAACCCGGCGACGTATACGAATTTGTTCAATGACATTCGGGAGCTGTACGCTTCGACGCAGGAGGCAAAAAGCCGGGGCTATGGTCCGGGACGGTTTTCGTTTAACGTGCGGGGCGGACGCTGCGAGGCGTGTTCCGGCGACGGCGTTTTGAAAATTGAGATGCATTTTCTGCCGGATATTTTTGTCCCGTGCGAGGTCTGCAAGGGCAAGCGGTATAACCGGGAGACGCTGGAAGTGCATTATAAGGGGAAGAATATCGCGGAGATTTTGGAGATGACGGCAGATGAGGCGGTAGAGTTTTTCGGGCCGCTTCCGAAGCTGAAAAAGCGTTTGCAGACGCTTTGCGACGTTGGGTTAGGGTATGTGAAGTTGGGGCAGCCGTCTACGGAGCTGTCGGGAGGCGAAGCGCAGCGGGTGAAGCTGGCGACGGAGCTTTCCAAGCAGGCGACGGGCAAGACGATTTATATTTTGGACGAGCCGACAACCGGTCTTCACACGGATGATGTCCGCAAACTTCTGGAAGTGTTGCAGAGGCTGGTGGATACTGGGAATACGGTGATTGTGATTGAGCACAATTTGGATGTGATTAAGTCGGCGGACTGGCTGATTGATCTTGGCCCGGAGGGCGGCGACGGAGGCGGTATGATTGTTTGTACCGGCACGCCGGAAACCGTTGCCGCCTGCGAAAGCTCCTACACCGGACAGTACTTGAAAAAAGTACTATATAAAGGTTGATGGAATGCCGCCCGGCATTGGGGGACGCGCCTCGCGGCGCGGGGGCAAGTCAGCCATTGTTAATGGCTGGTCCAAATTTGAACCCCCCATTTTCTTTTCTCTGGCGAGAGAAAAGAAAACGGGCCGTTCACGGTCCAAAAGAAAAGAGCGTTTTGAAAGGTGCGGTGCAACACTTTGGCTTGATACTTCTATAAACGAGAAGTCCAAATCGACTTGCCTCTGCGCCGAACCCCGCTGCCGCTGCTGCGGTGGGCGGAGCGGCTGGTTCGTGTTCTTTCGACCACCGGCAGCAGCGACAGCGGAAAGAGAAGCAGATCAAGTCAGTGATGGTCTTCTCGTTTCTGTTCCACCAAGCGGAAGTTTTCCACCAGGCTTAACCAGCGTCTTTTTCTCTTTTGGACCGTCCACGGCCCGTTTTCTCTTTTTCTTCGCCAAGAAAAAGAGAAAATGGGGGGTGGAAATGGGACCAGCTGCCCGCAAGCAGCTGATAATCGGAGGACGACAATATGTCAAATATTAAAAAAACCGCTATGCTCACCGTCTGCGGACGGCCAAATGTGGGAAAATCCAGTCTGACCAATGCGCTGGTCGGAGAAAAAGTAGCCATTGTCTCCAATAAAGCGCAGACTACGCGAAACCGTATTTACGGCGTCGTAAATAAAAGCGATACGCAATATATCCTGTTGGATACGCCGGGATTGCATAAGCCGAAATCTGCCTTGGGGGACTACATGGTTAAAGTGGTCACATCCAGCCTGAGCGATGTGGACTGCGCCCTGCTCCTGGTGGAACCTATCGCCCACGTGGGCGGCCCGGAAAAGGCTCTCATTGCACGTATCCGTGAGGAAAAACTGCCCTGCATCTTATGCATCAACAAAATTGATACCGTGGAACCTACCGCCCTCCTGCCCGTGATCGCCGCTTACAACGAAGTCTGGGACGGCTTTGACGCCATTATCCCCATTTCCGCCCACACCGGCAGCGGTTTGGACGATCTAATGTCGGAAGCCGGAAAATTCGCGGAAGAAGGTCCCCAGCTGTTCCCCGACGGACAGGTTAGCGACCAGCCGGAACGTCAGGTCATGGGCGAACTCTTGCGCGAAAAACTGCTCCTCTGCCTGGACAAAGAAATCCCCCATGGAACCGCTGTGGAAATCACAAAGTTCTCAGAGCGGGATTCCGGAATCATTGACGTGGAAGCGACCATCTATTGTGAAAAGGCCAGCCACAAGGGGATTATCATTGGAAAACAAGGGGCTATGCTGAAAAAAATCAGCTCCCTTGCCCGAAAGGATATGGAGAAATTTATGGGCGCACAGGTTTATTTGGAAACCTGGGTCAAAGTCAAGGAAAATTGGCGCGACAACGTGAACTATGTCCGCAGTCTCGGCTATCGGGAGGATTGAACCCACGGATTTCCAGCCATAAATTCCGACGGATTTCGCAGACTAACCGATAAGCAGTCCGGTTCGGCCGGATAAAAGGAGGTCTGCTTCATGGACCCTGCTCAAATTTGGCAGCTGTTCTGCCAGACCGGCGACCCTGCCGCCTATATGCTCTACTGCGCGGCGGAAAAGGAAGCCGGCGAACAATGACCGGGGGCGTTGCCCCCCTACATAGGAGGGAACGCCGTGGCGGAAGTAACGGTTACTCGCGGCGTTGTCCTGCGGGAAACGCAGACCAAAGAAACGGATAAAGTCCTGACCCTCTTGTCCGAGGACTTGGGAAAAATGACCGTCATTGCGCGGGGGGCGCGGCGCAAAACGTGCAAGTTTGCCGCCTGCGCCCAGTCGCTGGCGTACTCCGAATGGACCCTCTATCAGCGCGGTTCCTGGTGGTACGCCCGGGAAGGCTCCACCTTGGAGCTGTTCGACGGCCTGCGGACAGACCTGGAAACGCTTGCGCTGGGATTTTACATGGCCGAGCTGACGGAGGCCGTTTCACCGGAAGAAGTTCCGGTCCGGGAGCTTCTGCGCCACCTGCTGAACGGCTTATATGCCCTGTCCAGCCTGCACAAGTCCGCAGCGTTGGTGAAACCGGCTTTTGAACTGCGCCTGCTGTGTCTTGCGGGGTATGAACCGCTGGCGGACGCCTGCGCCTCCTGCGGAGAGCCAGACCCGGAAACGCCGGCGCTGGATGCTGTACAGGGTGTAATTTATTGTAAGAAATGCGCGCCGTCTGGAGCCGGGCGGCTTTTGTGCCGGGACTCTCTTGCGGCCTTGCGGCATATCGTTTACGGAGACGCCAAACGCCTTTATTCGTTCCGCTTGGGGGAGGCCCCCCTGGACCGGTTGCAGCGTGCGGCGGAGTCGTTTGTGTTTGCACAATTGGAGCGGAGTTTCAAAACGCTGGATTTTTATAAAAGTCTGGCTGGAAAATGATTGCGTTTTGTATATTTCCAAACGATTTATACAAAAATGCACGGGCGTGAGGACGGTTGTCGGTCCGCACGGCCGATTGTATAGACGAAGATGAAGCAACCATGCCTCATAGGAGGAATTTTATGAGCGAATTATTTGACAAATCTCTACGCACCCTGGAACTTCCGCGGGTGTTGCAGCTGTTGTCGGAACAGGCCGTCAGCGCAGAGGCAAAAGCGCGGGCGGTTCAGGTCCGTCCGGAGACGGAGCCTGAAGAAGTTCTGCGCCTTCTGGACCAGACCGACGCGGCCCGGCTGATGATCGGCCTGCGCGGAAGTCCATCCTTTTCCGGTGTAAAGCCGGTGGCGGAGGCCTTGGACCGCGCCGACCGCGGCGGTGCGCTGAACACGAGGGAGCTGCTGGCCATCGCGGGCCTGCTGACGGCTGCGCGCCGCGCAAAGGAGTATTTTAATGACGAAGCGGCGGAAAAAACAGCCATTGACCACCTGTTTCTCTCCCTCCATGGAAACCATTTTTTAGAGGAAAAAATCAAACGCTGTATTCCGGACGAGGACACCATTGCCGACGCGGCGTCGCCGGAACTGGCCGATATCCGCCGCCATATGCGGGCCGCACAGGCGAAAAGCCGTCAGATTTTACAGAAAATTATTTCTTCCACCAGTTACGCAAAGGTTTTGCAGGAGGCCATCATCACCCAGCGGGACGGCCGCTTTGTGGTGCCCGTAAAGGCTGAGCAGAAGGGCAACCTTCCGGGACTTGTTCACGATATTTCCTCCTCGGGCGCGACGCTTTTTGTGGAACCGATGGGCGTTGTTCAGGCGAATAACGAATACATTGAGCTGGAAGCGAAGGAGCAGAAAGAAATTGAACGGATTCTGGCGGAGTTGTCTGCGGATGCGGCGGCCCACCGGGAAGATATTCAATGGGACTATGACGCGCTGGTCCATTTGGACCTGATTTTCGCACGGGGAGAATTGAGCTATAAAATGGACGGCGTGCGGCCGGAGGTCCGGCGGGACGGCTGTACCCGTCTGCGCCGGGCCAGACACCCCCTGCTGGACGCGAAAAAGGCGGTGCCGATTGACCTGGAGCTGGGCAACGCCTTTGATACCCTGGTGATTACCGGTCCGAATACCGGCGGCAAGACGGTTTCCCTGAAAACCTTGGGCCTGCTGACGCTTATGACCCAGTGCGGGCTGCACATTCCGGCGGCGGACCAAAGCGCGGTAGCCGTCTACGAACGGGTTTTGGCGGATATCGGCGACGAGCAGAGTATTGAGCAAAGTCTTTCTACGTTCTCGGCTCATATGACGAACATTGTGGGGATTTTGAAGGAGGCCAATGGGCGCAGCTTGATCCTGTTTGACGAGCTGGGCGCAGGCACGGACCCTGTAGAAGGCGCGGCGTTGGCGATTGCGGTGATAGAACACGTCCGGAAGTCCGGGGCGAAAATCGCCGCAACGACGCACTATGCCGAGCTGAAAACCTTTGCCATGACAACGCCGGGCGTAGAGAACGCCTCTTGTGAATTTGATGTAGAGACGTTGAGTCCGACATACCGGCTTTTGATTGGGATTCCCGGCAAGTCCAATGCGTTTGCCATTTCCCGGCGTCTGGGGCTTTCGGAAGAAGTGATTGACGCGGCACGCGTCCAGATGAGCGGCGACAGTGTGCGTTTTGAGGACGTTCTCACGCAGCTGGAAGCCAAGCGGCAGGCTCTGGAAAAGCGGGAACAGGAAACGGAGCGTCTTTTTCGCCAGCGGGAGGAGGACGCCCGAAAGGCGCGGGAATTTCGGGAGCAGATGGAGCGGGCCAAGGAGAACGCCCGCAGCCGCGGCGAGGCGGAGGCGAAGCGAATTCTCCGGGATGCGAAGGCGGCGGCGGACCAGACGTTTAACGAGCTGGCGGAGCTGCGGCGTCTTCAGGCGCGGGCGGACGCGGCGCAGAACATTAACGATGCCCAGGCGGCAATTCGGCAGGGTTTGAATCAGGCAGAGGAACGTTTGCAGTCTCAAAAGGATCTTCCCGCGCCGATTCCAAAACCGAGCCGTCCGATCCGCGTGGGGGACCTGGTGGAGATTCCCGGTGTCCGCCATGCGGCGGAAGTGGTTTCCATAGGAAAAGACGGGACTTTGCAGCTGAAAGCGGGCGCGCTGAAAATGAAGGCGAAAGCGGACGAGGTGCGTTTGATCGAGGAGGCGGAGCGCGCTGCGCGGAAGCCGTCCGCGCCGGTTTCCGGCGGAAACCGGACGCTGCGGTCCGCCGCTGCGAGAGAATTGGATATCCGGGGCCTGGAAACGCTTGAGGCGGAGAGCGTAGTGGAAGGTTTTATATCCGCCGCTGTCATGGGCAAGTTAGAAACGGTAACGATTATTCATGGTAAAGGAACTGGTGCGCTGCGTAAAACGGTCCATGATATTTTACGGCGCAATCGTGCGGTGAAGTCGTTTCGTTTAGGCGTGTATGGCGAAGGAGAAACGGGCGTTACCGTTGTAACACTGAAGTAAACCCGAAGTAAGCGCTTCATAAAGTCTTTTTCACCCACCGCAGCAGCGGCAGCGGAAATAGGAGCAGAGACAAGTCGATTTGGACTTCTCGTTTCCGTTCCGCCAAGCCGAAGTTTTCCGCCAGGCTCTCAAAACGCTCTTTTCTCTTTGGACCGTGAACGGCCCGTTTCTCTTTTCTCTCGGAGAGAAAAGAGAAATGGGGGGTTCAAAAAGGACCAGCCATTCCAAATGGCATGAAACGTCCGCGGCAACGCCGCGACCTCCCACCCAAAGGATATGTATTGAAAAATCCGCGCTTATTCGGTATAATAAGAAAAACCCTTCTGGTTAAGAGAATGCGAGGTGTATTATGCAGCAGTTGGAGAAACAATATCACATTTCCTGTGTGCCTGGGGACGTAGGGCGGTACTGCATCCTTCCCGGCGACCCGGGGCGCGTGCCTGCCATTGCAGCGTTGCTGGACGACGCGAAACAGGTTGCGTACAACCGGGAATACAACGTCTGGACCGGGACGCTGTTGGGCGAAAAAGTAACGGCCTGCTCCACCGGTATCGGCGGACCGTCCGCCGCAATCGCCATGGAGGAACTGCACAAATGCGGCGCAGATACCTTCATCCGGACCGGGACCTGCGGCGGGATTGCCCTGGATGTCCAAGCGGGAGACGTGGTGATAGCCACCGGTGCAATCCGATTTGAACATACGAGCCTGGAATATGCCCCGATGGAATTCCCTGCGGTGTCCAATTTCCAGATCGCATCCTGTCTTGCCCGGTCCGCGGAGGAACTGGGCCTGCGGTTCCATACCGGCGTTGTCCAGTGCAAGGACAGCTTTTACGGCCAGCATGACCCCAATGCTTCGCCGGTTTCCTACGAGCTGAAGCAGAAATGGGAGAGCTGGAAGCGTCTGGGCGTCAAGGCCAGCGAGATGGAGTCGGCGGCGTTGTTCGTCGTGGCGGCCGCCCTGGGATGCCGGTGCGGATCGTGCTTCCATGTGGTCTGGAACCAGGAACGGGAAGCTGCCGGACTGGACCAGACCATGACGGAGGATACCTCCACGGCGGTGCGGCTGGCCGTGGACGCTCTGCGGCGGCTGATCCAGGCGGACCGCGAAAAAGCCGTTTGAATGAAAAACGAACCCCCTCCGTATCGGGAGGGGGTTTTTGCGTTCACTTGTGATATTTTGTTCCCGCCTGAATCTGACAGGCCCGGTAAATCTGCTCCAGAAGCATCACGCGGGCCAGATGATGGGGGAACGTCATGGGCGACATGGAGAGCTGGACCCAGGCTTCGGCTTTCAAGGAGGCGTGGAGGCCGTGGGAGCTTCCGATTAAAAACACAAGCCCCTTTTCGCCCCGGTTGGCCCAGGTTTCCAGAAGCTGTGCCAGCTCCTCGCTGGACCGCAGCCGCCCTTCGATGCAAAGCGCGACGACGCTGGAGGACGGCGGCAGCTTTTTCCGCACCGCGGCGGCCTCCTTTGCCAGCGCGGCGTCAATCTGCGCGGGGGAGGGATTTTCCGGGAGGCGTTCTTCCGGCAGCTCCAGGAGTTCCAGCCTGCAAAACGGCGCGAGCCGCTTCGCATACTCCGCCGCCGCTTCGGCATAGAACTTTTCTTTTAATTTTCCAACACAAATCAAGGTAATTCTCTGCATAATTTCCGACTTTCATTTGACGTTCAGCGTGCGGATGGTTTCTTGCAGTTTTTCCAGAAACTGCGCCGCATGGCCGCCGTCCATCTGGGTGTGATGGAACTGAAAGGAGATGGGGAGCCGGGTTTTCCAGAACCGTTTCCGGTATTTTCCCCAAATCAGAAACGGATTGTTGTAAAAACCGGCGTAGATATTCACTGCGCCGTCGATGTCGCACTGGGGAAGGGCGGAGGTTCCGATAACCATGGACTCCCGGCTGAGATCATAGGCTTGGCCGGTATCGCAGACCTGCTGCGTGA
This sequence comes from uncultured Oscillibacter sp., assembly GCA_910589315.1. Classification (GTDB taxonomy): domain Bacteria; phylum Bacillota; class Clostridia; order Oscillospirales; family Oscillospiraceae; genus Oscillibacter. The sequence continues at coordinate 66,621 of CAJUTB010000003.1, read as the reverse complement.
GACGCAGGTAGTCCCGCTGAAACTGCTGTAAATCCTTGGAAAACGGAATGTCACAGGTGCTGATGCCGCCGTCTTTGGCTGCGACGACCGTATTGACTGCCAGCGTTTCATACTGCATCAGTCTGCCATCTGCGGGAAGCCGGTAGAATTCCTCAATCTGAGAGGCGGCTTTGCCGGTACACCAGCACAAGAGCATATTGAATTTGCAGCCGTGTTTCCGGCTTATTCTTACCAGATTGGCAACGTCAAAGGTCTTGAAAATCGTAACCATCGGCATGGGCGCATTCATCCAGAGTTCAAAGGCCGCGGCCCGTTTGGTGGTTTTTGGATCGAGTTCCTGCAAAGCAAATCCCCCCCTTTTTGTCGAGTTTCCTGTGGTCAGCCCTGCCGGACTGCCGCCCGAGCCGTATATGCCCCGCTCCGCTCGTCCCGCGGGGCGACGGACAGCGTTGCTTTCACTCCAGCCGCCGCCAGAGCGCAGCAAACGGCATTCTGCGCCATCGCGGGCGTGTTGTTTTCCCGGCTCAGATGGGCCAGGACAATCTCCGCTGCGCCGGCCTTCGCCAACGCCGCGGCAAACCGTCCCGCCGCCTCGTTGCTGAGGTGTCCGTGAGATCCCAGAATCCGTTTTTGCAAAAAGTACGGATAAGGGCCGCTTTTCAGCGTTTCAACGTCATGATTGGACTCTAAAATCATCAGATTCGTGCCGGGCAGAAGCGATTCCGCCTCCGGCGTCACATAGCCGGTGTCCGTCAAAAGCCCCACGCTTCCAGCGGCGGTGTCAAAGCGGTAGCCGCAGGAACCGGGGGCGTCGTGGGAGGTGGGAATGGCCGTTACGGCACAGCCGTTCAAAGGGAGCTTCCGGCAGAGGGGGACGCTTTGAAACCGGTTCCCAAAATCAGGAAACCGTTTTTTCAATTCCAGGACCGCAGGGTCCGCGGCCCAGACGGGAAACGCCGATTTTTTCAACAGCGTTTGCAGGCCGGAGATATGGTCGCTGTGGGTGTGAGTGATCAGAAGCGCACGGATATCTCCCAGCGTCAGGCCCAGGGCCCCTAAATTCCGGGTAATTCTGCGGCAGGAAATGCCGGCGTCCACCAGCAGGCGGCCGCCGTCCCAGGACAGCAGAAGCGCGTTTCCGGAGGACCCGCTGGCAAAGGTATGTACCGTTGTCAAAAAATTTCACATCCCTTTTTGGAACAACACCAATAGAGATAAGAGAATTATTCCGCAAAATTGCGAAATAGTTCTCCTATCTCCAAAATCGCAGTCTGACGGTGAGGCTGTACTTAGCCGATGCCGAGTTCTTCGCCCTCGTCCGGAACCTCCACGGCGCGGATATCCGCCCCCAGAGCCTGGAGCTTTGCAACAATGTTTTCGTATCCGCGTTCAATATAATGCACGCAGCTGATTTCGCTCTGTCCATGGGCGGCGAGAGCCGCGATCACCAACGCCGCGCCAGCCCGCAGGTCGCTGGCCTGCACCGGCGCGCCGGAGAGATGATCCACGCCCTCCACAATGGCGGTTTTGTCGTCTACCTGAATCAGCGCGCCCATCCGGCGCAGCTCGTCCACATACCGGTAGCGGTTTCCCCAGACGCTCTCTGTCACCAGGGAAATCCCTTTTGCCAAGGAGAGAACCGTGGTAATCTGCGGCTGCATATCTGTGGGGAAACCAGGATAGGGTAAGGTTTTGATATTGGTTTTCTTCAGAGGTTCCGTCCGGCGGACAAGCAGGGTGTCTTCGTGTTCCTCCACCTCGACGCCGCATTCCTGCAATTTGGCCGTAATGCAGTCCATGTGCTTGGGAATAATATTCTTCACCAGAATCTGACCGCCCGCGGCGGCGGCGGCGGCCATATAGGTGCCCGCCTCAATCTGGTCGGGAATAATGGCGTAGCTGCCGCCCGAGAGGCATTCCACGCCGCGGATTTTAATGGTATCGGTTCCAGCTCCCCGGACGTTTGCACCCATAGAGTTCAGGAAATTGGCCAAATCGACCACATGAGGCTCCTTTGCCGCGTTTTCAATGATGGTATTTCCCTCCGCAAGAACGGCGGACATCATAATGTTCATGGTCGCGCCTACGGAGACGACATCCAAATAAATGTTTGCGTTATGAAGCCTGTCGTTTTGCGCGACGGCGCGAATAAAGCCGCCCTCCACCGTTACCTGCGCCCCCAGGGCGGTAAACCCTTTTACGTGCTGGTCAATCGGACGGACGCCGCCGAAGTTGCAGCCGCCGGGCATGGCCACCTCGGCCTGTCCGAAGCGGCCCAGAAGCGCGCCGATAAAATAAGAGGATGCGCGGATCCGGCGGGCCATTTCATAGGGAGTGCGGGTAGAATGGATGTGACGGCAATCGAGTTCCACCGTATGGCGGTTGATCATCCGCACGCCTGCGCCGAGCTGTTCGAGAATGCTCATGCACAGGGAGACATCGGAAATTTGCGGTACGTTTTCAATCCGGCAGACGCCGTTTACCAATAAGGCGGCAGGAATGATGGCGACCGCGGCGTTTTTTGCGCCGCTGATCTCCACCTCGCCGCAAAGGGGCTTTCCGCCCTCTATAATATATTTTGTCAAAATCTTGACCCTCTCTCAAGATGAAAGTTCTTTTGCATAGGCGTTGTTTTTCAGATAAAAACAGTTTGCCCGTCCGGCGGCGGTTCATACCCGCCGCAAAGCCGCAAAATGGGAAAATTTTTCTGCCCGCAGCTTTAGCACAGCTACTATACCATATCTGGAAGGAAAAAGCAAACACTTTCCATGAATAATTTCTTCCAGAAGCTGCGGTCTGGATGACGGGTCGGTTTCCGGGATAAAAAACTGGCTGCCGGGGATTGACTCCGGCAGCCGGGATTGCCCGCACAGCGGCTGATCAGCTCAGGCGGGAGACGGAAAGAGCGGCTCCCAGCGCGCCGGGAACCAGAACGGCGGTGGAGATCACGCCGAACATTTGCAGGGAAAGGGCCGCGCCGGCAGGGAGGTCCAGCATGACTTCGTTTCCGAAATGGCTGCGGGAGATCAGCGGAGCAACGGTGGAGGGCGTGTTTTCCACACCGTTAACCAGAAGACGGGTTCCGGCGGCTAAAACGGTGGTGGTATTTATCTGGTAGGACAGTCGGTAGCGGCCGGCGGTGTGGACGGTAAAGACTGTGTTTTCCGCATTGACGGTGATATCAGGGGAAAGCAGCTGGCTGTTTGGCAGAGGCACCGCAACGCCCGCCTGGGTCACCAGAAGGATTGTGCCGCTGGTATTTGCCGCAAAAGCGGAGCTGGCGGAGAAGGGGTCCCCCGCCGGGCCCGTCGGCCCAGTTGCGCCGGTGGGACCAGGAGAGCCGTCCGCCCCGGCGGGACCCGTTGCGCCCGTCGTTCCGGCGGGACCGTCTGCCCCTGTCGCCCCGGCAGGACCTGTCGGACCGGTTGCGCCGGTCACGCCGGTACAGCCTTCGTATGTGCCGCCGTACAGAGCCATTTTCATCTTTTCCATCAGCAATCGCTGATTCTGCGAAGACATTTCCAACAAATCCCGCACGCTTTCATTTGCCGCTACGATCTCTCCTGCCGTCGCATCGGAGGGGCTTTGCCCGGGGAGCGTTCCCAGAATATGTTGCAAGCCTTCGCCGCTGGCGTTGAGAATGTGGCTGAGGCTCAACTCTTCCAGAGCAACCGAGGCAAGGATCTGATTGACAATGTTGTCCCGCCCCATAGGAGGGGCGTCCGTAGGAAAGCTGGGTATTGACATAAAATTGCAAAACTCCTTCCCTGTGCGGCCTCCCGCCGGTGCGGGACGCCGCGCAAAAAGCATATCGTTATCGTTAAGCTGCGTCCAGCCATGCACAGGAAGCGAAATTTTTCGGCAGGCGGGCGCAAAAGCCGCCCGATGCAGTTTATGCCAAAGGGAAACGGGGTGTGCCGCCCACAAAACAGGACCGCTTTCCAGCCGTGCCGCATAAGCTGGAAGGCGGTCCATAGACGCTGCCCAAAACGGGCGAAGAAGGAGAAAGAGGGGTGCAGGATGTACTATGCGCAAGATGAAAAAGAACAGGGCTTATGTTTCGCCGCGGCTTCCATGGCGGCGGAAGCATTGGCTCTCAGCCGTCTGGTTTGTACGGAAGGAGAGGCGTTGATGCAGTCCGGTACGCCGGAGCTGTACCGCAGCGCGGCAAAGCTCCTGACCGCCGTCACCCAGGCCCAGCGGGACCTGAACGGCCGCCTGGAAACGGCCCTGACGGCCTGCGGGCGCAATCCCTTTGGAACCGGCGAGCTTCGCCTTGTCAGCCGTTTCCGGGAATTTTGGTGGGACGGGGTCGGAGCCTTGCCGTGGAAATGCGCCGTTCAAAAAGGCGCGGGGTTTTGGATGGATGGCCCGGAAAGCATCCGCCTGTTTCCCGGCAGGACGTATGGCCTGACAGTTTCCTTGACGGCGTTTTCGGTTGGTCCTCCGGCAACGGTCTTTTTACGGCTTGCAGAGCCTTGCCAAACAAGCGATATCCCGCTGTTTACACTGGGGGCCAAAGGGCCGCCGGTTTTCCGGCAGAGCGTCCGGCTTTGCGTAAAATCGCAGGCTTCGCTTTCTCTCAGAGTCCGCGGCCCGCTGGGAATCGGCGTGGTCAAGGCGTCTCTGGAAGGGATTCTTCCGCCTCTGCCGCTTGACGGCACAGCAAATCCCCTACTTGACGCAGCGGAACCGGAGGCTCTGCGAGAGGCCGGGCGGCAATCGACAAAAGAAGAAGCAGATTGTCATCCCCTGCAATGCGGTTGGAATGCAGTGTGCCGCAGCGGCGGCAGCGGTGAATAACGGCCCAATCGCCGTTCCGCCGCACCCAGACGCTGATCGGGTCCATCAGCCCCCGGCAGGCCGACGCGCGGTCGCCGGGCGTCACGTCGGCATGGACGCTGGCGAGACAGTGGGGACAGTGATTGCGCTGGCGGGTACCGTAAAGCGGCGGCGGGACGGGTTTCCCACAGGATTGACAGGTGAAAAGCGCGGAAGGATGCATAGTGTAAAACCTCCAAAAGATGTTGTATACGCATCTTGGGAGGTCTGTCGGCGTTCATTTGTGCAGACCTCCCGGTCTTACACAATTGCCTCATAAAGATAACGTTTCATAAAAATCCTTTCGAGGTATACAAATTTGGTGCAGTCTTTAAGGCCAGGGCCGTCCAGCCCGCGCCGCCCCAAAGGAAAAGAAGGATGATAATTAGGGAATAAGCCCGCGCTCCCTCTTTATTTGCGCAGGAAAATAATGCCCAGCGTGCCGGGACCGCTGTGACAGAAAATAGTACAGCCCGCTTTCGTCTCAATAATCTCCTGAAAACGTCCGTCTTCTTGCAGGATTTCCCGGGCAATGTCCGCCAGCGCGCCGTCTTCGCAGGTGTCCACCAGACAAACCCGGCTGGTGTCAATATCCGTGCGGTTCCGCAGACGTTCCCGGACATAATCCGCGACGACCTTCCCAATCGCGCCGCGATACTTTTTCGTCACCGACATTTTTCCGTCCAGAACCTCCACGCAGGGGTGGAGCTTCAGCAGGTTTGCGCCCAGGGCTGTGACGGCGGAACAGCGGCCCCCTTTTTTCATGTAATCCAGGCGGTCCAGGACAAAACTCGTCTCCAAACGGGGGACCATGTCTTCCAGCAGGTCCAGGATCTCGCTGACGGATTTCCCGGCCTCCGCCGCTTCGGCGGCGGCCAGGACCATCATGCCGTGGCCAACGGTGAGGTTTTCGGAGTTCACCACGTAGACTTCCGGAACTTCCCCGGCGGCGAGCTTGGCGTTCTGGTAACAGCAGGAAAAGGAGGACCCAATGTTGATGTGAATAATTGCGTCGTATTTCTCCGCCAGACGGCGGAAGGCGTCCTCATAATCCGCCGCGTTGACGGCGTTGGTGGCGGCGACTTCCCCGCCTGCATCCACGTGGGCGGAAATGTCGGCTGTGTGAATGTCAATTCCGTCGTGGTACAGTTTTCCCGCCTTCACGACGCCGAGGGGAAAGACCGTAATGTTATGCTGTTCCAGCAGCTGGGCCGGCAGGTCGCAGGTGCTGTCGGTGGTAATTTTGATCATGGATGTATCTCCTTCCGGTTCACAAGTCCCCGGCCAGTGCGCCGGAGAGCAATTAACCGTATTGTATCATACATCCCCGGGAAACGCCAGAGCAGAACTGTCAAAAACCCGCAAAAAAGTTCGGGAATTTTGTCCACGTACTCCGAAATTTACAACCGGAGGATGGGAAAACCCTCTGCGTCGGCGGGGTCGTGGGTAGCCAGCAGGACCGGCTTTTCCGCAGCCGCCTCCCGGACGCAGGTCAAACAGCGGGCATGGGTTTCCCCGTCCAGACCGGAGAAGGGTTCGTCCAGGGCCAGCGCGCCGGAGGGAACAAGCAGGGCGCGGGCAAGAGATAACCGTCGCTTCATGCCGCCGGAATAGTCCCGGACGGGCCGTCCGTCCGACAGGTCCAGGCCCAGGCGGGCCAGCAGGTCCGCCGCGCCGGACAAGTCCGGGCCAAGGGCAAACCGCAGGTTTTCCGCCGCGTTCAGATGTTCCAAAAGACGAGGCTCCTGAAACGCCGCGCCCCAGCGGTCCGCCGTTTTGACGGCGCCGCTATCCGGCCGGACAAGCCCCAGAAAGATGTGCAGCAGCGTGGACTTGCCCGCCCCGGAAGGGGCCATGACACAGGTGACGCCCGGTCCGGCGGTGAAGGTGACATTCTGCAAAACCGGCTTGCCGCCGTACGCTTTGCAGAGATTGACCGCTTGCAGTTCCATCAGCCGCCCGCCTTTCCCGCCAGCCGGTCCACGGCCAGCAAAAACAATTTCTCCAGCGTAACCGACAATGCCACGATGACCGCCGTCCAGGCAAAGAGGTCCGGCGTGCGAAGGTAAATTTTCGCGTTATATAGCCGTTCTCCAAGGCTGCCGTCCGGCAGGCCGATGACCTCCGCCGCCGCGCCTGCCTTCCAGCAAAGGCCCAGCGCAAGGGAGGCCGCCGAACGAAAATAGGGGAGCGCTTGGGGCAGTCCAATGCCCCACAGCCGCCGCCGGAGGGGAACCCGAAACACCTTCGCCATTTCCAGAAGACGGCGGTCGGTCTGCCGGATGCCCTCCAAAACGTTGAGGTACACCGGAGGGAACACCATCAGGGCGGAGATGAAAAAGGAGAGGGAACCGGCGTCCAGCCAGACCAGCGCGAGAATGATAAAAGAGGCCACGGGGACCGTTTTGACCGCCAGCACCGCTGGGGCCAGAAATTCCCGGACCCGCCGGTTTGCCGCCGCCAGCGCGGCCAGCGTCGTGCCCAGAAGGCAGGAAAGCAGAAAGCCCCCGAAAATCCGGACGGTGGAATGGAGAACCGCCCGCCAGAAATCCGCCGTGGGCAGCAGCTCCCAGAGACGCAGGGCCGCGCTGATTGGCGACGCCAGAAACAGGGAGCCATGCGGATAAGCCGCCGTCAGGAGCATACTGGCCCCCTGCCATATGACGATCCAGAGAACGACCGCCCAGAGGCGCAGGCCGTCCTTTTTACGCGCCGTAATAGAAGTCATGGCCGGGCAGCGCGCCGCCGACGGATTGGGGCAGCGCGTCGAAAAGCGTTTGCAGGTAGCCGGAGAGACTGGATTCCATCTCCGCGCCTTGTATACAGACAATGTTGCAGTAAGGCAGGGCCTTTTCCGCGACCGCCGCTTCGAGAATGCCCAGCTCTCCGATGCGGGCGGCGGCGTCCGCCGGGTTGGCGTTCACCCACGCAACCGAGGCCGCGTAGTCGTCCCGCAGAATTTCCACAGCCTCCGGGTGTTCCTCGGCAAAGCTCCTGCGGATGGCCGCTACTCCGGTGATCATGGCGGAGCCGTTGTCAAGAGCTTCCCATTCTTCTGTAAGGTCCAGGGCGACGCGCAGAGTGTCCTGTTTCGTTTGGGCGACGGTGACAAAGGGCTGCGGCAGCAGCGCGGCAGAGGCCGTCCCCGCCGCCAGGGCCGCCACGCATTCCGCGTGTTCGCTTTTCCAGTCAATGGTAACATCGGCGTCCGGGTCCAGTCCGTTTTGTGCAAGCAGATACCGCAGGCCGAATTCGGGCGTGGAGCCCTTGCCGGCTGCGGCGATGGTTTTCCCCGCCAGATCCGCCATGGAATGAATGGTATCTCCGTTTTCCACAATATAAAGCACGCCCAGGGTATTGACCGCCAGGCAAAGGACCTCGCCTTCCGTCTGGTTGTACAGCACGGAGGCCAGGTTCGCCGGAACGCAGAGAATGTCCAGATCGCCTTTCACAAACGCCGGGGTCAGCTCGTCGGCGGAACCGGCCAGGGTCAGTTCATAGGATTCCATCCCCGCCAGATTTGCCATCCCCATCGCCGTGGGGCCCTTCAGCGCGCCGATGCGGACGGTCACAGGGGCCGGGGCGGGTTCCTCCGCCGGAGGCGTCTCCGGTTCGCCGGACGGGCTCTCTGCGTCCGCGCCCGCTTGGCCGCAGGCGGCCAGGGACAGAATCAACAGCAACGCCAGAACGTTTTTCCAAAGTTTCATATTCGCATTCCTCGCTTTCAAAATGTTTCCTTCTTTTCTTCCTGAGGCGCGTAGACGGTTTTTGCCGTGACGCCCTCCAGACGGCCGATCTTGCCCGAGAGGGCGGAGATCCGGTCGGCAGGCGCGTGCAGGGCAATGCTGATCAGCCGGAACCCCTGGTCCCGGCAGGGAATTCCCATGCGGCCCAGTATACAGTCCTCATATTGATGCAGCAATTCGTTCAACGCCGAAACCGACGCCGATTCCCGTACAATGACCGCCAAAACGGCAATCCGGTTTTCCATATAAGTTTCCCCCCTTTCATACCGATTACAACCAAAAACAGCCTCCGCCGTCCGGCAGAGGCTGCGACAATGCGCCGCGCATGAAATTTCATGCGCATCTTGTCTTACCCCTTCCGGCTTGGAACGAAACCTCGCCGTCAGTACGGTGGATGTTTTTTCAGCAGAACCGCCTCCCGGTCAGACCGTCTTTCCGGCGGCGGGTTGTGTTTGTGCGTGTTCCTTGATTACGGTCAGGAGCATTTTGACGGGCGTGAGGGCGCGGACGCTGTGGGAAACGTTCGCAGGGATGAGGATGGCATGACCTGCCGTCACCCAATGAACCGTGCCGCCAACGGCGATTTCCGCTTCGCCGTCAAGAACATGGGCCAGGGCGTCTCCGGGGACGGCGTGGGGATCGAGTCCCTCTCCGGCGTCAAGGGCAAGGAGCGTTATGAGGGCGCAGGGATTCCGGGTCAGGGGCTTGCGGACCACCTTGCCCGTCTCATACTCTACTTCCTCCGCCAGACGGATGACTCTGGCCTGGGGAAGATTTTGAATCCGTTCTTCCATAGCGTTCTCCTTACGGTTCCGGTGTTTTTTGGGAGAGTGTGAGTGAGGCGGAGCGGTTCCGGCCATATGCCGCGGCGCGGGAAAGCGTGTTCTTCGTCAAATGCTTTCCAGCCCCTGAGAAAAGCGCGCTTCCCTAATTATAACAGGAGTTTTTGGAAAGAACAAGAAAAAAAGATTGATTCTTTTTTCACAGAGGTCTATAATAAAATGAACAAATACGAAATGCGGGAGATGATGAAATTTGCATAATCGCTACGAAAAAATTTTTCCGGCTACCATCAGTTTTTCATTTGGTCTTATTTTTTTAGGCTTCTGTCTGGAAAAACCCCTTGACATTATGTGGGGCCTTTACCATATTGTCACCATGCAGGACCTCTTGATTACCGATTATGTTTCCATCGGCGGGCCGGGAGCCGCCCTGATCAATGCCGGCATCGTCACCATCATTTCCATCTGCATCATCAAAATTTCCGGCGACCCCTTTAACGGCTTTACCATCGTTGAAATGGGCCTGATGGCCGGCTTCTCGCTTTTCGGCAAAAATTTCATCAACATCTGGCCGATCATCTTCGGCACGTGGCTCTATGCCCACTACCGCAAGGAGCCCTTTTCCAAACATGCTTCCGTCGCGCTGCTGTCGACCTCTCTTGCGCCGCTGGTGAGCTATATGGCGTTGGGCAGCATTCATGCCAGCATCTGGCTGGGGGCGGCCACTGGCATCTGCATTGGCTTTATTCTGCCCTCCTTGTCCTCTTATACCTATAAAATTCAAAACGGCATGAATCTCTATAATATGGGCTTTGCCTGCGGCCTGTTTGCAATGATGATTGTGCCGGTCCTGAGCGCCTTCGGGGACAGCCCGGATTCCGTCCTCTATTGGGCGACGGGATACAACCTCCGTTTCTTCTTTGTGCTGTCGCTGCTGTGCGTTACGCTGATTATACTGGGCCTGTTTGCCACGGGACAGCCGGTCTGGGCCGTGTGGGCGGGATACCGGCGTTTGCTGTCCACCACCGGCCGCGCGCCCAGCGATTACCTGCGTATGTTCGGCGCGGGGCCGGTGCTGCTCAACATGGGCGTCAACGGGCTGATCGGAACGGGGTATGTGCTGGTTGTGGGCGGCGACCTGAACGGGCCGACCATGGGGGGCATTTTTACAATTATGGGCTTTTCCGCCTTCGGCAAGCACATTTTCAATATTACGCCGGTAATGCTGGGCGTTTTTGCGGGGGCTTACGGAATGCATCATACGCCGGATTATCCGTCCCTTCAGCTGGCGGGGCTGTTCGGCACCTGCCTTGCTCCCATTTCGGGCTATTTTGGCTGGCCCTTCGGCGTGCTGGCGGGATTCATTCACTCCTGTCTGGTTCTTCAGACCGGCGGGCCGGTTGCGGGACTGAATCTGTATAACAACGGTTTTTCCGGCGGCTTGATTGCAATTGTCCTGTATCCCACGATTACGGCGATCTGGCGGAAGGGCCGGCTTACGCTCCAGGACAAGGACTACTATGATTTGTTCGAGGAGAGCGAGCCAATCGACGTGTCGTCCTGGCGAACCAGCAAGAGCATTGCCATGCAGGAGAAAAAGAAAGCGGAGGAGGCGCGAAACGACGGCCAGCCTCCCCAGGACTAAACGGTGTGCGGTTATTGGCCGGGACTGGTGAAAACTGGTTCCGGCCAAGTGTTTTGGCTGGAATGCAAAATTTGTCGAAAGAAGAATATTTTCCCAGAGAAGACGAAAACGGACTCGACTTGGTACGAAAGCTGTGCTATACTGAAAAAGATACTGGGTTTAAGGAGAATCTTGGAAATGACGAGTGTGCTTTTTATCGGCTGCTACAATATTTGCAGGAGTCCAATGGCCGAGTTGATTTTGAAGGATCTGGCAGAGAAAGCGGGCGTGAAATCGCAGTTTCACATCGAGTCCGCCGGGGTCTGTTCCGAATACGAGGGAAGTATGCTGTCAGAACCTGCGCGCTGTTTGCTGAGCAGACACGGCATTCCTTATTTTGGGAAAGCCGCCCGTCCGCTGCAAAGAAAGGACTATGGCGCATTTGACCTCCTGCTTGCAATGGACTGGGCCGGCTTCAGCCGCGCAAGGGAGTTCTTCAGCGGCGACCCGGAACACAAGATCCGTCTTCTGCTGGACTTTGCCGAACGGCCCGGGGAAATTGAAGACCCGGAATTTTCCATGGATTATGCGAAAACGTGGAATGAACTTACGGCGGGCTGTCAGGGACTGCTGAACTATTTTGCAACAAAGGAGAGGAATCCCGGCAAATTCCGGCGGGTTTTGTGTTATGGAGACTCCAACACCTATGGCCACGATCCCCGCTCCCTGCTGGGAGAACGTTACGAAGAAGCCGTCCGCTGGACGGCTCTGCTGCGTCAAAAAGGCTGGCAGATTCGCAACGAAGGACGAAACGGCCGCGTCATTCCATATTTGAAGGAGGATCTGGAAACCGCCTGCGCACAGTTCCGGGACCAGGAGACGGATATTGCGGTTATCATGCTGGGAACCAACGATCTTCTGAACCACTGCGGTTTGACAGCGGAGGTCTGCGCGAGACGGATGGAGGACTTTTTGACATACCTGCTGACGGAGGGGCCGCCCTGTACGCTCCTGCTGACCGCGCCTCCGGCGATGATTCCCGGCGCGTGGATAGACGACCCCAGAACGCTGGAGGAGTCCCGCCGCCTGCCCCGCTGCTACGAGACGCTGGCGCAGAAGCTGGGCGTTGCATTTGTCAACGCTGCGGAGTGGAACGTTTCCCTCACCTTTGACGGCGTACATTTTTCCAAAAACGGACACCGGACATTTGCCGCAGAAATGCATAGGACGCTTTGCGCCGTATTGCAGAATGAAACGCCATAAATTTCCGCCCGTGGACGGCGCCCTGTCTGCGGGCGGTTTCTTGTTGAAGCGACCAAAGAAAACCTCCGATTTTTGTTCAAAAAGGAAGGGGCTTCCAGCGGGAGACGGGTTGCTTTTGCTGTCGAAATATTGTACTATGATAATGGTTCCATACATATGGAAAGGGGGAACATCATGTATAAACCTTACGACGAAACGGAATCCCTGCGGAAAGACCTGCTGGACGAGGCGTATGCAGGGGTGTTCTCGGGCCTGGGGGCCATGATTCTGGACGCGGACGAAATCCGGAACGCGGACAAGGACGAACTGAAGGAAATCGCCCGGCGTTACGGCAAGGGCTGACAAAGGGACGGGAAGCCGGAGGGATTTTCTCCGGTTTCCCAGAAAAATCAAATTCTTGGAGGCAGACATTATGACGCAGGCAGCCGCTCGCTCCAAAGATGCCATTCTGGGCAAAAACAAATAAGGCCCCTGCCTTTTTTGCCGGGATGTGCTATAATGTCCATAGACTTTTTCAGAAAAAGGATGGTGCGCCTTTATGGATGAATTACAACTGATCTCCCGGCAGGAGCCGGGACAAATCTCCATTGACAATTTTCCGGAGCTGAAAAGTGTGCTGACCGCCATGCTTTCCCGCTACCAGGGCATGGTTTATACGGAGTCCATGCTCCCCGCCGCCAAGGCGGACAAAACAGAGCTTTCCCGTCTCCGTACGGAGATTGACAACCGCCGCAAGGAGATTAAACGGGCCTATCTGGCTCCTTACAACGACTTCGAGGCCCAGGTCAAGGAACTGCTGGCGATGGTCGACGCTCCTTTGAGTGAAGTCAAGACTTTTCTCTCTGAGATGGAGGCCCGGGAAAAGGAGGCCAAGCGGCAGGAAATTGAGACATATTTCTTCCAGAACTGCGCCGCCCTGGGTGCATTGGCCGGGCAAGTGCTGAACAGCCCCGCCTTTTTTGACTCCAAATGGCTGAACAAGAGCACCGCCGCCAAAACCTGGAAAACCGCCGTAGACAGCAAAATTACCGCCGCGGCCAGGGATCTTCAGAGCATCCAGGCCGCCGCCGGTCCCCACGCCGGGGCCATGACCGCCAAATACCTGGAAAACCTTACCACCGACGGCCTCGCCGCCTACCGCAGCCAGCTTGCGGCGGTAGCGGCGGTGGAGTCCGGCGCGCCTGCCGCACCCGTTTCCGCGGACCGCCGTCAAGGAACCATGACCCTCCGGCTCACCGGCAGCGGCGAGGAGCTGGCCCAGGCGATGGAGGTTTTGACCATGCTGGGGATGGACTGCGAGATTTTGGACGACGACCGTCCGCAGCCCATGCCTGAGCGGACCGCGCCGGATTTTGACTCCTTTGTGTGCTTTGACCTGGAAACCAGCGGCACCTATGGAGCCGCCAACGGCGACGCCCCTGCCGAGATTACGGAAATCGGCGCGGTGCGGGTGGTGAACGGCGAGATTACGGAGACCTTCTCTCAGCTGGTAAACCCCGGACGCAAAATTCTCCCCCGCATTTCCCGCATCACCGGCATTACGGACGCGATGGTTTCCGACCAGCCGGACGTGGAAACGGCCCTCCGGAGTTTTGCGGACTTCGTGGGGGACAGCATTCTGGTCGGGCATAACATCAAGTCGTCAGACCTTTACTACATCGACCGCACCGCCAAGCGGGCCGGTATCCGCCTGGAAAACCCCTTCTTTGACACATACCGTTTTGCCCGCACTTTGAAAGAGGCGCAAGGCTGGGAAAACGTGAAGCTGGAATATCTGTCGGAAGCGCTGGGCATCGACCAGCCCGCCGCTCACCGCGCCTGGTGCGACGCCCAGGCGAACGCCGTGCTGTACGGCAAGCTCAAAGCGTTGGCGCAGTAAACGGCGGACATTAAGAAAACGCAGGGAGGAGTCTGCGATGGACTCGAAGGCGTTGATTGCCTGTTTACGCCAAGAGCCGTTGGATTGTGAGATGAACTGTGCGATTCACGGTCCGCTGGAAAGCCTGCGGACGCTGCCGCAGATTTTCCGCAGCGGGGCGAAGGCCGCTGAAAATGATCCTGAGAGCTATGCGGAGGACTGGGAATTTCTGGCGGATCATCTTGAAGATCTTCTGGCGGGCTTCGACAGCCTGCCGGATGATCATGTTGAAACATTGCATATGGAGTTTGATTTGACGGAAGACTTGCAGTATATGCTGGCGGTTTCCCAGGCCAGGTCGGAGCTGGAGATTGCGGTTCTGGCAGACACAGGCGATATGGGGGAGGCGGCGCATTATTACGCTTGGTATTCTTCCGCCGGTTCCCATTCCCTGATCCCGACCAATGGGAAAGATTTTCTTACGCCGAACGCCTTGGAGATGGACGGGGACGGAACCCTGCGTATGGATGCTTGGCGTTTTCCTGAAGGCGTTCAGGAATGGTTTTCAATGGATGAATTTTTGGAGTAAAATACGTCCCGGCAGGTTTTGCCTGCCGGGAACCTGTTTTTTATGCCTCTGCGGTCAAATCCATCGCCGCTACCGCGCCAACGACAATCACCGCCGGAGGCTGTACGCCCCGCGCTTTTTCCGCAATGCCGGACAGCGTTCCCCGCACGGCAGCCGGGTGGGGCGCGTTGCCGCCGGAGAGCACCGCCGCAGGCGTGCCAGGGTCCATTCCGGCGCTGATGAGGCGGCTTGCGATGTGAGGGAGCTGGTTCAGGCCCATGAGAAACACCAGCGTCCCCGGAATCTGCGCCAGCTGGTCAAAATACGCTGGAAGGCCGTCGGGAGTGTCCGCCGTGTGGGCCGTGACGACGTGCAGGCTTTGGCTTACGCCCCGGTGGGTCACCGGGATGCCCGCCTGGGCCGGAATCGCAATGGCCGACGGAATTCCCGGCACTTCTTCCCAGGCGACGCCCGCCGCTTGCAGGGCTAGGGCTTCTTCGCCGCCCCGCCCGAATACAAAGGGGTCGCCGCCCTTGAGCCGCACCACCGTTTTGCCCGCCCGGGCCAGGGAGACAAGGGCTTTGCAGATTTCCGCCTGGGGCGCGGAGCGCTTTCCAAGCCGTTTGCCCATGTAGATTTTTTCCGCCCGTTCCGGGACCTCCTCCAAAAGCTCCGGCGAAATCAGGTCGTCATAAACCACCGTGTCACAACGCCGCAGCAGCCGTAAGCCCCGGACGGTAATCCAGTCCGCCCCGCCGCAGCCCGCGCCCACCAGATATACCCGGCCTGGTTTTGCGGTTTCGTCCAGAACCGCCTGGAATTCGGACGCCTCCAGCGGCCTTCCGGCGTCCAGACACGCCGTAAACAGCCGGGAAAAACACGCCGGCCTCGCCGGGCCGTCGGGCAGGGCCGCCTTGACCGTCTCGCGCTGGGCCTCCAGCCATGTGAGGATTTCGCCCAGGCGTTCCGGCAGGAGGTCCGCAATTTGATGTTTCACGTAAACCGCCGCGCTGGGGCTGGCCCCGCTGGTGGAGATGCCGATGGACAGTCCGTCCTGCTTTACCAGGGCCGGAAAGAGAAACGTGCAGGCGTCCTTGTCGTCCACTGCGTTTACGGGGATGTTTTTCGCCCTGCAAAGCCCGGCGATTTCACCATTCAAAGCCGGATCGTCCGTAGCGGCGATGACGAACCGCCGTCCTTCCAGCAGCTCCGGCGAAAAAGGCTGCCGCAGCAGCGTCAGCCCTGGAATGGCTTCTATTTCCGGCGCGATCTCCGGCGCGGCCACCGTCAGGCAGGGGCCGTAGGGCAGGAGCTTTTCGATTTTCCGAAGGGCGACCGTTCCGCCGCCGGTGATCAGGCCGTCCGCGCCGTCCAGTTCTACAAAAAAGGGAAAGTAGGCCATGTGCCGCCTCCGTGTTATCGTTTTTCACAGTAGTAATGAAAGCCGGTTCCGGTCTCCACCCGGCCCAGCCGGATAGAGAACACCTTGTCCAGAATGCCGGAACGATAAACCGCCTCCGGCGTCCCCAGGGCCGCAAGACGGCCCTCCGACAGCACGGCGATTTCGTCCGCCGCCCGCATGGCAAGACAGAGGTCATGGAGCACCAGAACCACCGCCTTTCCCTGGCCGGCCAGACGCCGGGCCACGTCCATAACGTCCAGCTGATGGAGAATGTCCAGATATGTAGTAGGCTCGTCCATGAGGACGGTTTCCGTGTCCTGCGCCAAGGCCATGGCCAGGTAGATTTTCTGTCGCTGGCCGCCGCTCAGTTCCTGCATGGGGCGGTCCGCTACGTCCGCCGCATCGGCCCAGGACAGGGCTTGGCGGGCCGCTTCGTAATCCTCCGGACGGTAGTGGCGGGGGAAGGAGAGATAGGGAAACCGGCCATGCAGCACCATCCGATGGGCGGTGATGTTCGGCACCGTCCGGGACTGGGCCAGATAGGCCGCCTTCTGGGCCACCTGCCGGGCGGAGAGCGATTCCAGCGGCGCGCCGTCCAGGAGAATGCTGCCGCCGGTTTTCGGCAGGAGACCCAGAACCGTCCGCAGAAGCGTGCTTTTTCCGCTGCCGTTGGGACCCAGCAGAATCAGGACCCGTCCAGGCGAAAAGGAGAGGGTGATGTCTTCCAGTACCGTCCGGCCAGGATATCCGGCGCAGAGCTTTTGCAGTTCAATCATGGGTACGGCCTCCCCTCTGCCGCAGCAGCAGCCAAATGAAGAAGGGGCCGCCGCCCAGGGACAGGACGATACCGACAGGCAGTTCATAGGGCGCGAACAGGATTCGGGCCAACAGGTCGCAGAATGTCAGCAGCGCCGCGCCGCCCAGGGCACAGGAAATCAGCAGGCAGAGGCTTTCCTCCCCGGCCAGACGGCGCATAATATGGGGGACGATCAGGCCGACAAAGCCTAAAAGCCCGCAGAAGCTCACGGAAGCTCCTGCCAGAGCCGCCGCCAATGCCAGCAGAACAAGCCGCAGCGGCTTTGCCGGAAGGCCCAGGCTCTGAGCGGTTTCCGCGCCCAGCAGGAGAATGTCCAGCTCGCCGGAGAGAAGGAGAACCAGAATCATAGCGATCAGGATAACCCAGAAGGCGGGGAGAATCCGGTTCATGGTCAGATTTTCCAGGCCGCCAATGCGGAAATCGGTGTAGCCGTTGAGGGCGTCGGGAACGAAGGTCAAAACCGCGTCGATGCCCGCGCCGAACATACTGGAAACGGCCACGCCCGCCAATACCAGGGTGATACGGGCGGCTCCGGTTTTTTCTGCGATAAACAGTACCAGCAAAACGCCCGCCAGCGCGCCGAAAAACGCGGCCACAGGGCTGGAAAACCCTGGGAAAAATGCGCTGCCGAGGGCTACGGCCAGTCCCGCGCCGGAATTCACGCCGATGATGTTGGGCGCGGCCAGGGGATTATTCAAAACGCCCTGGATGACGGCTCCAGAAACGGCCAGGGCCATTCCGGCCAGCAGACAGCCGAGGGTTCGCGGCAGGCGGGCGAAGCGGATGATCTGCGCTTCGGGCGTACCGGCGAGCTGTCCGGATAGAATGGCGGGAATTTTGTCCGGCGGCACAAACACCGCGCCCAGGCAGATGCTCAGGATGGCCGCCAGGAGGGTCAGCAGGGCCAGACCCGCCAGGAGGCGGCCCTTACTGCGGATAGAGAATGTCGGCCAACGCTTCATAGGAATCTCCCCAGCGGGCATTCGGTTTGAGGTTGTAAAGGGCGTGGTCCAGAATGTAGAAACGGTCCTCCTGTACGGCGCGGAGGCCGTTCCAGGCAGGATTGGACAGCAGGGTTTCGTCCAGAATTGCCTGAGCCTTTTCCACGGTTTCCCCGACGCCTTGCAGAACCACGAAAATATAGTCCGGGTCGGCGGCGATGATGGCTTCCAGGCTCAAGTTTTCCAGAAGGCTTTCATCGCTGTCCGCGATGTTGACGCAGCCCAGGTCCGCCAGCATTTCGCCCAGGACGTTGCCGGAACTGCCCTTGACCTTGCAGCTGGACCCGCTGGCCCGCACGTAGAGGACTTTGGGCGAGGTGCCGTCCTGACGGGTAACGGCGGCGTCTACCTGTTCCTTGACCGCCGCGCCGTAGGTTTCGTAGTTTTCGGGGCAGTTGGTGAGCTGGGTGCAGATTTTCAGCATTCGGAGGTAGTCGTCAAAGTTTTCCACGTCGAAATAGGCGGCGCGGAGTCCGGCCTGGTCGAAGGTGTCCAGGAGGTCCCGGTTGGCGGCGGTGTTGCAGCTTGCGAGAATCAGATCCGGTTCCGAGGCCAGGAGGGTTTCCAGGCTGGGGTCTTTCACTGCGCCGATGTCGGTTACGTCTTCGCCCAGGTTCAGGTCAAAGGAGGTCCAGGCGTCATGCGCGGCGGCGGTCAGTACGTCTTTTCCGCCGGCGAGGCACCAGATGTCGGCAAAGCTGCCGATCATGGCGGCGACTCGTTTGGGCGGGTCCAAGGAGATTTCGCGGCCCAGGTCGTCGGTGAAGGTTTGCGGAGTTTCCGCGGGGGGCGTTTCGGCGGCTGGAGGTTCAGAGGGCGGATTTTCTTGGACGGTTTTTGGAGGCTGGGTACAGCCGGACAGGAGCAGTAGCCCGGCCAAGAGGAAAGCGAGGAATTTTTTTTGCATAGCGTTTCATTGTCCTTTCCGTTGCACGTTAAAATTTCCTATGTTATAATAGCCGAAATATGGCAAAAAATCAACCAAAAAGGAAGGAATTTTCTATGAAAACAGCAAACGGCGGAACGCGCCGGGTTTTGGTTTTAGACGGTCAGGGCGGAGGCATTGGGGCGCAGTTGGTGCGGCTTTTGCGTCCGCGCCTGCCGGAGGGGAGCGAGCTGCTTTGTGTAGGGACGAATGTTTTGGCAACGAGCGCGATGTTGAAGGCGGGGGCGTCGCAGGGGGCGACGGGGGAGAATGCGGTGATATACAATGCGGCGCGTGCGGATTTGATTTTAGGGCCGATTGGGATCATTTTAGCGAATGGGATTATGGGGGAGGTATCTCCGGCGATGGCGGCGGCGGTGTCCGGGTCTGAGGCGGTAAAGGTATTGATTCCCTCAAGCACCTGCGGCATTTATGTAGCGGGGACCGAGGACTGTCGTCTGGACGAATATCTGCGCCGCGCCATAGAGCAAGCAGAGAGGGAGTTTTCTTTGTTCAAATGAACAACAGCCATTGTTAATGGCTGGTCCAAATTTGAACCCCCCATTTTCTTTTCTCTGGCGAGAGAAAAGAAAACGGGCCGTTCACGGTCCAAAAGAAAAGAGCGTTTTGAAAGGTGCGGTGCAACACTTTGGCTTGATACTTCTATAAACGAGAAGTCCAAATCGACTTGCCTCTGCGCCGAACCCCGCTGCCGCTGCTGCGGTGGGCGGAGCGGCTGGTTCGTGTTCTTTCGACCACCGGCAGCAGCGACAGCGGAAAGAGAAGCAGATCAAGTCAGTGATGGTCTTCTCGTTTCTGTTCCACCAAGCGGAAGTTTTCCACCAGGCTTAACCAGCGTCTTTTTCTCTTTTGGACCGTCCACGGCCCGTTTTCTCTTTTTCTTCGCCAAGAAAAAGAGAAAATGGGGGGTGGGAATGGACCAGCCGCCGGAAGCGGCTGACTATCCCCCGCGGCAACGCCGCGCTATGGCAGAGGCTCGAAAATCTCCGATAAGAGTTTCATTGCCTCCGGCAAGCGGTTGAGTTCTAAATTGGCGTAGTTTATGACTAATGTGTGTTCATAATCCGGATGAGACACTTCGGCGTATTCCGACAAAAAAACCAAACGCACACCCAAGCTCTCCGCTCTCCGGCGGAGAGCTTCGTCACATTCTGTTGTGTCAAAACGCAAAAGAAAATGTAAACCGGCCCCTTGCTCCAATACCTCCGTACGCCCGGCAAACGCACTGCCCGCAAACGCCTCCAATACCGCCGCCCGCTTGGCCCGGCACGCCTTCCTTAAACGATTCAAATGCTGGTCATACCAGCCGCCCTCTAAAAAACGCGCCAGTACCTGCTGTTCCAACGCCGGAACTGTACAGGCATAAAAATTCAGCTCCTGACGGTAGCGCGCTAAAAGACGCGGCGGCAGCGCCATAAACCCAACGCGCATGGAAGGCGAAATCGTCTGCGAAAACGTATTCATATAAATCACCCGTCCAGCGGAGTCAATGCTCTGAAGCGTCGGAATCGGGCGGCCCGTAAACCGCAGCTCGCTGTCATAATCATCCTCAATAATTACGCCGTCCGCCGCTTCCGCCCATCGTAAAAGCGCCTGCCGCCGGGTGATGGGCGTGACAATCCCCGTAGGATAATGATGCGCGGGCGAAATGTGCAGAACATCCGCCCCGGCCGCTTGCAGCGCATCCAAACGAACCCCCTGATTGTCCAGCGGCACCGGGCAGCACCTGGCCCCCCATTTGTGATAAACCTGCCGGATCTTCGGATACCCAGGGTCCTCCAGGGCAAATACCGACTGCCGGTCCCGCCCCAAAAGCTGGGCCAGAAGCAAATAAAGATACTCCGCCCCCGCGCCGACAACAATCTGTTCCGGCGAAACCGCCATGCCGCGAAAATCCCGCAGATTGTCCGCAATCGCTTGCCGCAGTGCCAAAAGCCCCTGGTGGGGCAGAGGGGCAAACAGTTTGCCGTCGTTCAAAACCTGCCGGGTCAGCTTGGCCCAGACAGACGCGGGAAACTGGCCGCCGCCCACCTGATTGTTCCGCAGATCCAACCTCCAGACCGGCTCAGGAGGCGGCGCAAAAATAGGAGCGGCCTCCGGCGGCGGGGTCCGCTCCACCGGCAGTACGAAAAAGCCCCGCCGGGGGCGGGTGCAGACGTAACCCTCCGCCTCCAGCTGCCGGTATGCGGTTTCTACCGTCACAACGGAAACCTGTAAGTGCTCCGCAAACGCCCGCTTGGACGGCAGACGTTCGCCTGCGGCCAACGCTCCGCCCAGAATATCCGCCCGAATGCGGCGGTAAAGGTATTCGTACAGCGGCAGGCCGTCACGGGCGTCTAAATCATAGGTAAGCATATTCCGACTCCTCTGACCTTATAAAAAAGAATGATTTTGGATATTTCCATCTTACCACAAACGCGCTATGATAACAATATCCAATCAACAAGGAGTGTTTTATATGGAAAAAGTCATGGAGCAGACGCAGGCAAAAAGCCCGGTCCGGCAATTGGTTCTCACTGCGCTATTCGCGGCCCTGGGCTGTGCGGCGACGCTGGTTTTGCAAATTCCATCCCCTACGGGCGGATACCTGAACCTGGGCGACGCCGTTGTGATTCTGGGCGCCTTCCTGCTGGGTCCGGTATACGGAGCTGCTGCCGGGGGCCTTGGTCCGGCCATGGCCGACCTGCTGTCCGGTTATGCGGCGTATGTCCCCGCAACCCTGGTCATCAAAGCCATTATGGCCCTGACGGCGGCGGGGCTGTTCCGGACGATGAGGAAAAAAAGCTGGAGCCTGCCTTTGTGCGCGGTGGCGGCAGAAATCCCGATGATTGCCGGTTACTGGCTGTTTGACGCGCTGCTCCTGTTTCTCTCCACGTCCAACAGCGTCTTTTCGCTCTGCCTTGCAGGCAGCGCGGCAGGAATCCCCGGCAATCTGGTCCAAGGGATTTTCGGCGCGGCGGCGTCTACTCTGCTGGCTGCGGCCCTGCGGCGGAGCGCCTATGTCCGGCAGGCGTTTTCCAGTTTTGGTTAAGGGTCCAGAAGCACGGGCACCGGACGGCGGATCGTTAAGCTGTCCGCCGTCACGGTGCAGTCGTAAGCGAGGACGTTCACGCCCCGTTCCGCGGCCTTCCGCAGCGCGCTTCCAAAGGCGGGATGAGTTATATCGTTCGGCGCGACGCTTTGGATGTCCGCCATCTGCACCACAAAAAACAGCGTGGCCTGGAGTCCCGCTTCCACGGCCCGCTGAAGCTCCTGAATGTGTTTCACGCCCCGTTCCGTAGGGGCGTCGGGAAACCGCGCCGCGCCGTTTTCCTCCAAGGTAACGCCTTTGACCTCCACGAAGTGGAGGTTTTTTCCTGTCTGAATGCAAAAGTCCAGGCGGGACGCGCCGTAGGCGTATTCCCTGTGAAGCTGTGCGCCCTCCGGCAGAAATCCCGCCGCCCATTCGGCAAAAACCTTGTTGGGAGCTTGTGCGTCCATGTTGATCAGACGCGCCCCCTTCTGCACGGCAATCAGGTCAAAGGCCGTTTTCCGCGCCGGATTCGCGCTGTGTTCCAGATATACCTTCGCGCCGGGGACCAGCAGTTCCCGGCAGCGTCCCGTATTTTTCACGTGGACGGTCTGGACGCCCTGCGGCGTTTCCACGTGGGCAATGAAGCGATTCGGACGGTCCAGAAACCGGCCCGCCGACACATTTGTATACTGCATAAATATCCAGCTTTCTTGCAGACCGCCGGAAATTCTACGGGAATACCGTGATTTCCGGGCTTTCTGCGGCGTTTCAGTCATCATACCATAAAAGGCCCTCCGCCGTCGAGCCTGGGGGCAAAAAGAAATGTGGGAAAAAGGGGATAAAAATTTCACAAAGTCTTGTTTTTTTCTCCGGGACTTGATACAATAGGCAGGTATCTTATTTTGGGAGGGAGCATATGGAACATTCCAGCTTATTTGTCTGCCTGATGGGAATGGGCACCGTGTTTTTCGGCCTGATCTGCCTGATCCTCCTCACGATGATCTTGGGCAAGATCTGCGGCGGCTCGCCGTCCGCTGCGCCGGTTCTGCCGCCCGCGCCCGCCGCAGGCGGTCCGGCCCCCGCGGCCGCGGAGCCAAACCGGCAGGAACTGGTGGCCGCCGTTTCCGCCGCACTGGCGGAGGAACTGGGCACGGACATCACAGGCATCCGCATTTTGTCCCTGAAAAAACTGTAAGGAAAGAAGCGAAGGAGAGTAAACGACTATGAAAAAGTACAGAGTGACCGTCAACGGCACCCCCTATGAAATCGAACTGGAAGCCCTCACCGGCGCGGCGCCCGCGCCTGCCGCCGCACCCGCAGCGGCTCCCGCTCCCGCTCCGGCCCCCGCCGGCGGCGAACAGGTGACAAGCCCCATGCCGGGCACCATTCTGGCCGTGAACGTCACCCCCGGCTCCGCCGTGAAGAAGGGAGACGTACTGATGGTCCTGGAAGCGATGAAAATGGAAAACGAAATCATGTGCCCGCGGGACGGCAAGGTGGCTTCCGTCAACGTTTCCAAGGGCGCGGCGGTGGAGTCCGGTTCGCTGCTCTGCGTGATCCAGTAACCGGGCTGGAGGTAACAAATGGAAGCTATTCTGGATTTTGTAAACAGCTCGGGATTTATGCTGTTTACCCAGGGAGACAACTGGAAATGCCTGCTGATGCTGGTCATTGCCTGCGTGCTTCTTTACCTGGGTATCGTTAAGAAATTCGAGCCGCTGCTGCTGGTTCCGATTGCGTTCGGTATGCTGATTACGAACCTGCCCGGCGCGAATATGTATCATGAGATTTTCTTCGCGGGCGGTCACATCCACTGGGATTTGATCGGCGGCGGAGAAGTGACGCAGGCTCTTTTAACGGAGCTGGCGGACGCAGGCGTTTCAGACGCCGTGCTGGCGACTGCCACGGCGGGGCAGTCCATCACGCCCGGCCTGGTGGATATCCTGTATCTGGGCGTCAAGCTGGGCGTCTATCCCTGCCTGATCTTCATGGGCGTGGGAGCGATGACCGACTTTGGTCCCCTGATCGCCAACCCCAAGAGCCTGCTTCTGGGCGCAGCCGCGCAGCTGGGCATTTTCATGACCTTTGTCGGCTGCAACCTCTCCGGTATTTTCACCCCCGCCGAGTCTGGCTCCATCGGCATCATCGGCGGCGCGGACGGCCCCACGGCCATTTACGGCGCAACCATGCTGGCCCCCCATCTGCTGGGCCCCATCGCCGTGGCGGCTTACTCGTACATGGCTCTGGTGCCGGTGATTCAGCCCCCCATCATGCGGCTGCTCACCACCGACGCTGAACGTAAAATCATGATGAAGCCGCTCCGGCAGGTCTCCAAGCGGGAAAAGATTATTTTCCCCATCATGGTGGCGACGTTCGTGGCCCTGCTGGTGCCCTCTGCCGCGCCCCTGATCGCCTGCCTTATGCTGGGCAACCTGTTCAAAGAGTGCGGCGTGGTGGACCGTCTGAGCAAGACCGTTCAAAACGAGCTGATCAACATTGTCACGATCTTCCTGGGCGTGTCCGTCGGCGCGACGGCCACGGGCCGGACCTTCCTCTCCCTGCAAACGATTGCCATTATGGTCATGGGTATTGTGGCCTTTGGCTTCGGCACCGCGGGCGGCGTGGTTCTGGCGAAGATTATGAATCTGTTCCTGAAAGAGAAGATCAATCCCCTGATCGGCTCCGCGGGCGTGTCGGCCGTGCCGATGGCGGCCCGGGTCTCCCAGGTGGAGGGCCAGAAGGCCAATCCCGGCAACTTCCTGCTGATGCACGCCATGGGTCCCAATGTGGCGGGCGTGATCGGCTCCGCAATTGCGGCGGGCGTCATGATCTCTCTGTTCGGCTGATAGGAGGTACACCGTATGGCTATGGAATTTTTATCGAAAAAACCCCTGTATATTACCGACACCATTCTCCGCGACGCCCACCAGTCCCAGGCGGCCACCCGGATGCGCGTGGAGGATATGCTTCCCGCCTGCGAGGAGCTGGACTCCATCGGCTACTGGTCCTTGGAGTGCTGGGGCGGCGCGACCTTCGACTCTTGTATGCGCTTCCTGAACGAAGACCCTTGGGAGCGTCTGCGCAAGCTCCGCAAGGCTCTGCCGAATACAAAGCTGCAAATGCTGTTCCGCGGCCAGAACATTCTGGGCTATAAGCATTACGCCGACGACGTGGTGGACGCGTTCTGCCGGAAGTCCATTGAAAACGGCATTGACATCATCCGGATCTTCGACGCATTGAACGACGTGCGGAATCTGGAGCAGGCCATCAAGTCCACCAAGAAATACGGCGGCTTGGTGGAGGCGACCTTGAGCTATACCGTCTCCCCGATTCACGACGAGGAATACTTCGTCAAGCTGGCGAAAGAGCTGGAGCAGATGGGCGCGGACGTGATCTGCGTGAAGGACATGGCAAACCTGCTGCTGCCCATGGCCGCCTATTCCTTGGTGAAGCGGCTGAAGGAGACCGTCAAGGTTCCGATTCACCTCCACACCCACAACACCACCGGCACCGGCGACATGGTGTATCTGATGGCGGCCTATGCGGGCGTGGACATCGTGGACACGGCCTTGAGCCCCCTGGCCAACGGCACGGCCCAGCCGGCCACGGAATCTCTGGTGGCGACGCTTCAGGGCACCCCGCGGGACACCGGCCTGGACCTGAACAAGATGAGCAAGGCCGCGGCGCATTTCCGCAAGGTGGCCCAGAAGCTCAAGGAGCAAGGGTCCCTGGACCCGAAGGTCCTGAACGTGGACACGAATACGCTGCTGTATCAGGTGCCCGGCGGTATGCTGTCGAACCTGATCTCCCAGCTGAAGCAGGCCAACAAGGAAGAAAAATATTACGACGTGCTGGCGGAGATTCCCCGTGTCCGGAAGGACTTCGGCTATCCTCCCCTTGTGACGCCCACCAGCCAGATCGTCGGCACCCAGGCGGTTATGAATGTGGTGGTGGGCAAGTACAAAACCTTCCCCAAGGAGTCCAAGGGCCTCCTCCGGGGCGAATACGGCCGTCTGCCCGCCGAGGTGAACGAGGAAGTTCGGGCCTTGGCCGGTATCAAGCCGGAAGATGTGATCACCTGCCGTCCGGCGGACCAGCTGGAACCGGAGCTGGAAAAGTACCGGGAGGAATTCAAGGGCGTTGCCAAGAGCGACGAGGACGTATTGTCCCTGGCGTTGTTTCCCCAGGTGGCCCCGAAGTTCCTGGCCTGGCGGGACGGGCCTCATGAGGAAGCGGCTCCCGCGGCAGCTCCTGCGGCGGCGGCCCCCAAGGCGGCGGACCCCAACGCCGTCCGCGAGCTGTTCGTGGAATTCAAGGGGTAAGGAAACGATGAAAAACCCGGCAGGAAATTTTCCTGCCGGGTTTTTGCTGCCGGATTGCGGACTTATGAAAGCAGTTTTTCGATGATTTTTATATCCCGCCGGTCAACTTCCCGCAATTCATATCCAGAATGGAAGGCTTTTTGCCCTTCGGCGGAAATGCAGGGCACATATTTACCCTCAAAAACCGCGCTTCCAAACCAATCCGCTTTCAATTCATACCATCCGCCTTCCGGATTCGCCTGCTTTGCCGCGCCGCTGTCCTGCAAAACAAACGGGTGCAGGTCGAGATAGCCGAGAGCTTTGCTGTAAAGCTCGATTCGGACGGGGGCTTGGTCCGTTTCCATTTTATAGCCGTGACGTTTCAGGATTTCCAGCAGCCTCCCAGTCTGTGCGGCATCGAAATCAATATCAATATCCCGGTGCTTCCGGCTCTGCATTCCAGCCAGCACATCGACGCCCCAGCCTCCCTCGACCCAATACCGGATTCCGGATTTTTCCATGATTTTCAGGACCCGCATCAGATCGCTTTTTGTGACGGCTCTTTTTTTCGGCTCGCAGCGGTGATATAGTTCTGTCAGCTCCCGAATTTCCGCCGCCAGTTCCGGCGCGGCCTGCCCCGGCAGCAGACGCCATCTCCAGTTGCCTTTCGCCACGCCGGGAACGTTCAGGCGGCTTTCCGTACCCAGGCCCAGGTAGTCCTGTATCTGCGCGATAAACAGTTTCGCGACGCTCCCCTGTCCGCAGCGCAAAAGCGCGTTTCGCACGGCCTCGGAACCGGAGACGCCCAGATAGGCTTCGGCAAAGGCTTTTTCGTCTTCCGCGGCGGAGGCGTACCAGCCTGCGGCGGTGTCGTTGTCATGGGTTCCGGTGTAACAGATGCAGCAGGGAGTATGGTTGTGGGGCAGATAGGCGTTTTCCGGGCCGGAAAAGGCAAATTCCAGCACCTTCATCCCCGGCAGGCCGGATTCGTCCCGCAGGGCGTGGACCGCCTCCGTCAGCAGGCCCAGGTCCTCTGCAATCAGCGTGGTGCGGGGAAATTTGGCGTGCAGTATACTGAGAAGGTCCATGCCGGGCCCCGGTTCCCAGACGCCTTCTCGCGCGGTTTTGGCGTCTGCCGGAACGGCCCAGTAGCTTTCCAGCCCCCGGAAGTGGTCGATCCGCACGGCGTCGAACAGCCTGGACGCGCCCCGAATCCGGCGGACCCACCAGCGGTAGCCGTTGGCCTTTTGGGCGGACCAGTCGTAAAGGGGATTGCCCCAAAGCTGGCCGTCTTTGGAAAAATAGTCCGGCGGCACGCCCGCAACCTTGACGGGGCGTCCGGCTTTGTCCAGCAGAAACTCCCTGCGGTTCCCCCAGACGTCGGAGGAATCTAGGGAAACGTAAATCGGCAAGTCTCCGATCAGGCCGACGCCCTGGCGGTTGGCGTATTGTTTCAGCGCGGCCCACTGGCGAAAGAACCAATACTGCACGCAGCTATGGTAAGCGATTTCTTCGGCAAGCGCGGTTCTCCAGGATTCCAGAGCGGCTTTTTTATGAAACCGGAGGCCGTTGTCTGGCCATTCGGTCCAGACGGAGCCTGCAAAATGCTCCTTGGCGGCGCAGTATAAGGTATAGTCGTCCAGCCAAGGATTACGCTTGGCAAAGGCCCGCACCGCTTCCGCCTGCGTACCGCCGGCGCGCTGGAAGGCTTTGCGAAGCAGAACGTCCCGGCTCTTTTTGACGGCGGGGTAGTCAATTTTGTCCGCTGGAGGAACCTTGGCGTTTTCCAGCTCGCTCTTTGTCAGGAGGCCCTCCTCCGCCAGCAGATCCAGGTCAATGAAGTACGGGTTTCCGGCAAAGGTGGATTCGCTGGTGTAGGGGGAGTTGCCGTCTCCGGCGGGGCCGACGGGCAGAACCTGCCACCA
Organism: uncultured Oscillibacter sp.; assembly: GCA_910589315.1. Classification (GTDB taxonomy): domain Bacteria; phylum Bacillota; class Clostridia; order Oscillospirales; family Oscillospiraceae; genus Oscillibacter. Next base: position 38,554 of record CAJUTB010000003.1, on the reverse strand, counting down.
GGACTGTCCCGCCGCGTGGAGGAAATCCACAAAGGCGCGGGCTTCCGCGCCCAGGGACCCAATGCCATAGGGAGACGGGAGGGAAAAAACCGGCAGGAGAATACCGGCGGAACGTTTCATGGAAAAGACTCCCTTCCAGCCGGGCGCAAGCCGCCGCGGCCTGTTCGTTTACTGTCATTTTATGCCGCTTTTGGCCGCTTGTCAAGCGGGACGCCGCGGAATCCGCCGGTTAAAAAAGTCCCTCGAAAATCTTAGCGGTTTCCTCCGCCATCCGCCGGGTGACGCTGAGACTTGCGGTAAGTACATTCCCATATTTGTCCAGCCGCAGGGCCTTTTCCTTACTTTTGGGATAGCCGAAGCGCAGAAGGGGAATGCTTTCGCTGGGCAGAGGTCGGGGCGCAATGCTGCTGCCTTCCTCCCCCCAGACGGCCCATTGTGAACAGCAGTTGAAGGGTTCCTGGTGGATTGCATGGGGTTTTTCCGTCTGTCGAAGGATCTGGACGCCTTCCGGCACGTCTTCGATACGGCGGAAACTCTTGCCCGCCATAGCGTAGAAATCCTTTGACCATTCCACTGCAATTCCTTCCGGAGTAAGGGCTCCGTATTCGCCCCCCAGCTCCCTCATGCAGTAGTCAAACGCGCGCTCCCGGTGTGTGACAGGTAGGCGGGCCATAACATACAGCTTTTTTTTCATCAACGTAACGGGGAAAACCACATCCCCTGCTTTTATGGAGGCAATGGTGGGCATTCGGGAGTGAATGCTGCCGAAAACCACCCGAATCGGACCGTTGTCTCCTGCCTTTTTCAGCTTTTCTACCTGGTCCTGGGGCCAGTAAACCATATAATATGCCATGATTTCCTCCTGCATATATGAAATTTTATGCGTACAAAGGGGAAATGACCGCTCTTACAGGGCTTTTTCGTAGCAATTGAGGTTCTCCTGGACGAAATTCTGGAAGAAAAACAACGCCGTACCGGCAAAACGGTAGCCCAGGGACGGATAGAGCCGGTTCGCCGGAAGGTTTCCCTCCCAGGTGTCCAGCCGCATGACGGTTTTTCCCTGGGCGCGGGCGGTCTCCTCGCAGAAGGCCACCATCTCCCGCCCGTGGCCCCGGCCGCCGTGGGCGGGATGGATGCACAGGGTATGAATGACGGCCACCTCCTCCGGTTCCGCCGCCAGCGTCCAGGGAATGTCTGCGTACTCCGGGAGCTGAACGCTGTTCAAAATGACGCTGCCCCAGAGAACGCCGTCTTCCTCTCCGACGTAAAAGGTTCCGGCCTCCAACGCCTTTTGTGCGGTTTCGGGCGTCGGATAGCTGCCCCGCAGCCAGTTTGTGCGGGAGCCGGTTTCGGCTTCCTGGTCGAAAATGGCCTCGTAAATGGCGGCGGCCTGGGGGATGTCCGCCGGAACTGCCTTGCGAATCATAGAGCATACTCCTCTCTTTTGCACAAACAACGGGGACCTTCCGGCCCCCGTTGTCGGTTTCTTACATCCGCTCCGGCGCGTCTACGCCGATGAGCTTCAAGCCGTTTTTCAGCACCATCCGGGTTTCGTCCGCCAGCTTCAGGCGGGCCGAAGCCAGAGCGGGGGCCTCCTGGCGGATATGACAGGCGGTGTAAAACCGGTGGAAACAGGCCGCCAGCTCCTGAAGGTAACGGTTGATATAGCTGGGGTCATAGTCCCGGGCGGCGGAACGCACCGTGTCCGGCAGGGCCGCCAGCTGCTTGATGAGCGTTTGTTCCGCGTCGGTGGTAAGAAGACTGAAATCCGCCTCGCCGGAAACGGTCACGCCCTCCTGGGCCAGCTTTTCCAGCAAAGAGCAAATGCGGGCGTGGGCGTATTCCACATAATAAATGGGGTTCTCCGAATCCTCCCGGACGGCAAGTCCCAGGTCAAAATCCATCTGAGTATCCGGCTTGGCGTTGAAGAACCAACGGGCCGCGTCCACAGGCACCTCGTCCAGCAGGTCCGAAAGGCTGATGGCCTTGCCGGTGCGCTTGCTCATGCGGACCACCTCGCCGTCCCGCAGCAGCTTCACCAGCTGCATCAGTACAATGTCCAGCCTGCCGGAGCCGTCCAGGCCCAGCGCGTCCAGCGCGCCCTTCAGACGGGCTACGTGGCCGTGATGGTCCGCGCCCCAGATGTTGATCACCCGGTCAAAGCCGCGGGCGGCAAACTTGTTCCAGTGGTACGCGATATCCGCGGCGAAATAGGTGTAAAAGCCGTTGGCCCGGCGGAGAACATCGTCCTTTAAGTCCAGCTTTTCAATGTCGGCTTCTTTTTTTCCGGCTTTCCGCAGGTTCTCCCGCAGAATGTCCGCCGTTTTCAGCCACAGCGCGCCGTCCTTTTCATAGGTCCAGCCCCGTTTGGTCAGAAGCTCCGCCGCCTCCGCCACCGCGCCGCTGTCGTGAAGGGTGGATTCATAAAACCAGGTGTCGTATTCGATTTTGTACCGCTGGAGATCGCGTTTCATCTTGGGCAGATTCACGGAGAGTCCGTATTCGCTCATGGCCGTGAGCCAGGCTTCCTCAGCGGTCTCGCCTGGAAACGCCCCGGCCTGCGCCAGAAAGCCTTGGGCCAGTTCCCGAATATCCTCGCCCTGATAGCCGTCCTCCGGGAAGGGATAATTCTCCTCGCCTTGGGTGATCTGCATACAGCGGGCGTAAATGGAGCGGGCAAACTTGTCGATCTGGTGCCCGGCGTCGTTGACGTAGAACTCGCGGGAAACTTCCGCGCCGCAGGCGGCCAGGACGGACGCCAGCGTATCGCCCAGAACGCCGCCCCGGGCGTTGCCCATGTGCATGGGGCCGGTGGGGTTGGCGGAGACAAATTCCACCATGATTTTTTGGCCCTTCAGGGCGTCGGAGGTTCCGTAGCGGTCTCCCTCCTGGGGAATGGCCTTCAGGACCTCCTGAAACCAGCGGCTGTCCAGGCGGAAGTTGAGAAAGCCCGGCCCGGCGATTTCCGCCGAGGCAAAATAACTGCCGGTCAGGTCCATGTGGTCCAGCAAAGCCTGTGCGATCACGCGGGGCGGCTTCCGCAGGGCCTTCGAGGCCGCCAGGGCAAAGGTGGTGGTGAAATCGCCGTTGGAGGCGTCCCGTGGAATCTCCACCGGCGCGGCGGAAATTTCCGCTTCCGGAAGGCTGCCGTCCTTTACGGCGGCCTGATACGCCGCCATAGCCAGGGCCGCCGCCTGCTCCTTGGCGTTCTGAGTCATGTTGATCATGGTCTTCCTCTTTTCTCGGGTGAAAAATTGATAATAAATAATTGTAAAAAGCGTCTGTTTTACGGTGGAGACGGCCAAAAGGCAACCGTTTCTCATGGTACAGTATCCATGATTTGCCGTCCGTTATGCGTCACCGGTTTTCATTTTTTCGCCGAATGCGGATTTTGAACGTATTCCGTCCGGCTACGGTGTGCTCCACCGCAATGGAGTAATGAATTTCCATTTTCCCGCCCTGCTCCGACAGGGTGTGATGCAGGCGGCTGGTCTGCACGTCAATCGACAGCTCGCCGTAAGGCGTTTCATACAAGGACGTGTGCTGCTGCCCCTCCTCAAAAACCATCTGCGAATTGACGCCTCCGGCGCGGGTCAGAATCACCTGGGGACCCCGCACCTCGAAAGTGGTGGTGGTGCCCTCCATGCCGGTGAGCTCGCTTTCCTGGTAAGTGAGGCGGTAGGTGTCGCCCTCGACCTCCATGGTGCCTTCCGTCATCAGCTCCACGCTGTCGGGGTCTATGCCGTCGTAGTACTGCTCGCCCTGGATAAAGAGGAGAACGGGCATTTTTCGTTCCACCAGCTCCGGGATATCCTCGCCCGCGCTGGTCCAGTCAAAACTGTTCAATGTCAACCCTCCCTGCAACGTGTTGTAAATCCTCCTGGAGAAAAACCGACGCGATGCGCTGAAAATCCTCCGCCTCGTCGCTGACAAAAAAGTCCGCTTCGCCCCGGCGGTCCGCCGGACCCCGCAGGTCCTGAGCGGTCAGCAGGCGTTTGAGTTCAAAGGCGGACTCTTCCCCGGCGGACACCAGCGTCACATCCGGTCCGCACACCGCCGCGATGACTTCTTCCAGGAGCGGATAGTGGGTACAGCCTAAAATCAGCGTGTCGATTCCCTGGGCCAGAAGGGGTTCCAGGTACTCCCGCGCCACGGTTTCAATCACGATGTCTCCCCGCCGGAACCGCCCGTTTTCCACCAGCGGCACAAACAGCGGGCACGGCTGGCACAAAACCTCCACCTCCGGGTCCAGCCGCCGCAGCATGGCCTCGTAAGCCCCGGAGCGAACGGAGGCCAGCGTCGCAATCAAGCCCACGCGCTTCCGGCGGGTCATCCGCAGCGCGCGGCGGCAGGTCGGCTCCACGACGCCCACGATGGGCAGATTATTTTCCGCCTGAAGGGCGTCCAAAGACGTGGTGGACACCGTGCCGCAGGCGATCAGAATGGCCTTCAAATCCAGGGAGCGGAGAAAGCGCAGGTCCTGCCGGGCATATTTGAGCAGGGTCTCCCGCGACCGCCCGCCGTAGGGAACCCGCGCCGTGTCGCCGAAATACACCAGGTTTTCCTCCGGCAGAATCCGCCGCAGAACCCGCACCGCCGTCAGGCCGCCCAGACCTGAATCAAATACCCCGATGGGCCGTATGTCCATTTCCGCCACTCCTTCCCGCCGCGCCGGCGTACCCCTCTGAACTATGTATTATACTATGAGACTTCTTTTGCCGCAAGACAGATTTTAGCCTTTTTACCCGCTTTTTTATGTGGAATTTTTCATGCGGTTCTGCTATAATGACAGTGACGGCGCACAGGGGGCGCGCCGGTTTGCCGGGAACCCCTTGACAAGCGCGGAAACAGCTGGCAAAATAGGCAGAGGCGTTCGGAAGGCCGCAGGAGGTGTATGCCCATGAAAATCGAATTGTCCGAACAGCAGTACCGTTATTTACTGGACCTTGTATACATAGGAAACTGGGTGATCAACTCCACGCGTGAAGACGACCGTATCAAAGAATACGACCAGGTGGAGAGCCTGATCTTCTCCCACTGCCTGCGGCATAATATGCGTAAGCTGGTGGAGCTGTATCAGGGGGATCTGATTCCGTCCCGCGCCTTTGCGGACGGCGGAATTCACGAGGCCATTGAGAGTTATGAGGACGTGATCTTTTACGAGATTCTGGCGGAGGAGATGGCCCTTCGGGACATGGACGGCGAACCCCTTACCCGGGAGAACTACGGCGCGCTGATGGAGCGCATTGAAACCTATCTTTCGGAATTCGACGAGCACGGGACCGACCATATCTCCGTGGACCTGGACCCGTAAGGCCCGCCGGACGAAAAGTCCCCCTGGGCAAAATTTTCCTTGACATGGAGTCCGCTCCAGGCGGTATACTGGGGGATAGATGGCGTTTCATTGCTTTGCAAAGGAAAAACCAGGAAAAGGAGTTTTCACAACATGGCTGAACAATCGAAAGTTTATTTTGCGGATTTCCGCTGCCCCAGCTGGCGGGAAAATCTTCCACAGAAGCTGGCCCGCCTGATGATGACCGCCGGATTCGGCGAGATCGACATGGAGGGCAAGTTCGTCGCGATTAAGATGCACTTCGGCGAGCCGGGCAACCTGGCGTATCTCCGGCCCAACTGGGCCAAAGCCGTGGCCGATCTGGTGAAATCCCAGGGCGGCGTGCCCTTCCTGACCGACTGCAACACCCTGTACGTCGGCGGGCGCAAAAACGCCCTGGACCATCTGGAATCCGCTTACGTCAATGGCTTCACGCCCTATTCCACCGGCTGCCACATCCTCATTGGCGACGGACTCAAGGGCGATGACGAGGCCCTGGTGCCGGTGGAGGGCGGCGAGTACGTCAAAGAGGCCCGGATTGGCCGGGCGGTGATGGACGCGGACGTTTTCGTTTCGCTCACCCACTTCAAGGGCCACGAACAGGCCGGTATGGGAGGCGCGCTGAAGAATATCGGCATGGGCTGCGGCTCCCAGGGCGGCAAGATGGAGCAGCACAACGCCGGCAAGCCCTTTGTGAAGGAAAAACACTGCGTTGGCTGCGGAGCCTGCGCCAAGATCTGCGCCCATGACGCGCCGCAGATCGCAAACGGCAAAGCCTCCATTGACGAGAGCAAATGCGTGGGCTGCGGACGGTGCCTGGCGGTGTGCCCGAAGGACGCCATCCAGTGCCTGTTTGACGAGGCCCCGGCGGTTTTGAACAAAAAAATTGCCGAGTACACAAAGGCCGTCGTGGACGGACGGCCCTGCTTCCATGTCTCCCTGGTGGTGGATATCTCCCCCAACTGCGACTGCCATGGGGAAAATGACGCGCCGATAGCCGCGGACGTGGGGATGTTTGCCTCCTTCGACCCGGTGGCTCTGGACCAGGCGTGCGCGGACGCGGTGGTTTCCCAGAAGCCGCTTCCAGGGTCCGTGCTGACGGACGAGGGCTATGATTGCAGCTGCGGCGACTTGTTCCAGGCCGCCCACCCGGACACCCAATGGCAGGTCTGTCTGGAGCACGCGGAAAAGCTGGGGCTGGGTTCCCGGAAATACGAGCTGATCAAAATTTGACGGCAGTCAAAAAAAGGGACGGTTCAACCGTCCCTTTTTCTTTATGCGCGGCGAGGTCACAGCCCGGCGTTCAACGCCTCCAGGGCGGATTTTGCGGCGGACTGCTCGGCCTCTTTTTTGCTGCGGCCGGAACCGGTCCCCAACGCCTGCCCGTTGAGCAGCACTTCTGCGGAGAAGGTCTTAGCGTGGTCAGGTCCCGTTTCCCCCACCATGCGGTATGCCAGCACCTGGTCCGCCTGCCGCTGGACAAACTCCTGCAACGCCGTTTTATAATCCCGGCGGCGTTCCTCCACAGCCTCCTCCCGTTCTGCGTCCAGCAAAACGCGGTGAATCAGATCCGACGCCGCCTGAATGCCGCCGTCCAGATAAACCGCGGCGATGACCGCTTCCGTGGCGTCCGCCAGAATGGAGGTGCGTTCCCGGCCTCCGCCGGAGTCCTCGCCCCGGCCCAGCTTCAAAAACCGGCCCAGGTCCAGCTTGCAGGCCACTTCGTACAGGCTTTGCTCGCACACCAGCGCGGCCCGGATGCGGGTCAGGTCGCCCTCGGGGAGATCGGGGTGGTGGACGAACAAAAACTCCGCCGTCACAAAGCCCAGCACGGAATCCCCCAGGAATTCCAGACGTTCGTTGCTGTGCAGCGGCCCGGCCCGGTGCTCGTTGGCGTAGGAGCTGTGGCACAGGGCTTCTTCCAGCAGGGCCGGATTCTGAAAGGTGTAATTCAATTCTTGTTCCAGTTCATGCATGGCGTCCCTCTCCAAAAGGAAGCCCCGCGCTGGGCGGGGCGGTCCCTTAACGGTTCAACTTATCTGCGATGTAGTTCACGGCGTCCCCCACGGTTTTCAGCTCAGAGAGCTCCTCCTCCTGGGTTTCTCCGATCTCGAATTCCTCCTCCATAGCCATGACCAGCTCCATCAGGTCGACGGAATCCGCACCCAAGTCGGTGTCAAAGGACGTTTGCATCATCACGGTGTTTGGGTCCTTGGCGAACTGCTCTGCAATCAGGTCTTGCAGAATCTGGAAGATTTCTTCATGTGGCATAACTTGTTTTCCCCCCTCAGGAAACCGGTGTAATTCGGTAGTTCTAACCCGTATCATACGGCAACAGCCGCGCCGCTGTCAAGAGGGTTTGGGAAACTTTTTCCGCGAGTTTTGGAAGAAAATCCGCCGGGAGGTTCCGGGAACCTGGGAAACGGACCGGACCGCAGGTTCGGAGAGGGGGCGTGCGGTTGAAAAAAGGCTGGATTTCGGAAAGATTTTGTTCCCAAAACCGCCCGCTTGTGCTATACTGATTCCAGTCAAAAAAACGAGGCGGGAGGTCTTTTTATGCTGCATATTCCACAGGGAGCCACAGGGGAGGCCCTGCCGTTCCAGGAGGCCCTGGAGGCGGCCCTGCGCCCCTCGCCGGACTATGACGTGGAACGCTGGCTGTACGTTCCCAATACTTACGGCGAATACCGGTATATTCTGGGCACGCGGGGGAAGAAGCCGCTGATCTGCGTGGGAATCAATCCCTCCACCGCCGCGCCGGACGCCCTGGACCCAACGCTGCAATCGGCCCAGCGGGTGGCGTTGTCCAACGGGTACGACAGCTTTTTGATGTTCAACGTCTACGCCCAGCGGGCCACCCGGCCCGACGACATGGAGCCGTTCTGCAACGGAGAGCTTCACCGGGAAAACCGGGCGGCGTTCCGGTATCTGCTGTCGCTTTCCGGGCAGCCGGCGGTATGGGCGGCCTGGGGAAACATCATCGAAAAACGGGACTACCTGATGGATTGTATGCGGGACTTTGCCGCCGACGGGCAGGATGCCGGGGCCTGCTGGTTCACCGCCGGGCCGCTGCTGAAATCCGGCCATCCCCATCACCCGCTTTACCTGCGGCGGGATACCAAGCTGCTGGAATTTGACATCGCGGCGTATCTGCGGCGATGACCGCCCGCCGGGTCAGTCCTTGTTTTTGCGAAAGATTTCAAACCCCAGGATAGTGTTCCGAAAACCGCCCAGAAGTTCTTCAAAGCTGCCGTTCTGATAGGCGTCCTTGGGCCAGCGGGCGGCCCAGCCGTCCCGAATCAGGTCCGCCAGAACCGCGCCGCCTTCCAGCTTTTGCAGCATGGGGGACAGGTATGTCACCAGCATCTGCTTGTCGTTCATCAGCGCGACCGTCCGATTCCAGGGCCGCTGACGCTGCCAGCCCGCCGCAATGCCGTCCAGAAGTTCTTCCGCCAGAGCGGGGAGGCTCTCCGGCTTTGCCAGGGCCGCCTCGTAAAGCGGGCCGAACCGCGCCGTGTATTCTGCAAACGCCTGGGCATACTCCTTTTTGGTAAAGCGTTTGATCCAGGGCTTGCCGTCCTGGACGGCTTCCAGCCGCGCCGCCGCGCCGTTTGGGAGATTGCCTTCGCTCATTGTCTGCTCCTTCCTTGACCCGGGCCGGCGGCCTGGGTCAATTGTCCCATGAAAGTCCCGTGAATTTATGCGCGTGGTCGAACTGCGCGCAGAGGATTTGAAAATATCCCAGGGTGAAGTCCACGACAAACCGCTGGTTATCGCCCTGCTCGTGGGCGGCCATCCCCTTCAGCCGGAGGCGTTTCACCAGGTCCGCCCTGGACGCGTCGCCCAGGTCCTTCGGGAATTCCTCCCGAAAGAATTTGAAATACCCCTCCAGCAGCGCGTATTCTTCGCTGCCTGGATGGAAGGAGAGAAAAATTTTCCGGCACAGCTTATCCCAGTCCCGTACCTGGTCGAAAAAGGCGGCGGCGTTTTTCGCGGACCGGTCGTCCCCTGTGGTTTCCGCGCTCAGATAGAGCGAAACGGGCTTTGCAAAGCCCAGCAGGCGCAGGTCGGAAAAAACGGCCTCCTCCCCTTTTTTGTAAGTACAATGCGGAAAGACTCTGCTTGAAAGCGTTTCCATAAAACATCCCCCTTTACAATCGGTCAACAAGCGGTTATGATAGGAAAAACTACCACTCCAGGAGGTCCGCCATGCGGGAACTTGTCATCGGAAAAAATGACGCCGGACAGCGGCTGGACCGCTTTGTGTCCAAAAACCTGCCGCTTCTGCCTGCCGCGTTGCTGCAAAAATACATCCGTCTGAAACGGGTGAAGCTCAACGGCAAGGGCGCGAAGCGGGATACCCGGCTTCAAGCCGGAGACTTACTGCAATTATACATCAACGACGAGTTTTTTGACAAGCCCAAAGAGGAAAATCTCTTTCTCTCCATCTTCCAGCCCAAGCTGGACATTGTCTACGAGGACGAAAACCTGCTCCTGGCTGATAAGCGTCCCGGCCTCTCCGTCCACGCCGACGAGACGGAGAAGGTCAACACCCTGATCAACCACATCCAGGCGTATCTGTACCAGAAGCGGGAGTGGCGGCCGCGGGAGGAAAATGCCTTCGCCCCCGCCCTGTGCAACCGGATTGACCGGAACACCGGCGGCATTGTGATTGCGGCGAAAAACGCGGAGGCCCTTCGGATTCTCAACGAAAAAATTCGCGCCCACGAGCTGGAAAAGTCCTACCTCTGCATCACCGTGGGCCGCCCCAAGCCCCCGGAGGGGAAGATCGAGGGGTTTTTACGCAAGGACGAGGCGAAAAAGCTGGTTACGTTTCACCGCCGTCCCGTTCCCGGCGGCAAGAGCGCGGCGACCCTCTACAAAACCCTGGAGACGCGGGGCGAATTGTCCCTGGTGGAGTGCCGTCTTTTGACGGGCCGGACCCACCAGATCCGCGTTTCCATGGCGGAGGCCGGGTGCCCGCTCCTAGGCGACGGAAAGTACGGAAACGGAGCCGTCAACCGCCGCTTCCATGAAACCCGGCAGGCCCTGTACGCCTACCGGCTGGCCTTTGCGTTTTCCACGGACGCGGGCGCGCTGAATTACCTGCGGGGCAAGGCGTTCACTGTGGAGGATGTGCCCTTCCGGGCGCGGTATTTTCCCGGCGGCGAAAATTCCGGCGGAAAATGAAATAATTCCCTTGACTTTTCAGGCAAGTTTCGGTATCATGCAGTCATTGCTGAATTTCGACGAGAAAGGTTCCCCCTCAACAGAGAAAAGAGGCATCAAAACCGGCAAAACCAAATTATGGTGAAATGGGGGAGGATACATGTCCAAAGAGTTGATTCGCCTGCGGGATCTCTGCATGGCGTACGACGACGAGCTGGTTCTCGATCACTTAAATCTTTATATCAACGACAAAGAATTCCTCACACTGCTTGGACCCAGCGGGTGCGGCAAGACCACCACGCTGCGGATTATCGGCGGTTTCTCGACGCCTGCGTCGGGAGACGTGCTGTTCGACGGTGTGAGGATTAACGACGTTCCGCCCTACCGGCGGCAGATCAACACCGTTTTCCAGAAATACGCGCTCTTTCCCCACCTGAATGTATTTGAAAACATCGCCTTCGGCCTGCGGATGCAGCGCACGCCCGACCCCAAGGCCCCCCGGCGGAAGGTGAAGCTGGCGGAGACGGAAATCCGGGAGCGGGTGATGGAGATGCTGGAGGTCATCAGCCTCAAGGGCTTTGAGAACCGCAAGCCCGACGCCCTCTCCGGCGGCCAGCAGCAGCGGGTCGCCATTGCCCGCGCCCTGGTGAACCGGCCCAAGGTGCTGCTTTTGGACGAACCCCTGGGAGCCTTGGATTTGAAGCTCCGGAAAGATATGCAGATTGAACTGAAACGGATTCAGCAGCAGGTGGGCATTACCTTCATTTACGTCACCCACGACCAGGAGGAGGCCCTCACGATGTCCGATACCATTGTAGTGATGGATAAGGGCACCATTCAGCAGATCGGCACGCCGGAGGATATTTATAACGAACCGAAAAACGCCTTTGTGGCGGATTTTATCGGAGAGTCCAACATCATTGACGGCATTATGGTGCGGGATAAGCTGGTCCAGATGTATGGACGGCAGTTTCCCTGCCTGGACGGCGGCTTCGGCGAAAATGAGCCGGTGGATGTGGTCATCCGGCCGGAGGACATCGATATCGTTCCCGTGGAGCAGGGCCAGCTGACGGGCACCGTCACCGGCGTCACCTTCAAGGGGATGCAGTATGACATCATTGTGGATTTCCGGGGCTTCAAGTGGCTGATTCAGACCACGGACCATTCCCCCGCAGGGGCGCGGATCGGCATTAAAATTGACCCCGACGGCATTCACGTTATGCGAAAGAGCCAATATTCGGGTATGTTCGGGGATTATTCCTCCTTCTCCGACGCTTACGACGAGCTGGACGACGCCGAGGCGGGGGAGGGCGAAGATGAAACGTAAGCTGTCCCTGTTCGCCATTCCCTATGTGGTTTGGATGGCGTTGTTTGTGGTGGCTCCAGTGTTTCTGGTGGTGCTGTATGCCTTTTCCAGCAAAACCGGCGGTTTTACGCTGGACAATTTTGCCCGGATGGGCACCTATGCGGTGGTGTTCGGGCGGTCTTTCCGGCTGGCGTTGATTGCAACGGGAATTTGTCTGGCCATCGGCTACCCGGTGTCTTACATGATGAGTAAGGAGGGGCCGCGCTTCCAGCGGATTGCGATGGTTTTGATCATGCTGCCGATGTGGATGAATTTTCTGCTGAGGACGTATTCCTGGATGGCGATTCTGGAAAACAACGGGCTTTTGAATCAGCTCTTTCAGAAAATCGGCTTGATCGACCTGTGGAACCATGTTTTCGGGACAAATCTGACCTTTTTTCCAATGATGAATACCCAGGGGGCGGTTGTGCTGGGCATGGTGTATAACTACTTGCCCTTCATGATTCTCCCGATTTACTCGGTGATCATCAAGCTGGACCCGTCTTTGCTGGAAGCCGCCCGGGACCTGGGCGCGGACAGCGTGAACGTGTTCCGGCGGGTGATTCTGCCCTTGAGCCTGCCGGGGGTTCTCTCCGGGATTACGATGGTGTTTGTGCCGTCGGTGTCCACCTTCGCCATCAGCACCATGCTGGGCGGCGGCACCCGGATTCTCCTGGGCGACCTGATTGAGCAGCAGTTCACCGGCGGCGCGTACAATCCCTATCTGGGCGCGGCGATTGCCCTGGTGATGATGGCGATTGTCGTCCTGTGCATGTGGGTGATGAACCACTTCGGCGAGGGCGAGGAACAGGCGGTGATGCTATGAAGCGGGGGGCCTCGGTTTTCAACCGCGCAGTGATGTCGCTGGTGTTCCTGTTTCTGTACGCGCCCATTTTTCTGCTGATTATCTTCTCCTTCAACGCGGGAAACAGCAACATGGTCTGGAAGGGCTTTTCCCTCCAGTGGTACGAGCAGCTTTTCCACAACCGCTTGATTATGCAGAGCGTTTACACCACGCTGCTGGTGTCCTTCCTGGCGACGCTGATTGCCACCGCGGCGGGAACCTTTGCGGCCATCGGCTTTTACGCCATGCGCCGCCGCTGGCGGTCGCCCCTCATGACCGTGAACAACATTCCGATGATGAATGCGGATATTGTCACCGGCGTGAGCCTGTGCCTGCTGTTTGTGGCCTTTTTCGGGCTGTGGGGGAATTTTGCCGGCTGGTTCAATTCCCTGGGGCTGTTCCAGCTGCCCACCCGCCTGAGCATGGGCTTTGGCACCATGCTGATTGCCCATGTGACCTTCAACATCCCCTATGTGATTCTCTCCATCGGCCCGAAGCTGCGGCAGATGGATAAGAGTCTCATCGACGCCGCCCAGGACCTAGGCTGCACGTGGATGCAAGCGTTTTGGAAAGTTGTTCTGCCGGAGATCAAGCCCGGCATTATCTCCGGCGCGCTGACGGCCTTTACCATGAGCATTGATGATTTCGTCATCAGCTACTTCACCGCCGGTTCCTCTGCCTCCACACTGTCCGTCACCATTTACGGCATGACGAAAAGAAAGGTGAATCCCCAGATCAACGCCGTGTCGACGCTGCTGTTTGTGTCGGTGCTGCTGCTTCTGGCGGCGGTGAACATCCGGGAGGCCCGGCAGGAACGCCTGGCGGCCCAGCGGCGGCAGTCCTGACCTCACGGCCTGCGGGCCTTGAGATAAATTCAACAACAAAACTGGAGGAATGATCAATTGAAAAAGGCAATGGCTCTCGCCCTCATCCTGGCGGTGTGTCTGGTACTGACCGGCTGCGGCGGTACGGACGGCTCGAACGGCGAAAAACGGGAAGTAAACGTTTGCAGCTGGGGGGAGTATATCGACGAAAATCTGATTTACCAATTTGAGGAAGAAACCGGCATCCAGGTCAATTACAGCACCGCTGAAAGCAACGAAGCCCTGTATTCCCTCTTGAGTATGGGCGGCGCGGATTATGATGTCATAGTCCCTTCGGATTATATGATTTCCCAGCTCATTGAAGAAGGACTTCTCGCGGAGCTGAACTATGAGAATATTCCCAATTTCTCTCAGATAGACGACCGGTTTAAGAACCTTCCCTACGACCCGGAAAACAAGTATACCGTGCCCTACACCTGGGGGACTCTGGGCCTTATTTATAACAGCACGATGGTGGATGGTCCCATCACCAGCTGGAGCGCGATGTTTGACCCGGCATATGCCAACAACGTTTTGATGATCCGCAATTCCCGGGATGCGCTGGGCATTGCTCTCATTTACCTTGGCTATTCTGTCAATACCACGAACGAGGCGGAGATTCGGGAGGCGTTTCAGCTCCTGTCCGACGCGAAAAACAACGGCGTTTATCAGGGCTTTTTCATGGACGAAACCTTCCTGAAGATGGAGGGCGGAAACGCGGCCCTCTGCACTTACTACGCCGGCGATTTCCTGACCATGCTGGACAACAACCCCGACCTTGTGTACGTTGTTCCGAAGGAAGGGTCCAACTGGTTTGTGGACGCGATGTGCGTTTTGAAGGACGCCCAGCACAAGGAGGAGGCGGAAGCCTGGATTAACTTCCTGGCGTCCAACGAGGCCAGCATGGCCAACATGGATTATATCGGCTACGCCTCTCCCAATACCGAAGTTTTGGCCGGTTATCCCGCCTACTACGAAGAAACCTATGGGGAGCCGCTGGACCAGGGCCGTTATGAGATAATGGCCGCGCCGGAAGACGTTCTGGACACCTGCGAGGCTTATTTGGTGCTCCCCGCCGAAACCCGCGCCCTTTACAACGACCTCTGGACGGAACTGGGCATTTAACCGGGCGAACCGTGGACAATGCGTCCGCTTTCGTGAGGCGGGCCATAGCCGGTTATCCATGAAATTTTAACCGCGTGGAAGGAGGAATCTGCAATGATTGTAATTGGAACGAAATGTCAGGTGGAACAGACTGTCACCTACGAAATCACCGCCGAATCCCTTGGTTCCGGCGCGCTGCCCGTATTTGGAACCCCCTTTATGGCGGCCATGATGGAAAATGCCGCCTGCGTCTGCCTCCAGAGCTTCCTGGAAGACGGACAGGGCAGCGTGGGCACACACCTGGACATCAGCCACGACGCCCCTACGCCCATTGGCATGAAGGTCTGGGCGGAAGCTGAGATCACCGGCGTTTCGGAAAACAGCCGGATGGTGCAGTTTCAGGTCACGGCCTGGGACGAAAAGGGTCCCATCGGAAAGGGGATTCACACCCGCGCTGTGATTCAAAACGACCGCTTCCTTGCCAAGTGCAACGCGAAGTTGGAGGGTTGAACCAAAGCCCGGCAAAGGGATAAATCCCACGAAAAAACAAAGCGGCACAGCTTTTTGGCTGTGCCGCTTTTGTGTTCGGTTCCCGGTTTTCGTTCTTACAGCACCAGGGACGGCGCGCTGTAAGAGCGGCCAGCAAGCTCGCTGTTGAGCATGTACAGGCTCTTGGGGTCGGAGCCAAAGAGTTCCATCTTGGAGATCAGGTCGTTGGCATTGGTTTCCTCCTCGCCCTGCTCCTTCACGAACCAATCCAGAAACTGCATGGTCCGGAAATCCTTCGCCTCATGGGCGGCGGCATAGATGTCGTTGATGAGGCTGGTGACATACAGCTCGTGCTCCAGGCCATGCTTCAAAACGGTCATATCACTGTCCAACGCCTTGTCCGGCTTGGCAATGGATTCCAGCGTAACCTTGGCGTTGTTGTTCTGGAGATACTGATAGAACAGCATGGCGTGGTCCCGCTCCTCCTGGGCCTGGATCTTGTACCAGTTGGCAAAACCGTCCAGCCCCCGGGCCTCGAAGTAGTTGGAGAAATCCAGATAGAGATAGGCGGAGTAAAATTCCTTGTTGACCTGCTCATTCAGCAGAGCGGCGACTTTTTCACTTAACATCGGTAGAAAACTCCTTTCGCATTTTAAGACAATTGTACACCGGTTTCCTGGAAAAATCTATTGGAGAACTTCACAAGAAACGGCCCGAAACCTGTCGATTTTAGAACAGGGTAATTTGACTGGTTTCCGCCAGTCCTGCAAAGGCTCCCAGCTTTTTCAGCTGCTCGATATGGGTTTTGGACAGCTTGTTGCAGCACATGGAGAATTCTTCGATGGAAATGAAGTTTTTGCCCTTCCGTTTTTCCACCGTATCCAGTGCGGCCGCCTCGCCCAAGCCGTGGACGCTGGTAAAGGGCGGCAGAAGCCCGTTTTCGGTGATGACAAATTTGGCTGCTTCGGATTTGTAAATGTCAATAGGGTCAAAGTGAAAGCCCCGAAGATAGAATTCATAGCAGACCTCCAAGGTGGTCATCAGGGACTGTTCCACGGCGGTGGCGTTTTTGTTGTTCTCGATTTCCCGGATCTTCTTCTTCACAGCGTCCTTGCCCGCGCAGCAGAATTCCGCGTCGAACGCCTTCGCCCGGACGGAAAAGAACGTCGCGTAGAATGCCAGCGGCCGATGCACCTTGAACCACGCGATTCGGAAGGCCATCATGACGTAAGCCACCGCATGGGCCTTCGGGAACAGGTAGCCGATTTTCGCCAGGGATTCGATGTACCACGCCGGAACGTCGTGTTCCTTCATGGCCTCCTCCCAGCCCGGCTCAAAGCCGCCCTTTTTGACCTTGCCCTTCCGGACGGACTCCATGATCTTGAAGGACATTTTCGCGTCCACGCCCTTGGAAATCAGATAGAGCATGATGTCGTCCCGGCAGCCCACAGTTTCCAGAACGCTGGCGGTGCCGCTCAGAATCAAATCCTTGGCGTTCCCTAGCCACACGTCGGTGCCGTGGGAAAAGCCGGAAAGGCGTACCAGGGTGCTGAAGTCCTTCGGCTGGGTGTCCATCAGCATCTGACGGGTAAAGCGGGTGTTGAATTCCGGGATGGCCACCGCGCCCGTCGGCCCTAAAACCTCGTCGTTCTCATACCCCAGCGCTTTGCTGGAAGTGAAAATGGACATAGTGTCCGGGTCGTCCAGGGGGATTTCCTGCGGGTTCACGCCGGTGAGGTCCTGCATCATGCGGACCATCGTCGGGTCATCGTGTCCCAGCATATCCAGCTTGAGGAGGTTTGCCTCCATAGAATGATATTCAAAATGGGTTGTGATGGTGTCGGAATCATCGGCGTCGGCGGGGTGCTGGACGGGACAGAAATCCTCCATACTCTTGTCCGCCGGAACCACCACCAGGCCGCCGGGATGCTGTCCGGTGGTTCGCCGCACGCCGACGCAGCCCTGTGTCAGACGGTTTTCCTCCGCCCGTCCGACGGTCATCCCGTTTTCGTCCAGGTATTTTTTCACAAAGCCATAGGCCGTTTTGTCCGCCAGGGTGCCGATGGTCCCCGCCCGGAACACCTGGGTTTCGCCAAACATCTCGATAGCGTGCCGGTGGGCCTTGGCCTGGTATTCGCCGGAGAAGTTCAGGTCGATATCCGGCACCTTGCCGCCGCCAAAGCCCAGAAAGGTTTCAAAGGGGATGTCGAAGCCGTCTTTTATGTACGCGGCGCCGCACTCCGGACAGCATTTGTCCGGCATATCCGCGCCGCAGCCGTAAGAACCGTCCAGGATGAATTCGCTGTGCCTGCAATTGGGGCAGCGGTAGTGCGGCGGCAGAGAGTTGACTTCCGTGATGCCGGACATATAGGCCGCCAGAGAGGACCCCACCGAACCGCGGGAACCCACCAAATACCCGTTTTCCAGGGACCGCTGTACCAGCTTCTGGGCGGACATATACACCACGTCGTATTTCCCCAGAATACCGCCAAGCTCCACATTCAGGCGGTCAACGATCAGCTGGGGCGGGTTCTCGCCGTACAGGCGAAGGACCTTTTCCCAAACGAGACGGTTCAAATCCTCCTCGGAGTTTTCCAGCTTCGGAGGAAACAGATCTTTGGGCAGCAGCTCAAAGGTCTCCACCTGGTCCGCAATCAGATTGGTGTTGGACACCACGACCTCATACGCCTTTTCTTCGCCCAGATAGGCGAATTCCTCCAGCATTTCCGTCGTGGTTTTGAAGTAAATGGGAAGGGGTTCGTTGGCGTCGGGGAATTTTTTCGACGCCAGCAGAATGTGCCGGTATACCTCGTCCTCCGGTTCCTGGAAGTGTACGTCGCCGGTGGCGCAGACGGGCTTTTGCAGTTCCTCGCCCAGACGGACGATGACCCGGTTGAATTCCCGCAGGTCCCCCTCGGACTGCGCGTCGCCGTTTCGGAGCATAAAGCGGTTATTGCACAGCGGCTGGATTTCCAGGTAGTCGTAAAACGACGCAATGCGTTTCAGCTCGGCCCAGTCCTTATGGTCCTTCACGGCCTGGAACAGCTCTCCGGCCTCGCAGGCGGACCCGACGATCACACCTTCCCGGTGCTCCCGCAAAAGACTCTTGGGAATGATCGGAACCCGCTTGAAATATTGCAGGTTGGAGGCGGAAATCATTTGATACAGGTTTTTCAGACCGGTTTTGTTCCGTGCCAACAGAATAATATGTTTTGGAAACCGGTTTGACTTTCCCCCCAGCGGCCGCAGCTTTTCCATTTCCCCGTTGACGCCTTGGAGGGTGTGAACGCCCCGCTCGTGGAGCATATTCCAGAACGGAATCAGCATATAGGCCACCGTGGCGGCGTCGTCGCTGGCGCGGTGGTGGTTGAAGGCGGGGAGGTCCAGATGCTCCGCCACGATATCCAGCTTGTGTTTGCTCAATTCCGGCAGAAGGTTCTGTGCCAGAATCAGGGAGTCAATGTAAGTGGGCTGGAAATCGAGTCCGGCCTTTTGGCAGCCGGTTCGGAGAAAGCCGATGTCAAATTCTGCGTTGTGGGCCGCCAGAGGCCGCCCGTTTACAAATTTCAGAAAATCCGCCAGGGCTTCCGCGGGCTTGGGCGCGTCCCGCAGCATTTCGTCCGTAATCCCGGTCAGCCCCACAATTTCGGGCGTCAGCGGTTTTCCGGGGTTCACGAAGGTCTGGAACCGCTCGCAGACCTCGCCGTTTTTCAGAACCACCGCGCCGATTTCCGTAATCTCCTCCCGGTCCGCCCTGAGGCCGGTGGTTTCGATATCAAAGCAGACGATTTCATCTTCCAAAGAGCCGTCCAGATCGCCATGAACGGCAATCCGGTCGTCCAGGTTGTTGATAAAATAGCCCTCGATGCCATAGAGAATTTTGATTTTGTTTCCGGCGGCGTGCCAGGCGTCGGGGAATGCCTGGGCTACGCCGTGGTCGGTGATTGCAATGGCGGGGTGGCCCCAGCGGACCGCCTCCTTGATGACCGCCTTCACGTCGGTGAGCGCGTCCATGTTGCTCATTTTGGTATGCAGATGCAGCTCCACACGCTTTACCGGCGCGTCGTCCTGCCGTGTTTCGTGGGCTACGGCGTTGATGTGCTGGGGGATTAACTCCATGTCCTTGCCGTCGTAGGTCAAATCCATTTTGCCCTGCACCCGGAGAAACTGCCCCGCCTCAACCGCGCTGTCCAACGCGCTCTTTAGAGCGGAGACCTCTTTTTCCCTCAGTTTTTTTTGTACGGTGACCGAATTTGTTCCATCGGTCATGTCGATCTTCAGCCGCCACGTTCCCGGC
The DNA here is from genome assembly GCA_910589315.1 of uncultured Oscillibacter sp. GTDB lineage: Bacteria > Bacillota > Clostridia > Oscillospirales > Oscillospiraceae > Oscillibacter. The sequence continues at coordinate 19,111 of CAJUTB010000003.1, read as the reverse complement.
TGGCGGCTCTCGCGGCACTCGACGGCAAACGCCTTGCCTTCCACAATCGCTCTTTCCGTCTGAAGGGTCAGATCCTTCATCGGCATGACCCGGCCTTTGATTGCCTGTCCCATCAGGACTTTGACCGGCCTTTCGTCATGGGCCTTTCCGCCGCTTTCAGAGGGTGGAGACGGCGGGGGCGGCGCGTGGACTTCGATTTCCAGTTCTGACTTCTGGAAGCCGTAGACCCTTTGGAACGTATTCTGCAAATTCCGGCGGTCCCCGTCGGAGAGCTCGTTTTTCATAGACAGCTGCAAACGGATGAAGGCGTCCGCCAGGTCAATCCAGACGTGCTTGATTTGCGCGCCCGCAAGCCGCAGGCGCAGTTCGGCGGATACCTGCAATTCTGCGAACATCTCAAAAAACGGAATCGTTTTTGTCATCATTTCCTCACTTCTCGTCCGTATTTTCGGGGATATGTGGAGAAGCCTCTTCAATTTCCGGCGGTATGTCTCCGCCTTTCAGGCACGCCTTCAGCTCCTCGAAACGCTTGTCCATGCTTATTTTCAAATACAGGCCCATGATCACGATTGCCGCAACGGAACCCATGCTCCAGGCTCGTCCGTTGACGGTGCCTGTATTGAGAAGCGCGCCCACAATCAACGCCAGAATCGCCGCTTTCATCGTCTTCCCTCCTTCTTGGATATGTTACAGTTTTTCAATCTCGTCCATCAGCGCGTCCACAAGCCGCTCCTGGGGGACCTTATATAGAATCTCGCCCTTGCGGAACAGCAGTCCTTCTCCCTTGCCGCCCGCTATGCCGATATCGGCGGCGGCGGCCTCGCCGGGACCGTTCACCGCGCAGCCCATGACGGCTACGGTGATATTTTTCTTGCAGTTTGCCAGACGGCGTTCCACTTCCTCCGTTATGGGAATCAAATCAATCCGCGTCCGGCCGCAGGTGGGGCAGGCAATCAGATTCACGCCGTCTTTCCGCAGGCCCGCCGCTTTGAGAATCTTGTGTGCGGCGTGGATTTCCTCCACCGGGTCGGCGGTCAGCGTTACCCGGATGGTGTCGCCAATGCCCAGGCACAAGAGTCCGCCGATGCCTATGGCCGATTTCAAAACCCCCATCAACGGCGTGCCCGCCTCCGTCACGCCCAGATGCAGCGGGTAATCCGTCCGCTCGCTCAACAGGCGGTATGCCGCCATGGTCAGGGGCACGTCGGAGCATTTGACGGAAATGCAGATGCTGTCAAAGTCAAAGCGGTTCAGCAGCCGCACCTGTCCCAACGCGCTCTCCACCAGCGATTCGGCGGTGACGCCGCCGTATTTGGCCCGCAGTTCCTTTTCCAGCGAACCGCCGTTGACCCCCACCCGAATGGGAATCCCCCGGGTCCGGCAGGCGTCCGCAACGGCCTTCACCGCATCAGACCCGCCGATGTTGCCGGGATTGATGCGGATGGCGTCGATGCCCCGCTCTGCACAGGCGAGGGCGTATTTGTAATTGAAATGGATGTCGGCAATCAGGGGGATGGAGATTTGCGCCTTGATTTTGTCCACCGCCTCCGCCGCGGCCTGATCGGGAATGGCCACGCGGACAATCTCGCACCCGGCGGCCTCCAAACGGTGAATCTGCTCCACGGTGGCGGACACGTCGTCGGTTTTGGTGCTGCACATCGACTGAATGGACACCGGCGCGCCGCCGCCGACCGGCACGCCCCCCACATACAAGCGTTTTGTCATAATGCCTCCTATTGAAACAGCTTGAATACGTCGTGAACCGTCACCAGCAGCATAAAGCCCATCAGCAGCGCGAAACCGGCCATGTTGACCGCCGCCTGATATTTCTCCGGCACCTTCCGGCGGAACAGGGCCATTGCAACGGCGTCCACCGCCAAAAAGAAGATCCGTCCGCCGTCCAGGGCGGGGATGGGCAGCAGGTTCATCACCGCCAGGTTGACGGCAATCAGCGCGGCGAAATAGGCGATGTTTTCCACCGCAATTCGGACCGTGGCGGAGGTTTCGCCCACCTCCGTAATGGTGGAGACAATGCCCACCGGCCCGCTGAGGTCGTTCATCCCGGCGTTGCCGGTAACGAGCTGCACCAGGCTGAACCAGACCAGCTGCACAAAATCCAGGGCCTGATACCAGGCGTATTGGATTTTCGTGAAAAACGTGGCGGGGATTTCCTCCACGCCCACGCTCAGGCCAAACCGGCCCGGCTGGCCGTCGTAGGTGCCGCGGTACATGGGAAAGTCCTTCAGGACGATTTTTTCCCCGTCCCGGAGGACCTCCAGATCCACGCCCTTTCCGTCGTTGTATTGCAGAAACAAGGATGTGTCTCCCCGGAGATAGGCCCGGTAGCCGTCCACCTTGTAAATCACGTCCCCCACCATCAGGCCGTTTTCCCCCTCGTGGGGAAAGCCCTCGGCAAAGCCCGCGATTTTGTCCACGTAAAACGCCGACGCGCCGCCGAACAGAATCAGAAGAACCAGAAAGCCCGTCAGAAAGTTCATGAACGCGCCGGCGGCCAGGATGATAAATTTTTTCCAAAAGCCCTGCCGCACAAAGGACCGCCGGTCGCCGGTATCCTCGTCCTCGCCCTCCATGGCGCAGAAGCCGCCGATCGGCAGCAGCCGCAGGGAATAGCGGGTTTCCTTTCCTTCTTTTTTCCAAAGCAGGGGTCCCATGCCCAGGGAAAACTCGTTGACCCGCACGCCGCAGAGCTTCGCCGCCACAAAATGACCCAGCTCATGGACGGCGATCAGCACGCCGAAAATCAAAACTGCCGCAAGGATATAGACCAGCTTCATGAAACAAGACCTCTCCGAAAATTGATTGTAGATACCAGACAAATGATCGTTAGGAATTGGCCAGAACGGACCGCCGCGCAGCCGCGTCCGCCGCCAGGATTTCTTCCAGCGACGGATTGACCACAGCCGGAATTTCCCCCAGGGCGCGTTCCGTCAGCCGGTAAATGTCGGAAAACCCAATCCGGTCCTCCAAAAACAGCCGGACGGCTTCTTCGTTGGCCGCGTTCAAAATGGCGCAGGCCGTGCCGCCCGTCACCGCCGCCGCTTCCGCCAGCGACAGGCATGGGAACGCGTTCCGGTCCGGTTCTGCAAAAGTCAGAGGCGGACAGCTCAGCAAATCGAGCGGTTCCGCCGGGCTTTCCGCCCGAGCCGGGTAGGTCATGGCGTAGCGGATGGGTAGGCGCATATCCGGCGTTCCCAGCTGGGCCAAAACGGCCCCGTCCCGGAATTCCACCAGAGAGTGTACGATGCTTTGGCGGTGAATCGCCACGCTCACCTGTTCCAGGGGCAGACGGTACAGCCGCATGGCCTCGATCACTTCCAGGCCCTTATTCATCAGCGTAGCACAGTCCACTGTGATTTTAGGACCCATGGTCCAGTTTGGATGCCGGAGGGCGTCCGCTTTGGTCATTTTGCCCGCTTCTTCCCGGCTCATGCCGTAAAACGGCCCGCCGGAACAGGTTAAAATCAAGCGGCGGATCTCCCGCCGGTCCCCGCAGCCCTGCAAGCACTGAAAGATGGCCGAGTGTTCCGAATCCACCGGCACAATCTCCGCGCCGTAAGTATCCGCGGCCGCCATCACCAGTTCTCCGGCGCAGACCAGAGTTTCCTTGTTGGCGAGGGCAATCCGTTTTTTTGCCCGAATGGCCGCCAGCGTAGGGGCAAGGCCCACCATGCCCACGACGGCGGTTACGACGGTATCCGCCGCCAGCAGCGCGGCCGCTTCGGAAAGAGCCTCCACGCCGCCCCGGACTTTCGTTTCGGTGTCCGAAAGGCGGATTGCCAAATCACGGGCCGCGGCCTCGTCGGTCATCACCGCCAGGGCCGGGCGAAACTTCCGCGCCTGTTCTTCCAGACGCCTGACATTGGTATGGGCGGTCAGAGCCGCCACGCGCAGTCCCAGGTTTTCCGCCACATCCAGCGTCTGGCGGCCAATGGAACCGGTCGCGCCTAAAATCGAAATCGTTTTTTTCATATTCTTATCCTATGCCAGATAACGAAAAATCATTTCTACTATTGGGGCGGTAAACAGCACGCTGTCAAAACGGTCTAAAACGCCGCCGTGTTCCAGGAAAATGTGTCCGTAATCCTTGATGCCGAATTCCCGCTTGATCAGGGAAAAGCTCAGGTCGCCCATCTGCGCCACCACGCCGCAGATCAGGGCCATTATGGCCATTGGGCCATAAGCAATCAGACTGCCGCCGGAAAAGCGGTCTGTCACCCACACAAACAGCAGCCCGCAGGCGATGTTGCCCAGCAGCCCGCCGATGGAGCCCTCAATGGTCTTTTTGGGGCTGACCTTGGGGGCCAGCTTGTGCTTTCCCAGGGTCAGGCCCGCGAAAAAGGCGAAGGTGTCACAGGCAAAGCTGAGGAGGAAGGGCAGGAGCAGGCAGGCGCGGGGGAGCCCGGCGGCATCCATGCGGAGGAAGGCGGAAAATGAATAGCCAATAAAAAGACTGCCCCCCAGCCCCGCCATGATCTGCTGGAATTTCAGTTTCCCGCCTTCGGCAATCGCCGTGCCGAAAAAGATCAGGAGTTCCAGGAGAAACAGCATGGCAATACGGTCCGGGCGGTCATAGTACCACGCCACGGTAAAAACCGCCGCACCGGCGCTTATGCCCACCAGCTCGCTCCGCTTCACGCCGCTGACGCACTGCTGCAATTCCATCGCCCCGATGCCGGCCAAAAGGGACAGAGCCGCCATCATCAAAAGCGGCGGTCCCGCCAATACCACATACAGCAGCACCGGCACGCCGATGACCGCCACCAGAATTCTCGATTTCATAACCGGTCCTTTCTCCCCGCAGGACGCTTATTCAAACGCAATCTGCTCCCGCTGTCCGTTGGCCGTAAGGAACCCTATGTCCTGTCCGGCCCGTTTTTCCACCGTAATCACGCGCCCGCCGCCGAAAACCAGTTCCAACGTAAAGTTGACCGCCGCCGGAGGATTGGCCATGCAGCCCGTCAGCAGATAATTGGATTCCAGCTCCGCCAATTCCCGGTAATTCTGGTCCCCGAAGCCGCTGTAATCTGAACCGTCGGCCAGCATATCCAGCGTAATTTTCGCGTTGTACGCGCCGCCCGCCTCCTGAATGGAGACCGCATATTGTTTCGATTTCACATAGTTTGCCGGAAGGTTTGCGTCCAGCCAGCTCCGCAGCCGGTCCGCCGGACTGCCGCCGGTTTTCGCGCCGTCCTTACCGCCGCCGAACAGATTTGCCAAAAAAGAAAAAAAGCCCATTTTCCAGTACCTCGCTCATGTTTTCACACCGCCGAACCGGCGGTCCCGTTTTTGATACGCCGTAATGGCCCGGTCCAATTCCGCTTCGTCAAAGTCCGGCCAGAGCGTGTCCGTGATATAAAATTCCGAATAGGCGCACTGCCACAGGAGGAAATTGCTGATCCGCATTTCCCCGCTGGGCCGGATAATCAGTTCCGGGTCGGGAATTCCGCGGGAGTCCAGATAGAACGAAAACTCCTCCTCGTCCAGATCCCATGGGTTCTGGATTCCCTTCACGCAGTCCTCTGCGAACTGCCGCGCCGCCCGGACGATCTCATCCCGCCCGCCGTAGTTCAGGCAGACGTTGGCCTGGAAATCGTCCTTGGAAAGATGCTCTGTGATTTCGTCCGTCTCCCGGGCCAAGGCCCGCAGCTCGGGGGAAATCGGGGTCATGTCCCCGAAAAAGTGCAGCCGGATATGATCCCGCTCCATGGTCTCCACCGCTTCCAGCAGATATTTTTTCAGCAGCGTCATGATGGCGGAGACCTCCGTCTCCGACCGCTTCCAGTTCTCTGTGGAAAACGCATAGACCGTCAAATATTTTACGCCGATGTTTTTGCAATAGGTGGCAATCCGCCGGAAGGTCTCCGCGCCCGCCTTGTGTCCGGCGGTGCGGGGGAGGCCCCGACGGGTGGCCCAGCGGCCGTTGCCGTCCATGATGATTGCAATATGGCGGGGCGGCTCTGCCGTCCGCCCCGCCCCGTTTTTCACGTCTGCCATCAAACCGCCATCAAATCCTTTTCCTTTTTTGCTAGCAGATCGTCCAGCTTCTTGCAGCTCTCGTCGGTGAGTTTCTGCAAATCCTTTTCGGCCTGCTTCAGCTCGTCTTCCGTGATCTCCGATTTCTTCTCCTGCTTTTTGAAATTGTCCATCGCGTCCCGCCGGATGTTCCGCACGGCCACCTTGCCGCTCTCGGCATACTTGCGAATCTGCTTGACCAGTTCCTTCCGGCGTTCCTCCGTGAGCTGGGGGAAGGAGAGGCGGATATTCTTACCGTCGTTCTGGGGATGAATGCCCAGGTCCGAATTCAAAATGGCCTTCTCAATGTTCTTGAGGGCCGAGGAGTCAAAGGGGGAGATGAGCAGGGTCCGGGCGTCGGGAGAGGAGACGCCGGCGATCTGCTGAATGGGGGTCGGACTGCCGTAGTAGTCCACCATAATCCGGGCCAAAACAGCGGCGTTGGCCCGGCCGGCCCGCACGGAATCAAAATCTGACACGACGGAATCAATGCTCTTTTTCATTTTCTCCTCGTAAATCTTATACTCGTCTTTTAACATGATGCAAAAATCTCCTTCCAAAATTTCGTGTTGCCTCGTGTGGGGGAATGGGGGATTATTCGCTGACAATGGTGCCCACCTTTTCGCCGCAGACGGCCCGGACAATATTCTGCGGGTCCTTGAGGGCGAACAGGAGCACGGGGATATGGTTATCCATCGAAAGGGAGGTGGCGGTGGAGTCCATGACCATCAGATGGCGGGCCAATACGTCGTCATAGCTGATGCTGTCGTATTTGACGGCGCTGGGGTCCTTCAGGGGGTCCGCGCTGTACACGCCGTCCACGTTCTTTGCCAGAAGAATGACTTCCGCGCCGATCTCCGCGGCCCGCAGCACGGCGGCGGTATCGGTGGAGAAATAGGGATTGCCGGTGCCGCAGCCGAAAATCACCACGCGGCCCTTTTCCAAATGCCGGATCGCCTTGGAACGGATATAGGGTTCCGCCATGGAGCGCATTTCAATAGCCGTCTGCACCCGCACGGGGATACCCTTCTGCTCGCACACGTCGGCAACGGCGAGACAGTTCAGCACGGTTGCCAGCATACCCATCTGGTCGGCGCGGCTGCGTTCCATACGGCCTCCGCCGTCCTTGACGCCCCGCCAGAAGTTGCCGCCGCCCACTACAACGCCCACCTGGACGCCGAGGTCAAGACATTCCTTCACCACATCGCATACCCGGCCGATCACCTCGAAATCCAGGCCGGTATGCTTCTCTCCCGCCAGGGCCTCGCCGCTGATTTTCAGCAGCACCCGCCGGTAAACTGGTTTTGCCATAGCACGTCCTCCCTTGTCCTTGTCCAAATTCAACCAGAATCTCGTATTTATTTTACCGTATTTTTGTGCGTTTGGAAAGAGGGTTCCCGAAATTTTTTCGAATTGTTCAAGAACTGTGCAAAAACGCCCCGCGGTGCAGGCGGATATCGTCCGTCCGCGCCCCAGGGCGCATTCATCGGTTTTGTGGGAAACGATGCAATCACTCGATTCGTTTGCGGAAATTGCCGAACACGCGGACATGTTCCTGGACGGTAATAAAGGCGTGCTCGTCGATGGTATGGACCGCCCGGAGCAGTTCTTCAATCTCGTACTTGGAGAGGCTTACAGCCAGTACATGGAGCTTTGCGCCGGTATAAGCTCCAATGCCGTCCCAGTAGGTCACGCCCCGGCCCAGCTTCTTCATGACGAATTGCGCTAGTTCCCCGTCGCCCTCCTTGGTGAAAATCAACGCCTGAACGTTCACATTCTGCTGGTGCATCCGGTCCAGGACCATGGAGGTGAAGAAGTTGTAAATAATGGAGTAAATGGCCACCTCCGGAGAGAACAGAAACAGGCAGGCGGCGTACAAAAACGCGTTGAACGTAATGGAGAACTTGCCGACGGTAAAGCTGCTTCCCCGCTTGCTCAGGCACAGGCCCACGATGTCCAGGCCGCCTGAGCTGCATCCGCAGGTGAGCACGATGCCGCTTCCCACGCCGGCCAGGATGCCGGCCAGAAGGCAGGCCGTCAGGTAGTCGTCCACAATCGGCGTTTTGGGAATGGGAATGATGCTGTAAAAGAAGGAATAGGCCAGCGTACAGATAATGGTGCGGACCACCAGACTCCGGCCCAGGGTTTTGTAGGCCAGGAGCAGAATCGGAATGTTCAGCAGGAAGTAGAAAATACCGGCGATGTCGTACGCGCCGAAGTTGACGCCCAGATAGGTTTGCAGCAGCGTCCGGACCAGCTGGCACAGGCCCAGCAGGCCGCCGGTGTAAAGTTCCAGGGGCACGATAAAGAGATTCAGTGCCGACGCCGAGATAAACGCGCCCGCCAAGGCGGCGAACAACCGCAGCCAGCGGTTATGCAGGGAATTGTAAAGCATAAAAAATCCTCCCGGAGCCGCGCTCCATTCATACACGCAAACTGGTTTCTGCCCTGAGTCGCCCCCAACCGGCGGCGGACAGATATCTTGATTATAGCGGCTTCTGGGAAAAACTGCAAGGGGGTTGACTATGCGAATTTCAACAATTTCTTTTGGGAAAGAACTATGTTTCGCTTCATATTCTACAAAGCGTATCGAAGGCACCGGTAGAGCCGGTCCTTTGCCCGCCGGAGGGTGCGGGAGACGGTGGAGCGGTTCAAATCCAGGGCTTCCGCAATCTGCGGGATGGTGTGGCCCTGGTCATAGTAAAGTTCCAGGACCTGTTTCTGGCGGGGCGTCAGCTCCTGTTCCCTGGCCCGCCGCAGGTTCCGGCGGAGACGGTCCAGCTGTTCGCGGTTGTCCGGCGCGTTTTCCCGAAGCCATACGGTGAGATCGCCAATCCATTCGCTGCTTCTGGTGTCAAAGCGTGTATCCCTCATGTCTGTGATAACTCCTATCGTAGTAATGGGCCGTCAGGGCGGCCAGCTCGCGGGCCTCCCGCCAGAGGGGCAGGAGTTCGCTGATGCGGCGGCGGAGATGAAAGAGGTCGTCGGGGTCGGTAAGCGTTTTTTCCTGGTTCCGCAGCTCCGCAATGCGGCCGTGAATGGCGGCGGCGTTGGTTTGATAAGTCAGGGACATTTCGGTAAGGGTCATGTTGCGGCCTCCTTTCCCCGCAGAAGGCGGCAGGGGGCCAGCTCCTGCCGGGCAAATTCCGGCAGGCAGTCCGCGCAGACGGAAAAGCCGTTGCAAAACCAGTATTCCTCGCTTTCTGCGATCTCCTGTCCGCACAGCGAGCAGTGCAGCCGCCACCGTTCAGGGCGGCGGTCCGCCCTTTGATTTTCTTTTGTAATCCAGCGCAAAAAAATACCTCCTAAAGAAAAAGAAAGAAAAAATAAAAAAATGGTTGACAAACCCGCCGGGTGCGGTTATAATAGGCAATGCTGTTGGAACTGCTGGTGTAGCTCAGCTGGTAGAGCAGCTGATTTGTAATCAGCAGGTCGGGGGTTCGAGTCCGTCCACCAGCTCCAAAATTTCATACGGGGGAATTCCAGAGCGGTCAAATGGGGCAGACTGTAAATCTGTTGTCTTCGACTTCGGTGGTTCGAATCCACCTTCCCCCACCAGCTCAGAAATTTCCACCACCGTTCCGTTTCCGGCTTCGCCGAAAACTGCACTCTGGTGGGAATTTCTTCGCTTTCCACCGCGACTCGCTTCGCTGGACTCGCGGCGGAGAGAGACGGAGGATGCGGGGCGGTTTTTGGGAGATTCGATTGGGATCAACTGCACCGCCTGCGTTTTGCCCTGAGTTCCTCGTCCGGACCAAAGTTCCGCCTGCTGGCGGAGCAATTTGGCTGGGCGGGGATTTCTTTTTTGCCTTTTTATGTTGGGACACGTCTGGCCGGTGGATGTGTCCCTCTTGTTTTTAGCAGCACGATGTCCCTGGAGCTTGTCAACACTGTTAGGATAGCATATATGTTCGATTCTGTCAAGAGGGAAACACAAGATTCTTGTAAAAATAGTTGACAAGACCCTTGGGGTCGGTTATGATAGGAAAAACAAGAAAGGAGCCGCCGCCATGACCTTTGGAGATCGCATCCGCGCACGACGGGAAGAATTGGGGATGTCGCGGGAGGAACTTGCCGGTTTGCTGGAGGTGACTCCCTCCGCAGTGTCGAATTATGAAATTGGCGTCAGTTTCCCCAAGCGCGATATTATGCTGCGTTTGTTTGATGGCTTGCAGACAGACCCGAACACACTGTTTCAGGACAGCTTTCAAAACGGAGAGCTGCTGCTGGACAGCGGCGAACGCCGTTTACTGGAGAATTACCGGGGCCTTTCGCCCTTGGGACGGCAGACGGTTCGTACCATGGTGGACGCGCTCTGCGCTTACCGGGATGAGGCGGACAGCTGGCAAAGCGCACCGGAGCCGCGTATGATTCCACTCTACTGCAATCCAGCGGCGGCAGGCTATGCGGCGCCGGCCTTTGGAGAGGATTTTGATTATATTCCGGTGACGGACGAGGTGCCTGCCGGAGCGGAATTCGCCGTCCGCATTCAGGGCGATTCCATGATTCCCTATATCGCAGACAACTCGATTATTTATGTGAACCGCGACCCGCTGAAGGCCGGGGATGTGGGCATTTTCTGCGTGGACGGCGATATTCTCTGCAAGCAGTATTATAAAGACCCCGCCGGGGTTGTGTACCTGTTTTCCCTCAACCGCCGCCGCGCGGACGCGGACCTGGTGCTGACGCCTGCCAGCGGCTGTTCCCTGGTGTGCTTTGGACGTGTGATCCTGCGGGCCCCGCCCCTGCCGGGAAAATAAAAAAACCGCTGCGCCCGGAGGCAGATGCCTCTTGACGGAAGCGGGGAAAAAACCTATAATTCGGTTGGGGAATCACTCTCCTATATTATGGAAAAGGAAGGGACTGCTTCATGAAATACGAATTGACCAGGGACCTGGAAACCGGTAACGCGATCATCGATGGGGAGCACCGCGAACTGTTCCGCGCCGTAAGCCAACTGATGGATTCTTGCAGCAAGGGCCAGGGACGGGCCTCCATGGAACCCGCGATACAATTTCTCCTAGGCTATGTGGAAAAGCATTTTTCCCACGAGGAACGTCTCCAGCAAAACAGCAGATATCCCGGCTATACGGCCCACAAGACCTTCCATGCAGGATACAAAAAGACCCTAGAGGAAATCGTGTCGCAGATTCCTGTCACCGGTCCTTCCGTCATGGATTTGAGCAGGCTGAACCAGCACATTGCCGTTTTGATCAATCACATTCGGATTGAGGATAAAAAACTCAGCGCTTTTTTGAACCAGGCGTAACCGCCTGACGGAATTACATAGAACCCCCTCCGGACAAAACTGTCCGGAGGGGGTTTTTCATGGCTCGCGGCCCCAGAAGGCCGGAGGAGGCGTTTCGTTCGGGCCAAGGGGGATTTTCACGTCGGGACGGCCGCTGTCGTAAACCGCCCAATGCGCCGCCGTCATAGCCGGTATATCTTCCGGTCCGTCCAAGGTCATGGCCAGGAAGCGTGCGCCGCACGCGGCCATTTCGTAGCGGCCCCGATAGCCGGCCCGCTCATAAAATCCGATGCGCCGCGTCCGAATGGCGTTTTCCGCTTCGTCTCCGCCGGGAAGCGGACATTCGGACTCGATGATAATGCGGTTTTTCTCCTGCCCGGCCAGCCGGGCAAGAATGTGCGCGCCGATGCCGCCGCCCCGCCGGGCCGCCGTAACCCCCAGATAGTCCAGCAAAACATATCCTGCCCCCGGTTTGCCCCATAGAGCGGCGTAGCCCAGCAGCGTGCCGCCGTCGTAAAGCCCGCGAAGGGTATAGCGGCCCGCTGCAATCAGTTCCCGGATGACGGGCAGGGGCTTTCGTTCGCGAGGTGGAAACGCCTCGGACAATTCCTGGTCATACCAGTTTTGGAGCTCGTCCGTCTCCATGATTCTAAATTCCATTAAGATTCCTCCTGATCGTATGTTCCTGCTTCAAAAATGTAAGCCGTCTGAACGGTGTGCAAAATGCGCCATACAGAGGATTTTGCAGTTTCCCGCAGTCCCGCCGGACTCCCCTTGTAAAAATCCATTATACTTCACCGATGGACATTTGAAAAGGGGATGCCGGTTTTTCCTTGAAAAGAAAGACGGGCAGTTTTGCGGCTGCCCGTCTTTGATTAAGCCGCCTCCGGCAATTCCTCCAGGGAGGCGAAGGTGTATCCCATATCTTCCCACTTGGTCAAAAGGTCGTCCAGGATATCGGCGTTGGTTTGGGATGTGGAGTGCAGGAGCACGATTGCGCCGTTATGAATCCGCGGCAGAAGTTTGCGATACGCCTGTTCCGCCGTGGGCTGGTTGTCAACGTACCAGTCTACATAGGCGAGGCTCCAAAAAACCGTGGTGTATCCCAAATCATGGGCCTGCTGCAAATTCTCCCGGCTGTATTTGCCCTGGGGAGGCCGGTAGAATTTCGGCAGTTCCTGCCCGGTGGCTTCCTGATAGAGCGCGGCAAGGCTGTCCAGCTCCTTCTGAAAAGCCGCCTGGTCGGAAATCGCAGACATATCCGGATGGTGGCAGGTGTGGTTTCCGACGATGTGTCCTTCCTCGGCCATACGGCGGATGATGTCCGGGGCCGTTTCCACCATGTTTCCCACGACGAAAAAGGCCGCTGGAGCGTTGTGCTTTTTCAGCGTGTCCAGGATGGTTTCCGTATATCCGTTTTCATAGCCGCAGTCAAAGGTCAGATAAATGACTTTTTTCCCGGTGTCGCCCAGATAATGAGCGTTATACTGCGCCAGGTCCTCCACCGTGGCGTTGCCCACCGGGGATTCGCCCTCCACGGGAAAGGACAGGCCCCAGTTGTCGGCGGACGCCGGAACAATGACCGGAGCCGCCGCTGGAATGGTCCGGCTTTGAAACCATAGCATGGCCGCCAGAAACAGACACGGAAGCAGCAGTAAAATACAAGTTCGTATGCGGTGCAGCATAGCGTGAAAATCCTCCCCAAAAACCGCTCGGGACGTTTTTCGCCGCCCCGGCCGAAATCGTGTTCAGCTTGTCCGCGGAAAAGGGTTTTTATGTATCGGTATGGGTTGAAAAAGGAGGAAAGAAATGTTATATTAAGATTATGTGTCGAACAAACACGAACAATCGCCGGCCATTCCTCTTCGGATGGCCCAATACAGGAGGTTTGAACTATGGCAAAGCGCAACCGCCAACGTAAGAAAATGCAGCCAATGAGTACGAAACGCGCTGTGATTCTGCTGATTTTGTGCGCCTTGATGGTGGCGTCCCGCTGGTATTTGGGGCCGGAACCGGCGCAGGTCTCCTCGGCGGATATCCCGGCATACAGCGGCGCGGCCTATGTGGAGCTGGACGGCAACCAACCCAATTTCACGCAGGACGACCTCACCACAGAAGCCTTTGAAAGGTACAGCGAATTGGATTCTCTGGGCCGCTGCGGCGTGGCCTACGCCAACATCTGCCGGGAGCTGATGCCCAACGGTCCGCGGGGCGAGATCGGTTCCGTGAAGCCCAGCGGCTGGGTCACGGCCAAGTATGATGTCATTGAAGGCAAATATTTATACAACCGCTGCCATCTGATCGGCTTCCAGCTGGCAGGTGAAAACGCCAACGATAAAAATCTGATTACCGGCACCCGCTACATGAATGTAACCGGGATGCTGCCCTTTGAAAACGACGTGGCCGACTACGTGGACGACACGAACAACCACGTTTTGTACCGCGTTACACCAGTATTTGCGGGGAGCGATCTGGTGGCCAGAGGCGTGCAGATGGAGGCGTATTCCGTGGAGGACAACGGCGAGGGAATCTGCTTCAATATCTTTGCCTACAACGTCCAGCCGGGAATTGAAATCGACTATGCCACCGGCGAGAGCCGTCTGGCGGAGGACTCGTGATGCAGTCGCTGTGGAACCGGTTTGACCGGATAATTATTTTTGATACGGAAACCACCGGCGTTGAGCCGGAACGGGAATGTATCATTGAACTGGGCGCAGTGGCTCTGGAGGCAGGCGCGGAAACGAGCTGTTTCAACCGCCTGATCCGCCTGCCGGAAGGCCGGAGCCTGCCGCCGTTCATCGTTGACCTGACCGGCATCACGGAGGCGCAGCTTGCGGCGGAGGGCGTGAGCCAAAATGAGGCCGCCGCGGAATTCTGCGCCCTTCTGGAAGGGGCCGGGCGGCCCCTGCTGGTTGCGTACAACGCACAGTTTGACTTGAATTTCCTGTTTTATTTCCTGCGGCCCTCCGGTCTTGCGGGGGCGTTGCGAAAGCCCCGTTTCCTGGACGCCCTGACGGTCTACCGGGATCGCCGGGATTATCCGCATAAGCTCTGCGACGCAATTGCCGCCTACGGCCTGGAGGGCGAGGCTGTCAACAGCCACCGGGCGGTGGACGACGCACGGGCCACGGTCCGGCTTCTGGAGGCCATGGCGGCGGAACGGGACGACCTGGACCGGTACGCCGACCTGTTTGGGGTCCACCCGAAATACGGCGTATCCGGGCGGAAGATCGCGTCGGTCACTTACTGCGCCCAGCCCTACCAGCGGAGCGTGCCCTTGTACGAACGGACGGCTTCCCGGCAAGGCGGAGGAGCCACATGAGATCTTCCCGCTCCACCACATGGAGCGCGGTCCAGAAGCAGCCGAGAAGCAGCGTGTAATATCCGGCGAACGCTGCGCCGCCCAGGGGAGTTTTCCACGTGGGAAGCATTCCGGAAATCCAGGAGACGGCCGCCGCGGCCCCGGCGGCCCGGACGGCGATTCCAGGGGAGAGGGATGCTTTCGCCGTCCGGACCAGCCGCCGCAGGCTGAGGGCAAAGTTGAGCAGATGAGTGACAGCGAAGCTGAAATAGTATCCGCCCAGCCCGCAGCGCGGCAAAAAGACCCACAATATGACAACATCCAGTAAAGAAGTGATTAAGTTATACCGTGCGTTCGCGTTCTGCTGGCCTAAGCCCTTGCACATCGCGTCAACAATGGCATCCATATACAGTACCGGCACCAGCGGCGCATACAGCCGGAGGCTTGCTCCAACGGCCTCGCTGTGATATAAAATCTCCCCCAGCGGTCCGGCGGCGGCAAACAGAAACCCGCTTGCCCACAGTCCGAACAGCAGCGCGACCCGCAGCCCGCGTTTTGCAAGATACGGCGGGCGCGGCCCGCCTGGGACGCAGCGCGACAGCTCCGGCACCAGTAATTCCGCCAGGGAAAACAGGATGGCGGTGGGGAACATCAAAATTGGAAAGACCATTCCGCATATGACGCCATAGTCCGCAATTGCGCTGACGGTTCCTGCGTAAAGGGCGAGACGCTGAGGGACAATGAGATTTTCCACCGTGTTCAGCCCCGCCCGCAGGCTCTCCGAAACGCCCAGCGGAAGGGCCATACATAAAATTCGCCGGTAAGGGGTTCCGGCGTCCGGTTCCGGCGGCAGGCGGCACAGCCGCAGCAGTACGCAAAACGCCGCGGCCGCCGCCAGCGATCCCCCCAGCACGACGGACAAAACGCCCTCTACGCCCCCCGCCAGAAGAAAAACCGTCGCGGCAATGGCGCAGCCCTGCTCCAAAAATTCCACGGCGACCAGGGTGCGAATCCGCCCGGCTGCGGTAAAGTGGCCGCTGAGAACGCCGCACAGACAGCTCGCCGGCAAAAACGCCGCGCAGGCCCGCAGGGCCTCCAGGCCGTCTCCGTTCCAGCCCGCCGACAGCTTCGGGGCCAACAGCCACAGGCCCGCCGCCGCGGTCAGACTGCACGCAAGGCTGTACTGAAAACACCCCCGCAGAATGGACCGCACGCCCTTTCGCCCGGCGGTGAGGTACAGCGCGGCGGTCCGCACGCCGCCCAGACCCAGCGTAAACGCCAGCGCGCGCACGGAAAACACCAGATGCAGCAGGCCGATTCCCGCCGGGCCGATCTGTCCGGACAGATAAACCTGAAAGCCCATTCCCGCCAGACGCAGCAGCAGATTTGCCCCCGTCAGCAGCAGTGCGCCATAAAACATGGAATTCCCTGTTCCCAAAATTTCACCTCGATTTGAAGTATGCAGGCGTCAGAAATTTTGCCGCTCCGCAAAGCCGGAAGACCGGCAGACTGTGCCCGTCCCCCCTCGCGGGCTTCGCCCTGGGGACGGAAAACGGCATGGCCCTTTAGCACTATATGGACAGTTTCGCAGAACATGACGGGAATTTTGGAAGCTGGAAGGAAAAATCCCATAGCTCCGCTCTTGACAAATTTCCGAGGAATCGATATAGTAATTCTAAACAAGCCCGGCGCATTACATGAGAAGGAGATTGTATATGCTGAACGCAATGATTGTCGAACCTCAGGACAACGTCGTAGTGGCCATTGAGCCGATTGCCAAGGGGGACACGGTGACGTATACCTGCAACGGCGAGGAAAAAGCCCTCGTCGCCCTGGAGGATGTTACCATTTACCACAAAATCGCCGCCTGCGACATTCCCAAGGGAGAACCCATCTGCAAATACGGCGAGCATATCGGCCTTGCCGCCTGCGATATCAAGGCCGGACAGCACGTCCACTGCCACAACCTGGAAAACCACCGGGAAAACCTGGAAACCAAGGTGTAACGGAGGAGGAAACGACATGAATTTTTACGGCTATAAACGTCCCGACGGCCGCGTTGGCGTCCGCAACAAGGTTCTGATTCTCCCCGCCAGCGTCTGCGCCTCGGATACCGCCCGCGTGGTGGCCCAGCAGGTGGTAGGCGCAGTGACCTTCAACAATCAGCTCGGCTGCTCCCAGGTGGGCGCGGACCAGCAATTCACCATGGACGTTATGGCGGGCTATGCCGCCAACCCCAACGTCTACGGCACCGTCGTCATCTCCCTGGGCTGCGAAAACTGCCAGATGGATCTGGTGGTCAAGGCCATTCAGGAGCGGACAAACAAGCCCTTGAAGCAGGTTATCATCCAGGACGCAGGCGGCACGCTGAAAGCCGTTGATATGGCCGTCCGCTACGCCAAGGAAATGGCCGGCGAGGCATCCCTCCTGCAAAAAGAGGAATTCCCCATGTCCGAGCTGATTATCGGCACGGAATGCGGCGGGTCCGACCCCACCAGCGGCCTGGCCGCCAACCCCCTGATTGGCCGGTTGAGCGATCTGATCGTAGCCGAGGGCGGCACCTCCATTTTGTCGGAAACCACGGAGTTCATCGGCGCAGAACACATTCTCGCCCGCCGGGCAGCTACGCCGGAGATTCGGGACCGTATTTTCGAGATCGTACACCGCTATGAAAAAGCCCTCCAGCTGGTGGGCGAGGAAGTCCGGGAGGGCAACCCGTCTCCCGGCAACAAGGCGGGCGGCCTGTCCTGCCTGGAAGAAAAGTCCCTGGGCTGCATCCACAAGGGCGGACATACGCCGGTGAACGCAGTCTATGATTACGCCAAACAGGTGGAGGCCAAGCAGGGCCTGGTGATCATGGATACCCCCGGTAACGACCCGTCTTCCGTCGCGGCGATGGTAGCGGGCGGCGCGCAGGTTATCGTTTTCTCCACCGGACGCGGCACGCCTACCGGCAACCCCCTGGCCCCGGTGATCAAGATTACCGGCAACCGCATTACATACGCCAATATGTCGGACAACATCGACCTGGACGCCTCGCCGGTGATTTACGGCCCCCAGACCCTGGAGGAGCTGGGCGGCGAGCTGCTGAAGCTGGTACAGGAAGTGGCCAACGGAAGGCAGACGAAGGCGGAGTCTCTGGGATATACCGAAATGGCGATTGCCCGCGTGTGCAACTTCGTCTGATTTGCAAAACCCCTGGAAACCATACAGAAAACCGGGAGAGGCTGAAGTCTCTCCCGGTTTTTTTGATTGTATTGCGGTTTGGAAAGTCAATAGGGATTGTCCCGTTTCCCGTACATGAAATCCAAAACCCGCTGCTGGGCGTCCGCGTCCGCAATGGGCGCAGGCTGCCAGTTGTTGGCGCTGCCAGTGAAAACGTAGCAGGGGATGAAACTGGATTCGGATTGAATCAACTGGCCGTCCTGAACGGTCAGAAGCAACTTGTAGATGACGGTCCGGTTTTTCGGACTGCGGCTTCCGCCATAGCAGAAATTGCCCAGAGAATACACGATGTCCACGCCCTTATAGACTTCCATGGGCTGCAACACATGGGGGTGACTGCCAATAACCAGATCGGCTCCATAGTCCACCAGTTTCCGGCAGGCGCGAACTTTCCATGGGTCGGGCTTTAGAACGAATTCCGTACCGCCGTGGTAAAATATAATCTGATAGTCAGACTGTTTGGACGCTTCCTGAATACGGGGAATGATCTGCTGGACCTGCCCTTCGTTCCAGAGACCGTTGCAGATGACAGCGATGGTAAAGCCGTTTTTCTCCAGGTAAATGGTTTTGACTTCCGTTCCATAGAGAATATTCTGGGCGTTGACCGCGGCGATTGTGTCCTCTTTTCCCGCTTTTCCGTAATCATTGGTATGATTATTCGTCAAAGAAACGGCCTCAATGCTGCCCGCGGACAGAATGCGGGCGTTGGCGGCGGGACCCCGGTACCAGTATGCGGGGTCCGTGTTCTTTTTCACTTCCGGAAGATTGCGGTCCGTCAGGACGGTTTCCAGGTTGGTAATGGTAAAATCGTCGCGTGTGAAAACGTCGCGGACCTTTTCAAAGAAATACGAGGGATCTTTTGTCGCTGCGTACCAGTTCAAAGAACCCGTCTGGCTTCCGCCCTTGTATGACGAAAGCAGGCAGTCGCCGGTAATGGAGAGATCAATCGTAAAAGGGTCCAATTCGCCGGGGGCCTTGACCGATGGGTCTACGGGAGCGGTAGACGGCGCGTCCTCCGCCCTGCCAAGGCCATCGTCGTTAAACGAAGGCAGATCCGGTTCCAGATCAGCCGCCGTGTAGGCCGCGTGGACCGGACAAAGAGCCAGAATCCATACAACGCCGCATAAAATTGCCAATCGTTTCATAGGCTGCGCCTCCTCTTTTCGGATACAGGGCGTCTATTCCGCCGCTGTAATTGCGGGACAGTTAAAAAGCCGGTGCAGGGGAAGCTGTGAGGAACGATCAAATGGCCTGTTTCCGCGCAAGGGCCTTTTTGACTTTGGAGACGATTTCGGCGGCGGTGA
>CAJUTB010000002.1 GCA_910589315.1 uncultured Oscillibacter sp. | reverse complement strand
TTGGCCGCATTGCTGCCGCTCTTGCCAAGCTCTTGTTCAACTCTTGATTCGCATTCCATGTAGCATTTTTCAAAAGGTTATTTCGGTAAGACATTTCAGCCAGTAGTTTGCAATCTCAAACAGCGTTTTGGGGCTCTGTTCCTTGGGAGTTTTGTAGAACCGCTGAAAATAATATCGTCCTGCTCTTTTGAATTCTCATATATGCCAAAATCCTCAACTTTTCGCTTGAAAGGATATTCAGAGCAATATTTCTCCAAGATTTCTTTGCTAATTGTTCTTTCTTGCTCTGTCAAAGGCTTTGTTCTCGCTGCCTCATAATAAATTGCAAATGCCACTATTTGACCTCCTCTAAATCCTGAGTTATTAATTTGTTGCCTTTAGCCAGTCCATGCCAGGATATGGCTTGCAGGTATGTGCATACCACTCCGCTCTTGCCGGTCTAGAGGAAAATAAACTCACTCCCTCCGCATTCCAGCTGCAAAAATCCTCCATCAATTTCTCCATCTTTGTCAGGGGCCAAGTACAGGCTTTTATGTAGGCCGCTGCGTATCTTTTCTACAATATTTTTCACGCCGGTATCCAAAAGGTCTTTGATTTCGGTATCTTCATTGGAATTAAATCCCCAGTTTCCATATTGAATCAAGATACCATTAGGCATTGGAGGAATTTCCCGTTTTTTGATGACTTCTTTCGTAAAAATTCGTCTCCTTTCAACAGTGCCAATGCCGATTTGTCGATTTATCACAAGTTCAATATACCACAAAAGCGAATGACATTCAACTTTCGTTTATAGGCACTAATAGTAGTAGCAAGCAATGCACCGGTATATACCCGGCGCAGCTTGTTGGTGGCCGACGGCCCCCAAGCCCTCAGTGCATCGGCGCAACTCCGCCCGATGCACAAGCCGCCGTTGGCGTCTACTGGTATATTCCGGCAGGGGATGGACACCCCCGGCGGAGCCGCCCCCCGGAGAGCACACAGCTGCCGTCAGGCAGTACCACCATCGGCCCTTGGCCGGTGGTGAGTAAGTGCGCTCTTAGTAGAGGGCCGAAAAAGAGAACGGAGCGCCCAGGTCATCCCCGGACGCTCCCGTCTCTGATCTTCTCTTGCTGGTTGATCACCATCTTTCTGATCTGTGCCATTCTGCCACAAATGAACCGTCAGCCAATGTGTATTTGGATGGTGAAATCACCCTTTACACAATACATCGCAAAAGGCCATGCTTGAAAGCTATGCCGCCCAGCGAGGTTTTTCCAACATATTTCATGACACGGATGACGGATGGAGCAGGGCTAACTTTGAACGGCCCAGTTGGAAACAGCTTGTCGCGGACATTGGGTCCGGAAAGGTCGCCTGTGTGATCGCCAAGGAAAGGTGAACTATACAAGAGCCGGCACAGCTTCATACTGTGCCGGCCCTTGCTGTTCATGGTTTTTACAGCCTTGTCCCAGCCAGCGGGGCAGAATTCTCCTTCCGGGAAACATTCTGCCGCCCCGAACAGGGTCAGCCGAATACTTTTTCACCACCCAGATAAGTGGCGAAAACCTTCACATCTTTCAAGCGCTCCGGCGCCGTCTCAAAGGGATTCTGCTCCAACACCACAAAATCCGCCAGCATACCCGGCTGAATGCGGCCCTTGCAGTTCTCCTCGAAGCTGGCCTTTGCACCTTGAATGGTATAGCTGTCCAACGCCTCCTGAACCGTAAACGCCTCCTCCGGCAGATACGGAGGAATGTCGCCCCGCAGGGGCATCCGGGTCACGGCGCACTGAATACACGCCATTACATCGGGAAGCTCTACCGGGCAGTCGGTTCCGTTGCTCACGGATACCCCCCGCTTCATCAGGCTTTTCCAGGCGTAGCTGGTGGAGGCAAGCTCCTTGCCCACACGCGTCTCCACCACCCGGCTGTCATAGTCCAGGAAAATTGTCTGGGCGTAGATATGCAGGCCCAGAGCCTCGATCTTCTCCATCTGATCCGGACGCATAATCTGACAATGCACGACGCCATGGCGATGGTCCTTCCGGGGATGCTCCGCCAATGCCTTTTCGTAGGCGGATATCACGTTGTCCAAGCACGCGTCCCCAATGGCGTGGACCGCCGCCTGCATCCCCTGTTCATTGGCATAACCAATCATCTCGTCCATGGTCTCTTGTGTGAACACCGGAATTCCGCAGGTGGACGCGTCGTCCGCATAAGGGCGGGAAAGGTAGGCCGTGTGCGGTCCCAGCGCGCCGTCACCCAACATCTTCAGCGGCCCGATCTTAAAACGGTCCGTGCCAACGCCGGTGCGGCATCCAGCCTCCACAAAGCCCCGCAGGCTGGGAAGATCCGTAAAGTTACTTTGCTCATATACCCGAACGGTCAGCTCTCCCGCTGCTTCCAGCTCCTGGTAAGCGGCGTTCACCGTTTCCCAGGGCACCTTGCGAAACACGCAATAATCATCCGTCTGGCTGCTCGTCACGCCGTAAGCGTTCAACGCCTTGCAGGCGGCGCGGATCATACTCTTCAGGGCTTCCTTATCCGGGACCGGAATGGCGTCGTAGACCATTTCCATGGCGTTGTCATAAAAACGTCCGTCCGGCTGTCCGTTTTCCATGCCGATACGTCCGCCCTCGGGCTGCGGACTCTCTGCCGTCACCCCAAGGACTTCCAGAGCCTTGCTGTTCACCGTCAGGCAGTGGCCGCAGGCCCGGACGGCGCAGACCGGGACATCCGCACACGCCTTGTCCAGATCCCAGCGGCTGGGCAGCTGGTCCGTATCGGAAAAATAGTCCTGGTTCCAGCCGCGGCCCACCAGCCACGCGCCTCCTGTATGGGGATGCGCCGCTTCAAAGTCCCGCAGGCAGTCCAGCATTTCCGCCAGACTGCCCGTATGGGCAGAGAGCGGGGCAGTCTGAAGCGCGCTTCCGTAGTTCAGCAGGTGCATATGACTGTCATTAAAGCCGCTGCACACAAACCGTCCCTCCAGGTCCACAACCTGGGAACCGCTCTCCGCCATAGCCAACGCCTCCGCGCTGCTTCCGGCAAACAGGAAGGAATCCCCCTCGACGGCAAATGCCTCCGCCAAAGGAAGCGACCCGGTGTAAACAACACCGTTATGATAAATGGTTCTCATACCGACCGGCCCCTTTCTCGTTTGAGTTGAATGATAATTGATCGGCGGGGTTCCTTTGGAGGCATCCAAAGGACTGCCGCGTTATTTCTTGCGCGCAACTGCGTCCTCGTAGAACAGCGGCATATTCTTGTCCAATACGCCGACGCCCAGATAACGGGCTTTGTAGTCTTTCAGCAGCTTGAAATACTGGTTGGACAAAATGAGAATGACCGCAACGTTGATAAAGGTGGGGATGGCGGAGGTGATATCCACCAGCGTCCAGATAAAGCCCTGGTTGTTCGTCTTGACCAGATAAATGGTCCACAGCAGGCCGGGGAGCGAACGGATGGCATAGAAAATCTTCATAACCACGTCCTTTACCGGGCCTTCTTTGGTATACAGGTGCTCCAGAACGGCCAGATAGTAGGCGAACCAGCCGCCGGAGGTGGTGACGGTGAAAATCACCATGATAATCGCCAAAAGAACGCTGCCAATGACGCCGAAGGAGCTGTTGAACGCGCTCAGAGCCAGGGTGCCGCCGTCGGTGCCGTTGGTCCATTCGCCGCTGAGAAGCACGGAAAGACCGCTGATCGAGCAGACGATGAAGGTGTCAAACACGACCTCGAAGGTTCCCCAGAGGCCCTGCTCCACGGGATGGCGGGTTTTGGCAGAGCCGTGAATCATGGGAGAAGTACCCCAGCCGGCTTCGTTGGAGTACACGGCGCGGGCCATGCCGACGCGGACCATGGCTCCCACGGCGCAGCCTGCAAAGCCGCCGATGGCCGCCGTGCCGGTGAATGCATTGGTGAAGATCGCGGCGACAACGCCGGGGACTGCCTTGATGTTGACCACGATCATTGCCAGGCCCATGAGGATATAGAGAATGCTCATAAAGGGCACCAGCTTGCTGAACAGGTTGGCTATTTTCTTCGTGCCGCCGCCGGTGATGACGAACGTCAAAACGCAGATCAGCACGCCCACGATGATGACGCCTTCGATCTTAACGCTGCCGATGGTGATGCCGTCAAAATGGAACGCGCCCGCAACCACCTGGGAGGCGGTCAGGGTGGAGGAAGTCACAAAGAAGGTGGAGAAAATGCCGATGCCGAAGACAACCGCCGGAATGAGCCACAGCTTGTTCCAGTGATGCTCCTCGCCCAAGCCCCGCTCCATGTAGTAGGTGGGGCC
Source organism: uncultured Oscillibacter sp. (assembly GCA_910589315.1). Lineage (GTDB taxonomy): Bacteria > Bacillota > Clostridia > Oscillospirales > Oscillospiraceae > Oscillibacter. Next base: position 141,467 of record CAJUTB010000002.1, on the reverse strand, counting down.
GCCGTAGTAGTCGCCCTTTTCGTTGGCGCGGCGGTAGTAGCAGCCCAGCGTGACCTCAACCTGCTTCAGAATCATGCCCAGGCAGGCGGTCAGCCACATCCAGAACAGCGCGCCCGGGCCGCCCGCCGCCACAGCGGTGGCTACGCCCGCGATATTGCCAAAGCCCACCGTGCCGCCGATGGCGGTGGAAATGGCTTCAAAAGAGCTGAGCATACCCTTGCCTTCATCGCCGCTGTCTTTCTGGAACATTTGCCCGACGGTACGCTTGGTAATCCAGCTGAAATAGCGGAACTGGAAAAAGCCGGAACGAATGGTAAAATACAAGCCCGTTGCCAGCATGAGTACGATGAGCGGGAGTCCCCAAAGGACGCCGTTCAGCCAGTTCAAAAAGTTAATCATACTTAAAAATCTCCCTTCCTTTCTCAGAAACACGTGGGCAGAGGTTCACACCGGCAGAAAAACAAAAAGACAGCGGCTTTTTCCACTTCAGCCACTGTCCACACATTCGCGCAGATATGTGAAACAATAGCGCCTGCGCCCGCCGGGGCGAGAGTGCGCGGCCTGTTGGACCGCACCCCAACACAGCGGCCTATGGGTCTGCCGCCGGTTTCGGCGAAGCTGCCTTTCTCCGCCCTTCCCAGGCTCCCACAGCCTCCGGACGGGTACTGATCGGCTTCGCGCCTCTACTGTCAATCCTTACGTTTTTGTTAAATTTCCTCCCTTCTCAGCGAAAGTATATCATTTCCGGCTGGTAATGTCAACCAAAAATAATAGACTAGCCTCACTTTGGAAATCATTCGCACTGTTTGGAGCATTTTATTTCAGATGGACGCGCAAGCCGTTTCGCAAAAGTCTGCGTGAAACGGGCTAAAAAGCGGAGATGTCTTTACTGTGGGAAGTCTTTTTGATAAAGTAAAAATACAACATAAAAAAGCACAGCAAAACACTTTCCTTTACAGTAAATCTGTGGTACACTAAAAGCGTTGCCCATCGCCCGTCAGCCCAGCATAAAACATCCCTTCTGACAGATGGAGCGAGCGGCTTTCATCCTGCTTTTTAACAAAAAATCATCCGGAAAAGGAGTGTCGGAAACGTGAGAGGAACACAACAAGAAAGTTTTGAAACCTACAATCCGCATTCACCCTAATATCTTACCGTGTTTTGTACCAAAAAAACCAAGCAAAATTTTCTATAGCAGGACGTAAATACATCCGAAAAGTTACTGTAACGAAAAGTCTGATATATGAGGCTTTTATACAAAACGATATGTTTCAATCTGATTTTGGGCCGCAAAACCAGCATATTGACATATGTTCAATAATTATATGCAAGAATGCCCCTTCCGGTCGCGGCGAAGCGAAAAAGCGGCTCAAGCAATCAGTAATACCACGCCATAACAGGCGATAGAATGTAATCTCAAAATAAGAAAGCGAGGGGTACCATCATGTGTACTGTCAACCGCCTCCGCCGTCTTATCGCGGCGGCTCTTGCCATCGTTATGGCGATGTCCCTGTCCGTCTCGGCCTTCGCCGCTGAAACCAGCGCCGTATGCAGCAGCCCCGGCTATTTGGTATGCACATCTTTCAGCAATACGGTCGCCGATATCCTGAGTTTCAGTGATGTTCCCGACAATCACACATTCCATGATTCCATCCTGTGGTGCGCATCCAGAGCATCGTCGACGGATATACGGACGGCAGCTTCCGGCCCGCCAGCACGGTCACGCAGTCAAACTTTACCGTCATGTTGTCCAGAGCGTTCTATGCCAGCGACATCACCAAGTACAGCACCGACTCTGTGAAGTCCCTCGGCTCGTTCTATCCCAATTATCTTGCGCTGAAGAACAACGGCATCTGGAACAATGTCAGCTTCGATACCGACGATGTATACAACCCCAGCCTCGCAGCCTCCATGAACAGGGGTATTTCCCGGTACGACATGGCCCAGCTCATGACTAATATCATGGCAGCCAATGGCTTCTCCGCCAGTTCCAACGACAAGAACAACGCTATCGCCAAGATTACGGATTATAATCATATTCCCAGCCAGTATCGTGATGCCGTAACCAACGTGTATGCCCTGGGCATCATCAGCGGCTATTCCGACGGGTCGTTCGCGGGAGACGCTACCATGAACCGTGGACAGGCTGCTGTTGTAATCTACCGCATGACGCTCAAGATGAGCAGCAGCGGCGAGAATCCCACTCCTGACCCCGAAGTGCCTGCGCCCAAGCCTACAACTGTCGCTGTTACTCAGGAAGCCCCTGACAAATATGGACTGATTGCTTGGACGATTGCTGACAACGGCTATTCCACTGGAAGGTTGAACAACGGAAAGCCTATCACTCAGGAGAACGTTCTCGAACTCTTGGCTGAAGCAAAGAAAATTTGGCCGGACGGTCTTTCTTGGAATTACACTGGCAAAGACACAAACATTTATAATTCTGGGAAGGGCGAAACAATTGCTTACAAAGCTATTCTTGCCCACCGCACAAACCCTGCACAAGCCTGCGGAGGCTTCGCGGCCATGCTCAGCGATTATATCTTCGGCGCAAGCAGCAACCCTGTACGCAGGCTGACGGATAACACTCAGGTTCGTCCTGGCGATATTGTGTTCCGCATCAATCCCGATGGTTCCGTAGCGCATGTCAATATCGCTCTGACAACCGTCGGCAGAACCAACGGCGGAAACCCTGGTATCAAAACCGCTGATGGCAATGTAGGTGGAGTTATTGAATGGACCGACACAGCCAGCAACTATCCGACACGTATTGACGACTACCAGAGAGCAGCAGGCATGTCCACCTGCATTATCTACACCCGCTACCCTGCATAATTTGAAATAGGAGCATTTACCCCCATCAGATAGTTGATAGGAGCAAATCCCCAAAAATCAGATATACCGAACAGTTCCCCTTTAACCAGCCGGCGGCAGCAGAGCCGCCGCGCAACCCCCTAAAGAGCTATTCTCAAACGGGAATCATATGGATCACAAATATCATAATAAATCAGGAGTGAAATATATGGCACCTCTCGTACACCGTGAAAATGATAACCAGAAGACCAAACGGATTGGCCGCAAGGTTGGAAACCTGGTTGCGGCTATGCTGGGCATAAGCATCACATTGGTTGTGGTGCTGTGTGTGCTGATGTTTTACCGGCTCACGATGTCCATGATGCAGGGCGAATGTGTAAGCGGCACAAATATGCTGGCCTATGAGCTGGCTTCCTATTCCGGCGGCGAAGACAAAACAGAACTTCTGGACGCGCTCAAACAGGAAATGGGATGTGAGTTTACCATTTTTCATGGAGATGAACGGGCGTATACAACCATTCAGCAGAACGGACAGCGGGCCATAGGCACCCGGCTTTCCAGTGAGATTGCCGGCATTGTGCTGAAACAAGGCAAAAGCTATGTAGGGCAGGCCACAATTTTAGGGGAAAAGCATCTTTGCTCCTATGTCCCCACAACAAATGCCAATGGCCAGATCGACGGCCTGATTTTTGCCGGAATCTCCATGTCTTCTGCGGTAAGCCAAATTGGACTGACGATTGCGCTCTCCTGTCTGGCCAGCGTTATTCTGATTATTATCGGAATCCTGGTGGTTGGCGCCTACATAAAACGAGCGGTTTCCAATCCCCTTTTTCGTTTGACTATATTGGCGCAGACCTTGGAACAGGGAGATTTGGGTTTGCATCAGCATCAGACGATGATGGCGGGCGTGGATTCAAATGATGAAATCGGAACGTTGTCAAGAAGTTTTGATAATACCATTCGCCGCCTGCGGGACTATATCGGAGAAATCTCCAGTATGCTGGAGGCAATCGCCAGCGGCGATCTGACCGCACAGATTACCCAGGAGTATGTGGGAGATTTTGCTTCCATCCGTACATCCTTGAACGATATCCTTCAAAGGCTCAATACCACCATGGGACAGATTGTCACCAGCGCGGAGCATGTCTCCGGCGGCGCGGAGCAGATGTCCACCGCCGCCCAGGCTCTGAGCCAAGGCTCCATGGAGCAGACCTGCGCGGTGGAGGAGTTGGAGCAAACCATTCACTCCGTCACAAAAAGCGTCAAGCAAACTTCCGAAAATGTCCAGCGTGCGCGGGAACAGGTTGACGGGATGGGCCGCCAGCTCGCTGAGGGAAATCAAAAGATGCACGAAATGATTGCTGCTATGCGGGAGATTTCCGACAGCTCCCAGGAAATTGAGAAAATTATCAAAACGATTGAAGACATTGCCTTCCAGACCAACATCCTTGCGCTGAATGCCGCCGTGGAGGCCGCCCGCGCCGGTACAGCGGGCAAAGGATTTGCCGTGGTTGCCGACGAAGTCCGCAGCCTGGCCGCCAAAAGCGCAGAGGCTTCTCAATCCACCTCGGCATTGATCGGGCGGTCCATTGCCGCGGTGAACCAGGGAACACAAATCGCGGATGTTACTGCAAAACAGCTGGAAAATGTAGTGGCAGGCGCGTCTGAAATCGTGGAGACGATCAATGGGATTGCCTCCGATGCCCAAACCCAGGCAGGCGCAGTGGAACAGATTCAGGATCAGATCGGACAGATTACCGGCGTTGTGCAGACCAATTCCTCTACCGCTGAGGAAAGCGCGGCCACCAGCCAGGAACTGAGCGGCCAGGCCAGCGTATTGAAGCGGCTGGTCAAGACCTTCCGCCTTCGCCAGATGTAAGGGCAAAGGGTATCCGGTAATAAACCCTGAAATTTCAGCGGCCTCGTCCACGCCATCCGCCGCAATCCCCTTCATACCGCAACAAAAAAACAGCGATGTTCGGGCAATCCGGTCCCGGCATCGCTGTTTTTTTGAACGCAATGGATTTTCATTTCAGGAGTATCCGGTTTTCCTCAACATGGATATTGCAGGCTTCCTCTATGGTGGTGATTTCTTCCGTCAACCGGCCAATCTGCACGTCTAACAAAGGATACAGTTTCTCACACCGGATTCGCCCCTTGCTCTTTTTATCCAGCATCTTATTCACGACCTTCAGTTCCGCGGCCAATGCCTCCCGCTTTCCTACATAAAGCTCCCGTTGCTCTACCAGCTGTTCCAGCAGCTGCTTTTCTCCATCCGAAATCCGTGCCCCCTTTTTCCGCAGACTGGTAATCGGGTCCCACAGCTTCTCAAAGGTCGCCTGCGCCTCCGCCAATTCTGGACGGATTCGTTTCCACGCCTCCGAAACTTCCGGAGGATATCCGACGGAAAACTGACTGCGGCCTCCCGCCAGATTTCCAATCCGCAGGCACAAAACGCTCTCTCCCGCCCAGATCATCGTATCCGCAATCATTCCGCGGCCGCTCATGACATAAACCGTTCCGCCGCAGCGAATGACGCTGTTCAAAATCGTCTCTGCTATGACGCTGGTCCCGGCGTCAAGCTCCGCCCATTCCACCACCGGGGACTGTATCTGACAGGCAGACGCCAAAAACGTTTTCCCGCTTGTACCGTAAATGCCCTGCTGAACCCGGATGGTTCCACAGGTGGAAACGACGCGGGCCTGTCCGATTTTCCCATTGATCACAATGTCCCCCGACGCCTCCACCTCAACGCCGCCGCCGACGCTTCCGCCTATATAGAGATTTCCGGAAACCCGAAGTTTTCCCTGGAACTGGTCCAGATCGCCGTCAATGATTTTCTGTTCATGAATACAGAACTGCTCGTTTTCAATGTATAAAATCCCATCCACACTCGCCATCAGAGCCTGCCCGCCCCGGCCGACGGCGGTATTCTCCCCTTGGGGCACATACGCGCTCATCGCCTGGGGGCTGGGCAGTTCCTGCCCTGTGACATCCATGCCGTCCGTACCGGGCCGCGGAAGACGGATCAGACAGATGACCGTCCCCTTCCGAATGGGCTGAAGCGGCGTCTCCCCGCTGAAATCCACTTCGCTTCCGTTCTGCACCTCCAGGCGCATATTCCTCCGCCGCTGGAAAAGCTCCGTCACTTTTCCGTCTTCTCCCGCCTTGGGGGCCTTGCCCCGCGCAACGGGAAAGATATGCAGATACCCCTGCTCAAATTCCTGCGGGATTTCTTTTTGCAGAATTCCGTAGTTGATGCCCTCGTAGTGCATATCCTCCAGAAACTCGTCCAGGGACAGTTCCTCCCCGCCGTTTTCAGGCGGAAGCACGCACGCATACGCGCTCATCCGGTCCCTTGAAAGAAAAAACTGCGCCTCCGCTTTCACCGGCTGCGTCTCATCGTCCACCGCCTTTTTATAGCGGGCCCTGCATACCTCCTTCAAGGCCCAAACGAAATCTTCCACGGTTTTGTCATCGTCCGGATACTGTGTTTTCGCCTCTTTCCCGGACGCTTCCAGCGCGGAAAACATTTTCCTGTAAGGAGTGGGGGGAAGCGATTTCTTTTCCTGCTCGCCCGTCCCCTTGGGGACAAAACGATCAAAGATTGACACACACATCTCCTGCCTTTTCCCGAACCTTTTTCATGACAACCGCTTCCTGCAAGCCGCAAAAGCCCGCTCCTATGCATAATCAACTGCTATTCTATCATTCCTGTGGAAAATTATCAAGTACTATTCGTGCGGCATCTTCCGGCGGTTTTATCCCCCCGGCAGATGCCGCAGACGGGAAAGAGGGCCTATCTGGTTCCGCGCCAGATAAGCCCTCCTTTTCCGTCGAAATTCCCGATTATTCCGCTTCCAAAACGAGCTGCAAGCTCTGGTAGTCCCCCATCAGAATCGGAACCGGATAGCCTACCTGGGCAAGCACATCGCCCCGATAGGTTTCCTCTCCGTTGACCCGGTATTCCAAATCCGGGTCCAGGCCCTTGATCCGCAGCGTCACAAAGGGCGGCGCGGCCCGCATGGAACCCGTCACCAGCGACACCAGCGCACGCCGCCGGTCCGGGGCCACGTGCGCCCAGGCGGTGAACGGTCCCTCCTCAAAGGGGCTGGACAGACGGTAATAGTCGCCGTTTTCAATCAGGTCCCAATGGTCTTTATACCGCTGCACCTGCTGCGCGATGGTCTCCCGCTCCTCTTGAGACACCTTCCCCAGGTCCATCTCATACCCGAAGGTTCCGGACATCGCCACCACGCCCCGGGTCTCCATCGGCGTATCCCGCCCGGTCTGGCCGTTTGGAACCGCCGACACGTGCGCGCCCATGGTGCTGGCCGGATAACAGAAGGACGTGCCGTACTGAATCCGCAGGCGGTCGATGGCGTCCGTGTTGTCGCTGCACCAGATCTGCGGCGTGTAGTACAGCATACCGGCGTCAAAGCGTCCGCCGCCGCCGCTGCATCCCTCGATGAACAAATTCGGGTAGTCCTGCCGCAGACGTTCCAGGACCTCATACAGCCCCAACACGTAGCGGTGATACACCTCGCCCTGGCGGTCCGGCGGAAGCGCGGCGGACCACACGTCGGATAGGCTCCGGTTCATGTCCCATTTCACATAGCTGATTTCCGCGCTGTCGAGAATCTGGCGCATGGCCTGATAAATATACTCCCGGACCTCCTCCCGCGCAAAGTCCAGCACCAGCTGGCTCCGGCCGCGGGTCTGGGGACGTCCCGGCGCGCCCAGGGCCCAGTCCGGGTGCGCCCGGTAAAGGTCGCTGTTCTCGCTGACCATCTCCGGTTCTATCCAGAGACCGAATTTCATGCCCATCTTCTGAATGCGGGGCACTAGGGCCTCCAGTCCGCCGGGCAGCTTTTTCAGGTTTACGGACCAGTCGCCCAGGCCGCTCAAATCGGTGTCCCGCGTGCCGAACCAGCCGTCGTCCATGACAAACAGCTCAATGCCCAGCCCTGCCGCGCCCTGTGCGATTTCCACCAGCTTTTCCGCGTTGAAATTGAACTCAGTGGCTTCCCAGTTGTTGATCAGCACCGGACGGCGTCCCCCCCGGTACGGGTCCCGGATCAGGTGTTCCCGGATGGCCCGGTGATACTGGTGGGTCATCCCGGCAAAGCCGTCCGGCGAGCAGACCAGTGCCGCCTCCGGCGCGGTAAACGCCGCGCCCGGTTCCAGGGTCCAGCGGAAGTGATAGGGATGAATCCCCATCACCAGACGGTTGTGTTCCAGCTGCGTCCGCTCGGCGGCGGCCTCGAAATTGCCGCTGTACAGAAGCATTGCGCCATAGCAGACGCCGTGGTCCTCCGCCGCGTCCCGGCTGCACAGAATCACAAAGGGATTGTGATGGTGGCTGGAGGCGCCCCGGACGCTTCCCACGCTCTGCACGCCATGGCGCAGCGGGGTGCGGTGGGGACAGCGTTCCATGACGTGGCATCCGTCGAAGGTGATGAAATCCAGGTCGGGCCGCTGGAAGTCCAGGCACAGCGACGCGGCCCGGCAGAGCCGGACGGGCTTGTCCCCTTTGTTGACCACCCGGACCGTCCGGGTGATCAGATCCCGTTCTTCCAAAACGCCGTAGTATAATTCTACGGTGATTTGGGCGGCGGCGTCTTCCAGGAAGATCACCAGCGTTTCCCATTCGTCTCCGCCGAAGAAGGCGGGCAGGCCCTCCAGCGTATACTTGCCGCTGCGGCGTTCATAGCCGGTGTAGCGCAAGTCCGTCAGGCGGCTTCCGTCAGGAAGCTCCAGTTCCAGGGAGGGAAGGCGGTAGTCGCCCACGCCGCAGGAGGAGTATTCCTGCGGAAGGGTATCCAGCGAATAGCCGCGCCAGTCGCCGGCCTCGTTGGGATTGGGGGAGAAACCCCGGTCTGCATGGCGGATGGGATAGGACAGGTCCGCGCTGCCAACCCGCGCTCCATAATAGGTATGCAAAAGCACACGGTACGCATCGGCTTTCATTTGGTAAGTCGTGCGGCGTGTGTGCAGGGTAAATACCTGTTCATTAACTGTGATCATAGAAACCCCCTGTATCAATCATTCCGGCTGTGGCAATTGTAAGCGATTTCCGCACGGGATGCAACTGTGAGGAACGATAAATCTCTTGCGGCGGACAGGGTGGGAACTGTCCAAAATAACAGCCCCGGCCGACTTTCGCCAATGCCGGGACTGTTACAATGGGAGCTCTTACTTTTTCTCAGGAGAAACCGCAGGCAGCAAGAGCGTTCGCACGTTTCGCGGCCCATTCGCCGGACCGCTTCGCCCGCGCTGCCTGCCGTTCTCTCGAAACCAGCCGCTTACTTGCCGCCGGTAGAGGCAATGCCCTCAATGAACTGACGCTGGAAGATCATGTAAAGAATGATCATCGGCAGCATGGCCAGCAGCGCGCCTGCCATCATAACCGGATAGTTGGACAGGAATTGTCCTTGCAGAGAGGCAAGGCCCGCGGAGAGCGTCATCATGGTCACATCGGAGTTGACCACCTGGGGCCACATCAGGTCGCCGTAAGCAAACACGGCGGTGAAGATCGTCAGGGCCGCTACGGAGGTGCCCGTCAGGGGGAACATGACCTTTGTGAAGGTCTGCCATTGGTTGCAGCCGTCCAGATAGGCCGCTTCCCCGATTTCCGTCGGAATGCCCATGTAGGTCTGCCGCAGGAAGAACACGCCGAACGCGCTCACTAAGCCTGGGAAAACCAGGGCGAAAATCGTATTTGCCAGATGCATATGGGCCACCATCTGATATTGGGGGATAATGAAAATCTGGCTGGGGAGGGACATCTGCACCAGCACAATTCCAAACAGCAGGTTCTTGCCCCGGAATTGCAGCTTCGCAAAGGCATAGCCCGCCATGGAACTGAACACCACCGCGCAGATCACGCGGAACAGGATGGTTAACGCCGTGTTGATGTACAGATTCACAAAGGGCAGGTTCGTCAGCACGTCGTCGAAGTTCTTCAGCGTGAATTCCTTCGGGAAGATGGTGGGCGGAACCTGGGTGCTCTCATACACCGTCTTGGAGCTGGTTAGGATCATCCACACAAAGGGGAAGATCATGATAATCGCGCCGATAACCAGCGCCGCGTAGGTGAGGATGGTGCTTATCTGTTTGGACCGCTGCATGGATGCGCTGCTTTTCATGGTTATCCCTCCTTTACACGTCGTAGTTGACCCACTTCTTCTGGCCGAGGAACTGGACAACCGTAATCAGGCCGATCAGAAGCACGGTCCAAATCACAATGGCCGAGCCGGTGCCGCGGCTTCCCGCCACGAAGGACTCCCGGTAGAATAGATACATCAGGCTCTGCACGCTGGTGACTGCCGGGTTGGTTTCCTCCACCATCATAAAGAGCAGGTCGTACACCTTCACCGAGGACATCAGCCGCATGATCATGACCACGAACAGCGTGGGGGAGACCATGGGGAGCGTGATATGGAAGAACTGCACCACTTTATTCGCACCGTCGATGTTGGCGGCCTCGTAGTAGGACTTGGAGATGTTCTGAAGGCCCGCCAGCAGCAATACGGCGTCATAGCCGATGTTGCTCCAGATCGCCACCACGGCGCAGGCGATCATTACCACCTTGGAGTCCGTGACCCAGTTGATATGGATGCCCAGAATCTGGTTGAGAATGCCGAATTCGCCGTTGAAAATCCAACGCCACACCATCGCCACGGCGGCAGGCGCGCAAACCATCGGCAGGAAGAAGATGGTCCGGAAAATGCCCTTGCCCTTGATCTTGGCATTCAGCAGCATTGCCACCAGCAGGGATAAAAACAGGCCGATGGGGACGGTGAGAATACAGAAGTAGATGGTATTCCAGGTCGCCCGCCAGAATTCGGGCCGCTGGAAAACGTCAATGTAGTTTCCGATACCGATGAATTTGTAATGACCGAAGCCCAGATGCTCGCAGAAGCTGGTATACAGCGTCTGGATAAAGGGCCAGATGTTCAAAACAATCAGGCCGATGATGGTGGGGGCGATCATGATATAGCCCCAGTTTTCTTCCCGCCTGGCGGCGGCGGACAGTTTTGTTTTCATCGTGTTCCCCTCCTCCCCTTATTTGTAATAAGCCGCGTTGGCCAGATTGGCCGCTGTGGTCTCGTCCACAATTTTCTGCATATTGGCGAGAACCGTGCCGATGTCCGACTGACCGTTATACGCCTTGTTCAGCTCTGCCAGCACCAGACTTTTCCACTTGGGACGGGCGGCGTTGTTCACCAGCTGGACGCTGTACTCGAACTGGTCCTTCACAACCTGAAGGTTCAGGTCGTAGCCAGCCTTCTCAAAGGCTTCATAATAGGGGTCTTCCGTGCCGATGTATGCAGAGATGGCCGCGCCGTAAGAGCTGGCGATCTTCTGGGCTTCCTCGGTGCCGAAGAACTTCAGCACATCCTTGACGATTTCCAGATTCTTTCCCTGGGCGGCGGTGGAGTAGCACAGGCCGTTGGACATGGTGGCCCGTCCGTCTCCGCTCTCGGGGTCCGGGCACTTGGGCAGGGGCGCGATGTCCCACTTGCCTTCCATGTTGTCATACCGGGTGGCCTTGTTCATCAGTTCCCAGTTGCCCTCTAAGTACATGGCGCACTCGCCGGAGAAAAAGGCGATGCCGGGCTGGGTTTCCGCGAAATAGGTCTGGTCGGGGCACCAGTCCTCTTTCTGCATGTTGACATAGAACTCAATGGCCCGGGCGGTGGCGGGCTGGGTGTAGCCGCCCTGGGTGCGGTCCTCGTTGAGGATGTAGCCGCCTGCCTGATACACAAAGTCCCAGTAACCCAGGTGGTCTTCGTTGTAGGCCATGAAACCGTATTTGCCGGTGGCGTCGTAAATCTTCTGAGACGCGTCGGTCAGATCGTTCCAGGTCCAGTTCTCATCCGGGTAGGCGACGTTCGCGGCGTCAAACAGTTCCTTGTTATAGACCATGACGATGTTGTCCTTATCCTTGGGCACGCCGTACATCCGGCCGTCGCTGCCGCTGGCGTTGCCCCGGGAGATCTCGGAAAAGTGCGTCTCATAGTACTGGGGGTCCACGTCGTCATAGAGATCGGTGACATCCGCCAATATTCCGAAATCCGAATAGTACAGAATCTGGTTTGTGTGCATCCAGAAAATGTCGGGCATGGTGTTGCTCTCCGCAGAGGCTTCCAGCTTGGTCCAGTACTCGTTCCAGCTGGTTACCTGCACGTCAATCACCACGTCGGGATTTTTCGCGGTGTAGGCGGCGCAGATGGCCTCCATACTGTCCCGCTGGGCAACGTCCCAGGTCTGGAACGTCAGGTGGGTTTTGCCGTCTGCCGCGCCGCAGCCGCAAAGAGCCAGCAGCAGCGTCAACGCCAGGACGGCGGCGGTTACGCGGGGTACTCTTTTCATCATAACTCCACTCCTCTTTCACGTTTTTCCTGCCAAATCAAACGTATTCCCATAGCAAAAATATAATACCAATTTGTCCGCTTTGTAAATAGACCGGATTTCCAAAAATATACCCGAATGTTGTATACCGGACAATCCATGCAGGTGAAGCAACATTTTGCTATATTTTTGGAAATTTCGTTAATACTGTCCAGACGAACCCTGTCCTAATTGGTCATTTTGCTAAATCAATTGCAAAAAAAGTTACAAAACAGCCATAAATTGGCAGACGAAGTCTTTGACCGCCAGCCGGATTTATGTTGCTTTGTGTAGTGCTCCTACCAGAGAGCCGGTCCGTTTTGCAGGCGGGAGGGCTTGCGCCGGGGCGCAGCTTCCAGGAACTCGCTGGGAGACATCCCGGTTTCACGCCGGAAGACTTTGGAAAAATAATTCGCGTTGGCAAAGCCGGAAGCCTCTGCCGCATAAGTGATGGAGGCGTCTTCCTCCTGAAGCAGCAGCTTTGCGTAAGAGATTTTTACCTGCGTAATGTATTTGCCGGGGGAAATGCCCGTCCGCCTAGAAAAGCTGCGGCTCAAGTGCGCCTTTGAAACCTCCAGTCGTTCGGCCAGTTCGTCCAGTCCTTCCAGGAAGGGGAATTCCTCCTGAATAATTGCGATGGCGGATTCCACCAGCTCCGGCAGGTCCTCCGCCGTCTGTTCGCTGCGGAGCTTTACCAGCATGGAATAGGCGCAGGCGGAGGCCGCCTCGCCGCTGACGGGACCGTGTTCGTCCTCCATGACCGCCAGGGACAGGATCTTCTCCCGCACAATGGCCGCGCCCCGGCAGAATACCGCCGCGCCGCCGGGGAGGTCCAAAAGCCGGTCCGCCGCCTCGCCCTCCAGGCGGACGATCATGCAAAGCGCGTTGGTCACAGCCTGCAAGTCCCAGCCGACGCCGGGGGCCAGAAGCATCACCTGACCGGCTTCCAGCAGGGCAGTGCGGGGATGGGAGGAAACCGTCACGCTGCCCTGGACGGCGGCAATCAGCGCGTATACGCCGGGCGTGCCGGGGTCCTGCCGGAGCGTGCCGGCGGCGAGGGGAAGAATGTGGGCGGAGTGCATGGCCAGCAGGCCGCAGACCACCGGGTCTGCGGCGGCAGGCCGGATTTTCCGCGGCTCTGTCTGGCGCATGACAATCTCCTTCCATGTATTCCGACTGCAAACGGCAAAATCTGCGGGATGGAAAAAAACGGGGTCAGGCAACGTCAGTTGGCGATGGCCTGTTCGGTTTCCTTGTCAAAGAGATGGACCTTTTCGACGTCAAACACCAGCGCGCCCACATCACCCTCGCGGCCCTTGTAAGTGGATTCCGCACGGACCACGAACTTGGCCCCCTGGCAGTCCAGGTGCAGGTTGATTTCCGCGCCCATCAGCTCGGCAATCTCAATCTTCGCATCCAGGTCGTGCTTCGCGCCGTTGTCCACCGCGTCGATGTCCTCGGGACGGATGCCCAGGACGACGGTCTTGCCCGCGTACGCGCCCAGTTTCTCATTCATGCGGGCGGGGAGCGAGACCTTGCTGCCGCAGAATTCAGCGGCAAAGCCGTCGCTGTCCTTCTTGATCACGGCGTCCACAAAGTTCATCTGGGGCGAGCCGATGAAGCCCGCAACAAACAGATTGCAGGGATAATCGTACAGATTCTGGGGCGTGTCGTTCTGCTGGATGATGCCGTCCTTCATGACTACGATCCGGTCGCCCATGGTCATGGCTTCGGTCTGGTCGTGGGTGACGTAGACGAAGGTGGTCTGCAAGCGTTTATGCAGGCGGCTGATCTCGGAACGCATGGCGGTGCGGAGCTTGGCGTCCAGGTTGGAGAGCGGTTCGTCCAACAGGAAGACGGCGGGATTCCGGACCATGGCGCGGCCTAGGGCCACGCGCTGCCGCTGGCCGCCGGAGAGGGCCTTGGGCTTCCGGTTCAGAAGGTGCTCCAGGTCCAGGGCCTTGGCGGCCTCGTGGACGCGGCGGTCAATTTCGTCGTTGGGGACTTTTTGCAGGGTCAGGCCAAAGGCGATGTTCTTGTATACGGTCATGTGGGGATACAGCGCGTAGTTCTGGAACACCATGGCTATATCGCGGTCCTTGGGGGCAACGTCGTTGACCACGCGGTCCCCGATGTAGAGCTCGCCGTCACTGATGTCTTCCAGTCCGGCGATCATACGCAGGGTGGTGGACTTGCCGCAGCCGGAGGGACCGACCAGAATTACGAATTCCTTATCCGCGATTTCCAGGTTGAGGTCCGGCACGACGGTAACGCCGCCGGGGTAGGTTTTTCTCACGTGTCTGAAAGAAATACTGGCCATAATCATGCATCCTCCATAAAATAAACGATAATTTCGGGGCGTTGGGAGAGAGGAATTTTCGCTGTTTCGGGGTCTCTGGAAAGAAAATACCACAGCCCGGCTGGGGTTTTCAATGGTAAATAAACATCTTGTATGGTAAATTTTTGACCTATCCCCATTTCCGGCGAAAATGCAATAAATTTACCCGCTGCGTCAAATGTTTACCGTTGCAATCCGAAGGGGATTGTGATAAACTAACCAGAATTACACGCCGGATATACAGACGGGCGGCAGAGCCGCCGGGAGTGAAAGGAGCAGGTTTTTGTGTTTTTTCGCAAAGATTACGCCAAGCCAGGCCCCGGAATTGACCCGGACGCGCCGGAAAAAACCGGTCTCGCCCGCTTTGTGGAGATCTTGCAGCTGGAGTGCGTGACGCTGGTAAAGCTGAATCTGCTGTTTGTGATCAGCTGCGTGCCGGTGGTCACGATTCCACCCGCCCTCTTTGCGATGAACCATGTGGTTCGGAAGATGGTATTGGACGAACCGGTCAACTGCTTTTACGATTACCGGACGGCGTTCCGGAAGGGCTGGAAGAGGGGCTATGCGGCGTTTTGCCTCACGGGCCTGCCGCTGATCTTCGGCGGCGTGGGCGGTCTTTTCTATCTGGCCCAGGCCGGGTTGAATTTTATGCTTCTGGCTCCCTTTGTCCTGTGTTCCACGGTGTTTCTCGCGGCGTTTCTGGCCGCGCCTTACGTCTATGGTTTGCTGGATGCGGGCGTTGAACTGCGGCGGGCGGCGCGGCTGGCACTGGTGCTGAGTTTCGGAAAACCCTTGCGGGCCGCCGCTGCGGCGGCAACGGGCCTGGGAATTGTGACCGTTGCGGTTTTGGCGTTTCCTATCAGCCTGATTTTTCTTTTGCTGATCGGTTTCTCAGCGCCCTGTCTGCTGGCGAATTTTTACATCCGGAAACTGCTGGCTTCGGCACTTTGAACCACCACAGAAAGCCTGTGACGGAGGGCGTTTTTCTCCCAAACAAGCAAACCGCCGTCTCCTGTGAGACGGCGGTTTTTTCATTGGTTTACACCTGTGCGGAAAGCGGCGTAAAGGCTTCTCCTGTGGAAATGTTCCGCCAGGAAGGAACGCCGTCTTCCAGTACCATAAAGCTATGGGGCGTTCCGTCTTTCGGAAGCGACAGGGACCCAGGATTCCAATACATAAAATCCCCCTTGTCCTGGCACACCGGCTGGTGGAAATGTCCGCAAAGCAGGATATCCCCTTTCCCCAGGGGCGGCGGGTTGTCCGGACCATACCGGTGCCCGTGGGTGGCGCAGACCGTTTTGCCATTCAGGCACAAAAAGGCGTAATCCGCTAAGATCGGGAACTCCAACACCAGCTGGTCAACCTCGGCGTCGCAGTTGCCCCGCACGCATAAAATCCGGTCCTTTATGCCGTTCAGCATCGCCGCAACGAAGGGCGGATCGTAGCTCTCCGGCAGCGGATTCCGGGGGCCGTGGTACAGCAGGTCGCCCAGCAGAACCAGGCGTTCCGCCTTCTCCAGTGAAAATTCCGTCAGCAGACGGCGGCACCAGGCAGCCGAGCCGTGCAGATCGGATGCAATAATCCATTTCATGGCAATTTCTCCTTTATAAAAATCGTTAGGGGGTTCCCTTGGCGGCCTCCCACCGGCGCAGAAACGCAACCTGTTCCGGCGTGTGAAACCAGTGCTCGCCGTTTTCCATCACCGTCAGTTCCGCCCCGAAACGGCTGGAAAAATGCTCCACCGCTTCCCGGCGAATCAGCGTGTCTCCGCCTGCGTAGAGAATGGACGTAGGGGGGACCCAGTCCTCAATTTTGTGCCTCCGGGCGTATTGCAGATACTCCCATGACAGCGTTTCCCCGAGGTCTGTGGGGAGTTCTCCCGCGGCCTCCAGGGATTCCTCGCTTACGCCCGCCCACTGCATCATGTCCAAAATCAGTAATTCCATGTCCAGCACCGGCGAAACGAACAAGGCCCGCTCCAGCGGTTCGCCCTCCAGGGCCAGCAGCGAAAACCACGTCCCCAGGCTGGTGCAGCGCAGAGCCTTGCGTTCCCAGCGGCGGGACGCCCAGTCGAAAATTTCCCGAAGTTCCGGAACAGCGTGCCACGGGTCCAGGGGAACCGGACCCCCGCTTCGCTCTCCGTGCTCCGGCAGGTCCGCCGAAAGCACCTGCCAGCCCTTGGCACAGACGGTTTCGGCAAAGCGTCCGGCGGCCTCCTTAGCGCTCTGCTTTCCGTGGACATAAAGCCATACGTTTTCACTGGCCCCGCCGTAAATTACCGCAGGAATTCCTTGAATTTGCAGCTTTTCCGTTTTCAACACCGCACCTCCGCTCCGGTCAGCCCACGGCGAACAGGGCGCCGGCCCCGCCGGTGTGGACGAACAGAATGTTTTCGCCTTCCGGAAAATATCCCTCCTCCAAAAGCTGGAACAGACCCGCAAGACCTTTGCCGGTATATACCGGGTCTGCAAGAATTCCCTCCGTCCGCGCCAGACGCTGCACCGCCGCCATGCCCTCCGGGCTGGGCTGGGCATAGCCCGGACCAATTTGGTAATGGATTTTGATATCTTTTGGTCCGAAGGATACCTCGCTTTCCAAAAGAACCGCCGTGCCCTGCATCAAATCCAGGGCAATGGTTTCAAAGGGGTCGTCACAGACGCCGATCCCCACCGACTGCGTTCCGGGCAGGTAGAGCTTTGCGCCCAGCGTCAGGCCGGCGTAGGTTCCGCCAGAGCCGGTGGAGCTGACGATATGCCCGAACTTTACGCCCAACGCCTCCGCTTGCGCCGCGATCTCGCGGGCACAGTTTACATAGCCCAGACAGCCCAGCGGCACGGAACCGCCTACCGGAATAAAATATGGGTTAAGCCCTTTGGCCCGGAGTTTCTCCATTCGGGCTTCCATCGCGGCGTAAACGTCGTCATAGGAGTCCGTGTCTATGAACTCCACCTCTGCGCCGTAAAGCTGGTCAAGGATGAGATTGCCGCCCTCCAGCACGCCCCGCTTTTTCAGCATCAAAATGGACTGCATTTTCAGCCGCGCCGCACAGGCGGCGGTCAGCATGGCGTGGTTTGACTGCGGGCCTCCGGCCGTGAGGACGGTGGTGGCCTGGTTTTCCAGGGCGTCGGCTAGGAGAAATTCCAGTTTCCGCACCTTGTTGCCGCCCAGGGAAACGCCGGTCAGGTCGTCGCGCTTGATGTAGAGGTTACGGCCGGTTTCCCGGCTCAAGTGTTCCAGCTTATACAGCGGCGTCGGCAGCACGCCCAGGGAAACGCGCTTGAAATCGTCTAGGTTTTTCATGACAGCCTCCATCTTGTTTTGTTTATCGTATCATGATCACGAAGTTTTTGCAACTGCTGGAATTGTATGAAACGTCTGGAGGCAGCTGAACAATGTGCATGAGATTCGGATGCTTTTTGTTCAGGAGCTGTTATCAAAAATAAAAATTGAAGGAGAATTTCACATGAAGGAAGTTATTTTCACGAAAAATGCACCGGCGGCAATCGGTCCTTATTCGCAGGCTGTGAAAGCGGGCGGCGTTCTGTATATTTCCGGCCAGATCCCCCTGGACCCGGCAACCGGGACCTTCGCCGCGGAGGACATCAGTGGTCAGACACGGCAGAGCTTGGAGAACATTGGAGCAATTCTGTCCGAAGCGGGCTGTACCTTCGGCGATGTGGTCAAGACGACGGTCTTGCTGGCAGACATGAACGATTTTGCGGCCATGAATGCTGTCTATGCGGAATATTTTACGGGGGCTTGTCCGGCGCGGGCCGCCTTTGCCGTGAAGGCTTTGCCAAAAGGCGCATTGGTTGAGATCGAAGCGATTGCCGTCTGCAACGAAAGCCGTCCCTAAAAACGGTGCGGGCAAACGCCTGATAATTGCACCTCTGTTTTGTACGGGTTCTTTTCACTCTCACAAAAACCTCCCTGGCGAAGCAGCCGGGGAGGTTTTTGCATCTATTTTTATGGGAACCCCTCAGAGCCGCGCTGGTATTGAAAAATAACCCGGAGATTTTTGTGAAAGTTGTACAGCCTATGTTTCGTGCAACTATGCCGGCTCGGAAAATCTTTTATTTGAAAGGAGGAATCATTACGGCTGAAATTTGTACCGACTGCCCTCTGCTGCCGCGCGTTGCGGCTTTGGAGCAGGACAGCGCCCACAATAAAGAAGCTCATAAGGAAATTTACCAGAAGCTGGACGCTTCGCACACCTCGGTTGCAGTCATTGAGGAGCGTTTGAATCAGATCAAAGAAGACACCGAGGAAATCAAAACCGCCTTGCAGGCGGAACGAAAGACCGTTCAGGAGCTGCGGGACAGACCTGGAAAACGCTGGGAAGGAATTGTTGACAAAGCAATTTGGGCGGTTTGCGCCGCCGTTATCGCATTCTTGCTGGGGAGGGTGGGGCTGTGAAGACTTCCAATCAAATCCTTCTGGCAATGGGACTCTTTGCCCTAGCCTTTATCATCGCCATGACCGCCGTTTTCTGTGTCAAGGGCGCGGCGCCGGACACGCTGATCCAGTATACCCTTGGCGCGGGCGGCGTGGAAGCTCTTTTGCTGGCGGGTATCAAGATTTCCAAAATTTTGAGGCCCTCGTGCGGACCCGGCAAAACGGACCCCGTGGGAAAAGACGGCATCTGGACCCAAACGGAGTTTTTCCCGGAGGAGGAAACGGGGTCCGGCGGATTTTACAGTGAAACCGGGGTCAAGCCCGGAGAAAGTGAGGATGCCTGAATGGACAGAACCATCCGCAAACGGCTGGGGAATCTTCTCAGCGTCAAATCCCTAGTGACGCTGACGCTTACCGGCGTATTTGCATATATGGCCGTCGCCGGAACGATCTCCCAGGATTTCATGACTGTTTACGCCGTGGTGATTGCATTCTATTTCGGAACCCAGTCCCAGAAGGTACAGGATGCATTGGAGGGCGAAAATGGCAACGGTTAAACAGGTTCTCGAAATTGCCCGGAAAGAACTGGGGACCATGGAATCCCCGGCAAATTCCAACAACGTCAAATACAACACCTGGTTTTATGGGCGCAAGGTTTCCGGCAGCTCCTATCCCTGGTGCATGGCCTTTGTCCAATGGATTTTCGCACAGGCCGGAAAAAAACTGCCCTATACGACCGCTTCCTGTTCCGCTCTGCTGAACTGGTACAGGAAAAACCGCCCCGCCTGCGTCGTCAAATCTCCGCAGCCGGGCGACATCGTTATTTATAATTTTGGACACACCGGAATTGTGGAAGCCGCAGGAAGCGGAACCATCACCGCCATTGAGGGCAACACGTCCCCCGGCTCTGCCGGGAGTCAGTCCAACGGCGGCATGGTCTGCCGCAGGACCCGTAAAACGTCTGCCGTTACCGCTTACATCCGGCCCGACTACGAAAAGGAGGAAAAACCAATGGACAACAACCCAAGCCCTGCCCACAAAGAAGCCGTTGAGTGGGCCAGGAAACACAAAATCCTTAACGGCAATGCCCAAGGAGACTGGATGCTCTCCCAGCCGGTCACACGTCAGCAGCTTTGCTCCATCCTCTATAATTACCACAAAATTTTCAGCCGGCCTTAATCCGCAAAAGGCCGGAAAAACATCCCTTTCCTGAAACAGAATCCCGCAAAACGGGGCCGCAGAAAATCTGCGGCCCCGTTTCCTGCATAAATCCCCGTTTCAGAAAAATGCATCCAGCATAAAATACCAGTGAATTTACAAAAGGAAATTGCATCTGAGCAAGAAATATGATATACTTAACAGCTAAAAAGAAGAAACGAATGAAACCATTGCTTCTTTGCTGAAAAACTGTTATAATGTATTTCACGAAGCCGGCTGCGCCGGTTGAAGGAGGTCTGTTCATGACGGCTAACGACCGAAAGCCTGTCGCGCCCTTTTACGCCGTGTCGCTGCTGTGGCTGCTGTGCGGCCTGCTGCTCCCCCTATACGCCGTCTCCCATTATATCTGTCTCGCAGTCGTTTCGGCCATCGTCTTCTTCGCCGTGGGAAGGCTCTGCCGCGTGGGCAGCATGGAAACCAATCCAGCCCCCGCGCCGAAAACCGAAACGGAACCCGCTCCCGCCTCCACCTCCGGCCTGGACAAAATGCTGCGGGACGGCGCGGCGTCCATTGCGGAAATGAAGCGTCTGAACGACAACATTCCCGCCCCTGGCATCTCCGCCGACATCGCGCGGCTGGAACGGGCCTCCCAGCAAATTTTCCAGGCGGTGCGGAACGACCCGTCCAAGCTCCCGCAAACCCGCCGCTTTATGGACTATTACCTTCCCACTACGCTCAAACTCCTGAATGCCTATGACCGTATGAGCCATACCGGCGTTTCCGGCGAGAACATCGACGCCACCCTGACTAAAATCGAAACCATGATGCACCGCGTCGCCGGAGCGTTTGAAAAACAGCTGGACGCCCTCTACGGTTCCGACGCCCTGGACATCTCCGCGGATATCTCCGTCCTGGAAACCATGATGGCCAGAGAGGGCCTGTCCGAATCCGGCGGAAAAGACGGGGATATCCATCTGGAATTATGAGGTAATTTTCTTATGAGAGGAAGCAAATTTTCCCACGGCTCTATGGCCCTGCTCACCGGCGTATTCGCGGCGTTGTTCCTCTACCTGGGACTGTTCCGCGACGGCTTTAACCTGCTTTATACCGTCGTGGGCGGAATCTGGCTGGTAGGCTGTATCTGCCATATTCTGGCTTCAAAAGAGTAAACCCGGAGACCATCCGGCAGAACCGAAGATAAAAAAACTATCCATGGAGGTAAAACGCAAATGAGTGACAACGATTTCCTTGATCTGAGCTTTGGCGACACCCCTGCGGCGGCGGAAGCCGTGCCCGAATTGAGCCTGGACCTGGAGGAAAGCTCTCCCACCGCCCCGGAACCCGCAAAGCCGGAAGTCAAACCGGTGGAGCTGGATGACTCCATGCTGTCCGACGCCGAGAAAAAGGCCGTGGACGACTTCTCTCAGAAAATTGATATCATGGATTCCAGCGCGATTCTGAACTATGGCGGCAAGGCTCAGAAGAAAATCGCCGGGTTCTCCGAAAACGCCCTCAGCTCTGTGCGGACCAAGGACCTGGGCGAGATCGGCAAGTCCCTCTCGGAACTCGTGGTAGAGCTGAAGGGCTTTGGCGAGGAGGAGGAGAAAAAGGGCCTGTTCGGCAAGTTCAAAAAGGCCGGCAACAAGCTGGAAGCCATGAAGGCCCAGTATTCCAAGGTGGAAACCAACGTTGATAAAATCGTCCGGGAGCTGGAACAGCACCAGATTACCCTGATGAAAGACGTGGCCATGTTTGACCAGATGTATGAGCTGAACCTGAAATATTACAAGGAACTGACCATGTATATCCTGGCGGGGAAAAAGAAGCTGGCCGCCGTGCGGGAAAACGACCTGGCACAGCTCCGGCTCAAGGCCGAGCAGACCGGCGCGCAGGAGGACGCCCAGCGGTATAACGACATGGTGCAGATGTGCGAACGGTTTGAGAAGAAGCTCCACGACTTGGAGCTGACCCGGATGATCTCCATTCAGATGGGACCGCAGACCCGTCTCCTGCAAAACAACGATACGCTGATGGTGGAAAAAATCCAATCCTCCCTGGTGAACACCATCCCCCTTTGGAAAAGCCAGATGGTACTGGCTCTGGGCATGGAGCACAGCCGTCAGGCTACGGCGGCCCAGAGCGCGGTGACGGAGATGACCAACGAGCTGCTGAAGAAAAACGCCGATATGCTGAAAATGGGCACCATCCGCACGGCCCGGGAAGCCGAGCGCAGCGTGGTGGACATCGAGACCCTCCAGCACACCAACCAGCAGCTGATCTCCACGCTGGACGAAGTGCTGGCGATTCAGCGGGACGGCGCGCAGAAGCGCAAGGCCGCCGAGGTGGAATTGGGCCGCATTGAGGGCGAGCTTCGTCAGAAGCTCATGGAACTGCACAACTAAAACGCCTGCAATTCCGACGCGATTTCCAGCGCGGCTTGAAACATGGCCGCCAATTCCTGTTCCTGTTGTTTGAAAACGGCTTCCAGATAGCTTTCCAGCAGTTTTATCTGCTCGCTGGAAAGGGTGTCCTGGAGGCTGGAACTATACTGTAATTTTTTCATTTCCGCCATGTGATAGGCGTGCGGGTCCAAATAGCGGTTAAGGCGAAATTCATTTGTATAATCGTAAATCAATCCCATTAGTTCGGTCATAGTAAAATTTCACTCCTTTATGTAATTTTATTTCATTCTAGCATGTAATAATGGAGCTTGTCAAGAGGTGACAGATGCAAATCTTAGCAGAACGGCTGAAAACTTTGCGGGAGAACCGCAGGATTTACCAAAAAGAAATGGCGGAACTGCTGGGGCTGTCCCTTCGCGGCTACCAGTGCTATGAAGCGGACCAGAGCGAGCCAAAACTTGCAACCATGATCGCCATTGCCGACTATTATCAGGTCTCCATCGACTATCTGGTAGGCCGGACGGATTGTCCGGATTTTCATTCCGGCAAGGCAGAGGGGTGAGCCTATGCGTCTATTGAAAAAACGCCCTGCGGCGGCGGTGATTATGGTGCTGGCGATTCTGGCGGGCATCGCCTTGGGGCAGGCCCGGAAGCCCACAGGCGAAGCCGCGATTGTCGGGGATTTCACCTATGTCGTCCACAACGAGGGCGGCGCGATCCGGCAGGAAACCGCCGAATACATGGAGGAGATGAATGAATCCCTCTTTGCCCAAACCGGGGCGCAGATCGTCGTTGACGTGGTAAAAACCACCGGAAACGACGACATTGCCGATTATGCGGAGGAATTGTTTACCCGCATGGGAATTGGTTCCCGCGAGCGGAACAACGGCATTTTACTCGTTCTCGCCCTGGAAAACCTTTACCACGGCGTACCGGACGGCGACTATTACGTAGCCTGGGGCGCGGGCTTTTCCGGTTCCCAGCAGGACCGCATTGAAACCATCGTCCTGGACACGCTGGAGGACGGCTTTGCCGCGAAACGGTATGACGAGGCCGTCCGGGAGACCTTTGACGAATTGGTTTATTACCTGGAGGACCTGTATCATGCGGCGGTGACGCCCGGCGTTCTCCCGGACACCAGCGGAACTTACAACGCCATTTCCGGCGGCTATGGCTCCACGGCGGGCGCAGGTTCCTCCGGCATTGCCACGATGGTTTTATTCAGCGGCCTTTTGGTCTTGATTTTCCTGCTTCTGATGCTCTGGATCATCGGCGACGCCTTCCGCTATCGAAGCTACCGGCGGCGGTATCTGGGCCCCGGCCTGCCGCCCCCGCCGCTGTATTACCCCGTCTTCTGGGGCCGCCCCCGGCGGAGACGGCCTCCTCCGCCTCCCCCCAGGCCGCCCAGGCCCGGCGGATTTACCGGCGGCGGCGCGTTTGGCGGCGGTGCGGGACGCGGTTCCCGGCCCGGCGGTTTTTCCAGCGGCGGTTCCTTTGGCGGCGGTGCGGGACGCAGTTCCCGGCCCGGCGGCTTTTCCGGCGGCGGCTCCTTCGGCGGCGGCGCACGGCGCAGCGGCGGCGGGGTCAAACGCGGCGGCGGCGGCGGAATGCACCGTACCGGCGGCTCCCGCGGCGGCGGACGGCGGCGTTAAAACGGCAAAAACAGCCTGGGGATTGTCCCAGGCTGTTTTCTTTTCAGAATATGCAAAGCGCGGTGAAGCAGACGCCGTTCGGGCCGATGCCCTCCATGCGGTACGTTTCGCCCTCCCGAAAGCCCGTGAGGCGCAGTTCGTCTCCCAGGGCGGCCTCCCGGTTGTAGTTGATGAAAAACTCGCGGGGCGTTTGGATTTGCAGGTCCTCCGGCAGAACGTCCCAAATATAATCGCCGTAATTGCCGCTGAACAGGTGCCCGTTGCCGTCCAGGTCGGACCAGCGGACGCGGCGGGTTCCCAAATCCTCCAGGCCCTCTTGGGGCAGGAGGATTTTTTTCGGCTCCGGACAGTCGATTTCCTTCGGGCAGACGGTGAAGGACTTTGCGGTAAAGGTGCTGGGCCGCGCGATTTTCCGGGTGGCGGGGTTCATCAGAATCCAGTCCGTTTTCGCGCTGATGCAGAGGCGTCCGCTTTGATCGGCCATCTCGAATACCCGCTGCATATGGGCTCCCTTGACGCCGTTTTCCCATGTGGTAATGGTAAGTACGTCCCGCGCCACAGGACAACGGTGGATGCGGAGGGCAGCGCGGGAGAGCAGAAAGACTTCCCCCATGGCGTAGAGTTTTTCGTGGGTGAGGCCCCGGGCGTCGTAGTCGTACCCGGCAAACGCGCCGAGCTTGCTCAGCAGCGCGGCAACACGCGCCCGTTTTTCGCGGTCGCAGTCCCAGAAAACCAGCTCCTCCTGGCGCATATAACTGGTTTCGGTCAGCTCCTGTTTGAAAGATTCCATTTCGATATCTGCTCCTTTTTGCTCAACCAAGCGGCGGCAGACGGAACCGGCGGGTTCCGGCCGCCTGTAAAATCAGGGAATAAAAGGGTTCGGGTCCTCCGGCTCCGGGACGCTCAGACGCACAAGCAGAAAGCCCAAAAGCGTCAGCGTGCCGCCGGCATAGAGAAGCAGGGACGAGAGATACGCGCTGCCGTCCGCCAGGGAGGCGATGGACAACACCGCCGCCGCTCCCGTATACAGAGCAAACCGGCGGGTGTCGCCCGCTTGAAAGGCGTAGGACGACAGGCGGTAAAAGCCCAGCGTCAGGAACACCAGGGCCAGCAGCTCCATATAATAGAGCTGCAACGAGGGATTGACGGAATCAATCCGGTAGGTCAGGACCACCCGGATCACCAGGGTCAATACTGGCAGAAGCAGGGCGTTAGAAGGGGGCTGGATGTTTTCGCGGCGGCAGGCGAGCAACGCCCAGAACAATACCCCCGCCGAGAGCAGGGAGAGTACGCCCAAAATGGCCTGTCCTCCGGCGGAGAAGCCCAGGCCGCCTTCCCGTAAAATGCCGTACAGGGCATGGCGGGAGAAGATCATATCTTCCGGCAGAAGATGAAAACAGTCCGCCAGATCCGCCGCGCCGCTGAAGGCGATGGCGAAAATTCCCAGGACAGGCAGTGTCAAAAGGCCGGAATTTTCAACCGGAAAGGGATAAACCGGGTCCTCCTCCCCAGGCAGAAACCGGGTGAACGCCGCCAGCAGAACCGCCAATACCGCCAGCAGGGCCAGCAGGGCGTATGCGGCGAGGCTTCCGGGAATCGGAAGGCCGGTATCCGGCTCAAAGCCGGTTTGATTTTGCAGCAGCCGCAGAACAAACGCGGCGGCTCCTCCCAGCGCGGCCGTCATAGGCAGCGCATATTGTTTATTCATAGTGGCGTCCTTTCCCGCCGGCTCTTTTCCGCGCAGCCGGCCTCCGGTATTTTTTCGAATCGTTCCTATTATACCGGTACTTTTCGGATAAGTAAAGCAAATATTTTCGGCCGCCCGGAAAACGAAAACCGGGAAACGTAATTTTTCCGCGTCAAACGCGCTTTTGGCGGAAATCTGCATAGCCCGCCGGAAACTGTGGCACAAATAAGGGCGGAACAATCAGCAGGAAAGACGGTGAAGCATTTATGGAGGTCAATCCAAGAAAAGCGGCGGTGATCGGCTGCGGCGCGGTGGGCGCGTCCATTGCGTTTCGGTTTTTGCAGCAGGGGCTATTTTCCCATCTGGTGCTGCTGGACGCCAACGCCGACAAGGCCGAGGGCGAAGCCCGGGACCTGCGGGACGGCCTGCCCTATGGCGCGGCGATGGAGATTGCGGCGGGAAGCTACGACGATCTGACGGACTGCGCCCTGGTGGTCATTACCGCAGGCGCGAACCAGAAGCCGGGCGAAACCCGGCTGGATTTGATTGGGAAAAATACCAAAATTCTTCAGTCCATTATCCGGGAAATTACGGCGCGGGCCTTCGGGGGGATTCTCCTGATTGTCTCCAACCCGGTGGATGTGCTGACCTACGCGGCCTGGAAGCTCTCAGGCTATCCCAGAGAACGGGTCATCGGGTCCGGCACGGTGCTGGACACCGGACGCCTCAAGCAGCTGCTGGGAGCCGAGCTGCGGGTGGACAGCCGCAACATTCACGCATTTATCATCGGGGAACACGGGGACAGCGAGCTTGCCGTGTGGAGCGAGGCCAACGTGTCCGGCCTGGCTCTGGAGGATTTCTGCCGGATTCGCGGGCAGGCCCTTCAGCGGGAAGACATGGACCGGCTTTACCGGGAAGTCCGGGACAGCGCGTATGAGATCATCCGCCGCAAAGGCGCGACTTATTACGGAATCGCCATGGCCGTGGGCCGGATTGCGGCCTGTATCGTGAAGGACGAACACGCCGTCCTGCCGGTATCCGTGGTGCTGGAGGGGCAGTATGGGTTCCGGGAACTGGCCTTGAGCATCCCGTCTCTGGTGGGCCGGAACGGCCTGGAGGATGTTTTGGAAATCCCCCTCAGCCCCGGCGAACAGCGGGACCTGGAAAACTCTGTGCAGCAGATGAAAGAGGCCATTGCTTCTCTGGACCTTTGAACAGTCTCCTCGGAACGCAAACCGCGCCGTCCATCTGGACGGCGCGGTTTTTCTTTGCAAAAACAGGTTACGCCTGGCCGCAGGTGCCTTTGTTGACGTTTACAATAAAGTCCTGGACGTTTGTGACGATGGTGCGGACGGAGAGACTGCCGCGATCCCGGAGCTTGTTCACGGAGAATTCGGAGATATCGACCGAATAGAAATACACCGGACGGACGATGCCGTTTACGACCCGGTAAGAGGGCGTCATGTTGCCGGTGGCGACGGTGTGGAGCGTGGAGGCCATGCAGATAACCGTCGTGGCCGTCCGGACCTGCTCCCGCATGGCGTTTTGTCCGTCGTAGACGTTGCCGTAGACTTCCGGAAGGGGGCCGTCGTCCCGGACGGAACCCACCAACACATAGGGGATCTGGTTTTTCACACATTCATAGATGATGCCGTCCTTCACCGCGCCGCTTTCGATAAAGGCGGCGGTGGAGCCGTGGGCGCGGATGGCGTTGAGGGTGTCGAGATGGTGATAGTGGCCGTTGGGATGACTGCGCTGGGTATAGATATCCTGTCCCAGAGCGGTGCGGAGATAGCCGGCTTCCAGGTCGTGGGTGGCCAGTGCGTTTCCGGCAAGAAGGGCATGGACGTAGCCGCCCCGGATCAAAGAGGCAAACGCCGCGCGGGCGTCGGCGTCGAAGGCGCAGGCGGGGCCAAGCACCCAGACAATCCGGCCATGTTCCCGCTCGTGCCGCAAAAGCTCATAGATGGAGTCATAATCCATCGAATAGGCCGTTTCCCGGGAGCGGCCCTGCCGGAAAGCGAAGGTCTCCCGTTCGCTTCCGTCCTCCTCGAAGCCTGCCGCGTGAATGTAAATGCCTTCGGAACCATCCTCCGTGCGGCCTATGACAACCGGCTCGCCGGCTTGGAGGTTGCGGAATTCCACCGTTTCCATCCTGCCGCCGCGCAGAACGGCCACACAGTCCATCCGGCTTTCCTCGGCCAGCAGCCACTGGCCGTCTACCTTGAAATACTCGGGAAAAATACTGGTGGCGTGGTAGCCCTCGGGAGCTACGCCGTCTTTGGGGGCGGGTTCCAGGCGGACGTTGGGCGCGTTTTGAAAGCGCGGAACGTCAAATACGGGCGGATGATACGCTGGCAGAATAAAAGACATACAAAAACCTCCTGAAATGTTTTCGGATTACAGACATTCTAAGCCCAGTATAACATGGAACCAGTATTTGTCAATGGATTCCTGGGTTTGTCCGGTCTGCGGTTCGTGGGGCCCGCGAAAACCTATGGCAATTCTGCGAATCGCCGCTTGAAGGCGAAAAGAGACCATGCTATAATCAAGACGGCAAACCAGATCGCATCTCAAAGGACGTGCTTATCCTGTATAGTTTTTGGGTATGTTTTTATATATTGGATGCTTGCTATTTGGAAAACGATGCGGACGATTTGGGCGCAATGCTTGGAGCGATGTCCCCAGATCTCATGCTTGACGGAATGCCAATGGACCGGGCGTTTTTAGACGATTGGAATACAATGGTTCCGGAATTACCGGACGACCCCCTGGAACTCATCCAGGCAATCGAGCAATATCTTGTATTTTACGAAAACAGCTTTGGGTTTGTCCTTTCGGAAACGCGAATCCAATTAAAATCCCCGCAAATATTCTCCTATATCGAAACGGCAAAAGAAAAAGCAGAGAAAACTTGCCGGAGGCATCCGGATTCCCGCAGATAACCGGCCAGCGTGGGACAGGAAAACAGACAGTCCAGAAGACTGTCTGTTTTCCTTGTATGATATAGAGAAAGGAGAGGGAAAATGGTGTGGTTACAAGCAATCCTGCTTGATGAAATCATCATACTAGGCCCGGCGGAAAAAGTCAACCGCTTCCGCAGAGCTTTCACAATTTGTTTACAAAAACACCGGATTTCACGGTTTATTCACAATTTATTCAAAGAAAAAACGCAAATTGCCTCTTGACGAATTTCCGCCGGCGTGCTATTATTTAGCCTGCTAATATTTAGCGTGCTAACTAAAGAGGTGCTTTCATGAACCCGAACAATCAGGGCCTTGGTCCCCTCCTGGGCTACGTCGCCCAGCTTGCAAAAGCCTGTATGGACCACCGGGTCTCCCGCTACGACGTGACCCGCGCCCAGGCCCACGTCCTGCTCTATCTCCACAGCAAGGGCGGGCAGGCGTCCCAGAGCGAGCTGACCGGTTTACGGCGCGTAAAACCCTCCACCATGAACGGCGTGCTGGACCGGCTGGAGGAGAAAGGCTTTGTACAGCGGTCCATCAGCGGCGCCGACGCCCGCTGCCGTCTGGTCACGCTGACCCCAAAAGGGACCCGGCAGCAGACGTTGTTTCAGCAGAGCTTTTTGGAGGTGGAACAAGCCATGACCCAGGATTTCACTCCCGAGGAAGAAGCCCTCTTGTCCGCGCTTCTGGAACGCATCATCCAAAATCTCAAGGAGGACCAAGCGACATGATGAAACAACTCTGGCCCCACGCCCGTCCCTATCGCCTATGGATACTCGCAGGCATTGCGTGCAGCGCGGCGGAGGCTGTTTTTGAACTGCTGATTCCGCTGGTGATGAGCGATATTGTAGATATTGGCATCCAGAACGGCGATCAGAATTACATTCTGCAAAAAGGCGGGCTGATGGTGCTTTTGGCCATGGTCTCGCTGTGCTTTGGACTGGGCGCGGCGGTTTTTTCGTCGGTGGCCGGACAGGGCTTCGGCGCAAACCTCCGGCGGGCCGAATATGACCGCATTCAGGACTTTGCCTTTTCCAACATTGAACGCTTTTCCACCGCCTCGCTGGTCACGCGGCTCACCAGCGACGTGAACGCTATGCAGATGACCCTGATGATGGGAATGCGCCTGCTGGTGCGCGCGCCGGTGATGCTGGTCTCCGCCCTGGTGTTGTCTGTGCGGATCAGCTACCAGCTGAGCAACGTGTTTCTGGTTGCCCTGCCGCTGCTGCTGGCAGTGGTCTGTGTGATTCTGGTGCAGGTGGGGCCGATGTTCCGCGCCCTCCAGGACAAAACCGACGCGCTCAATCTGGTGGTACAGGAAAACCTGGCGGGAATCCGAGTGGTCAAATCCTTTGTGCGGGAGGACCACGAGCGGGAGAAATTCGCTGGGCGCAACAGCGATTTGAAAAACACTTCCCAGCGGGCTTTCGGCGCGGTGGTAATCAATATGCCGGTGATGATGCTGATTGTCTACGGTACAATCATTGCCGTCATGTGGTTCGGCGGGCATATGGTCTTTGCCGGGACCCTGCTTCCGGGCAAGCTGATGACTTACTTCACCTACATCACCCAGATCATGATGTCCCTGATGATGGTCTCGATGATGTTCATGATGCTGACCCGTTCCGTCGCCTGCGCCAAGCGCATTGTGGAAGTTTTGAACGAGACGCCCGCCATCACGGACCGCAATGCGGAAAACCATGCGGCGGTTTCCAGCGGCAGCGTGGACTTTGACCACGTTTCCTTCAAGTACAGCCCCGAAAGCCCGGAATGGATTTTGAAAGACGTAAACCTGCACATCCGCTCTGGACAGACCGTCGGCGTGCTGGGGGGCACCGGCAGCGGCAAAACCACCCTCGTCTCTCTCATCCCGCGGCTCTACGAGGCGGACAGCGGTACGGTCTCTGTCGGCGGCCGTCCGGTGGATGCGTACACCATGGAGCATCTGCGGGATGCCGTCAGCGTGGTGTTGCAGAAAAACACCCTCTTTTCCGGCACCATCCGGGAAAACCTTCTCTGGGGAAATCCCCATGCCGCCGACGAGGAATTATGGGCCGCGTGCCGCGCCGCCTGTGCCAGCGAGTTTCTGGAGCGGATGCCCGAGGGCCTGGACACCGATCTGGGGCAGGGAGGCGTGAACGTCTCCGGCGGACAGAAACAGCGGCTGTGCATTGCCCGGGCGATTTTGAAAAAGCCCAAGGTGCTGATTCTCGACGACTCCACCAGCGCGGTGGACACCGCCACCGACGCCAAGATTCGCGCCGCGTTTGCCAGCGAGCTCAAGGACACCACCAAGTTTATCATTGCCCAGCGGGTGGCCTCTGTCCGCGAGGCGGATGTGATTCTTGTCATGGACGGCGGGAAAATTGTTGCCCAGGGCACCCATGAAGAACTTATGCAGACTTGTGAGATTTATCGCGAGGTTTTCCAATCCCAACAGGAAGGAGCGAGCATGGATGGCTAAACACTCTCACCCCGGTCCCGGCCCCGGAGGCCCGCCCCACGGCGGCTTCGGAAAGCCCAAGGATCTGCGCAAAACCCTTGGAAAGCTGATGAAATACCTGGGCCGTTATAAACTGGCGTTGTGTCTGGTGGCGGTTCTGCTGGTAATCAGCGCAGCCTGCACCGTAGGCGGTTCCTATTTGATCAAGCCGCTGATCAACGACTATATTCTTCCCGGCGACTTCCCCGGCCTTGCCAAAATGCTGGCGGTTATGGCGGCGGTTTATATTGCCGGCGCGGCCTGTTCCTTCGGCTATGCCCGCATTATGGTTCATATTTCCCAGACCACTGTCGCCAAAATCCGGGCCGATCTCTTTGACAAAATGCAGACCCTGCCGCTGAAATTTTTTGACGCCCATACCCACGGCGAACTGATGAGCCGCTACACCAACGACATCGAAACAGTTTCGGAAGCTCTGAACAACAGCTTTGGCAGTCTGATTTCCTGCACGCTGAACTTCAGCGGCACGATTTTGATGATGCTGGTCCTCAGCCCTCCCCTGACGCTGATCACCTTCGGCGTCCTGGGCATAATGCTGCTGGTGGTGAAGAACATCGGAGGCCGCAGCCGCCGTTATTTTGCCCAGCAGCAAAAGGCCGTCGGCGAGGTCAACGGCTATATCGAGGAGATGATTGAGGGCCAGAAGGTCATTAAGGTTTTCAACCACGAATCCGCCGCCAAGGAAGGGTTCTATGAGCGCAACGAGGCATATCGCCACGCAGGAACCCGCGCGCAGATTTTCGCCGGCATGATGATGCCCGCCATGGGGAATCTGAATTATATCAACTATGCCGTCACCTGCTGCGTTGGGGCCATGTTTGCGGTACAGGGCGGCGGCTTCCGGTTGGGCGATTTGGGCGCGTTTCTCCAATATACCCGGCAGGTGGGCCAGCCCATCACCCAGATTTCCCAGCAGATCAATACGATTCTCTCCGCCGTAGCGGGCGCGGAGCGGATTTTTGAGATCATGGAAACCGAGCCGGAGGCGGATGCCGGTCAGGTGGAACTGGTCCGCGTGGCGGAGGGTCCCGGCGGCGATCTTACAGAAGCCGTCTATGACACCGGCGCATGGGCCTGGAAAAAGCCCGGCGGCGAGCTGGTTCCCCTGCGGGGCGACGTGCGTTTTGAAAATGTGGTGTTCGGCTACAACCCGGAACGCGTCATTTTGAAAAACGTGTCCCTCTTTGCAAAACCGGGTCAGAAGATTGCGTTTGTCGGCTCCACCGGCGCAGGCAAAACCACGATCACGAGCCTGATCAACCGGTTTTATGAAATCCAGAGCGGCACGATCACCTACGACGGGATTGACGTGCGGGACATTGCAAAGGACTCTTTGCGCCGCTCTTTGGGCGTGGTGCTGCAAGACACGCATTTGTTCACCGGCACGGTGGCGGATAATATCCGCTATGGCCGTTTGGAGGCAACGGACGAGGAAGTGGAGGCGGCGGCGCGTCTGGCGGGGGCGGACGCTTTCATCCGGCATCTGCCCCAGGGCTATCAGACCATGCTCTCCGGCGACGGCGGCAGTCTGAGCCAGGGCGAACGGCAGCTATTGAACATTGCCCGGGCCGCCTGTGCGAATCCGCCGGTATTGATTCTGGACGAGGCCACCAGTTCCATCGACACGCGGACGGAAAAGCTCATTGAGCGCGGCATGGACCGGCTCATGGCGGGCCGCACGGTGTTTGTCATCGCCCACCGGCTCTCTACGGTCCGCAACGCAAAGGCCATTATGGTATTGGAGCAGGGCGAGATCATCGAGCGCGGCGACCATGACGGCTTGCTGGGCGAGAAAGGCCGTTATTTCCAGCTCTACACCGGCCAGGCGGAACTGGCGTAACGGGGGACGTTCCTTTTTTCTCGAGAGAAAAAAGGAACCAAAAAAGAGCTTTCAAAAAGAGGGAGCTGACCGAAGGTCAGCTCCCTCTTTTTTGCCGTCTGCGCTTTTGCGCCAGCAATTCCACCGACAGATCGCCCGCCATCTTGAACAGCGCGTCCGCCAGAACCTGTTCAATTTTATACCCGCTCTGCTGGGAAACCTTTTCATAAAACACCGCCGTCTCCAACGGCAAATCCACCATGTATCGCGCCATATCAAATTCCTCCTATGTTCGCTTTTTGCATTTTGTGGGTCGTTATCCATATAATACCACAGATTTCGACCACTTTCAATGTCGTTACGACATTTTGAATCGGTTTATTGCCTGCCCTAGTCTCTCTAAACTAATAGAGAGGTGATAAACGATGAAGGAAGAATATCGGGACCGATACAGAAAGTTTGGACTGAACGTCGTATATTATCGAAAAGCCATGCGCGTTACGCAACTGCAACTGGCGGAGATGCTGGATATTGAAAGAAGCCATATCAGCGCGATTGAATTGGGAAATGTCGGCGTTTCCTTTGATCTGGTGTTCAAAATGTGCGATGTGTTCGGCATAAAACCAAAAGAGCTTTTTGACTTCCGCGACTAACCCTTCTGCAAAACAGGCCCTCCGGAAAACCGGAGGGCCTGTTTCTCGTTCAGTTTCGGCTGGAAGGGTCCAGTAGCCCCGCCGCCGTATAAAGCAGGGCGTTGCAGATGGCCGCGGCAACATTGCTTCCGCCCTTGCGCCCCAGCGACACAATCGCCGGAACCCCCAGACGGGTGCAGACCTCCCAGATTCGCTCTTTGCTCTCCACGACGTTCACAAAACCCACCGGAACCCCGATCACCAACGCCGGACGCCAGCCCGCCTCCATGCGTTCCGCAATGCGAAGCAGGGCGGTTGGGGCGTTGCCCACGGCCAGAATCGCGGCGGGAACCTCCGCCTCTGCCCGCAGAACCGCCGCCGCCGCGCGGGTGGACCCGGCCGCCTTGGCCTGTTCCGCCGTTTCGGGGTCCGCCATGAAACAGCGGGCCGTCCCGCCCAAACGGGCCAGCGCGGGCTTGCTGACGCCGGAAAGAGCCATATGCGTATCCGTCACAACGACGCCTCCCCGCAGGGCCTCCACGCCCCGCGCCACAGCCTGGGGCGTAAAGCGCAGGTTTTCCGCGTAGTCAAAATCCGCCGTGGTGTGAATCACCCGCTTCACCACCGCCTCCGTTTCCCCTTCCAGAACCATCCCGCGGGCGGTAAGCTCTGCCGTCAGAATGTTCATGCTCTCCCGTTCGATGTCCGCCGGTTTGATGTGCGCCATAGCGGTTATCCCCTTTCGCTTTCTTCCAGAATCCGATAGATTTCCGGCAGGTTCACAGACTGCCGCACCCCTTCCGCCAAGCGGTTGTATTGGGTTTCCTGATAGGCCCGGTGGGACAGCGGCGCGGCGTCTCCGGGGGAAATCCCCTTTCGTTCACAAAGCCAAGCCGCCAGCTTTACAGTCAGCTCGCCGGTGTCAAACAGACCGTGGAGATAGGTTCCGAAAACCGTCCCCCGCTGGCAGCCGTCGGACCGGCCGTCTTCCAGGATGCAGAAGGGAGCCTCCTGTGCGCTGGTGTCGCCCATATGGATTTCGTAGCCCTCCAGCGCCGCGCCGCGGAAGGGACCGGAAACGACGGAGGCTTTTCGGTTTGTGCGGGTTTTTTCCGCCGAGAAAACCGTGCGGCCCGGCAGCAGGCCCATTCCCCGCATGGACGCCTGGTTCCCCTCCACGCCGCCGGGGTCCTCCAGCGACTCGCAAAGCATCTGGTAGCCGCCGCAGACGCCCAGCACCGGCGTGCCGGACGCCGCCCGCTTCTGCACGGCGGATTCCAGGCCGTTTTCCCGCAGCCAGAGCAGGTCGGACATGGTGCTTTTTGTGCCCGGCAGGATGATGAGGTCCGGTGTGCCCAAAGCCGCCGCCCGGTCCACGTAGCGTACCCCGAGAGCCGCGTGCGCCTCCAAGGGGGAAAAATCGGTAAAGTTGGATATCCGCGGCAGGCGGAGGACGGCGATATCAATCGCCCGGCGGGCCTCCGTCCGGGAGAGGCTGGGGGCGAGGGAGTCCTCGTCGTCCAGTTCCACCGGCAGATAGGGCACGACGCCCAGGACCGGAACGCCGCACATTTCTTCCAGCATGGTTAAACCGGGCCGCAGAATTTCCGGGTCGCCCCGGAATTTGTTGATCAGCAGGCCCTTGATTCTGGCCCGTTCGTCCGGCTCCAGCAGGGCCGTGGTGCCGTAGAGCTGAGCGAAAACCCCTCCGCGGTCAATGTCCCCGGCCAGCAGGACCGGCGCGCTGGTTTTTGCGGCCAGGCCCATGTTTACGATGTCCTCGCCCTTGAGGTTGATTTCCGCCGGGCTTCCCGCGCCTTCGATGACGAGGATGTCATACTCCTCCGCCAGACTTTCATAAGCCGCCATGATTTCCGGGACCAGCGTTTTTTTGTAGCGGTAATACTCCGCCGCCGCCATATGGCCCCGGGGCTCGCCGTTGACGATCACCTGACTGCCCGTGTCGCTGGACGGCTTGAGAAGGACGGGATTCATCCGCACATCCGGTTCAATGCCCGCCGCCTGGGCCTGCATCACCTGGGCGCGGCCCATTTCCAGGCCCTGACGGGTGATATAGCTGTTTAAGGCCATATTCTGGCTCTTGAACGGGGCGGCGCGGTAGCCGTCCTGCCGGAAAATCCGGCACAGAGCCGCGCACAGCGCGCTTTTGCCCGCGCCGGACATGGTACCTTGAATCATGATGCGCCGTTTCATAGAAAAACCTCCTTCAGCGCGGTAAGCAGCCGCTGATTTTCCTCATGGGTCCGGACCACCGTGCGGTACCACGTTTCGTCCAGGCCCTCGTAATTGGCGCAGCTCCGCAGCAGAATGCCCCGCTCCCGCAGCGGGGATACGAGGGGCCTTTGACTCTGAAACAGGAGATAATTCGCCTCGCCGGGAATCACCTCCAAGCCCAGTTGCCGCAAGCCTTCCAGCAAACGGGGCCGTTCTGCTTGGATAAGCCTCCGCAGCCGCCGGACATAGGCTGTTTCCCGCAACGCCGCGGCTCCGGCGGCTTGGGCCAGCGTCGAGACGTTCCAGGGCGGTCCCGCCTCCCGCAAGGCGTCCGGAAGGCTTTCATCCTGGGAGAGCACATAGCCCAGGCGAACCCCCGCCATGGCGTACAGCTTGGTAAAGGCTTTGAGAATCAGCAGGTTTGGGAACTCGGTCAGCCAGGGCCGGAGGCTGTGTTCCTCCGGTTCGTCGAGAAAGTCGTTGAAGCACTCGTCGGCAATCAGCCATGTGCCGGAGTTCCGGCAGCGTTCCAGAATTTTCAGCAGCAGCGGGCGGGGCGTGGTTAAACCGGTGGGATTGTTCGGCTCGCAGAGGAACACGGCGTCCGTTTCCGGCGTGATGAATTCCAGGAAGTCCGCGCCCAGGCGGAATTCGTTTTCCCGTTTCAGAGGGTAGGAAACCACCGTACAGCCCGCCGTCCGCAAAGCGGCTCCGTACTCGCTGAAGGTCGGGGCCGCCGCCAGCGCACGCCGGGGCCGCAAGGCCCAGACGATTCGATAGATCAGGTCCGCCGCGCCGTTTCCGCAGACGATCTGCCCGGCGGGAACATTCTCCCGTTCCGCGAGAGCGTCCCGCAGGGCGCGGCAGAACGGGTCCGGGTAGCGGTCCACCCGCCCGGCGGCGTCCCGCAGAGCCGCCTTGACGCCCTCCGGCGCCCCCAGGGGGCTGACATTAGCGGAGAAATCCAGAGGCGGCGCGCCGTATTCCCGTTCAAAACCGGCCCAGTCTCCGCCGTGCTTCCAATCCATTCCTTACCTCCAAATTCCGCCCAGCATACAAGCCGCCATCAACGCCGCGCTGGCCGTATACAGCATGTCGTTTGCCCGCCGGATGTCCTCCGGTTCGGCGGGGCGCAGGGCGTCGCCGATGGTGGGTTTTTCATAACGCTCGCCAAAGTAGCACGCCGGACCGCCAAGCTGAATTCCCAACGCGCCCGCGCACGCCGCCTCCGTCTGGGCCGAATTCGGACTGGCATGATTCCGGCGGTCCCGCCGCCAGATACGCCAGGCGTTTTGGGCGTTCTGCCCGGTGACGCCTGCGGAGAGAATCCAAAACAGGGCGGCGATGCGGGAGGGGATGTAGTTGGCCAGGTCGTCCAGCCTGGCCGCCGCCCGGCCAAAGTACAGATAGCGGTCGTTTTTATAGCCAATCATGCTGTCCATGGTGTTAACGGCCTTATATGCCAACGCCAGCGGCGCGCCGCCCAGGAACATATACAGCATTGGCGCGGCCACGCCGTCGGCAAAGTTCTCCGCAACGGTCTCCACCGCCGCCCGGATGACGCCGGCTTCGTCCAGAGACTCCGTGTCGCGGCCTACAATGCGCCCCACCGCTTTGCGCGCGGCGGGAAGGCCGTCGTTTTCCAGGGCCTCGCAGACCCGGCGGCTCTCCACGGCTAACCCCTTCGCTGCCAACGCCTGCCAGCACCACAGCGTTTGCAGGGCAAAGCCCAACGCCGGATGAACCTCCGCCGCCAGGATACAGGCGGTCCCGGAAACGGCCAGCGTCAGCAGCGGAAGCGCAGCCGCCAGCATCACGCCGCCCCAGAATTCCCCCTTCTGGGTTTGGGGCAGGTTTTTCCGGAGGAATGTTTCCAAAAGGGAGATCACTTTTCCCATACATACCACCGGATGCGGCATCCAGGCCGGGTCCCCCAGCAGCAAATCCAGCGCGAAGCCGCAAAGCGCAGCATAGACCGTCAGCATGGCGTTTCCCCTTTTGCATAGCAGACCGGACGCAGCGTCCGCAGGCTCTCGCCCGACGCATCCAGAAGCCAGCCGCCGCCATGGGGAGCCTGCCACGTGAAATACTCCCGGCGGGGTTCGGCGTATTGGGCGAGAATGGCCATCAGCGTCCCGCCGTGGGCCACGAGGACCAGAGGGTCCCGGCCCCGGGAACAGGCGTTTTCCAGTATTCGCATAAAGGTCCCGCAGACCCGGCGGCTGAATGTTTCCAGACTCTCGCCGCCGGGAACCGGTCCTGTGCAGCCGCCGTCCACCCAAGCGCGGTACGCGGAATCGAATTCCATCTCCCGAGCCGTGCGGCCCTCGAAAACGCCGAAATCCATTTCCTGCAAGCCGGTTTCGATTTGCTGCGCCGCGCCGGGAAAAAGGATTTCCGCCGTCTGCCGCGCCCGAAGAAGCGGGGAAACCACAACGGATTCCACCGTGAAATCCGCTGGAACAAGGGCGGCGCGGCCCTCCGGGGACAGAGGGATGTCCGTAAGGCCCTGATAGCGGCCCGCAGCATTCCAAGCCGTCTCCCCGTGACGCAGAACATAAATCTTCATGGCAGCGATCCTTTCAGCACGGCGGGCAGTCCGCAGAAAACCCGGACGACGGTTTCGGCCCGTTCCGCCAACAGGCAGCTCAGACGCCCAGCCGCCTCGCGGGCGGCCCGCTCCTCCGGGCTGGCGGGCACAACGCCGCCGCCGGTTTCCACTGCAATCACGATTTCCCGGCGGCTGCACTCGTCCGCCAGGGCTTCCAGGTCCAAGCAGTCCCGCGCCAGGTCCTGTACGTCCCAGACCGCCCGCCGTTCCAGCTCCTCCGGCGTACAGCCCAAGAGTTTTTGGGCGAAGGTCCGTTTACCGCTGTACAGCGGGCCGGTAATGAAAATCATAACAACGCCTCCCCATGCTGGCACAGCACCAAGGCCGCCAGCATCCACAATTCCGCCCGCACCAGAAACCAGCCCGCCAGATCGCCGGAAATCCCGCCGAATTCCTTTTGCGCCGTGCGGGCGTAGTGCCAGAATACTGCTAACGCCGCCGCCAGCATGGCCGCTCCAGAAAGGCGTCCGGCCCAGCAGAGCGCGGACGCGCCTGCCGCCGCGGCCAGCGTCAGAATCCACCGCGCCCGCTTTGGAGCGGCCCCTGCGGCGAAGGTGTGGGCGAGGCCGGTGTTTTTTGCCAGCGGGAGCGACACAATGGCAAGTCCCGACAGCGACCGGGACAGCACAAACGACGCCCCGACGCTCCAAAGGGCGGCGGACGTTGGCCGCAGGGCGCAGCACAACGCCCAGTACCAAATAAAATAGCCGCACAGCCGTATTACCGCAAACGCGCCGCAGCGGGAATCCTGTAAGATTTCCCGTTTTTTCTCCGGCGGGGCGTGACTGGCGAGGGCGTCGCTGGTGTCGGCAAGGCCGTCCAGGTGGATGCCGCCCGTCACAAGCGCGGGCAGCAGGCAAAATCCCGCGCCCCGCAGCAGCTCCGGCAGGGCCAACACGCGGCATACTTCCGCCCATGCCCACCAGCACCCTCCGCACACGACGCCCACCAGCGGAAAGGCGCACAGGGCATAGCGCATATTTTTTTCGTTCCAAACCGGCTGCGGCGCCGGCACGGCGGAAAACATCCCAAAGGCCACCGCGACGGTTTCCAAAAGCGTCATTGCGGCTCTCCCCCCTTGTGGTAAACCGGCAGGCCGCAGACAACCTCGCATACATTGTCCGCCTGCGCCGCCAGACGGCGGTGCAGAAACGCCAGAAGCTGCAAATAACGCAGCGTATCGCCTGCGTAGTCCCTGCCGCCGGAACAGACCTCGTTGGAGACGATCACCAGATTCCGGCTCTGCGCCGCCAAGCGGGCAACGCCCTTCAAAATGGCCTCTGCGGCGCACCCGGCCCCCACGCCGTCAGGAGAATACAGCTCGTTTGCACAAAGATTCCCCAGGCACTCCAGCAAAACCGCCGACCCCGCCGGGACCTCGATTCCCGGCAAACCGGTATAGCGTTCCAGCGTCCGGAAGTCCTTTGCGGCCCTCATGGCCCGATGCTTCTCCACCCGCCGCCGGGCTTCCTCCCCAAAAGGCTCCATGGTCGCCAGATAAATCCGGGGACGGGCCTCCGATTTCAAAACAAGTTCTTCCGCATATTCGCTCTTGCCGCTGGCCGCGCCGCCGATGACCAGCGTGATCATCGGAAGCCTCCCAGAGGCTGGTACGGTTCCACGCCGCAGCCGTCGAAGGTGTAGCCGCTGGCGTACACCGCCCGGGCCATGTCCAGAAGCGGCATGGCCGCTACCGCGCCGGTGCCCTCTCCCAGGCGGAGCCCCGCAGTAATCAGCGGCGTTTTTCCCAGGGCTGCCAGAACATA
The DNA here is from genome assembly GCA_910589315.1 of uncultured Oscillibacter sp. Lineage (GTDB taxonomy): Bacteria > Bacillota > Clostridia > Oscillospirales > Oscillospiraceae > Oscillibacter. The sequence continues at coordinate 101,093 of CAJUTB010000002.1, read as the reverse complement.
CCGCGCCGCCGGTTCGGCAGAAACATGGCTGGCCAGCATGGCCTTTCCGGCGTTGGGGCACAGCCGCAGGGCGCACAGGGCCGCCGTGCCGCTGATGAATCCGTCAATCAAAACCGGAATCCGGTACAAGGCTCCGCCCAGAAACACGCCGCACAATCCCGCCAGATCGAAACCGCCCACCTTTGCCAATACATCCACCGGGTCCGCCGGGTCTGGCCGGTTGATGGAAACGGCCTGTTCCACCGCGCGGATTTTCCGAAACAATCCCTCGTCCGTCAAACCGGAACCCCGGCCCGTCATCTCCGACGCCGGACGGTTTAACAGGACGCTGGCCGCCGCGCTGGAAGTCGTCGTGTTGCCGATGCCCATTTCGCCCGTCGCCAGAAGCCGGACGCCCTGCTCCTTTTGCTCCCGCACCAGCTCCACGCCGGTAAAAATGGCCTGTTCGGCCTGGGCGCGGGTCATGGCGGGACCCTGGCTGATGTCCTTGGTTCCGTTGGCAATCCGCCGGGAGAGAACGCCCTCCGTCTCTGGGAAATCCAAAATCCCCATATCCACTGGAATCACCGGACAGTCTGCCTCCGCCGCCATGCGGCACACCGACGTAATCCCCGCCGCCAGGTTCCGGGCTACGATGCCCGTCATCTCGCTGCCGCACTGGGTCACACCCTGGGCCACCACGCCGTTGTCCGCGCACAAAACCAGCGCGGCCCGCTTTTTCAGACATATTTCCGCGCTGCCTGTGAGGGCGGCAATGTCCTCCAACGCCTTTTCCAGAAGTCCCAGACTGCCCAGGGGTTTCATGCAGGCATTCCAATTCTTCCGGGCCGCCTGCCGGGCGGTTTCGTCCGCCGGACCAATCTGCTGCAAGAGTTCTTTCATCTTCCGTGTTCCTTTCCATACGCCGCGGCCTTTGCCGTGAAGCGTTCCGCAAGCTCCGGCCTCCCCGCGAAGTAGAGATGCGGGAACGCGGCGTGAAGCCCTGGGCCGGAATAGCCGCAGCTCCAGCGCAGCGCGCCTTTTTCCGACGTAAAAGCGTCCCCGTTGGCGGAGCTGTCCCAGTAGTGAAATTCGTGAACGGGGACCGTCTCCCCCGCCCGCAGAAGAAGTCCGTCCCTCTGGGCGGTCAGATGGTGGTAGCCGAAGCGGACAAGGCGTTCGGTTTTCACGCCCGCCCCCGGCAGAACACCCGCCATGGCCCATGAAACCCCGCTGGGATCTTCCAGGGTCTGTCCTAGATACAAAAAGCCGCCGCACTCCGCCACCGTGGGCAGGCCGTTTTCCACAGCTGAACGAATGGCCTGCCGCATGGCGTCGTTTTTTGAAAGCTCCTCCGCATACAATTCGGGATAGCCGCCGGGCAGGTACAGGCCGCAGGTTCCGTCGGGAAGGCCGCCGCCGGTAAGGGGACTGAAAAAGAGCAGTTCCGCCCCCGCCGCCTCCAACGCTTCCAGGGTTTCCGCATAGGCAAAGCAGAAGGCCGCGTCCCGGGCGACGGCAATTTTTGTAATTCGCCTTCGGGATGTCCCCTGATACGCGGCGGGGGGATCAAATGTGCAGAGCGAAAACAGACGGTCCAAATCTGCGTTTGCCTCCAATGCGTCCGCGAGGCGTTCCATCCGGGCAGGCAGATTTTCGATTTCCCCGGCGGTCCGGAGGCCCAGATGACGGCTTTCCAAGCAGGCTTCCGGCAGGTGCGGCAGGCAGCCGGCCACCGGAAGCCCCGTTTCCGTTTCCAGCATAGGCGCAAGGCTTTTGCACAGCGCGGGAGAAGTGTCCGTCAGGAGAATCGCCGCGATATGGTTGTTGGAGCGGAACGCCTGCAAGCCGCGTATCTGCGCCGCCAGGGTCAGACTGGCCCCTTTGGGCCGGACGGCCAGCAGTACCGGAAGTCCCAGCGTGTCCGCCACGTGCCACGCGCTGGCCTGGGCGGTTGTTCCCCGCACGCCGTCGTAAAAGCCCATGGCCCCCTCGCACACCGCCGCGCCGTGTCCGGCTATGCAGCGGCTGAACAGGTTCCGCAGGGCCGTTTCGCCGGAGAGAAACAAATCCAGGTTATGGCTCTCCACACCGAGGACGGCGCGGTGAAACATGGGGTCAATGTAGTCCGGCCCGCATTTGAACGCGCAGGGCGTCCGCCCCCGCCGCTTGAGCGCGGCCAGAAGGGCGCAGGTCAAAACCGTCTTGCCGCTGCCGGAGTTCGGGGCCGCGACCAGCAGGCAAATCATATGCCGCCCCCCTGTCCGGTGATCAAAAACACCGGGTTATTCGCCAGAAGAAGTCGCAGCGTCCCCGCCGGTTTCGACCGGCTGACGGCGATCTGCACAACCTCCGCCCGAATCCCGTTGGCGTCCAGCGCGGCAGCTGCGGCGGAGAGGGTTTCCAAGGCAATGGCCGAGATGCAGAACCGGACGGCGGGGTTTTTCGCCAACGCCGCGCGGATCACAGCCGCCATCTCCCCGCTTGTTCCGCCGATGAACACGGCGTCCGGCGGCGGCAGAGCGGCCAACGCCTCGGGGGCTCTGCCCTCTGTCAGCGTCAGATTCCAGGCGCAGAAACGCGCCCGGTTCTGACGAATCAATTCACAGGCTTCCACGCCGCACTCAACGGCATAGACCCGGCGGGCCTGTCCGCTCAGTTCCACTGAAACGCTTCCGGTTCCCGCGCCTACATCCCAAGCCGTTTCCTCCGGCGTTACGGCCAGCTTGGCGGAAATCACCGCCCGGACCTCCTGTTTCGTCATAGGAACTTTTCCACGGAGAAAACAGCTGTCCGGCAGACCGGCGCGGCGGTCCGCCCGGGGGGCCGCTTCCGCAAGCAGTACGGTCAGCGGCGCAAACGTGCGGTCCGCAAACGCCGCCGCCGTGCCTTGGGAGATCCGCTCGTCCGGGTATGAAAGGCGTTCGCCTGCGGTTACAGGCAAAAAGCCCAGGCCCGCGTCCGTCAGCTGCGCGCAAATCTCCGCCGGATTGCCGCCGGTGAGGAAAAACGCCGGTTTTCCATGGCAGACCGCCCCTACGGGGTCGCTGTCTTTGCCGTGGGCGGAAACGAGGTTCCAATCCTGCCAGGGGCGTCCCAGCCGGGCGGAGAACAGCTGAACGCTGGAAATTCCAGGGATAATTTCCCAGTCGATTCCCACTTCGTCCAAAAGGGGGACCAGACTCTGCACGCCGGAGTAAAACCCGGTGTCGCCGCTGAAGGCCACGCAGGGCCGTTCCGCGCCGGAGCTTCGCAGGATTTCCACAATCGCGGCTGCTTGCACCGCCGCCCGGCGGTTTTCCGTACAGCCCTCCGGAAGCGTTTCCAGAAGCCGCGCCGCACCGGCGATCAGGTCCGCCCGGACAAAGGCGGAACGCGCGTCTGCCGTCAGAGTTTTGGGGGTTCCGCCGCCGCAGCCTGTCAAAGTCACTTTCATGGAAGCATCTCCCTGCATTGTTGTAAGATCGTTTCGTAGGACTCGCCTGTTTCCGGCGTGCGTGAAATGACAACCAGCTCCACGCCGGCGGCCTCTGCCGCCGCTGCTTTTTCAGGGAAGCCTCCAGCTTTGCCGCCGTCCTTCGTCACCAGAAAGGAAATCTGAAACTGCCCCATAACCGCCTCGTTCACCGCCTGGCTGAAAGGTCCCTGCATGGCGATGATGTTCCGGTGGGGAATTCCCGCCGCCTCGCAGGCCGCAAGGCCCTCGTGACTGGGCAAAACGCGGGGGAAAAGCCGTTCCGGAGACAGGGAAGCAAAGGCCGCCAGCTCCTTCGCGCCGGTGGCCAGCAGGACGTTTCCGGGACGGTTTTCCAAATAGTCCGCCGCCTCTTGCGCGCTGCGGACCGTTACGCCCTTATAAACGCTCCCCTCCCGCAGCAAACGCCGGTAGGGAACCCCCGCCGTTTTGCATGCGGCGCGGATGTTTTCCGTCGCCGCCACGGCGTAAGGGTGGGTGGCGTCGATGCAAAGGCTTTGATTTTGAAGCAGCTCCACCATTTCCGTGGCGGTCCTGCGGCCTGTCAGGACCGCCACGCCGGGGAAATCACCCTGTTCCTCCCGGCCATAGTCCGAGGCGACGCAGACCGTCACCGTCAGGCCCTCCGCCGCAAGCTGCCGGGAGAGTTCCCGGCCTTCGGTGGTGCCGCCGAATAATAAGACCCTCACTTCTTCTCATACCCCCGGGGCGTCACCATCCATCCTGCGATATTCTGGGTGGCGGAGGAGCCGACAAACACGGTGGAAAACATATCCAATTCCTCATCCCGCAGGGCTTGCAGCGTCAAAACCCGGCTGGTCTGACCCTCCCGGCCTATGTTCCGCACCCAGCCGCAGACCGTCTCAGGGGATTTGCGCCGCAGCAGAATATCGCAGGCTTTTTGCAGGTAATCTTTCCGTTTCCTGGAAGCCGGATTATAAAGGCAGACGGCGAAATCCCCTTCCGCCGCACATTCCAGGCGTTTTTCAATCTGCTCCCAGGGCGTCAGCAGGTCGGAGAGGGAGATTACGCAGAAATCGTGGCCCAGGGGCGCGCCTAGGACCGCTCCGCCCGACAGCGCGGCCGTCACACCGCAAATAACCTCCACCTCCACCTCGGGGAAATCCGCCGCAAGCTGAAGAATCAGTCCCGCCATGCCGTATACGCCCGCGTCGCCGCTGCACACCATGGCTACCGTCCGTCCCTTTCGAGCCGTCTCCAACGCCCAGCGGCACCGGTCGGTTTCCTTTGTCATCGGGGTCGTATACCGCTCCTTTTCCGGGTACAGCGGCGCAACCAGGTCCACATACACCGTGTAGCCGCACAGAACGTCGGAGCGTTCCAGGGCCGCTTGGGCCGCGGCGGTCATAAATTCCGAGCCGCCGGGGCCAAGGCCCACCACATACACTTTATTCATCCTGCCATCTCCAATCCGGATTGTACGGCTCCAGGGCCAGGGCCAGAGTCACGCCGTTCCAGGCCCGTTTCCTCACCGCCAGCACGCCGCCGGAGGCCCATACCGCGCTCCGCTCGCACACGTTGTCCACGCCTGCCGTCCGCCGTACGAACTCCGACGCGGTAAACGCGCCGGGGACCGCCGCAAGGACTTCCGCAGAACCGGTTTTCAGCGGCCAGCCATGGGCTTTGCAAAAGGCCAAAAGACCTGGCTCGTCTTTTTTCAGGTCAATGCTGGATACCGCGCAAACGACCTCCGCGCAGAGGTTCTCCGCTTCCAGGAACTGCAAAAACGCCGCCTCCAGAGTCTCCAGCGGCGTCCCTCTCCGGCAGCCCGCGCCCAGCACGGCGATTTTCGGCGCAAGATGCAGGGCCGTCCCAGCGGGGCGGCGAATCCCGCAATAAAAATCGCAGCCGGGACCATCCGTCCAGACAACGCCGTCCGGCGGCGTTCCGTGAATAGGAAATTCCCCTCCGGCGGAAACCGGTTTCCCCGCCAGAATGTTTGCAGAAACATATTTGATACGGTCCGGGTTGACCACCGCGCAATTCTGCCGTTTTGCCCACTCGTCTACGGCAAAGCGGTTGTTTACGTCCGTTGCCGTGGTGAGCACCGCCGTGCCGCCGCAGAAAGCCGCCAGTTCCCGCGCCAGGGCGTTCGCGCCGCCCAGGTGGCCGGAGAGAATCGGAACGACAAACCGCCCCGCCTCGTCCACAACGATCACCGCCGGGTCCGCCGCTTTGCTGCGGATATGCGGGGCAATCGCCCGGACGGCAATTCCCGCCGCGCCGACGAACACCAGGGCCTCTGCCGAGGCAAACGCCTCCGCCGTCCAGGCGGCAAGGGAGAAGGGCGCGTCCCGCCGGGCGTTGGACGCCGTGCCGCCAAACCGTTCCCGCAGGCGTTCCGCCAGACCGGCTCCCCGGTCCGTGAAGGAGACGAACGCAATCCGGCCCGTCACGGGGTTCCCTTTCGGAATTCCGTCGTAAACGACGGGTCATAGAGCTTGCTTCGTTCGTAACCGTTCCCCAGAAAACCGCCCACCAGAACCAGCGCGGTTTTGCGGATGCCCTCCCGCCGTCCGGCTTCCGCCAGGGTGCCGACGGTGCAGCGGACGGTTTTTTCGTCCGGCCAGGTGGCCTTATAAACCAGGGCGGCGGGGGTGTCGGGGGTATACGCGCCTTGCAGCAATTCCGCCTGGACCTGTTCCAGCATCCCGGAGGACAAAAACAACGCCATGGACGCGCCGTGCTTCGCCAGAGACGCAAGATTCTCCGCCTCCGGCACCGGCGTCCGGCCCGCGAGGCGGGTGATGATCACGCTTTGGCTCACGCCGGGAAGGGTGTATTCGGCCCCCAGAGCCGCCGCCGCGCCGCAGAAGCTGGACACGCCCGGCGTATCGTCATAGGGAATTCCCTTTTCGTCCAAGGCGTCCATCTGCTCCCGAATGGCCCCGTAAAGGCAGGGATCGCCCGTATGCAGGCGGACGGTGATTTTCCCCTCCGCCTCCGCCTGAAACATGACCGCCAAGACCTGTTCCAGCGTCATTTCCGCGCTGTTGTAAACCGCGCAGTCCGGACGCGCCAGAGCCAGAACCGCCGGGTTGACAAGACTCCCGGCATAGATCACGACATCCGCCGTTTTCAAAAGCTCCGCGCCCCGCAGGGTGATCAGATCCGGCGCGCCGGGTCCCGCTCCTACAAAATGAACCACGTTGTTACTCCTTTACAATCAGCGTCGCAAAATACCCGCCGGATTCCGGCGCGTCCTTGGACAGATCCGGAAACAGCCGCTCGCCGGGCAGCCCGCAGTTTTCCACCAGCGCGCTTCTGCCCAGTTTTCCCCGCGCCCGCAGGGCTTCCAGGGCTTTGGGCAGCCGTTTTCCAGACTTCATCAGCACTTTTGTCCCCGGCAGGTCAAGCATTGCCTCGTCCGGCCCGGGGGCAATGTGAAGGGGGGTATGCATCTCCGTCAGGCTGATATTCAGCCGCGCCGCCGCCGCGCAGAAGCTCGGCACTCCCGGCGTCAGCTCCGTCCGCCAGCCCTTGGGGCGCAGAATGTCCATCAAATACGCGCAGGTGGAATAAACCGACGCGTCTCCCAGACTCAGCATGGCGACATCCCGGCCCGCCGCCAGATGCGCCTCCACCTGTTCCGCCGCCGCCAGGTGCGCCGCCCGGAGAATTTCCCGGTCCCGTTCCATAGGGAAGTACAGCGGCACAATGGTTTTGCCTTCCATAGAGACTGCGCCCGACGCAATTTTCAACGCCAGCATTTCGCCGCTTTTCGTCTGCGGCGCGGCAATGACCGGACAGCGTTCCAAAAGCCGTACTGCCTTCAGCGTCAGCAGTTCCGGGTCTCCTGGTCCGACGCTGACGCCGTAAAAGATTCCTTGTTCCATAAGCGAATGATTTCCTCCACTGTTTTCGTCTGCCCTAAAACGCCGTATTCGTTGGAAAACACAATTGCCCCCACTTGAAACGCGCCTCCGGCACGGCGTTCCAGATGACGCTGTATGGCGTCCAGGAGGCTTGTCAGCACCGGCTGCCGCAGTCCGGCCCGGTCCAGGACGCGGACCGCTCCATCCGTAGTGGCGCACTGGGTCAGGGCACGGCAGGTTTCCGTATTCGCGCCGCAGAGTGCGGCGTGCGCGCAGAACAGTTCTAAGCGGCAGTCGGCGTATTTCGAGTGGGTATTCATCACGCCGCCCGCCAGCTTGACCAGTTTTCCGATGTGTCCGGCAAGCAGAACGCTTGCAAATCCCTCCACCGCCGCAATGTCCAGAGCGTCTCCTATGAAATTGCTGCATTTCACCCAGGGAACCGCCTGCAAATCCGTCCGGCTTCGCAGGAAATCCAGACCATAATTGCCCGGCGTCAGAACGATGCGCTTTGCGCCGGAAGCGGCGGCCTGCCGCTGGGCCGCGGCGATGGTATCGACAATGGCCTGTTCGCTCATTGGCTCCACAATGCCGGAGGTACCCAAAATGGAAAGGCCCCCCTCAATGCCCAGTCCGGGATTGAAGGTTTTCCGCGCCGCCGCGCCGCCGCCGGGGACGGAGATGACAACCTGCATTCCGCCGCCGTATCCCGCCGCCGCGCATTCCGCCTTTACCGCCGCTGCGATCATCTGCCGCGGGACGCGGTTGATTGCCGCCGCGCCCGGCGGCTGGTCCAGGCCGGGTTTCGTCACCCGGCCCACGCCTTCGCCGCCGTCAATGGCAATTCCCGGCGCGTCCGTGCGGGAGACCGCCGCATAAATCCGCAGTCCCCCCGTTACGTCGGCGTCGTCCCCCGCGTCTTTTTCCACCGCCCCGCGGGCGGTTTTCCCATCGCAGGAGGCGTCCGCCAGCGGAACTTCCACCGGAATGCCCTTCGGCGTCTGAAGGCGCACAAGCTCCGGCGCGGTTCCCGTCAGCAGGAACCGCGCCGCTCCTGCCGCCGCCAAAGCGGCGCATGTTCCGGTCGTATAGCCGCACCGCAGCTGCTTTTGTCCGCTGCGGATATAGTGAGCAAAGGCCATGGTTACGCTTCGTCCGTTTTTCGCCGCACCAGTTCCAGAATCTCCGGATAGCGTCGGATGATGGCGTCATAGCTCTCCCGCCGGTGGGGGAATTGGCAGGAGCTGCAATCCTTGATTCCGCCTGGGGTGTAGGCAAAATTCCCCCCGCATTTCTCCCCCAGCGCATACAGCGGGCAATAGCAGAACAGGCAGTTATAGTCCTCCTCCGGGATACCCGGATGACAGGGGAACATCTCACATTCCCGGTTGCAGAAATAGGCGTAATGGCGTCCTTCCTCTTGCAAAGCAGTCAACCCCTCCGTATTGGTCAGTAGCCTGCCGGGGGCAGGCCCTTTCTTCAGTATACCATATGCCGCTCAATTTGCAATGCCCATCTGGGAAGAAATGGGACGCCCTTTCCGAAAAAACGCGCCCACTGCATAAAGCCCCGGAAGCCATGGGGATTCTTACAGATACTTACATCTGCAAACCCGATGCTACGCCATGGAAGCCAATTCTCTTTTTCTTGTACGCAATATTTTTTGCAGCTCCCTTTTTCTCGCTTCTAAGGTTTTGTCCTCTATCCGCCTTAAAGAGCGGAGGTATAGCTGAATGGACTTATTATCATTCAGCTTGGAATATACGTCTTTCAGAATGGGGAACAATTCCTCGTCCGCAAGGATGCGGGAAAGCATGGGATATTGATTTATGATGGACGCTGTGCGTACCGTTTCGTACAAAAGCGATTTCACATACGCTTCATCATCCGCAAAAATTTCTTTCTGCTTGTCCAGCCAGTAAAACATCATAGTCTCACGGTTGCCGCACGCTGCCACAATGGCGGGATTTTTGAATGGCTTTGACAGCAGCAGATTTTTCAATTTCCACCCCGAGCGCGAGAACGGCCTCCGCCTGCCGAGGGGATTGGGCCGCATTCAGCGCGTTGCCTTCGCTTGCCGCGCATGTCCAATGGATATCCGCCCCCATCTCGCCGAGTGCTTTTGCGAGAGAAAGGCGGTTATCGCTCACAGCCGCTGCAAACGGGTTCATGCCGGTTTTCAGCCTGGCATTGATCAACTCGGGAACTTCTCTTATTTGATCAATGATTGCTTCATCCGATACGCCGGCATCCCTAATCAAATCGCCTAGTGCAAATGCCTTTTCTCTTAATTGTAAATCTGTCATTTCAATCCTCCGGCTTTTGAATGGCTCTTTTTGATTATAAAGCATTTGACCGCCGTCTGCAATGTATAATTTACAGGCTCTGTTTTAAGCGGTACAATCCCAAAAGAGGGAACTGGAAAGCCCTTTGTAAAAACTGCGGCGCGTTGGAAGTTCGTCCAACACGCCGCAGTTTTACAGTTCTTCAATTTGCACTTCCGACTGCAAGTCCTCCGGCGTCAGAGCAGACGCTGCGTCCAGCAGCGCGGCGCGGAAACTGCCGGGGCCTTTGGCCTCTGTCTCCGCGCGGCGGGCACAGGTTTTCCAGAATACCGCCGCCAGGAGCGCAGCCGCTTCCGGGTCCGGCTCCACTGCCGCAAAGACGCCGCATAGGGTTGAGAGCATACAGCCCGTACCGGTTATCCGGGGCATCCACGCGCTTCCGCCGCGAACGCGCCATACGCCGCCGGGACCGCTCACGAGGTCCTCCTGGCCGGAGAGCAGGACAGTCGTCCGGTACTGCTGGGAAAGCCGTCTGGCCGCGTCCAGACGCCGGTCCAGGCTGGCGGCGGGGCTGTCGACGCCCCGGGCCATGCTTTTCAGTCCTGCCAGAGCCTGGGACTCGCCCAAATTTACCCGCAGGATAGAGGGTGTAAACGCCTCCAGCAACTCCCGCACACAGGACAGCCGCCACTGGCTGGCCCCTACGCCTACCGGGTCCAGAATCACCGGACGGCCAAGACGTGCCGCCTCCCGGGCGCAGATACGGCAGGCATTGAATTTTTCTGCGCTGGGCGTACCGGTATTCAAAACCGTTGCCGCGCTGGCGGCTGTGATTTCCAACATCTCCGGCGCTGCTTCCGCCATTATCGGCCCAGCTCCCGCGGCAAGAACCAGATTGGCGCAGTCGTTGGCCGAGACAATGTTGGAAATGCAATGGAGCAGCGGCCGCTGCTGCCGTACTTCTGTTAAGCGGGTAAAATCCAGGCGCATTTTGGTCAGCCTCCCAGCGCGGCTTGCATGGACTTCAGCGCGCCGCTGCGCTGAAGGGCAAAGGTCAGCGCCCCGGCAAGGACGGAACCCGCCGCTGTGGAAATCAGGAAGGGGACCACATAGGCGTAATAAGCCACTTGGCCCGCGTCCGCACTCAGGAAAGCAATGGCAAGCGGATAGGCCGCAAGGCCGCCCAGAAGGCTGGTGCCCACCACCTCCGCCGCAAGAGTTGCGGGCAGACTTTTGCTTTTCCAGTAGACGAGACCGCAGAGCAGCGCGCCGCACATACTTCCCGGAAACGCCAGCAGGCTTCCGACGCCCAGCAGATTTCGCAGGAGACTTGCGGCAAAAGCGACGGCGACGCCGTACCAAGGCCCAAGGAAAACTGCGCATAGAATATTCACCATATGCTGTACCGGAGCGCATTTACTGCCGAAGACAGGGAACGAAACAAATACGCTTCCTACAACGGCCACCGCGCATAGGACGCCCGCCAAGGCTAATTTTTTAATGGATCTTTGCTGCATGATACCAGCTCCTTTGTTGAAAAATCGCAGGGAGAAAACAGCGGATTTCTCCCCTGCGGGGAAAAGCGGTCGAGGCTCGCTGGCCTCCTCTCACGCCGGAACACGGCTTCCCATCGCTGTTTTGCGGCCCGAACGCAGGGCGCTCCCCCTCCGTCCGCTCCCGGCTCTGCGGGACGCCTATGAAATTCTCCCATGCCTCCTTTCCGTACAAATGAGCATAAAAACAGGCGGCCAACATTTCTGCGAAATGCCGCCGTCCCCATACGCTGTTTGTGTGGACTTCCCTACGGCGGCATTATCCGCATCAGGTTCGAGGGTCGAAGCAGTTGCTTCCTCTCAGCCATCCGGCTCCCCTGTCTTTGGGACTTATTATGTCATAGGAAATTTGATTTGTCAAGCGCAGGGGTTTTATTTGGGGAAAATAAAGGTAGACGGCGGCGTTGAATTGTGCTATAATCAGAGGACTGAAAAGCGGCGGGTTTCGTGCGCTGCAAAACGCGGGTATGGCGGAATTGGCAGACGCGCAGGATTTAGGTTCCTGTGAAGCAATTCGTGTGGGTTCGACCCCCACTACCCGTACCAAAGCCCCCTGGAATCTTGTGATTCTGGGGGCTTTTTCTATGAACCCAGAGCTATTCACTATGAACTGCTCCGGGCTCTTTAATTTTATTCACCCGCCTGTCCCGCCTCAAATGCTGAAAGCTATTGGAGAGTGGATGTAGCTAAAAAGAAACGATCCAAGGCAACAGGTTGTTCCCTTGGACCGTTTTATTAGAATATCCGTTTTGCGGGGGTGGGGGACAATACCTGTTCTTCTCCCTTTTATTTCGCTCTCTTTCTCCCTCTTATCTTGGACGCGGCTGAAAGTCGCATAGTAGCCGCTAACCCCGACTCGGAACAGAGATGCGGCTTTCAGCCGCAAGGGGCCTTCAGCGCACGACTTTCAGCCGTATAGATAAGAGAAAAATCAGAAATCACGGTTTTCAGCCATGTAAACCGGAGTGTTTTCTCCCGGCAAGTACAGCAAACAGGCCTTTGGGCGTGGCTAAAAGTCATGCGGTGAAAAAGAAGAAAAAAGACGGAAATCAGGCCGTTTCAGCGGTTACTGCGGCTTTCCCGGCCAAAAACATAAAAAGAAAAGGCCCGAAGCAACAAGTCGTTGCCTCGGACCTTTGTGGCTGCACACAGCTTTCAGCTGCAAGCCATGTACGGCTGAAAGCAGTATGATGAAAGCCGCATCTGGTCATTTTATTTGGAATACATTGTCCGTTTTGCGAGGGAGGGGGACAATACCCTTAACCCTTCACCAAAGAGGCAATCTCGTCGGCAAAGTTCTCCTGCTTCTTCTCAATGCCCTCACCCTTTTCAAAGCGAATCGCACTCTTAAAGGTGATGGTTCCGCCCAGCTTCTTCGCTGTGGCAGCGATATAGGCTTCCACAGAACCTTCAAACACGTCGCTGCGCACAAAGTCCTGTTGCAGCAGGCAGTTTTCGGCATAGAACTTGTTCAGCTTGCCCATGACGATCTTCTCGCGGACCTGCTCGGGCTTGTTGGCCATCTTGGGATCATTCTCCATCTGGGCCAGCATAACCTTCTTTTCCTCATCCAGAATGTCCTGCGTCACCTGGGACTTGTCCCAGAAACGGGGATTGAGGGCGGCGATCTGCATGGCAACGTCCTTGCCCACTTCCTGCACCTGCTCCGCAGAGAGGCTTGTTTCCAGGTTCACCAGCACGCCGATCTTGCCGCCGGCGTGGACATAGGGAACCGACAGGCCCTCGGCAAAGCAGGCGAACCGGCGGACCTTGATATTCTCGCCAATCACCAGGACCATTTCCTGCTGCTGCTGGGTCACGGTCAGATCCGTGCCGTTATATTTGCACTCCATCAGCGCGTCCAGGTCCGCGGGGTTGTTCTTAACAACCGTAGCGGCTACGCCCTTGACGAAGTCCACAAACTTCTCGTTCTTGCCCACGAAGTCGGTCTCGGCGTTGACTTCAACAACAACGCCCACGCCGTCGATCACAGCCGCATACGCCATGCCCTCGGCGGCCACGCGCCCGGCCTTCTTCACGGAAGCGGCCATGCCCTTTTCACGCAGCCACTCTACCGCCTTGTCCATATCGCCGTCCGTGGCGGCGAGAGCCTTCTTGCAGTCCATCATGCCTACGCCGGTCATTTCGCGCAGGTTCTTTACATCCGTTGCGGTAAAAGCCATAATTGCTTTCCTCCCAATTTATTTATTCAGCGGCGGGCGCGGGAGCTTCCTCCACCTGCTCGCCCTGCTTGCCCTCCAGCACGGCATTCGCCATGATGGAAGAAATGAGCTTAATGGCGCGGATTGCGTCGTCATTGCCGGGAATGACATAATCAATTTCATCGGGGTCGCAGTTGGTATCTGCGATGGCAACCACGGGAATTCCCAGCTTGTGGGCCTCGGCAATGGCGTTGCGTTCCTTGCGGGTATCCACGATGAACAGCGCGCCGGGGAGCTTTTTCATCTCGGTCACGCCGCCCAGGTACTTCTCCAGCTTGGCGATTTCGCCCAGGTGCTTCATGACTTCCTTCTTGGGAAGCATATCGAACGTGCCGTCCTCCTGCATGGCCTTGAGCTGATTGAGACGGTCCACGCGGGTGCGCATGGTCTTGAAGTTGGTCATCATGCCGCCCAGCCACCGGGCGTTGACGTAATACTGGCCGCACCGGCCCGCTTCCTCGCGGATGGCTTCCTGCGCCTGCTTTTTGGTGCCGACGAACAGCAGGGACTGGCCGTTCTCGGACAGCTGGCGAACGAAGTTATAGGCTTCTTCCAGCTTGCGGACGGTTTTTTGCAGGTCAACGATATAGATGCCGTTGCGCTCCGTGTAGATATAGGGAGCCATTTTGGGATTCCAGCGGCGGGTCTGGTGTCCAAAGTGGACGCCCGCTTCCAGCAGGGCTTTCATCGATACCACACTTGCATTTGCCATAATTCATGTTCCTCCAAATCGAATTTAGTTTGACCTCCGGCGGCTTCATCCCCGCCGCCAACCCGGACGCTTCTTACAGCCGGGCACAGACGGCAAGTCGACGCGCCGTGCGGAATGCTGGGATATTATATCACATAGTATTTACCAATGCAAGGGCTTTTTGCCCCAAATTCCGGCGTTTTGCAGAAATTATGCGGGGATTTTACCGCTCCGCGATGGCCTGCCGGAACATTTCTTCCGTCTGCTTGATAGAGCGGGACAGCGCGTATTGTTCCGCGTGGGCGGCGTAGCGCAGCCCCATTTCCTGCCGCTCCTCCGGGCGCTCGAACCACCAGTCGATACGCTCTGCCAGCGCGCCGCTGTCCCCGGCGGGGAACAGGCTTCGTTCGTCCAGCGCGAATTGCGGCGTTGCGGACCGGGGCGAGTCTGCGATGACCGGGACCAGTCCGCAGGCGAAGGCTTCCATACAGCTCATGGCCTCAATTTCCGCGTCGGAGGTGTGGACGTACAGGTCCGCCATATGGAGAATTTCCAGCAGCCGGGCTGGCTCGTAGAATTCCATTACAATTGGATTCGGCAGGTTCCGGGCCAGGCGGCGGTATTTCTTTTCCAGCGGCCCCTTGCCCGCCAGGATCACCTGGATTTCCGCCCCGTGGCGGCACTGGGCGCAGGCTTTGATCAGCACGTCCTGCCGTTTTTCCCCTGCGTAACGCCCCACCATCAGGACGTTGAATCGGTCTTTCATCCAGTCCTCCTTGGGCTGGCGGCCGTATTGATACTGGGGGCTGATGCCGTTGGAGATCACGTGCAGCTGGGCGGTATATCCATGCTCCCGCAGCTGGTTTGCGATCATGTTGCTGGGACAGTGGATGTGGGTAAAGCGGTTGAAAAATGTGTCCCGGAATTTTCCGTAGACAAAATCGTTTGCCCGGCGGCTGTTGCCCAGGTGGAGCGTGAAGGTGATGTTTTCCGGCTGGCAATGGAAGGCCGCCGTATGGGGGATGTTGAGCCGTTCCACGTGCTTCAGGCCCATGATGGCCAGCGGTGACGGCATCATAAAATGCACCACATCCGCCCACGCGGCGGCTTTTTCAAAAACATGCCGGTTTGGAATCGCTAACCGCATCCCCTGGCTTGTGATCAAATGTTCCACAATCGGAAAGAATTTCATCTGCCGCACCGCGTATTTATAATCTGCCGGTTTGCCGGTTGCGATGACCCGCACTTCGTTCCCATGCTCCTTCAGGGCCGTCGCAAAACGGCGCGCGCTGATGGTGGTCCCGTTGTTGGCATCGTCAAACTGGTCGATGACTAATACGATTTTCATAATCCTTTACGCCTGCCTCATGGCTTTTTCCAGCCCTTGTGCAAACTGGTCCGGACAGGATGTCTCCTTCGCGCCGCACCGGATGCCCCGCAGGCGTTCAATCGCCTCTTTCGCGGACATGCCCCGCACCAGCATGGCAATGCCCTGCAAATTTCCGCTGCACCCGCCCAACACCCGCAGGTCCTGGATGATGCCCTGTTCGTCGACATCCACCTGCATTTCTCGGGAACAAACGCCCCGCGGACGAATGGAATATGTCATTGGAATGACCTCCTCGTTTTCAATATATTGCGTTTCTCACGATAGCACAATTCTGGAAAAAAAGCAAGGGAAAGGAAGGGAAACTTCTGGAAACGCCCGATTTTTAGAACTTGACAGACGCCTTTTACTGGCATACAATGGGGAAAACACGCACTGGAAAAACAAATGCTTAGGAGGCGGTAAGAATGGAACAGGCAGCTATGCGTTTCTTTCAGAAAGACCCCGGCGTCCTGCCTTTGTATGAGAAGCTGGAATCCCGTATGCGGTCCGAGATTGCAGATGTGACGGTAAGCGTACAGCCCACCCAGATTTCCTTCGCGCGCGATCATACCTTCGCCTGCGTATCCTTTGCCAAACTTGGCCGGGCGGAAGATTCCCGCAAGCCCCGAATTGTTTTGACTTTCAAGTTAAATAAGCGGATTTCGTCCCCGCGGGTTCAGGTTTTCCCCAGCCCGCACCTCAACCGCTGGACCCATCACACGGCGGTTTCAAGTCCTGGGGAAATTGACGCCGAGCTGCTTGGGTGGCTGAAAGAGGCCAGTTCGTTTGCTGCGGAAAAGCCGTCGGACGGAGGGTTTTTTCCGGCCTAGCCGGTTGGTGGATTCTTTTCTTTCTAAGAAAGAAAAGAACCAAAAGAAAGTCGCCCTTTTCTTTCGAGAAAGAAAAGGGCCAAAAGAAAGCTAACTATTTTTCCCCAGATAGGCTTCCCGGACTTTCTCATTCGCCAGAAGCTCCGCGCCAGTGCCAGAAAGGGTGATGTTGCCCGTTTCCAGCACATAGGCGAGGTCTGCGATTTTCAGGGCCATATTGGCGTTTTGCTCGATGAGGAGGACCGTCACGCCCTGTTTGTTGATTTCGCGGATGATGGAGAAGATGTCCTGGACCACCAGCGGGGCCAGGCCCAGGGACGGTTCGTCCAGCATCATGAGTTTTGGACGGGACATCAGGGCCCGTCCGACGGCCAGCATCTGCTGTTCGCCGCCGGAGAGGGTGCCGGAGAGCTGCCAGCTGCGCTCCTCCAGGCGGGGGAAGAGTTTGTAAACCCATTGGATATCTTTTTCAATCTCCGCCTTGTCGTTTCGGAGGTACGCGCCAATACGCAGGTTTTCCAGAACGGACATATCTGCGAAAACCCGCCGCCCCTCCGGCGACATAGCGATTCCCGCGCCAATGATTTTGTCGATGGATTTTCCCAGCAGCTCCTCGCCGTTCCAGGTGATGGAGCCGGAGGATGCCTTGACCAGTCCCGTGATGGTCCGAAGGGTTGTGGATTTTCCCGCGCCGTTTGCGCCGATCAGCGTGACGATTTTCCCGTCCGGCACTTCCAGGGAGATCCCCCGGAGGGCTTGGATGCCGCCGTAGCTCACGCAGAGGTTGTCGATTTTAAGCATCCTCGCTCACCCCCAGGTAGGCGTCAATGACGCGTTTGTTATTCTGGATTTCCGCCGGTGTGCCCTTGGCGATCAGCTCGCCAAAGTCCAGGACATAAATGCGTTCCGAGATATCCATAACCAGGTTCATATGGTGTTCAATCAGGAAGATCGTCAGCTGGAAGCGGTCCCGAATCTCCCCGATGAAGGCCGTCAGCTCGTCGGTTTCCTGGGGGTTCATGCCCGCCGCCGGTTCGTCCAGCAGGAGCAGCTGCGGTTCCGCCGCCAATGCCCGCGCGATTTCCAGCCGCCGCTGTTTGCCGTAGGGCAGGGAGGTTGCCGGTTCGTCTTTTACGTCCGCAAGGCCCACGGTTTCCAGCAGCGTCTCCACGTCGGCCCGCTGTTCCGCCTCCTCCTTCCGGTTCAGCCGGAACGCGGCGGAAAAGACGTTGCTGGTGGTCCGGCAGTGCTTTGCAATCAAAACGTTGTCAAATACCGTCTGCGACTTCCAGAGCCGGATGTTCTGGAATGTCCGCGCCATGCCCAGGCGTGTCACCTTGTCGGGAGTGGGAGCCAGTACCTGGCTGTATTCCCCGGCGTGCTGGCCCTTGTACATGGCTTTCATTTTGCCCTGGGGATGGTTTTCAATGATTTTTTCCCCCTGGAACCAAACCGCCCCGTTGGTGGGCTGGTAAACGCCGGTCACAACGTTGAACGCGGTGGTTTTTCCCGCGCCGTTGGGTCCGATCAACGCCACGATTTCGCCTTTGTTGACTTCCAGATTCAGGTTATCCACCGCCACCACGCCGCCGAATTGCATGGTAACGTTTTCGATTTTCAGCAGATTCCCGCTCATTTCGCACGCCCCTCCTTTCGCCGGGGACGCAGAAGGTCTGTAATTTCCTTATCCCCCATAATGCCCCGCCGGAAGAACAGCACCACGATCATAATGATGATGGAGAACACCACCATTCGGAAGCCGGTCCGCAGGAAGGGCACCTTAAAGCCGTTGGAGAGAACGGTTTCCGTGTCCAGGAACCGCAGCCACCATTCGCTGGCCGCCACGTACAAAAACGCCGCTATGCAGCTTCCGGAGACAGAGCCAATGCCGCCGATGACCACAATCAGAAGGATTTCGTACGTCATGGCCGTAGTGAAGTTTTTGGCCTGCGCTTGGTTTGCGAACATGGCGAACATCCCGCCGCCTACGCCCGCGAAAAACGAGCTGATGCAGAACGCTAACCGCTTATGCTTCGCCAGATGAATTCCCATGGCCTCGGCGGCTACCTCGTCGTCCCGAATGGCCTTGAACGCCCGGCCATAGGTGGAGTTGATCAGCAGCACGATCACGGCAATGCACACCCCAGCCAGCAGGAACGCCATAAACGTGGACAGCCGCAGCCCGCCGGGGATGTTGAAGGTGGAGAACGTGGGGAAGCTCTTGAGGGCGTTGGCCCCGTTGGTCACAGGTCCCAGCTTATCCCATTGGAAAATGGCCCGGATGATTTCTCCAAAGCCCAGCGTCGCGATGGCGAGGTAGTCGCTTTTCAGCCGCAGCACCGGCAGGCCGATCAGCCATGCCACCGCCGCCGCCACGCAACCGCCCAGAATCAGGGCAAGGACCACGCCCAGCACCAGCCCCACCGGACCGCCGCCCAGCAGTTCCGGCAAAGAGAAGTTAATCGCGCAGCCGTTATAGATATAATACACCGCCTCCCGGCTTTCCACCGGAATGGTCAAAATCGCATAGGTATACGCGCCCAGGAGCATAAAGCCCGCCTGTCCCAGAGAAAACAGGCCGGTAAAGCCATTCAGCAGGTTCATGGAGACGGCTACCAGGGCGTAAACGGCCCCCTTTTTCAACGCCGTAAACAGCATGATGTTGCTGGTAGGGTCCAGCGTGTTTTCCAACGCCGTCACCAGGACCAGCAGAACCGCCGCGCCAAGCAGAACCATCCAGGCGCTGGATTTCGTTTCCCGTTTCATCATTCCGCGCCTCCCTTACACTTTATCGGTGACTTTTTCACCGAACAGGCCCGTTGGCTTCACCACCAGAATCACGATCAGCAGGGCGAAGGTGAAAGCGTCGGAAAAGACGCTCCAATCGGAACCCTTGATGATACTCTCGCTCAAACCGATGATAAACGCGCCCACCACAGCCCCCGGAATGGACCCGATACCGCCGAACACCGCCGCCACAAAGGCCCGCAGTCCCGGCAGCGCGCCGGAGAGCGGCACGACGGATTGGTAGTTTGTGAAATACAGGCAGGAGCCAACCCCCGCCAGGAAGGAGCCGATAACAAAGGTGACGGAGATGACGGCGTTGAGCCGGATGCCCATGAGCTGGGCCGTCTCGAAGTCCTTGGCCACCGCCCGCATGGCCATGCCGGTTTTTGTATGGTGAATCAGCTGGGTCAGCGCAACCACCAGAATCACCACCAGGAACGGCGTGACAATGGTTGCCCACTTGATGGACACGCCCGCAATGGTAACAGTTGCGGAAAGGCCCGGAATCTCCGGGTACATCTGGGGCAGGCCGCCGGTGGCATAGGTCGCCAGGTTCTGCAAGAGGTAGCTCACGCCGATGGCGGAGATCATGACGCTCATGCGGGGTGCGGTGCGCAAGGGCTTATATGCCGCCCGCTCAATCAGGAAGCCCAGCAGAACGGTGAGCAGCAGTACCAGCGGCAGAGCCGCCGCCAAGGGCAGCGCCGCGCTGAGGTAAACCATCATCAGGCCCGCCACCATGAACACATCTCCATGGGCGAAGTTGATCAGGCGAAGGATGCCGTAAACCATGGTGTAGCCGATGGCAATCAGGGCGTACTGGCCGCCCAGGGAAACGCCGGAGAGCAGAATGGAAATGGCATATTGCAAAAAGAGTCCCTCCTTTTGGTTGATTGGAAAACGGTCGGGACCGTTCCGAAAAAAGCCGCTGGCCCCTGCGGGAAACGGCCGCTTTCGGTACGGCCCTGGAAGACGCCGGAACCTGGCGGGGAATTCTCCCCGCCAGGCAGTGCCGTTGGAAATACGGCGGACCGTCAGGAAGCGGTCTGGACCGTTTCCAGCGTCCAAACGCCGTTGGCGTTGTCAGAGGTCTTGATATACGCGGTGTCCCGCACGGCGTCGCCGGTGGCGTCAAATCCAATCGCGCCGGACACGCCGGTGTAGGTCACGCCGGGCAGGGCGGCCTTGATGGCGGCCAGGTCCAGGGAACCCGCGGACTTCAGAACCTCCAACGCCACATAGTAAGCGTCGTAGCCCATGGCGGTGACAGCGGCGATGGTGTCGTTACCGCCGTTGTTGGTCATGGCGGTGGAGTCCTCGTTCAGCCAGGCTTTGATACCGTCGTCAAAGGCCGCGGAGCCGCCTTCCTGATAGAAGGTGGAGACGTAGAGCTGCACGCCGGAACCCTGGGCCGCTTCCAGAACCTTGTTGCTGTCCAGAGTATCGGAGCCAAGGAGAGGAATTTCCAGATTCATCGAAGCGGCCTGTTTGATGATCTGGGTGGCATACGCAATGGAGACGGGGCAGAAGATCACGTCCGCGCCAACGGAAACGGCTTTGTTCAAAAAGGTAGTGAAGTCGGAGGTATTGGAGGGGAAGGAGTCCTTCACAACCTCGCCGCCGGCGCTGGTAAAGGTCTGCTCGAAGAAGGTGATCAGGCCCTGATCATATTCGTTGCCCAATTCGCCCAGCAAATACGCTTTTTTCGCCGAGAATTTGTCCTGGGCGAAGTTCACCAGCACCTGGGCCTGGAAGTTATCCAGGAAGCAGATGCGGAAGTAGTAATCGTTGCCCGCGGTCACGCCCGGGTTTGTGCAGGTGACGCCGATGGCGCACAGGCCCGCGTCGTTGAACACCGGGCCGCCGGCCATGGACACGCCGGAGCCGTAGGAGCCAAGAACGAGGCTCACACCCTTGCTGACCAGCTCCGCCGCGGCGGTGGGGGCCTTGTCGGACGTGGAGCCGTTGTCGGCGTATACCAATTCCACGTTATAGGTCTTGCCGCCGATCTCCACGGTGGGAGTCTCCTTATTGGCGTACTGCATACCCAGCATTTCCTGCTTACCGCCCGGGCCGGAGTCGCCGGTGGAGGGTTCAAACACGCCGATGCGTACGGTGTCGCCGCTGGGTGCGCTGGAATCGCCGCCCTGCTGGGCGTCGCCGCCGGAAGCGCTGGAATCGCCGCTTTGCTGGGCGTCGCCGCCGGAAGCGCTGGAATCGCCGCTTTGCTGGGCGTCGCCGCCGGAAGTGGAATCCCCGGAGCCGCCGCTGCACGCGGCCAGACTCAGGACCAGGGAAAGTGCAAGAATCATTGCCAAAACTTTTTTCATGGTTCATCCTCCTGTCAAACGGGACCCATCGTCCCGGAATATACAGAGCATTTTACGTTGTTTTTCCCAGGTTTGCAAGGTCAATTCTACACAGAAAGATTTCCCCGATTTTCCCGGCAAACGCCGGAAACGTTTCAATTCTGCGGTCGTTTGTCTCCCGTTCGCAGACAACCGCCGCTGTGCGGAAATTTTTCCCGGAATATCTGTCCGTCTCCGGCGGACGGCGTTTTTCGTGATTTTGCCGGTTCCGGCCTGAAATTTTCCATCCGTTTTCGTAAAAAAAGCGTGCGGACAAACGCCGCACGCCTCTTTCGTTCCGTTTTCGACGGCCTTTACCAGTCTTTTCTCAGGTCCACGTTCCCTTTCGGCGTTTCCCCAAAGACCCGCAGGAATTCCGTCTGTTCCATCGTCTCGTTTTCCAGCAGATAGCCCGCCACCGTATCCAGCTCCTTCCGCTGGCTGGTGAGAATTTCCTCGCACCGCCGGTACGCCTCGGACACCACCCGCCGGACCTCCTCGTCAATCTGCGCCGCAACGGCCTCGGAATAGTTCCGGCTGTGGCTCATGGTCCGGCCAATGAAAACCTCCTCGCTGCCGCCGTCAAAGGACACCGTGCCCAGCTTTTCGCTCATGCCGTACACGGCGACCATCTTCCGGGCAATGGCCGTGGCCCGCTGGATGTCGTTGCTGGCCCCGGTGGACACGTCTCCCAGGCACAGCTTTTCCGCCACCCGGCCTCCCAGCAGCGCAACAATCTGATTTTCCATAAAGCGTTTCGAGAGATAGGACCGGTCCTCCTCCGGCAAAGCAATCGTCATGCCGCCCGCCTGTCCGCGGGGCACAATCGTGATCTGATTCACCGGGTCATGGTCCGGCAGGGCGTGCATCACCACGGCATGACCCGCCTCGTGCCACGCCGTCAGTTTCCGCTCGTGCTGGGGAATCACCCGGCTGCGCTTCTCCGGTCCCGCGATCACCTTGATCTCCGCTTCGTGCAGGTCCTCCATGGTGATATAGTCCCGGTCCTTGCGGGCCGCCAGCAGCGCACCTTCATTCACCAGGTTTTCCAGGTCCGCGCCGGTAAAACCGGCGGTGCCCCGGGCCAGCGTCCGCAGGTTCACGTCTTCTGCAAGAGGCTTATCCTTCGCGTGGACCTTCAAGATCTCCTCCCGGCCCTTGATGTCCGGCAGGCCAACGTAAATCTGCCGGTCAAACCGGCCCGGACGCAGCAGGGCGGGGTCCAGCACGTCAGCCCGGTTCGTGGCCGCCAGAACCACGACGCCCTCGTTGGCCGCAAAGCCGTCCATCTCCACCAGAAGCTGATTCAAGGTCTGTTCCCGCTCGTCGTGACCGCCGCCTACGCCAGTGCCCCGCTGGCGGCCTACGGCGTCGATCTCGTCGATAAACACAATGGCCGGCGCGGTGCGCTTCGCCTGGTCGAACAGGTCCCGGACGCGGCTCGCGCCTACGCCCACATACAATTCCACAAAGTCCGAGCCGGAAATGGAGAGGAAGCCGACCCCCGCTTCTCCGGCGACGGCTTTCGCCAGCAGCGTCTTGCCGGTGCCCGGAGGGCCTACCAGAAGCATGCCCTTGGGAATCCGCGCACCCAGGCTGATATATTTCCGGGGGTTTCGGAGGAACCCCACCACCTCTTGCAGTTCCTCTTTTTCCTCGTCGGCCCCGGCCACGTCGTCAAAGGTCACTTTTTTGTCCTTCTCCGACAGCGTGCGCGTTCGAGCGGAACCAAATTTCGCCATCCGGTCGGCCCCCATGCCGCCGCCCTGGCCCCGGAAAATGAAGACGTACCACATCGCGCCCAGCATCGCGGCCATCATCAGCCAGGGCAGGAGGATCTCTAACCAGTTGGTGGAGTGGTCCTGCTGGTAGTCGTAGGACGTGATCACACCCTTTGCAGCCTGTTCCTCCACCAACGGAGCCAGGGTATCGTAAAACAGATCGAAGTCATACAGCTCATAGCGCAGGCTCTCCTCCGGATTTTCCCGCAGGCGCAGCACCAGCAGGTTATCTTCGACCACAAAGGATTCCACTTTTTCCTGCCGGAAAAGCTGTTCCACCTGGGAGAACGTCAGTGGGTCCGTCTGGGTGTTCATCTGCCAGATCCAGCTAGCACACAGCAGAATCACCGCCCCCAGAAAGAGAAAGCTGAGATTGGACGCGCGGTTTTGTCTGGACACTATGGGTCCCTCCTTTTACAAGCGGACGGCGTGCCGCTTCAGACCGAGTAAGCCTCTGGCTTTAATACGCCGATGTACGGGATATTGCGGTATTTCTGGTCATAGTCCAGGCCGTAGCCCACAACGAAGGCGTCGGGGATCGTGAAGCCCGCCAGATCGGCGGCGACGGCCTTTGTGCGGCGGGACGGCTTATCCAGCAGCGTCACGATGGTAATGGACGCCGCGCCCCGTTCCAGAAGGGTCTCTTTCAAAAATGCAAGCGTGGCGCCGGAGTCCAGAATATCCTCCACAATCACCAGGTCCCGCCCCGCCACGCTGCTGTGCAGGTCCTGGGTGATCTCCACCCGGCCGGAGGAGACCGTTCCGCCCCGGTAGGAGCTGAGGGCCATGAACTCCACGTCGCACTTGAGGGGACACGCCCGCACCAGGTCCGCCATAAACACAAAACAGCCCTTCAAAACCCCCAGGAACAACGGCTCTTTTCCCGCCAGCTTTTGGGCGAGGGCCTCGCCCAGCTCCGAAACGCGCCGCTGAATCTCCTCCTCGGATACCAACACCTTCAAGATGTCTTTCTCTACCTCATTGTGCATTTCCGTCCTCCTTTGTAAACGTCACATACAGCACTGGTTTCCCATCCTGGGGCATAAACGCCGCATCCACCCCCACGCCGGGCACCGCCGCAGGCTCTCCGTCCGCCCGCAGCACCGGAAGCGCGTCTCTCTGCCACGGGCGGAAGCCCGCGTCGGCGCACAGCCGCTTCAAAGACCGCGGTCCCCGCGCGCCGGGAAGCGTCATCCGGTCCGCGCTTTTCCAGGCCGAAACGGCCAGCGGCGTTTTCTCCGGCAGGGCGACGGGGTAGGAAGCCCCCCGGCCCGGTTCCGCGCCCAGCGTCACGAACCACTCGCCAAACGCCACTCCCCGGCCCGGCACAATGGACGCCGGTCCCGGCGGCGGCGGCAGGCACAGAACCGCCAGATCCGGTCCCTCGCCCCGGACCAACAGGTTATAGGGCAGGCGCAGTTCCCACTTTTCCTCGTCCTTCCGGCACAGAACCAGCACCATCTCCGCATCCATTGCGGTCAGGTTTCGCCGCCGCCCGCAGACGGATTCCAGCAGGTGCAGTACGGCCGGTTCCGCAATGGCCGCATGGGTCTCCGACAGCAGACGCCGTTCCATGCGCAAAACGCCTTTCTCCATACGGGCCTTGCCGACCAGCGTCTGCGCCTGCCGGTCCAAAAGCGCGTTTTCCCGTTCGAGAATCGCGGCGGTCCGGCCCATGTTCTGCACCGCGCGGGGATTGATCTCCCGCAGAGCCGGCAGGACCCTCTGCCGCAGCAGATTCCGGGAGGCCGCGCCGGGGTCCTGGTTGGTTTCGTCCTCCACGTGGGGAATTCCCCGCGCCGCGGCGTACCGCTCCAGCTCCGCCCGCGTCTCCCAGAGGAAGGGACGGGCAATGTTTCCCCGTATAGCCGGAATGCCGGACAGCCCCCGGCTTCCCGAGCCGCGGATCAGATTCAGCAGCATCGTTTCCGCGTTGTCGTCGGCGTGATGGGCGGTGAGAATCCAGGCGCACTTTTTCGCCTTTGCCGTCCGTTCCAGAAAGCCGTACCGCAGCCGCCGCGCCGCCTCCTCAATGCTCAGTCCCTCATGCCGGGCGTAGGCGCGGGTATCCCCGTCGCCGCGGACAAAGGGCACGCCGTTTTCCCGGCACCAGTTCCGCACGAACTCCTCGTCCCGGTCCGCCGTCTCGCCCCGGAGGCGGTGGTTGAAGTGGGCGGCGATAACGGTCCCGCCGTTTTCCGCCTGCCAGTCCAGAAGGAACCGCAGGAGACACATGGAGTCCAGCCCCCCCGAGACCGCCGCCAGCAGGCGGGGCGGCGGCGCGTCTCTATTGGCCAGCCGCGTCCGCATAAACAGCCGGGCATCCTGCAAATCAATCCCCATCGCCATATCTCTTATCCAGCGTGGAGAACTGGGTATACTCCGGCGACCATTGGAGCTTCACCTTGCCCGTTTCGCCATGGCGGTTCTTTGCCACAATACATTCCGCAATATTCCGCTCCTGGGACTCCTCGTCATAGTAGTCGTCCCGGTACAAAAACATAACGATGTCCGCGTCCTGCTCGATGGAACCGGATTCCCGGAGGTCCGAGAGCATGGGACGCTTGTCGTCCCGTTTTTCATTGGCGCGGCTCAGCTGGCTCAGGCAGATCACCGGCACATCCAGCTCCTTCGCCATGATTTTCAGCGTCCGGGAAATGTCGGACACCACCTGCTGGCGGTTTTCGCCGCCCCGGCGGCTGTTTCCGGCGGAGGTCATCAATTGCAGGTAGTCCACCACCACCAGACACAGATTTTCAATCCGGCGGCATTTGGCGTTCATGTCCGCCACGGACAACAGCGGATTGTCGTCAATCAGAATATCCAGGTGGTTCAGAACCGTAGCGGCTCCGGCGATTTTCTCCCAGTCCGTCTCCCGCAGAAGGCCGGTACGCAGGCGGTTGTTTTCCACCAGAGCCTCCGTGGACAGCAGCCGCGTCACCAGCTGTTCCCTGGACATTTCCAGGGAGAAAATGGCCACCTTTTTCCCCTCGTTCTTGGCGACGTTCAGGGCCACATTCATCGCCATAGAGGTTTTTCCCATGCCGGGCCGGGCCGCCAAAAGAATCAGGTCCGAATTGTTCAGGCCGGTGATCTTCTGGTCCAGGGCGGAGAGGCCGGTGGAGAGGCCGGGAAGGTGGTTTTCATGCTCGCTCATTTCACTCAGGCGGTCCAGCACTTCGGGCAGGACTTCCTGAATCCTGGCCATTTGCTGCGCGCTCTGGCCCCGGCGGATGGCGTAAATTTTCTGTTCCGCCGCTTCTAAGAGCGCGTCGGTTTCCCCTATGCCCTCCTGAACCATGGCCGTAATTTCCGACGCCGCATGGGCAATCGCCCGGAGAAGGGCTTTGTCCCGGACAATGGCGGCGTAAGCCGGGGCGTTTACGCTGGTGGGCGTGACATCCATGAGCTGCGCCAGATAAGAGCGGGTGTTTTCGTCGAAAAGCCCAGCTTTCTGCATCTCGCCGCAGACGGTGATCCCGTCGATGGGGAGAGATTGGAGGAACATGGAGTGGATGACCTCGAAAATGTCCTGGTTCTGCCGCAGGTAGAAATCAGAGGGCCGGAGCTTGTCGATGATCTCCTTTACACAGTCCGCGTCAATGAGCATGGAACCCAGAACAGCCTGCTCGGCATCCAGGTCGTGGGGGAGCTGCCGGAGCAGCAGGTCTTCATTTGCCATTGCAGCCACCTTTTTTATCTGGAGTTATTTTTCTTCAAATACCGCTACATAAACCGTCGCAATGATCTCAAAGCCCAGACGGGCCTTGACCTCGTAGCTGCCAAAGGCTTTGATGGGGTCCTCCAGCACCAGCTTTTGTTTCGGAATGTCAATGCCGTACTGCTTTTGCAGGCCCTCGGAGATTTCCTTGGTGGTGACTGCGCCGAACAGGCGGCCGCCGGTTCCGGCCTTGGCGGTGAGCTTCACCTGGCACTCCTTCAGCTTTTCGGCCACGGCCTCGGCTTCCGCCTTGCGGCGGGCCTCGTCGGCCAGACGGGCTTTCTCCTTGAGGTTCATGGTGTTGATGGCGTCGGCGGTGGCGGGGACGGCGATTTTCCGGGGCAGGAGGAAGTTTCGGGCGTAGCCCTCGGAAACCTCCACCATCTGGCCCTTTTTGCCGTGGCCCTTCACGTCCTGCTGTAAAATTACTTTCATTGGTCATTCTCCTTTTCTTCTATATGAATTGTATGCGCTTCCATATCTTGTATCCGTTTTTCCAGCGTTTGAATGCGTTCGTCATGCTCCCGCCACCCGGAGGCCAGAAGCGCAGCCGGGAGGGCGGCAGCCCCTAGGACGATCCAGAAGCGGAACCCAAAGGACATACACAGCATGAATAAAAGCCCGGCCAGAAACAGGCACAAAACATAGGTTGACAAAAAATTTTTCATCGGTTCTCCTTATTTCTCGAAATAGGCGTCGATGGCGGCCTGCAAGCGTCCGGCAACCTCCTGCAAATTTCCGTTTTCCACGCGGCCGCCCGCTGTGGCGGAGTTGCCGCCGCCGCCAAGAGCCTCCAAAATCACCTGTACGTTTACTTCCCCCAGCGACCGGCCCGACATCAGCACATCCGCCCCGCTGGAATAGATCACAAAAGACGCCTTGACGCCTTTCAGATTCAAAAGCTCATCGGCGGCCTGCGCCGCGGCCACCCGGCCCACGCCCTCCTGGCTGACGACCGCCAGGGCCACGTCCGGACGGTACAGCCCGGCGTGGCGGATAATGTCGTATTTCGATACCATGCCGCTCAAATCGCCCTGGAACATCCGCTGAACCTCGGTGGTATCCGCGCCGGCCCGGCGGAGAAACGCCGCCGCTTCGAAGGTCCGTCCGCCTGTGCGGAGCGTGAAATGCTTGGTGTCCAGCACAATGCCCGCCAGAAGCGATTCGGCTTCTTCCCGCAGAAGGTCCGCGGGTTCAATGAGGTATTGCAGCAGTTCCGTCACCAGCTCGGATGCGGAGGACGCATAGGGTTCATGGAAGCTGAAGGCGGCGTTTTCAATATAACTGGCGGCGCGGCGGTGGTGGTCGATGACGGCCACCCGGTTGCACGCGTCCAGAATCTGGGGGCTTTCCACCAGATCCGGCCGGTTTGTGTCCACCACGATCAGCAGCGCGCCGGGGCGCATTTTCACAAATGCCTCGTTGGGCGGCACAAAGACTCCGGCGTAATCCGGCTGGGCTTTGAGCCGTTCCAAAACAGCCTGGGCGGCGTTGTGGTCCCAGTCGATGACAATCTGCGCCCGGCGGCCCAGCTTCCGGGCGGCGCAGCACACGCCTGCCGCCGCGCCTACGGCGTCCATGTCGGCAAAGCTGTGGCCCATGACGTAAATTTCTTCCGCGTCGGCCATCAGCTCCCCGAGGGCGCTGGCCATTACCCGGGATTTGACCTTCGTGCGTTTTTCGGTGGTTTTGGCGCGGCCTCCGTAGAACTCGAAGTCTGTACGGCCCCGGACCACGGCCTGATCTCCCCCGCGGCTCAGGGCCATTTCCAAGGAGAGGGTTGCATTTTTGTAGAGTCCCGGTATGCCGCCTGCATCCAGGCCCACGCCGATGGACAGCGTGGGAGAAACGCCCTCTTTCACATGGATGTCCCGAATGGCGTCCAGGATGGAGAATTTTTCCTCAACAAAGTGATTATAATACTGCTCCTCAAAAATAAACAGGTAATGATCCCGTTCGGTTTTCAGCAGCAGGCCGTCGCCAGCGGCGGCCCAGGTGGAGAGTTTTTCATCAATCTGCGCCAGAACCGCGCTGCGCTGGGTGTCCGCGCAGGATTTCATCAAATCCTCATAGTTATCCACCATCAATACCGCCAGTACCAAACGGGTTGCGTCGTAAGCCTCCCGAAGCTGGTCGGATTCGGTGGTGTCGACCCAGTAGGTGGTAGCGACAAGGTTCTGCTCTCCGTTGCGGCCCTTGGCGCGGACCAGGCTGCCGTAGACCCGGAAGCGGCGTCCGTTCATGACGACACGGTCCGGACACTCGGACTTGGCTTCCAGAAGCCATTGGACCGGGAATTCCGGGGCGGCGTCCTCAATGCGCATTTCAAAAAGGTGCTCCCGCACGCCCGCTAACTGAAGGAAATTCTCGTTGCTCCAAATGACCTCCCCCGTATCGGGACGAAACACCATAATTGGCAAAGGGGAATTGACCAGATTGGATTTGCTGGCGGTCTCCACATTACCGGTCACGTTGTCAATGTATTGCAGGATACTCTGACGGCGGCTCTTGCCGCTCTGGGTAAAGTACGCATAGAGGGCCACGGTGGCAATTCCCTCCGCGAGGGCCAGGGTGGGGCTGACTGTGACAGCGGCCAGGGTAAAGGCCAGGAGGCAGATAAAGTAAATTTGGAGGTTGGACTTCAAGAGTCGGGACAGCTTTTTATCGTTCATAGCAGCGGCTCCTTGTCTCGGAATACGTGCCGGCAAATGGCAACAGGTTCTATTATTATACCAGTCTTCTCTCAAAGAAGCAATGGTCATCGTGCCGTCCGGATGGAAAAAAAGCGTCCAAACCGTCAACCACGGTCCGAAAAAGCACAGGAACAGCCGGAAAGCTGTTCCTGTATTGTCCAATATTCTGCAACAAGGATGCAAACCGCCAACAGTCAAAACCGGTTTCCCCCAAAAAACCGCCCCGCATCCCCGTTCCCCTCTCCACCGCGAGTCCAGCGAAGCGAGTCGCGGTGGAAAGCGAAGAAATTCCCCGTCCGGCGCAGCTTTCCGCCCCTTCGGGGCGGGAAGCGGAGCGGTAAGGGGAATTTCTGAGCTGGTGCGCGAGGCGGGACTTGAACCCGCACGTCCGTAAAGGACACTAGAACCTGAATCTAGCGAGTCTGCCAATTCCACCACTCGCGCGCATCTATTATGAACTTCCTAAAATCTGAAAAACCAAAAAGCTGCTCCACGCATCGCCTGGAAACAGGCCCCGCCCGTCCGACGGGACCTGAACCCTTTGGCCTGGTGCGCGAGGCGGGACTTGAACCCGCACGTCCGTAAAGGACACTAGAACCTGAATCTAGCGAGTCTGCCAATTCCACCACTCGCGCATACCGGGGACCGCTTGCAGTCCCCTTGGTGCGGCTGACGGGACTTGAACCCACACGTCGAATCGACACCAGCACCTCAAGCTGGCCTGTCTACCAGTTCCAGCACAGCCGCATTTCACAGTGCCCTCAAAAACACTGCTTGCTCATTATAGCCAATTCCGCGCCCGCTGTCAACCCAAAATTTCATTTTCTCCAAAATTTTTCCCCATTCTGCCCAGGCGGTTTCAAACCGCCCGGACAGACGGGGGAAAATTACCGCTGATCCATGGGAAGATACTCCCGGTGCGCCTCCACGCACTCATACCGGGGCCGGATCAGTTTACCGCCCGCGCTCAGCTCCTCCATGCGGTGCGCGCTCCAGCCCGCTATCCGCGCCACAGCAAACAACGGCGTATACAATTCCATCGGCAGGCCCAGCATCTCATATACAAAACCGCTGTAAAAATCAATGTTCGTGGAAAGGGCGTCTTTGTGACGGCGTTCCATCAAAAGCTCCTTGCCAACGCGCTCCACATTCTGATACAGCCTCATTTCTTCTTCCAGGTGCTTTTCCTCCGCAAGCAGATGGACATAATCCCGGAACACTTCGCAGCGGGGGTCGGAACGGGTATAGACCGCATGGCCCAGGCCGTAAATCAGGCCGCTGCCGTCAAACGCCTCCTTATTCAGCAGCTTGACCAGATAATCCCGCACAGAGCCTTCGTCGTCCCAGTTCTGCACGTGCGCTTTGATATCCTCCATCATCTCCATAACCTTGCTGTTGGCTCCGCCGTGACGGGGGCCTTTCAGCGAAGCCATGGCCGCGGCAATGGCGGAATACGTGTCTGTGCCGGAGGAGGTGACGACGTGGTTTGTAAAGGTCGAGTTGTTGCCGCCGCCGTGGTCGGCGTGAAGCACCAGGGCCACGTCCAGCGTCCGGGCTTCCAATTCCGTATAGGCCCGGTCCTCCCGAAGCAGGCGGAGGAAATTTTCCGCCGTGGACAAATGCGGCTGGGGTACATGGATGAACAGGCTCTCTCCCTGATTATACCGCCACGCCTGATAGGCGTAAATCGCCAGGACGGGCATATTGGCCGTGAGCTGAAGGCACTGCCGGAGGACATTTTCCAGACCAGTGTCATTGGGCTTGTCGTCGTAGCAGAACAGGGTCAGAATTCCCCGCTGCATGGTGTTCATCAAATCCTTCGGGGGCGTTTTCATAATCACGTCCCGGAAAAAGTTGGTGGGCAGGGTCCGGTAGGACGCCAGCTGGTCGCAGAAATCCTGCAAATGCTCCTCGCTGGGCAATTCTCCAAACAAGAGCAGATACGCCGCCTCCTCAAAGGCAAACCGCTTTCGCGCCGCGGACCCCCGCACCAGTTCCCGGCAGTCGATGCCGCGGTAATACAAAACGCCTTCCGCGGGGGTGATGTGTTCGCCCACGGCATCCGGCACCACGTTATAGGACTGAATCTCCGCCACGCGGGTCAGACCGGTCAGCACGCCCCGTCCATCCTCGTCCCGCAGGCCCCGCTTGACGTTGTAGTCCTTATACAGCTGCGGGTCAATAAAATTTTTCTTCTCCCACTGTTCTTTCAAAGCCAGAATTGCAGGAGTGATTTCACAATAAGCATTTTCCCGGTTTTCGTCCCAAATCATGGCGGAAGCTCCTTTCATGTGCAGCCGGCACTGAGATTATAATGCAATATTAACACATCCGTCCTTCATTTTCAAGAGCAGAATGCAAGAAATTCGCGGTCTGTACGAAAATTTTTGCATAAATTTCACAACAACTTGCATGGCGGGTAAAAAAACGCCGCAGTCCCGCAAAGGACCGCGGCGTTTTTCCCTTCCGGCTCGGGGCTTACAGCTGGCCCAGCGTCTCCCCGATGGGGTCCGTGATGATCAGACCGGCTCCCAAATCCTTCGTCACATCGGACTTGTTGATCAGCACCAGCTTATTTCCCCGGTAGTAGTTCACCAAGCCTGCGGCGGGGTAGACGTTCAGCGACGTGCCGCCGATGATCAGGACATCCGCCTTGGAAATGGCGTGAATGGCCGCGCTCAGCGTCTGCTGGTCCAGCCCCTCCTCGTACAGCACCACGTCCGGCTTGATGATTCCCCCGCAGGCGCACCGGGGCACGCCGGTACTGCTAAGGATCGCATCCAGGCCGTAAAATTTGCCGCACCGCTCGCAGTAATTCCGGTGGACGCTGCCATGAAGCTCATGAACATGACGGCTTCCGGCAGCCTGGTGCAGTCCGTCGATGTTCTGCGTCACCACCGCCCGGACCTTCCCCTCCTTCTCCCACGCCGCCAGCTTCAAATGGGCCGCATTGGGCTTGGCGTCCGGCGCGAGCATCTTCGCCCGGTAAAAACGGAAAAATTCTTCGGGGTTGCTTTTGTAGAAGGTATGGCTTAAAATGACTTCAGGCGGATACTGCCATTCCTGATTGTACAGCCCGTCTGCGCTGCGGAAATCGGGGATGCCGGATTCCGTGCTCACCCCGGCCCCGCCGAAAAAAACAATATTGTCCGTCGCGTCCGTCAGAGCTTTGAGCTGCTGGATGGTCCCGGTCATGAAAAACACCTCCCTGAAATATAAAAAACCGGTCAAAAGGAGAACGCTGTTTATGAATATCCAAATCTTTGGTTCCTCAAAATGCTTCGACACGAAAAAGGCCCAGCGGTGGTTCAAGGAACGCCGCATCAAATTCCAATACATCGACCTGCCCGCAAAGGGACTCTCGCCGCGGGAATACCAGACGGTGAAACAGAAAACCGGCTTCGACGCGCTGGTAAACGAAAAGAGCCGCGCCTATGAAACCTTCTACATGGCCTATATCACGCCCCAGGCCCGGGAGGAAACCCTTCTGGAACACCCCGAACTCTTTCGGACGCCCATTGTCCGCAACGGAAAAGAGGCGACGGTGGGTTTTCATCCGGAAATCTGGGAAAAATGGGAGTGAGTTTCTCCCCAGGCGCATAAGCTGTGAGAAGAATCTCACGGAAAGGAGTGAGGCGGATGCGGCGGGTTCCCTATCTGCTGTTTCAGCGGTACTTACGCCACAACGTCGGGATACAGAGCGCGGCTCTGGCGTTTTATCTGCTGTTTTCCCTGTTTCCGTTTCTCATTTTCATCAGTGCGCTTCTGGGTCTGCTAAATCTCAATGTCACCGCCATTCTCATCGCGCTGGGAGAGCTGCTGCCCAGGGAGATCGTGGATATCGTGCGCTCCTACCTGCTTCACGTGGGGGAAAACCCCAGCCTGCGGCTGATGCTGTTTGGCCTGTTTTTCTCCATCTGGTTCCCGATGCGGGCCACAAACGCCCTGATGGTCTCCGTGCGGACGGCGTACCATCTGGGACCGCCCCGGCGCGCGCTGGTTCACCGGTTCAAGACGCTGCTATATACGGTTCTACTGATTCTCACCATCGCCCTGACGCTGGCGTTGATGACGGTGGGCGAACGGATCTTATCTTATGCCGTAGGCAGTTTCCATCTCCCGCAGCTCACCGCGGAATTGTGGGTGCGGATGCGGTTTCCAGCGGCGGCGGTTGTGGGGTATTTCGCGCTGTTTTTCCTCTATGCGCTGGCGCAGGACGGCTTTACCGCCTGGAAAAACGTATGGCCGGGAACCCTGGCGGCTCTGGCGGCATGGATGGCCTTGAGCTGGCTCTATTCCTTTTATGTGGAGAATTTCGCGCACTACTCCATGTTATACGGCTCCATCGGGACGGTGATCGTGCTGATGATCTGGTTATATATGACGGCAAACGTCTTGATTTTAGGCGCGGAGCTGAACGGCGTTTTATCGTCGGTGCGGAGAGAGGGCTGAACTCATTATAATTCCTTTTTTCGTTTTGCGCAAGAACAAACCGCATGAAAGCATCTCCCTTTCCAGAGAAGAACCACCCGCTAAACCACAATCTACTCGGGAGCGTTTTTATGATTATTATTGCAGTTATTGTAATAATTGTCGTTAGTTTTCTAGGAAGTTGGATTATTGGAATTCTTGGAGCTTCTGTGAACTGTCCTGATGCTGGCGCTATTTTTGCTGTTGTTACAATGCGCGCGTTCACCCTTTATGTGATTATAAAAAAAGATAAATAGCCATTTCGATTTACTGGGCTTATTATACCACACGGCAATTACCATTCCCATATCAATCTGGTTTTGCAGAAACTGCCGGCGTTATGATATAGCAACCCTCTCCTTAAAAGGGGCAAACGTATTTTGCCCTGTAAAACCCGTCTGGAATTGTTTTGTCCGGCGGGATTGTTTTTTGCGTTTGAACATGGTAGAATAGACCAAATTTGCCGGATGCGTAGCGGAGAGGTGGAGAAGGATGAAACTGGTTGCTCAATTTGGCCGCATTTTGGCGGTCTGTTTTCTGGGGGAACTGCTGGCGGCTCTGCTGCCGCTGCCGGTTCCCGCCAGTGTGTACGGCCTGCTTTTGATGCTGGCCGCATTGAAACTGGGCGTTTTCCGGCTGGAGCAGGTGAAGGAGGCGGGGAGCTTTCTGGTGGGGATTCTGCCGCTTTTGTTCATTCCGGCGGCGGTCGGCGTCATGGATTTGTGGGACGAGCTGCGGGCTATGCTGCTTCCCTGTTTGATCGCCATCGTGCCGGTGACGCTGCTGGTCATGGGAATATCCGGCTGGGTGACGCAGAAAACACGGCGGCTTTTGAAAAAGGAGACGCAGAACGATGTATGAGCTTTTGGAAGCATATCTCAGCCGGTGCGGCGTCTGGGGCGTTGTGCTGACGCTTGGGGCGTTTGGCCTTGGGACGTTTGTGAACCGGAAAACGGGAAAGGGCTGGTGCAACCCGCTTTTACTGGGGAGCTTATTTGTCATTTTGCTTTTGAGCCTGCTCCGGGTGCCTTACGCGGAATATCGGACCAGCGCGGAACCGGTGAGCTATTTACTGCTCCCCGCCACGGTGAGTCTGGCGATACCGCTCTATGAGAAATGGCAGCTTCTGAAGGAAAACACCGCGGCCATTTTTGCCGGTATTTTCGCGGGCGTTGCAACGAGCTTGGGAAGCGTCGTTCTTTTGGCATGGCTTTTGAAGCTGGAATTCTTTCAGGCCGTTACGCTTTTGCCCAAATCAGTGACCACTGCAATCGGTATGGACGTTGCCGCCGCGCTGGGCGGGATGGCTCCTTTGGCCGGTGCGGTGATCATCCTCACCGGCATCATGGGCGGCATAAGCGCGCAATGGCTGTGCGGTTTTTTGAACATTACGGATCCTTTGGCAAAAGGCATTGCCATTGGTACGGCAAGCCATGCGATTGGAACCGCCAAGGCGTTGGAAATGGGCGAGATTGAGGGGGCCATGAGCGGGCTTGCCATTGCGGTGGCGGGTATTCTTACCGCCGTATTGGCCCCGGTCTTTGCGGGCCTGCTGCCCTGACGGCAAACCTGCGGCAAAAATTTCGATACGGAACCGGAACTATACAAGGAGGGGCGGATCATGGAAATGGCGGAACAGCAAAAGGACGCTCTCCGGCGGAACACCTTCAGTCACTATAACTTTTTTGAGCTGGAACAGGCCAGTTTGGATTATGCGGTTTATAAACTGGAGATACGGCCGGAGAGCCGGAATTCATACGGCATGGTTCATGGAGGCGCGCTGTACTCCATGGCGGACAACGCGGCGGGAACGGCGGCCCACAGCGACGGGCGGCATTACGTGACGCAGACCGGCAGTCTGAATTTCCTGGACAACCGTCCAAGCGGAACCATCCGGGCGGCGGCACGGGTGGTCCGGCGGGGGTATTCCACGGTATTTGTGAATGTGGAGATCACCGGCGAAGACGGCGGACTTCTGGCAACGGGCAGTTTTGTGTTTCACAGGGTTGGTCAGATGCAGAACTTCTAAACGGGACAGGCTGTGAAAATAGCGGCGGAGAGAAAACCGGAGAGCAGATTTTCTGCTCTCCGGTTTTATTACTGCTGCAACCTTCTCTGCATTTACGAAAATGTAACCTGACGATATACGATGGTCCCTGCCTTGACCGTCATCTGGGGAACCAAAAGTACGTCTCCCCGGATAATATCATCCCGGAAATCTGCAAAAACAGCCTCCTTTCT
Organism: uncultured Oscillibacter sp.; assembly: GCA_910589315.1. Taxonomy (GTDB): domain Bacteria; phylum Bacillota; class Clostridia; order Oscillospirales; family Oscillospiraceae; genus Oscillibacter. Next base: position 64,812 of record CAJUTB010000002.1, on the reverse strand, counting down.
TACGCTCTTGAAAACGGAGATGTCCGCGTCAAACCCTTCAGCCAGAACGCCTTTCCGCGTCCATCCCGCAAAACGGGCGGCATTCCATGTGGTCCTTTGAAATACATCTTCCAGCGACATTCCCAAGGCAAGATATTTTGACATCAAATAGGGCAGCGTAAAACAGCGGGGCTTGTAATACGAGTGAAATACATGACTGCCATCCGTTGTAATGAAATCTGGATAAAATCCCTCTGCCATTGCCGCCTGTGCAATGGCGTGACAATAATTGTTTGTGCCGTTGCTTGCGTCAAACAGGACGCCGCGCCGTTTTGCTTCCCAGACCGCCGCTTTCACACGGCCATTTTCCGCAAGAATCGTATTCCCTTTTCCCTGGAAGCAGTGGCAGAATACATCTCCCGGACGAAGCTTGTCCGCAATTGCGGACATATCCACCGGCGGATTTGTAACATGGACCACCAGCGGCAGTTCCATTTTCTCCGCCAGTTCCACACAGCGCGCAAGCGCATGAATGGGCATTTGAGGATTCAAATCCAGGCTGTACCGCAGTTTCAGCGCAATGATCTCCCCCCGATAACGTTGGGCCGTTTCCAGCAGACGGGCTTCTTCATAGTCCTCCACCCTTGTGTTTTCAAAAACTTTTGCATGAAGCATTCCCAGGGACGAGACGTTCAAGCAGGCTTTTACACTGGCAAGGCTGTTCTGAATGTCGATCTGATGAAAGGCGTCGTAAGTCGAAACACCGGCGGTTCCTCCGTCCACAGCGGCGGTGATGCCGTTGGGCAGCAGGGAGAGGTCCGGCGGAATCCCCTCGTCCGACCCTTTTGTAAACAAATGCAAATGTCCGTCAATCAGGCCGGGGACCACCATACAGCCCTCTGCATCAATTTCCACCGCTGCCGTTTCGCCTGGCAAATTCCCCACCTTTGCAATTTTGTCCCCCATGACGGCTACGTCCTGCTTTGTAAAACAAGCCTGGACGGAATCAAAGACCTTTCCGTTTCGGAAAATCAAATCAAACATTTCCATGCATTCCTTTCCTATCCCAATTTTGAAAAACGGCGCCGCCGGGAAGCGGCGCCGCTGCGCAAATCATTTCATGATGTTGACCAGAAACATAGAAAGCGGTTCCACAAACGTAATCAGCAAAATACCAACGCAGCCGGTCAGGCAATAAGGCAGTACGCCTTTATACAGGCCCTCCAATGTAATCCGCTTGTCCAGGCCGGTTGCAACAAACATACACCCGCCAAAGGGAGGCGTTACAATTCCCATGGAAAGATTGATTCCCGTAATGACGCCAAACTGCACCAGATCCACGCCAAACGCCGCCGCCGCCGGATACAGCAGCGGACACACCAGCAAGATGGCGGTCGTTGCATCTACAAACATACCGCAGAACAGATAAATTACATTTGCACCCAAAAGGAAAATAATCGGGCTGTGAATGAACTGTGTCATCGCGCCCGTCACCATCTGCGGCAGGCCCAGAACGGTCATGCAGTAGCCAAACAACGTGGCGCAGCAGCACAGGAACATTACGGATGCACTGGACCGGGCCGCGGAGAGAATCGCCCTGCTTGCCGTTTTGAGGTTCAATTCCTTGTACACGAAAATACCAATGAATAGGGAATACACACAAGCAACGATGGCCGCTTCTGTTGCTGTGAAAATGCCGCCGTAAATCCCGCCCAGAATGATAACCGGAGACAGCAGCGCCCAAAACGCCTCCTTGAATACCGCCCAAAGGCTTTTATCATCCGCAGCTTCTGCTTTATCGTTTTTTCCACAGCCGGCCCGGCGGGCCAGAACCAAACCGGTGACAATGTAAATCAACATCATCAGAAGTCCCGGAATAATGGTTGCAATAAACAGGCTGGAAACCGATGTGCCGCTTAAACAGCCATACAATATCAGCGGCAGAGACGGCGGAATCATCGTCCCCAGGGTACCGCCCACCGCCTGCACCGAAGCCGCAAACGGAACGGGGTATTCGTCATCCTTCGTCATCTCAGGATACATCACATTTCCGATGGCCGCCGTCGTTGCCAGGGCGGAACCGGAAATCGCTCCGAAAAACGCGCAGGTTACAAAGGAAATGACAACCATGCTTCCAGGAAGCCACCCCAACGCTTTTCGGAATAACGCTACCAGACGCTTGGTCAGTCCGCCCTGAAGCATCAGTTCTCCCGCAATCATGAAATAAATCACGGCCAGAATGGGGAAGGAGTCCGCTCCCGCGAACAGTTTCGTTGCCACTAAGGAGAGCTGTAACGGCTTGCTTAACAGAATGGCCAGTATGGAGGACATTCCAAGACTGAACGTAATGGGAATCCCGATGGCCATAAAAACAATCAGGGAAACCACGAGTACAATTGCCGCAAGATCCACTTATTCCTCCCCTCCCTTCATCTCCTTGAGAAAGTCCGGGAGTTTCGCAATGCTGAACAGAATTCCAATCAGTCCCGCCAGCGGAATGCAGGCGTAAACCAGGCTCATAGGAATCTGGGTTGCCGCCGCCTTTTTCACGGTGTAGGCCGCGCACACCTGCCAGCCCTCCACAAGCAGAATTCCGTAAAACACCACCGGAAACACAAACCGCAGAACGGCAAGCAATTTCCCCGCAATTTTGGATTTTGCCTCGATTTTATCCGAAATCAGTGTAATCACGGAAAACGTTCCGCGGTAGAAGCAGACCGTTCCGCCAATTGTGACCAGCCATACATGAAGATAACGAATGCTTTCCTCCGACCAGGAGAGCGAAGATGAAAACACATAGCGGAACAAAATCTGCAAAATGCCAATCACCATCATGATCACTGCGATTGCGACAATCATCACATGAATGATGGATTCAAACCGGGTGCAGAGCTTTTTGAATCGTTTCATAAAGCTGTGTCCTTCCAAACGGCTTTACCGCGCAGGGTCCATCCCGCGAATCTGCGCCACTAACTCGCTGTATTCCGGGTGGTTTGCGTACATGGCATCCGCAATTCCCATAAAGGCTTCCTTGTCTACATGAGTGATGGTCACGCCGTATTCCTGTTCCATTACCTCCAGGGCCTTGTTGTTCTGCCGCTGAGCATCCGGACGCTGCATTTCCACGCTGCGGACCGCCGCGCGGCGAATGGCTTCCTGATCCTCTTCCGGGAGGCCGTTGAAATAGTCCGCATTCATGGCGTACACAATCGGCGTATAAATATGCTCGCTGACAGCGACAAACGGATTGACCTCGTAAATGCGGTTTGAGAGGATCCCCATGCTCAGGTTTTCGTGTCCGTCAATGGTGCCCTGCTGCAAAGAGGTAAAAACCTCCGTCATCGCCATCGGCGTTGCATTTGCGCCGAGAAGGTTGAAAAATTCAATATGCATCGGTACATCCATCGTCCGCAGCTTCATCCCCTTCATATCTTCGGGGCCATTGATTGCAAAACTGGATGTGATGTTGCGGAAGCCGCTCTCGCCATAGGCAAGGCCCACCATTCCATAGTTTTCCAGGCTTTTGAGGGCGTTCCGGCCAATTTCACCATCCATGACCGCATAAGCGTGCTCGTTGCTGGAAAACAGATAGGGCAGATCGAAGATATTGAAATCCTCTGAAATATTGGCAAAAAGACCGCTGCTGTTTAGAACAAATTCGTAAGTACCGTTCAGACAGCCCTCTACCATTTCGGAGTCAGAGCCAAGCTGTCCGCCAACGTAGATATCCAGGCCATACTTGTTGTTGGTTTCTTCCCGCAGGCACTGGTCAAAGAAAACCTGGGCCTGATAGAAGGGATGCTCCCCGTCCAGAAGGTTGGAGGAAATGCAGGACAGCCAGGTGTTTTCCGCCTCGCCCCAAGTGTTGGCATCCTCTCCGCTGCCCTCGGCTGGAGGGGCGCCGCTGGTTCCGGCGTTCCCGCTGCCGGAGCTGCTGTCTCCGCTGGAGCTGCCGCACGCGGCAAGTGACAGGAGCATCATAAGGGAAAGAATTGCTGCAAGAAATCTTTTCATACCATTTTCCTCCTAAAATGTTTGTCGTTTCGCGTGATGAATTGCTCGTCCTTTACATCTGCTTGTCTTACGTCAGACAATACAGTCATTATAAACGTCCCACAGCGGTTTGTCAAGAGTTTCTCGTCAAATTCCGCAAAGGATTTGCGTTCTCCCGACGTGAAAACTGTGGGATTTGAATAGCCATATTGCTCTGATCAGCTGGTGGACACCTTTTCCGCAGATTCCCGCGCAATTTTTTCCCAGTTTTCCCGGTTCGCCTCCAAATGCGACAGAACCGCTGCACGGGCGGCCTGAGAGTCTCCGGCGCAGATTGCGTCGCAGATCTGCTGGTGTGATATCCGGGTTTTCAGGCGGATAATGCGTTCACTGATGTCAGAAAACACTTGGACGGAATGTGTGATAATCGGCGTCAGATTGCAGATGACCTGATTATGCGTACAATGCGCAATGCACACATGGAACGCCAGGTCTGCTTCCCGGTGCTGACGCTCTGGAAGGTCCATGTCCGTCACCTTTTCGCAGTAGCCGCACAATTCCTCCATATCAGCTTTCGTCGCCCGCTGCGCCGCCAAAGAGGCGGTCCATGGCTCAATCTGCGTTCGCACTTCCATCAGCTCGTGGGCCAGACGCATTTTGTCCTGCATATAGGCAAATCCCAGAGGGTCCTTGTTCATGCCTGGATGCTTGCAGACAAACGTCCCTTTTCCGCGCCTGATTTCCAGCACATTCCGCGCAACCAGGATTTTCAATGCCTCCCGCACCGTGCTTCTTCCAACGTCCAAAATCTCCATCAGCTCAAATTCAGTGGGGAGCTTGTCATTTTCAGTCAGCTTCTGGTCAATGATCAGCTGATTGATCCGCTCTGCGATCTGCTCTGCCAAAGGAACATGACAGCCCTTGGCATCGTACAACAGCGATAAATCCAAATGTACTCATCCTTTCTTTGAAATCACGGGGTTTGGGATACAAAATCCCGGCGGTTTCCTGAAATTTTCCTGGACCTGATGCGATCTATTATAATCGACGGTATGGAAAAAGTAAAGTGCCCTTTCGGCCGGTACGCATTTTCACCGGTGAATGGATTTGCTGCCCGCCCCAAAATGAAGGAAGCAGGGACTGGAAAAATCCCTGCTTCCTGGAAGCCAATTCCGTGATGGCTCTGAATGCAGACGCCTGATCGCGCCTTAATATTTTGTCGGGAACGGCCAGGGGCTGCCGCCAATCAGCGCGCCGCCGTCTACATTGTACACATGCCCGGTCATGTAGCTGGATGCCGGAGACATCAGCAGCACGGTCATTCCCATCAGTTCCTCCGGACGGGCCATCCGGCGGCAGCAGGTCATTTCCTGAATCCGCCCATGCCGAATCGGGTCCTCCTTGAGTTCGCTGGTCAGCGGAGTGTCGATGAAGCCCGGCGCAATCGCGTTTGCCTGAATGTTGAATTTTCCCCACTCCACCGCCATGGAGCGCGTCAGCCCAAGCAGGCCGCTTTTGCTGACGGCATATACGGAACTGCCGCCGCAAACGCTTGTGGAATTATACGATGCAATATTCAAAATCTTTCCGCCGGTATGGCGCATACTTTTCAAAACCACTTCCTGGGACATGAAAAAAGCGGCCTTCAAGTTTACATCCATAATTCTCTCATACAAGGCGTCGTCTACATCCAGCATACCGATGCGTTTGCTGATTCCCGCGCCGTTGATCAGACCGTCAATCCGACCATATGTATCCAGCGCCTTGGAAACACACGCTGAAATATCCTGCCGGTCCAGCAGATCCAGACGGTACGCCGTATGTCCGGTTCCTTCCAAAGACCGGCACAAATTCTGAACCGCCTCCTCCTGCACATCGCACAGCGCCAAAACGGCCCCGGCTCCCGCCAGCGTCTGCGCCATCACACTGCAAATGCCTCCGGCTGCGCCGGTGAGCAGAATCACCTTGTTTTCCAGGGAATACAGCTTTTTAAGCGTTTTTTCAACGGACATTTGATTTCCTCCTATTTTCCGCTCTTTACTGTCAGGACAATTTTGCGGGCGTCCGACTCCTTGTCCTGGAACAGGGCAAACGCCTCCTCATATTGTTCCAGCGGAAAGGTATGGGTCACATATTTTTGCAGCATATCCATTCGGTTGTCCAAATCATGGATTACTTTCGGGAACATCATTCTTTGATGACGGGTTCCGGCTATGGTCAATTCCTTCATGTTGACCGGCTGACAGGAAATTTCTGTCAGCTTCGGGTTGAAGGACATGGGCACCATGGTTCCAGCTGTCGCCAGAAGTTCCAGGGAGGGCTGTAACAGGCTCGGAATTCCCGCGGCGTCAAAAATTGTGTTTGGTCCGGCCTGGTCCGTCAGCGCAAGTACACGGGACTTCAAGTCCTCACGGAGCGGGTTGATGACAAAATCCGCCCCAAATTCCAGCGCCGCCGTCCTCCGAATTTCACTGGGCTCCGACACAATGACACGTGCGCCAATCCGTTTTGCCACATCCACAATCACCAAGCCGATCGGACCGGCTCCATGCACCAAAACGGTATCCCCTTCCCGCACATCTCCCCGTGCATTTGCCTGCTCGCCAATCGTACAGGGTTCAATTGCCGTCGCCAGCTCGTACGAAATGCCGTCCGGCAGAAGATGGACCTCCGTTTCCGGACAGACAAAATATTCGCAGAAGCCGCCGTCGGCATGGACGCTGATCACTTCAAGGTAACGGCAGGCGTTAAAACGACCCCGCTTGCAGGCATGGCACGTTCCGCAATAACGAATCGGCTCTACTATGACCCGGTCGCCTGCCTTGACCTTTGTCACGGCGCTTCCAACCGCCTGGATACGTCCGGTCATCTCATGGCCTGGAATGCGGGGATATGTAGCGGCGGCGTTTCCGCCGTGCAGCAGACTGATGTCGGAGCCGCAAATTCCAACCGCCATAATTTCCACCAGAACCTCGTTTGGATTTTGAATCCTGGGGTCCGGTACTTCCTTCATGCTGTATTTCCCAGGTTTTTCTACAACAATTGCTCTCATGTTGTCACTCCTTTTCCCATATTTTCCCACACAGCCCGGATGCTGCGCACAGCTTCCGCATAGCATTCCCTTTCTCGGTCCAGCAGCACGCGGTTTCCCAGAACATACGCGGAGATTCCTTTTCCGCACAGCCGGGAGATGGCCTCTATATTTACCGCTCCATCCATCATTACCGTATAACCGTATGTCTCCTGCATGGCGGCCAGACGCGCTGCCTTTTTTTCGACATGCTCCAGGTAGCTCTGGTTTGCAAAGCCGGGATTCACCGACATCAGCAGAATAAAATCGGTCAGCGGCAGCAACTCCTCAATGGACGCAATGGACACACTGGGGCTGACGGCTACGCCGCATTTCAGTCCCAGCCGCCGGATACGCTGCAAAACGGCGGCCGGCTGCTTTGCAGACTCCGGATGGATGTGAATGATATCCGCTCCATGCTCTGCCATAAGCTCCACATAGCGTTCGGGAGACTGCACCATCATATGGACATCTATGGTTTTTTCCGTACACCGGCGCACGGCGTCCAGGTCCTGAATCCCCATGCCGAGATTGTCTACAAAGTTTCCGTCCATAAAATCCACATGGAACCAATCGACTCCTGCTTCCTCCAGGGCGGAAATTTCCTCCCGAATCTGATCAAACGGCAGGTAAAACGTCGAAACGGACAACTGCATCCCCATTTCCCTCCTGTCACATTCCCAGCAGGTTCGGCACGATCAGGGTGATCTGTGGAATGAATGTGATCATCAGCAAAACCAGAATCATGCAGGCAATGTAACGCAGAGCCTCTTTTGTATAATCCTCAATTTTCACGCCTGCAATGGATGTTGTTACAAACATCATCGAGCCAAACGGCGGAGTAAAACCGGCGATGGTCAGATTGATGGAAAGAATAATGCCGAAGTGTATCAGATCAATATGCAGAGATTCTGCCGCGGGCACCAGCAGAGGGGCCAGCAGAATCATTGCAGCGCCTCCGTCAAAGAAGCAGCCGACGGCCAACAGCAGTACATTTACCATCAGCAGAAAGACGACCGGAGAATTGATGCTGCGGATCATAAATTCCGAAATTATATTGGGAAGGCGTTCCCAGGTCAGATAAGAGGAAAATGCCTGCGCTCCCGCCAGGATGAACATAACGCCGGCGGTAGCCGTAACCGACTCCATGACAATGGCTCCCAAATGCTCGGGCTTCAGCTCTTTATAGATAAATACGCCCACCAGAGCCGCATACACAATGCAGATCGCTCCAGCTTCTGTCGGCGTAAATATGCCGAAGCGCAAGCCCATCACAATGCCAAAGGGGACAAACAGCGCCCACACCGCATCCAGAGCCGTTTTGCCCAATTCGCCCGCCGACGCCCGTTTTTCCCGGCTGGGTTTGTAGCCGCGGCTTTTGGAAATCCAATAGGTCAGCGTCATCAGGAGAATCATCATCACCAGACCGGGAAGATACCCGGCGGTAAACATCCGGCCAATGGAAACGTTGGAGGCGGTGGCGTACAAAATCAAAATGATTCCCGGAGGAATGATCGGCGTAATACAGGAGGAAGCTGCCGTGACAACACAGGAAAAAGCTCTGCCGTACCCAAGCCGCTCCATTTCCGGAACCAGCATTTTCGTCTCCAAAGCGGCGTCTGCGTTCGCGGAGCCGGACAGACCGCCCATCAGAGCCGAAAGCACAATGTTGACGTGTCCCAGCCCTCCAACCATGTGGCCCACCAGACATTCCGCCAGATTCATCAGCCGCCTGGAAATTCCGGAGTAGTTGAAAATGACGCCTGCACAGGTGAAAAACGGAATGGCCAGATAGGTAAACGACGAATTGGCCGCCACCATCTTTTGAATCATCATGGTAATATTCATCGAATCGGGGCTAAAGAGATAATAGGCGGCGGAGGCCATCAGCATGGCGAACGCGACCGGAATTTTCAGAAAGAATAAAAGAAACAACAGCGCGATGGGAAATACGGTCCAAAAAGTCATTTGCTACGCTCCTCTCTCATGCGCGTTCTTCCAGCGCGGCCTGCTGGATGTCCTGCCCGCGGACAGAACGGATAAAAAAGTCCACCGAATAGCCGGCCATAATGGCACAGGCCAGCGGGATAGAGACATCCACAAAGAAATAGGGAATCTGCAAAATAGCCGTGGGGCGAATCCAGGCGGCAATGGAGAACTTCCATCCCCAGACTGTCAGCGCCGCGCACATTACAAAAATCATGGCAAACGTTATGCTCCGCACAATATGCCGGGCTTTCGGCGGCAGGCGGTCCACTACCGCGTCAATGGAAATCAGGCCCTGATTCCGGTACAGGATGCAGGCGCCAAAAAAGACCGACCAGTTGAAGCAAAGATAGGCAATTTCTTCTGTCCAGGCAAAGGATTTCAACAGGATAAACCGTGAAAATACGTTCAGCACCACCACCCCAACCAACACCACAAAAGCCGTTCCGCTCACAACGACCTCGATCTTTGCGATCACATCTCGAATTGTTTTCACTGCGGCCTCCTTCTCTTTTCTACGAGGTCCCCGGCTTGAAGCCGGGGACCTTTGCAAATGCCATTAAGAAATAGCGTCCTGAATACGCTCATAAACACCATCGGTCCACTCGGGGAAATAATTCGGCGTATCCTGAGCCGCTGCGATGAATTCCGTCTTGTCGATTTCAACGATCTCAACGCCTTCTTCCAGCAGCTTGTCAATATACTCCTGTTCCACGCCCTGGGCCAGTTCAATCGCCTTTGCCGGGTAGGCAGAACCAACCTCGTCAATGGCTTTCCGGCCTTCTTCCGGCAGGCTCTCGTAAACCTTCTGGCTCATAACAATTGCCGTGGCCGCCACAAGATGCTCGGTTTTGATGATATACTTGCAGGGTTCATACAGCTTGGCCGAATACAGCAGCGCATATGGAGACTCCGCCCCGTCGGCTACGCCGGAGGACAGCGCCTGATAGGTCTCAGACCAGGCGGTATTGGTGGCGTTTCCGCCCAGGACCCGGACAACCTCATTCCATCCGGCTGTTGCGGCACAGCGGATCTTCAGTTTGCCAATGTCTGCGCGGCTGGTCACGCGGGTATTGCAGATGAGGTTTCGGGTGCCGAAATAATGCAGGTCGATCAAATGCAGGCCGACTTCCTCCAGAGCCGCGCACAGCTCTTGACCGACATCGCTTTTCCACAGCTTCTCAATCTGCTCCGGCGTTTGAATCAGGTAGGGGGCCATTGCCGCCGCCCAGTCGGGCACATAGTTGGCAAGGTAAGACGTGTCGCAGTCGACAATGACCGGTTCGCCCTGGGACGCGGCTTCCAGCATATCCGCCGAGGGGCCAAGTCCTTCCGAGGGATACAGGTCGTAGGTAATGCAGCCGCCGGACGCCTCGGCAATCTCTGCAAAATAGGCGTCATACCATTCATATTCCGGGTCCGTGCTGCTTTTCACGAAATTGAATTTCAGATTCACCGCTTTCGCGGAATCCGCGGAGTTTCCCTGGGAACTGCTGTCAGAAGGAGGAGGATTGCCGCTGTTGTCCCCTCCGCAGGCCGCCAGAGAAAACACCATCAGGACCGATAATAAAACGGATGCAAGTTTCTTTTTCATGAGAGCGCTTCCTTTCATTTTCTTAATTCTTGTTATTACGGCCGCTTCTTTTCTTTCCGTCTTCCGATATTCCCTCCTTTTGGGATTTCAGTATGTTTCCCCCAGCCGCCTGCAATCATGCAAAGCCGGCAGGAATCCTGAAACCAAGTTTTCCTATCCAAACAAAACCGGAGCCAACAGTTTTTCTGTTGTCAATTTCCATATACGCCGCTTCCATCCAGCTTGGAACCGGTTTCAAAAATAGGCAAACGAGCAGGTCATTTTCATGACCTTGAAACAATACCGCGTCATGGAATCGGTTACATGACGCCTGGAAGAAATACCGGCAATCAATTTTGATGCCGGTATGTTCTTATCGCGCCGTCCGCCCCCGGCCTCTTTCCTGCCGGTTCCGTCCGGTACTGCCCCTGGTCACCAAGGTCGGCGGCACTTCGATGCAGTACCGGTCCGGGAGCGGCCGTCCTTCAATCATATCCAGCAGCAGTTCCATGCCGGTCTCTGCTTTTTTGTGGATATGCTGGTCAATGGTGGTCAGGGATGGCGTGAACTGCTTGGAGATGGGAACATTATCAAAGCCTACGACCGCGGCTTCCTCCGGAATGGACATTCCCCGGTCCTTGATGGCATTCAGCGCGCCAATTGCCATCAAGTCCGACGCAACAAAAAGTGCGGTAATGTCCGGATTTGCCTCAAAAATGGCAGTTGCGGCGGTATAGCCGGATTCAATGGAGTTATTTCCCTCCTGCACAAGCCCCGCCGTAACCGGCGACTTCCATTTTTCCATGGTATCCCAATAGGCGCGGTAGCGTTCCGCACTGGAAAAAAGAAAGTGGGGACCATTGATATAGCCAACCCGGCGGTGTCCAAGCTCACCCAAGTGCCGCATTGCCATCACTGCGCCTTCATAGTTGTTGGTACAAACCTGGAAACACGGGACATCTTCCCGCACACGCCCCAAGCACACCAGGGAAATCCCCCGTTTCACCATATCCTGAACCGCGCTGCTCTGATCCTGCCGGGGACTGATCAAAATCAAGCCGTCCACCCGTTTCTCCATCACGGCATTCATGGCTTCCTTCAGTTCCTCGCAGCAGATTACCAGCACCTCATAGCCATGCGCCTTGGCAACCTTCAAAATAACCCGCTGCATCTCCGTATAAAACGGGTTCCGAAACACATAGTCGATATCCAGCGTAAAGACCACGCCGATGCAGCGGCAGCGATGCTGAGAAATGCTGCAAGCATGGATATTGGGCTGAAATTGATACTTGTCAATCACCGTCATGACACGGTCCCAAGTCTCTGGGAGCACACCGGGCCGGCTGTTCAGCACGCGGGAGACGGTGGCCTTGGAAACGCCTGCCTCGCTGGCAATTTTTGAAATCGTGATACGGTCTGGCACGCTGCAAATCCCCCCTTTTCCCGGCGGCTTCTGTCGGAAATTCTGACTTCATCTTAGCCGCCTGATATGCATTCTGTCAACAGTTTTTTTGATCTCCGGCCGCTTTTTGTATCTTTCAACGAGAAATCGTCGTTTCCCTTTGCTAAATTGCATAAAACCGGTTCCATACAAGGAAACCGCCCCTTATTCACAAATTTCAATTCCTCATCTTTGTGAATATCGCTTATTATTTGCCTTGGAAACTGGGAAAATCACGAAAATCGGACATTCTGCAAAAAAAGAATTGACAATGAAACGCGTATAATTTATGGTTATAAGTGAAAACGGCGGCGGAGTTTGCCAGGTTGCCGCAGCTCCGCCGCTTATTCCCGCCGTTTCATGGAACCGGTTCCATGAAACAGCCGCTTCCATATCTCTACTTTCATACAGGAGGTCGTCTGTTCCATGTCAGAATTCAAAATGCATACCAATTTGGTGTTTGTGGACACGTTTCGGGAGTTCGTGGACCATGAGGCCCTCGGACCGGAGGATTTTATTCTCACCAATGAATTTCTCTATCAAAAATATATCCAGCCGCTCCACCTGCCCTGCGGCTCTGCGTTTCTGGAATCCTATGCCAAAGGCGAGCCTACTACCGCTATGGTGGACGCGCTCCGCGCAGATTTGCCCAAGGGCCTCAAGCGGATGATCGCCATTGGCGGCGGCGCAGTAATGGATACCGCCAAAATGCTTTCGCTCCATACCTCCGCGGACAAAACTGAGGCCTTGTTTGATTTAAGCCCCGATGCGGAGAAACCTACCCTGCAATTTGATGTCTACGCCGTGCCCACCACCTGCGGCACTGGCAGCGAAGTCACCAACGCCTGCTCGGTGGAGCTGGAATCCCTGCACACAAAACGGGGTTTGAATAACGACCTGATGTTTGTAAAAAAGGCCGTTTTAATTCCGGAGCTCCTGTATGACCTGCCTTACAAATTCTTTGCCACCTCCTCGATTGACGCCCTGATTCATGCGGTGGAATCCTTCCTCTCCCCGAAGGCAACCCCCATTTCCGAGCTGTTTTCCATCAACGCGATTACATCCATTCTTCAGGGCTATCGTTATGTAATTGAGAACGGTCCGGAGCATTGGACGGACCGGGCCAAGGAATTCCAAATCGCCTCCATGTATGCCGGTCTGGCGTTCTGCTCTGCGGGCTGTGCGGCTGTCCATGCCCTCAGCTATCCCTTAGGCGGCGGCTACCACATCCCCCACGGCGAGGCAAACCAGCTCGTGTTTGCAGCAACGTTCCGCAAGTACAAGGAAAAACAGCCCGTTGGCAAGCTGAACCGCCTGGAGGCGTTGTTTGGGGAACTTTTAGACGTTCCCGCCGGCGATGCGCTGGAAAAAGCCTTTGCTCTTTTTGACGCGGTGCAGCCCCGGAAGCCTCTGCGGGAGTTCGGCATTTCCGACAGCGAGTTTCAGGGCTTTGCCGAAGGTGTGGCGGCCGGACAGACCCGCCTGCTGAACAACAACTATGTACCGCTCACCGTAGAGGATATGGTGGAAATTTATCAGTCTGTTTATTGATAAGGAGAGCTTGCAATGAAAAAAAGTGCAAAAGAACTGAACATCTTTGCGGCCAACATCCGCAAGGCCGCCCTGCGGGCCATGAACGCCTTTCACGGCGGCCATGTGGGCGGCTCCATGTCCATGGCCGAGCTGATGGCGGTGCTCTATGGCGAGGCCATGAAAATCGACCCCAAGAATCCCCAGTGGGAGGGCCGCGACTGGTTAGTCGTTTCAAAAGGCCACTGCGGTCCTGCTGTCTATGGAACGCTGGCCTGCAAGGGCTATTTCCCCATGGAGGAGCTGGAAACGCTGAACCAAGAGGGAACCCGCCTGCCGTCCCACTGCGACCGGCTCCATACGCCTGGCATTGACATGACAACCGGTTCTCTGGGTCAAGGCGTCTCCTGCGCCGTAGGCGTGGCCTGGGGGCTGAAGTGCCAGAAAAAAACCAATCGCGTCTACACCATTCTGGGCGACGGCGAGTGCGACGAAGGCCAGGTCTGGGAAGCCGCCTTGTTTGCCGCAACCAAAAAACTCTCCAATCTGACAGCCTTTGTGGATTACAACAAAAAACAGCTGGACGGCTGGACGAAAGACATTTGCGACCTGGGCGACCTGCGGGCCAAATTCGAGGCCTTCGGCTGGAACGCTCTGGAGGTGGACGGCCACGATGTTTCCGCCATTGCCGGTGCTATTGAGCAGGCGGAGCAGTGCAGCGCCAAGCCAACCATGATTGTACTGAACACTGTAAAGGGCAAAGACTGCTGCTTTGCCGAGGAAATGTTCTATAATCACTTCATCCGGTTCAGTCAGGAGGACTATGACGCCGCAATCCAGTGGCTGAACAACAAAATTGCCGCGCTGGAACAGGAGGGTTGATTCCATGTATAAAGTTGTTTCTGAAATTAAGCCGGAAAAGGCTGAAATGCGTGTGGCTTTTGCCGCCGTCATGGACGAGCTGGCCGCCGCAGATCCCGCTGTTGCCTATTTTGACTGCGACGTGATCAATTCCACCGGCATGGTGGAATTCTGCAAAAAATACCCCGACCGCGGAATTGACTGCGGAATTCAGGAAGCCAATATGATCAGCGTTGCAGCGGGCGCATCTGCGGTGGGCATGAAGCCTTTTACCCAGACCTTCGGTCCCTTCGCCGCCCGCCGGGTGATCGACCAGGTTTACATCTCCGCCGCTTACGCAAAGCTCAATGTCCGTATGTTTGGCACGGACGCCGGCATTACCGCCTCTTACAACGGCGGAACCCATATGCCGATTGAAGATATGGGCCTGATGCGGGCCATCCCGGAAGTCACCCTGATCGAGCCTGCGGACTCCGTTATGCTGGCGGACCTGATGCGGCAGACCAAGGACCGGTACGGCGTGTTTTATTTCCGCACAACCCGGAAAGTGACTGACCAGATTTATGAAGAAGGCTCCACCTTTGAGATTGGAAAGGCCGCTCTCCTGCGGGAAGGAACGGACGCAACCATCATTGTCTCCGGTTACTGCACCTCTGACGCATTGGCCGCCGCGGATGCACTGGCGGCAGAGGGGATCTCTGTCCGGGTGCTGAATATGTTCACCTGGAAGCCTGTCGACCGGGAGGCCATTGCCGCCGCCGCTCAGGAAACGGGTGCAATTGTCACCGTGGAAAACCACAACATTCTGACCGGCCTGGGTTCCGCAGTGGCGGAGGCGCTGTGTGAAACCTGCCCCGCGCCGCTGCACCGTGTCGGCGTGCCGGACCGCTTCGGAGAAGTCGGGTCCGTTGATTATCTGAAGAAAATCTTCGGCATGACCAAAGACGACATTATCCAGGCGGTCAAGGCCGTACTCGCCCGCAAGAAATGAGACAAACGGCGTCCAGCCTCCTTTTCAGGGCGCCGGACGCGCCAAAAGATTTTTTCAGGAGGTCTTATGCATGATGGAGGACTGGCAAAAACTTTACGCATCAAAACTGGTTACGGCGGATGACGCCGTAAAGCATATACCGAACGGTTCCCGTGTCTTTTTCGGCCATGCGGCCAATGAACCTCCGGTCCTGGTGGACGCGCTTGTCCGCAACTATGAACAGTTCCAAAATTTAGAAATTGTCCATTGGGTTCCCATGGGAAAGGGCGAATACTGCCAGCCGAAAATGGCGGGGCATATGCGTCATAACGCCATGTTTGTCGGCGGTGCTACCCGAAAAGCCGTTCAGGAGGGCCGGGCGGATTACACACCTTTTTTCTACCATCAGTCCACCCGCTTTTTCTCCGACGGCACGTTTCCGATTGACGTGGCGCTGATTTCCGTCACGCCGCCGGACCAGCATGGATATGTGTCGCTGGGCGTCAGCGTGGGCGGAACCAAACCCGCCGCGCTGAATGCCAAACTGGTCATTGCACAGGTAAACGACCAGATGCCCCGCACAATGGGGGATTCCTTCCTTCACATCTCCCAGTTAAGCTGCTGCGTAGAGGCGTCCACACCCCTTCCGGAGCTGGGCGGCGGCGTGATTGGCGCGACAGAGGAGGCTATTGGCCGCAACATTGCCGGACTGGTGGAGGATGGTTCCACCTTGCAGCTGGGGATCGGCACCATTCCTGATGCGGTGTTGAAATTCCTCGAAGACAAAAAAGATCTGGGCATCCATTCTGAAATGTTCTCAGACGGCGTAGTAGACTTGTATGAAAAAGGCATTATCACAGGAGCGAATAAAACGCTGGACAAAGGAAAAATGGTAGCCGCTTTTCTGATGGGTTCCAAGAAACTGTACGATTTTGTGGACAATCATCCGGATGTTTTGATGAAAACGGTGGATTATGTGAATAATCCCGCGGTGATTTGTCAGAATCCGAAAGTGGTTGCAATCAATTCCTGTCTGCAAGTGGATTTCAATGGTCAAGTAAACTCTGAATCCATGGGCGCCAAACAGTTCTCCGGCATTGGCGGCCAGTTGGATTACGTCCGGGGCGCAGCCATGTGTCCCGACGGCAAGGCCATTCTGGCCATGCCCTCCACGGCAAAACACGGCGAGGTTTCCCGGATTGTCCCGGTGTTTGAACCGGGCACCACCGTTACTACCACACGGACCGACGCGCATTATATCGTTACGGAATATGGCGTTGCCAATCTGCGGGGAAAGAGCCTCCGGCAGCGGGCAAAGCTGCTGATTGAAATTGCCCATCCCAAATTCCGAGAACAGCTTTGGGCGGCATACAGGGAACGCTATGGCGGGGAGGATTGAATCATGTCAAAACGAACGGTTGACGCGGTAAATGGCCGCACACTCCAGCAGGTGTTTTTGTCGGTTGAGGACCACATTGCATATATGACGCTCCATAACCCGCCGGTCAATGCGGTCAGCGGTGTCATGCAGGAGGAAATTCTGCTGCTTTGCGATTATATCAACCAGGATGACGATATCTGGGTATGCATCATGCATTCAGATTTGAAAACGTTTTGCGTTGGAGTGGACATCAAACGGTTTTATCAGAGCATTTTGGACAAGGATGTTACCAACACGCAAGAGGTTTATTATGACGGTGCGCAAGCGCTGTATGACCTGCGCGTCCCGCTGATTTGCGCGGTACATGGCCATTGCCTGGGCGGCGGCGTGTGTTATCCGGCGGGGGCAGACATCTCCATCTCCGTAAAAGGCACACTTTTTGGCGCGCCGGAAGCTAAACTAAGCGTTGTCGGCGGCTGCGGACATCTGGCACGGATTCTGCCGCCGCAGGTTCAGCGGGATATGTGCTACTGCGGCTCCTTCATCACGGCGGAGGAACTTCATGACAAATACGGCGGCATCACCATGGTTGTTGACACGCTGAACGAGCTGATGCCTGCGGCAATTGCCAAGGCAAAAGAATTGTGCAAACGCGGTCCCTTGGTGCTGCGGTATCTGAAAGCCTGCATGAATGAGCAGGAGAATTTTCAAATGCATCGTAAAAATGAGCTGGAAGTCACCTATACCCGTTATATGGCCCGGCACGCCGATTTCAAAGAGGGCGTCAGCGCTTTCCTGGAAAAGCGGGAGCCGGTATATAAAGGTGAGTAAACCAGACATCGAGACTATCAAAAAATGGCCGGCAAAAGCCGCCGTGCCGCAGGGAACTGCGGCGCGGCGGCTTTTATTTGGAAGCATTCTTCAAAAATACCATGTGATTTTCTGCCGAATGCTCCGTTTGAAACTGATACCCAAGCTGGTCAAAGGCCCGAATATCCGATAAATTCTTAACGTTGTTCTCCGCCAGCCAGCGCACCATTTGACCTCGGGCCATTTTGCACATGGTTCCTTTCTCGATAACTTTTCCGTCTTTCCATTCGCCAAAGATACAGGTGACAAACCGGACCGTTTTGGGCAGATGGGGTTCCACCGCCCGGCTGTACTCCTTAGAGGCCAAATTTAACACAAGATCTGTTTCTGCGGCCAGCGCGCCGGCCAGACGGTCTCCCCAGAATCCGTACAAGTCCCGGCAGCCGTCTGCGGAGAGCCTGGCCTGCATTTCCAGACGGTAGGGCGTCACTCCGTCGAAGGGCCGCAAGAGGCCGTATAAGCCGGACAAAATCCGCAGGTGTTCCCGGAGATAATCCAGCTGGGCCTCCGCCATAACGCCCGGAGCCATGTAACGGTATTGAATTCCCTCATAGGCGAGAATGGCCGGGGTGAGACAGCGGCGCAGATCCATATCCGTCAGCCGTTCCGTGTTCTGCTTCGCAATGGCGTCGCTGCACTTCCAAAGTTCTTGCAGCTCCTTGGCGGACATCCCCTGCAAAATGGTCTTGAGCCGTTCGGCCTGTTCCAGAAAAACGGGCGTCCCGTCTACCGCAAAGCTGTCTGTATCAACCGTCATTTTCTTTGCCGGAGCAATTATCATCCGCATAGGGCAGTCCTCCCGGTCTTCATCTGCCTGAAACGTCCTTTCGGAGGTTAAGAACGTCCCCGCTTTTGCCGCTGGGCCGCAAAAATGTTCTGCGTGATCTGCTCCTGATCGTCCTCGGTCAGCTCCAAAAACTGACAACCATATTCAAACGGCTCGTTCTCTTTTTCCGTCACGCGCACCACCTGGCTAAACATGGCTGATACCGGACGGTCCTCCAGCAGCTTTACTTTCAGCAAAAATTTGTCGCCCATGTGATACCGGCACGCCGAAGAAATGCTGGCCCCGCCAATGCTGATATTCAGCAGCTTACAGGGCTTTTCCCCCATCTCCAGCCCGCTGAACATGGTGGCGGTGGCGTCCAGATTCGTCATCAGGCGGAAAAAAGCACGGTCGTTTCCAACCTTGCATACCTTCAGTTTCTCCACCTTCCACTTATGATCTGGTTCCGGTGTGATCACACCTTCCAAATGCACCGCTTTTCTCTCATAATCGCTGTATCCGCGAATCTTGACTGGAAGCGGTTCGCTCTCCTCGTTCCAGGAAATTTCCGCTTCTGAATATTGATGCAGCTCCGCTTTATCCCCGTGCAGGCCCAGCAGCTTTGCCACAAACAGCAGACGGCCCTCAGGGGTAGTCACCTCCACCCGTATACCGGAGTATATATCAAGTTCTTCCGCCTCTCCTGCGCGATCATTTTCCTGGGGCGGCTGTTCCTTTGTCCGCTTGCCAAATAAATTGAAGATACCCACAATATTCCTCCTGTTTCAATCTGCCTGCTGGAATAATTTCCGTCAGGGACGCTGCTCCTTTTCCAGCATCTGCCTCATTTGTTCATCTGCCCAAACAACGCGGTTTCGGCCCTGCTTCTTTGCATCATACAACATTGTGTCCGCAATTTTCAAGTAAAATGCGTAAGAACTTTCCGCCGGAGGAACGACGGTAACGCCTCCCATGCTGACCGTAACCCACTTTGACACAGACGCCTCGTGGGGAATGCGAAGATCCTCCACCGCCCGCCGTATTTTTTTCAAATGCCCAAATATTTTGTCGGAAGGCTCTCCCAGAGAAATCGCTACGAACTCCTCGCCTCCATAACGGGCGAAAAAATCTGTATTGCGCTGCAAATGAGAAGCCGCCGTCTTGGCAATGGCGGTAATTACCTTGTCTCCGGCAGGATGTCCGAAGGTATCGTTATACACCTTGAAATGATCAATATCAAACATACAAATGGAAATGGGGACTTGCAGCCGGGCCGCCTCTTTCCACTTTGTAACGCTGTAATGTTCATACCACCGCCGGTTGGCGATTCCGGTGAGCTGGTCGGTCATGGACTGCCGCTCAGCCTGTCTGCGGTATTGATATAGCTTGATATGCGTGTGAACCCGCGCTTTTACCACTAGGGGATTAAAGGGCTTCGTTATGTAATCCACTGCGCCCAGCACCAGCCCGCGCTGTTCGTTTTCTGCGTCTGAGAGGCTGGTGATCAAAATAACGGGGACGCTTTGGGTAATAATTTCCTCCTGCAATTTATTCAACAGGGTAAAGCCGTCCATACCCGGCATTACGACATCCAGCAGAATCAGCGAACAATTCTCTCCGCTGGCACGGCGAAACCCATCTTCTGCCGATTGTGTGACGGTAATTTCATATTCGTCCTCTAAAATTGCTTTCAATTGAGTCGCCTGCAAGGGGCTGTCGTCAACTATCAGTATTTTTTCCATATCCGTACTCCTTTTTGCAGCGGCTCAAACCAGGCAGTCTCTCGCGCAAATATAAGTAAACGTTTATTTACTGAGGTTTTCAACCAAACCGGTCCTTTGCGGTCTTTCCGTCTCTCTTGGGAACCGCACGCACTACCATCCGACCTTGAATTATATACCGGTTTTTTCTTTTTGACAAGTGCCTTTTGCCACAAAAACAGTCCAAGCTGCATCACGGTCAAACTCCAACGTACCAGACCGCCAACACCCGCCCCGCGTCTCTTTTCGGCCCCGAGTCCAGCGAAGCGAGTCGGGGCCGAACGCGAAGAAATTCCCCGTCCGGCGCAGTTTTCCGCCCTGCGGGCGGGAAACGGAGCGGTAAGGGGAATTTCTGAGCTGGTGACCCGGCGGGGATTCGAACCCCGGACCCATTGCTTAAAAGGCAATTGCTCTGCCAACTGAGCTACCGGATCAAATTCAGTTAATCATGCCAAACGAGCAAGAAAAAAACCAATAGAAAAACGAAAAGCAGCCACATATCCGGCCCGCAGGCCGGGGGACTCATCTCGGCTGCGAATCCAGCGAAGCGAATCGCAGCCGAAGGGCGAAGAAATTTCCCGTCCGGCGCAGTTTTCCGCCCTGCGGGCGGGAAACGGAGCGGTAAGGGGAATTTCTGAGCGGTGGCAGGGACGGCTGGACTCGAACCAGCGAATGAGGGAGTCAAAGTCCCTTGCCTTACCACTTGGCTACGCCCCTAGATTGGGAGGAGGACTGGGGGTGTGACCCCAATCCCCCTGCGTTTGGGGTGGGAGATGGGACTCGAACCCACGACACCCGGAACCACAATCCGGTGCTCTAACCAACTGAGCTACACCCACCACATATCAACGGTATGAGCCGGCTTGACGAACGCCCGAGGAGAGCTTGGTACGCCAGAAGGGACTCGAACCCCTGGCCTACTGCTTAGAAGGCAGTTGCTCTATCCGGCTGAGCTACTGGCGCATAGGAATGGAGCAGGTGACGAGAATCGAACTCGCATCCCCAGCTTGGAAGGCTGGTGCCCTGACCATTGTGCTACACCTGCATCGCCCCGCCCTGGAAACCATCAGCTTAGACAGAATACCACACTTTTGCTGCTCTGTCAAGCCCTCTTACCGGATTTCGTAAAAAAACCCGAATTTACCCGGCAAAGGAAGGCGTCCAGGAGCTTCAGGCCCGCGGGACCAAAGCGTTCGGGGTGCCATTGTACCGCCCAAATGGGAAGCTGCTTGTGAAAAAACGCCTCAATTGTGCCGTCGGAGGCCCGCTGCGCCACCTCCAGCCCTGCGCCCAGCTGGTCAACGGCCTGATGGTGCGCGCTGTTTACCGTCATGGTTTCCCCATACAGCTCCCGCAGAAACGACGGCGCGTTTACCGCCTCATGCTGCTGGTCTACGCCGTCCGTCGCGCTGTGATTGGGGATGTCCTGCACCAGCGTGCCGCCGAAAAACACATTGATGGTTTGCAGTCCCCGGCAAATTCCAAGAACAGGCGTTCCCCGTTCCGCACACCGCGCCAGCAAGGCCAATTCCGCGGCGTCCCGTTCCGGATTCAGTCCGCAGGAAGCGGTATTTTCCTGTCCATAACGCCATGGCTCCAAATCCCCGCCGCCAGGCAGAAGAACCGCATCGTAAGCGGTTCCCGGCTCCTCAGTCGCACAGAAGACCGCCCGGCCTCCCACCGCCTCCACAGCGCGTTTATAGTTTGCAAATTTCTCAGCCGTACCCAAAATCAAAACCGACTTTCCCATTCCGTACCTCCCAGAATTGAATATTCCATCCTATGCCGGACAAGCCCGCATAAGAACCCCCGCAGCCCGGCGTCATACGCGCAAAAGCCGTCCCTCATGAGGCCCGGCCGCACAGCGTAGCCCGGATATGATTCACCGTCTTTCGCTCTGCGCCTGCATAGCCGCCCGTCTGCCGCCAGCAAATCCAAAGCCCCATGACCAGACACAGCACAGGTATCCAGAGATCAGACACGAATTCCCCCACACGTTTCGTTTCCCAATAAAGCAAAAAGGTTGCAAACACACTGGGCCAAATATCATAGCGGAGATGCACTTGAATATAAAAAAGTGCCTGCTCCATCAGCATCAAATACCAGACGGACACCAGACCGCTGCAAACCACCGCCCCGCGGTTCATGCGTCCCCGGCACAGCTTATACCCGAACCATGCCCCCACCGGCAGCAGACTATATCCGAACCAAGCCGCTCTCAAACCCAAAGCCAACGCACCCAGGATAAGCAGAGAAACCAAAAGTCCGCCCAGCAGCGCGCCCAGATAGCCGGTAAAATAACTTCCATTCCGCCCTTTCATTTCCGCTTGCGCCCGGTAATTCCTCGTCATGACCTCCACGCAGTCCCGGTGAACAGCCGCATATCCGTCCAAATCTGCATACGCGTCGCACCCGCCCTGACGGCACAGCGGGCACCGTTCCGGCGGCACAATCCGCGCCCGGCTCAAGTCTCGGGTAAATGCATCAAGAATCGCCGCCAGACTCTCCCCGCAGTTCTGAAGCGCACGCCCCTTACAAAGAATACGGTAATGGAATCCGGCCTGCGCGCTCAGACGGCAGCCCTTCGGAAGCATCCGCCGCAGCTCTTGAAACAACGGCTGTTGGATAGGCCCTTCCAGGCGAAAATCAAAGGAAACCTCCCCCGGCGACCGCAGCTTTTCCACATAGGCCGTGTAAGGATACCCGGCCCAAACGCCATAATATCCCTCCCCCACCAGCCGCCCGCCGGACTGCTGAAGCACCCGTTGAAATTCCTCCAGTAAAATCATCTTTCCTGTGTCCTTTCTCTTGACGCGTCCAATGGTTCGTGGTATTATTTTCAATAGAGTGCCAACGACTCGCGGCACAGGACGCGGCGCACAAATATAGATATCCTTGATTATATCACACGCCCCACTGCATTCGCAAGCCGTAGCACTGAAATTGAGGAAATCAAAGGAGATTGTGCAAATGAAAAAATTGGGTTCCCTGCTTTTGGTTCTGCTTCTCGTCTTCGCTCTGACGGCCTGCGACAGCATTCCCAAGGATTCCGGCGGTTCGTCCAACGATTCATCCAGCGGCACGTCCGGCGATTCGGACAACAGCGGTGATTCGTCCAGCGGCTCCGGTTCCGGAAATAAGGATGTTTATGCCGAGGACGGCTTTGGCGAGGGCCGTATGGGTGATGTGGTACACACCTATTTCTTTGACTTCACAGTTAACAGCGCATATACCACGGCGGATTATAACGGTTACACGCCAACCCAGGAGGGATGGCAGCTCCTGGTTGTGAACACGACGATAAAGAACACATACAGCTCGTCCATTACGATGTGGGACAGCGATTTCCAGGCCCAGTGGTCCGCCAGTCAGGAGACGGAGGAATATTCCTGGCCCATCACGGATGACGGCAATGTCCCCACGGTATCGGACGATCAGCTTCCCGCGGAGTATGATCTTGCGGTAGACGAGGTACGCACGGGAGATATTGTGTTTGAGGTTCCCGCGGACGAGAAGGATTTCTCGGTTTCCACGCTGGAGATTTTTGACGACGGTACGGATGAAGGCGAGGAAGGCAACACTTACGCGGTGTTCTTTACCGCTACGGCGCAGTAATGCGTCAGGGGCTTTGCCCCTCCGGACCCCACCAGGGCTCTGCCCCTGGACCCTGCCAGGAGGCCGTGCCTCCTGGACCTCCAACAGAAAAAAACTCCGGGACTGTGTCCCGGAGTTTTTTTATCCTCTTTTTAATAGAGGTATTTCACTTTATAGTTGCTTCCGTCGCCGATATATTTCATGATGGATTCGCTGCTTTTCCCGGAAGAAGCGAAGGTGGGGTCCATACGCTGCCAAGTAGTGCCGTCGAAGAAGATGACGCCGTCCACCCACCCGGTTTCTTTCGTCCAGACGTTAATCCAGGCGTGGTAAGCGGTCCCGGCATAGCCGACCACCAGCTTGCACGGCACACCTTGGCTTCGCAGCATACCGGCCATCAGGGAGGCGTAATCGAAGCAGATACCCTTTTGGGTAGAGAGCACCGTATCCAAAACAGGCAGATACCCGCTGCTGACCGTAGCCGCTTTTTCCTTGTCATAGGTGAGGCTGGCCACAACGAAATCATAAATTTTGCTGACCTTTTGCAGCGGGTCCGCGATACCGGCGGTCAGCTCTGCCGCTTTCTGCACGGTATTGGGCGCGTTGCTGTAATCAACGTATTGGTTTGGCCGCAGGAAGGGAGCGAATTCGTCGCTCAGCGTGACCGGAAAGCTCACCGAGGCCAGTATGGCGTATTTTTTGCCGGTCGTGTTTTGCAGGACGGTGGTTTTATAGGTTCCGTTGCCCTCGGACAGCGGGAATGTCACCCACGCGCCGGTAGGGAGGTCATAGGTGTAGGTGGTGGCAGGTCCCGTCACCTGCACCCGCAGGCGTTTGCTGTTGGCCTCTGCGAAGCGGGCCATCACATAGCCGTCGGAAACGTTGGAATAGTCGATTTCCGCGCCGCCGCCGGTCTCCACCGCTGTTCCGGCCGCCACCGGCAAGAGCAGCGGCGCAGCCGCCAAGGGGACTTCTTCATCCGCCAGTTCGATTTCTTCCGTCTCCGGGGCCGTCGCCGTGTTGGATACAGGTTCTGTCCCGCCGTCTTCCGGCGCGTTTTGGAGCGTTTCCCCGCCCGCGGTGATCGCAGCTTGGAAGGCTTCTTCATCCGTAGCCGTCTTGGCGCAGCCGGCCAGCAGGCACAAGGCCAGCAGGCATACCAAAATTCTTGACATCTTTTTCACAGGAAAGGCTCCTTTCTCGGGCTGTTTTATACCAGCGCATCCTCCGTCCGGATACACCGTACCGTTACGCGGTATTGTCCGCCCAGTGTGCAGGTGAACAGGGACAAATCCCATTCGCCCTCCCACAAAGTTATAGGCTGTGTCGGGTCCAGCTGTCCCACTTCTGAAACCGTGTAGTGAAACACGTTTCCATCCGCGTCGGTAAAGGTTACGGCATCGCCAATCTCGAGGTTTTTCAGCCCGCCGAAGTGCTGTTTATAGTTATGCGCGGCAATTACCATGCTGTCCAGGTAGACAGACCCCGCATAACGGCAGGGAGAAATTTTCAGGTTCGGATAACTCCACTCGCTCAAAACCGGAAGACTGATGTCAATTGCCGGAATGTCGATGGAACCCACGTATTCATGCCCGTCGATTTCCCGCACAGGCATAGGCATCCACGGATTCAGCAGGTAATCCGGAATCATTTCTTCCGGCAGGTCCAGCTCCTCGAGAACGGGCGTCTCGACCTTGAGAACCTGCATTGTCCCTTTCACGGCATCCGCGGCGCGGCTGTCGTCCCAGAGGTTGTATCCGGTGAGGCACAGGGCCGCCAGCAGCAGCGCAAGGCCCCCCGCCATGCAGAAAATGCCGTTTTTATTCCGCATCGGCTTCCTCCCTCCGGTTCCGGACCCAGCCCAGAAGAAACAGGAACATACCGCCCGCCGCCAGCAGCGGCACCGGCCACCAGAGCTGTCCGGTATGAGGCAGATCCTCCAGGGGAATATCCGGGTCATCCAGTTCCACTTCCTCCGGCGGAGGCGAGAGAGGGACATCCGGATCATCCAGCTCCGTATCCGGAGGCGGCGCGAGGGGGACATCCGGGTCTTCCAGTTCCGTGCCGTCATCCGGCGGATTGTACGGACGCCCCGGGTTCCGCGGATTCTCGGGGTTTCCGGGAGGCGGATTCGAGGTGTCCGGCGGCGTGTCGTAGGTGTTGAGAATGGTGAACGTAACGCCCTCAAAGCCATACGTCGGCCAGTAGCCGGAGACGGCCCGCTCCCGAATGGTCCAGGTGTAGCGGTTGTCAAGGTTTTCCCAGACGTAACGCCAGCTGTTCCGTTCCGTGAGGGTCACGGTGTCCCAGACCACTCCGTCCCGCAGCAAGTCCACAGTGACTTCCTTGGGCCGCTGGTGGGTATGCCCCCGGTCGTCCCAGATTTTCAGCACCCGCCGCATCACCGTTTCCTCCTCGGACACGCTGTACTTTGGCCGGACCGTCACGTCATAATTCCACCGTCCCGCCCCGGATTCATACGGTTTTTCCCAGTTCGGCAGGCAAATCAAAAAGGGCATCGGCTCATAATACGCGCCGTCATGCTGGTAACGTTCGCCCACGACCAGATACAAGCCCGTGGAAAGCCCCGAAAAGGTCAGCTGTCCGTTTGCGCCGGCAGAACGCCGGTCCAGATAGGGCGTGCCATAATAGATCGCATCCGCGCCCATCTGCCGGGCCAGGCTGCGCCAGCCGCTGTCGGTCTGCCCGTTCAAACGGCTCTGATACTCCCGGAAATCCCGCGTTGCGGTGAATTCCACGTCTGCCGACACCTCCGCCACCCGGTATAGCCGGAAGCGCGCCTCGGTGTGGTCCCGCAGGTGGCTGACGGTCAGGGAGCAGGTTCGGTCTTCAATAGGCCCATACGCCCGGACGCTGGCGGGCAGGCACAGAACGCAAAGCACTGCGCATACCGCTGCCGCCGCTGCCCGCCGCAGGAACCGTTTTGCAGTTGTCATTCGAAACACACCTGCCTTTCTGACGCTCCTGGAGGCGGAGGCGTCAAGGTTGTTTTTTCGGTTTGGATTTCTTCTTCGCTTTCCGCCGTCCGCCAGGGGCGGTCAGCAGTACAAACAGGACCAGCAGCATCGGCACCGCCGCCACCGGCGCGACCAGAACCGGGTCAATCCGAATGGCTTCCGCGGTGATCTTGGCCGACGAGGCCGATTCCTGATTTTCAATCCGGGTCCCCCGGACCAGAAGCCGGTGGCTGTTGATGCCGTATGGCGTACAGGTCACCAGGGTACAGAGGTCCCGGTTGTTTACTATGGTCAAGTCGTCGGATTCCTGGGGGAGAACAATGTGGATTTGATCCACTTCATAGGTCAGGGTTTCATCCAGTATGCGGAGAAGGAATATATCTCCTTCGTCCATCTGGTCCAGATTGGAAAAGAGGGTCGCGCTGGGGAGGCCCCGGTGCCCGGAGAGGACGCAGTGCGTCGACGCGCCGCCCACCGGCAGGGAACTGCCCTCGATATGCCCAACGGCGATTTGAAGCACCGATTCTTCCGTTCCGTGGTAAATCGGCAGGGAAACGTTGATTTTGGGAATTTCGATATAGCCCATAATCCCGTTGCCGGAAACATTGAGCAGGGCTTCGTAACGTTCCCGGTCGGCCTCGTCGAACATGAGGGGGACCGGTTTTTGCAGCAGGTCCTGATTATACGCGCCCGCATCCAGCCACAGCCGCTCATAATCCACCGCCGTCAGATTGGACACGCTCTCGGCGTAGCTTGCTATGGCGCGGGACTGATGGAAGGAGTTCCAGTAGTCGCTGGCCGTGGGGTAGAGCAGGAGGACGAGGCCCGCCAGGAGGATGAGCAGAAGGAGGATGCTGGACAGGTGTTTTTTCATAACGGCTCACTTCCCGCTCCCGCGCCCGGTGAGGGGCGCGGGAGCTGAGAGGGGGATTTGAATTAGTCTTCGTTGAGGTTCATCCGGCGTTTGGTGATCAGCAGGATCGCCGCCGCGGCCACCAGCACGCCGCCCACAATGTAGAAAATCGTAGTACCGATGCCGCCGGTGTTGGGCAGGGTGATGCCCTGGCCGTTTACGACTTTGGTGGTAACGCTGCCAGCCGTAATATTGCCGGTCATATCAGCCAGATCGCCGGTCTTGGGAGTGCCTGTCTCATCGGTCCAGTGGGCCTTGAGGCTCGTCAGAGCAGGATTCGGGTCGTTGCTGGTCTCCGATTCGATCACAAAATAAGAATCATCCGCCTTATTGTACTCATCGGGCACGGTGGATTCTTCCAGCTTGTAGAAGCCGTCTTTCAAACGCTCAAACTTAAAGGTGGTTTTGGTTTCGCCGTCCGCTGCCGGGCCGTCTACCTTCACCACTTTCCAGCTGCCTTTTTCGCCTTTGTATTCAACTTCGCCGTTTTCATCTGCAACCCACTTATACAGGGTGAAGCCCGCGCCATTCAAAGGCTCGTCATTTCCGTCCACCTTGTTGACATCAAATTCAAAGGTGAACACCTTCACAGTGTCTTCCTCGGTGTCCCCCTCGGGGGTTGCCAGCCAAACGCTGTTCAGGTTGCCATCGCCGCCAATGGCCGCGGCGTCCGTTACGGTTGCCGTGTAAGTGACCGTGATCGTGTCCCCGGCCTTAGCCGTCTGGATACCCTTCACATCCACCTCGACCTCGAAGGTGCAGTTCTCCTTGCCATCCTCATGCGCTGCGGGGGTGAGGTTGGGAGTCCACAGGTTCCGGTTGCTGGTGATGTCCGTGGCGTTGTGTGCAACGGCAATGCTGGTGTTATTGAGCGTGAGGCCCGCGCCCATGGAATCGTGGAACGTAATCTTGTAGGTCGTTGCCGTGGCGGGATCATAGTTATCTGCAATGGTAGCGGTCAGCTGGAACTGAACAACATCACCCTCGGCATAAACCGCGGTGTCGCTCCAGCCGCCCGCGCCGCCATTCAGCTTTTCGTCCCACACTTTTTTCTGAACCGTGGGCTTGCCGCTCTTGACTTGAATCTTCAAATCCCGTGTAGCCTGCTGAAGCATAGCGGTTGTCTTGTCGCCAATGGCATCCATAATGATATAGTAGCCGCTTTCCACATTGGCCGGCAAAGTGCGGCCGGCGCCGTCCTTCAACGCCGCCCCGTCATTAAGGGCCTTGGCAAGTGTCAGGGCAGCCTCGCTGTTATCCGGATTCAGCGTTTTCAGAATATTTGCCACAGCTTTGGCATCGGGAGCGTCGTCGTCAATGTCCACAAACAGCGACTGGTCCGCTACGACGCTTTTTAAGACCTGCACAAATGCCACAGGGTCCACGCCGTCGCCCCATTCGAGGGTGTTGTCGTCCAGACTGCCGCTGGTTTCATCCGTACCTTCAGCTTTTACATCTGCCTTAAAAACTTGATATGCCGTCAGAGTATGGCCCGTGTTTGTGTCCGCAAGACCCATATGGATTGTAGTCGGTGCCGCCATCGCCGGGACCGCCAGGGCCACCAGCATGACCATTGCCAGGGCAAGCCCGGCCAGTTTCTTCATGTGCTTCATTCCTTGTTTGATCTCCTTTCAATTCCATGCGTTCGGTTTCTTGTGCGAGGGGGCCGCGTCATTCGCAATCCACCGCCCCCTCTCCCTCAGGTTTTTTTCTATACCAAAGGCATCCCGCCGCCATCAGCAGCCCTCCGCCTAAAGTATGCCAGGGAATACCCGGCCCGCCGGTCTCCGGAAGCTCGAAGTAAAACGCGTTGGTGTACACCACCACGCCCCCGCCGATGCCTTCCGCCGTGTCCGTTTCTGTCCGGGTGCCCTTGGAATCGGTGATCTGCACGCTTACGTGGCAGTTTGGCAGCTTGGAAATCTCCTTCACCACATAGCCGGAGTTCTCCGGCAGTTCCAGGACTTTCAAATATTGTCCAGCCTGTAGATAGAATGTTTTCGGCACGCCGTTGACCATCTCAATGTCGCTATTTTCCACCGGCTGATCGTCCGCGCCGAAAATCCGTCCCAAATACTGGTCCTTCACGCCGTTGAGGGTGATGGAGAACTCGTAACGCTGATCTGCGGGAAGGTGGCTCACGTCGCCTTCCACATGCTTTTCCACCCGCAGGGCCTCTTTATCCCAGGACGGGTCTTCCACATCCACCGGCACGTTGGTAATATTGGGCAAGGTGTACTGCATCCAGCAGGTAGAGCCGGACGCGCCGCGCTCGGTGTAGAAGAACACCAGACGGTAAGACTTTCCGCTCTTGGAAGCCTGCACTTCCTCCTGGTCAATGTAGTCCCACAGGTTCACGTATTCGCCTACGGAGTAGTGTATGCCGCCGATATCGCACACCAGGCGGCTTCTGGTGGAATCCACCAGATAGACCCACATATCATCGTCACCGTAGAAGAAGTACTCCAGCGGCCCGACGTACTCCGCCGGAATCTGGAAATCGACGCTGAATTTCATGCCGAAATAGCTGTTGTGGCTCTGCCCGTCGTCGCTGAGGGGCAGAGGACCGCTGGTAACGCCGGAAAATTGTTCTTTGCGGCTTGTATCGCCGAATTTGAGGTCATGTCCGGACGTGCCTGCACTGGCGGCATAGTCCATGGGCCAGAAGTTGTTGGTAAAGATGTGTGCATAGGGAGCCCTGTCGCCGCATTGCGGATGAATGAAGGTTTCCAGGTTTGACGCGCCAATCCCGCTGCCGCTCACCGAACTCAGCGTATAGGTGTCGCCCATCCGGGAGAAGGTCATGCCCCCCTTGTAGGCTGTTTTTCCGGCCGCCTGGCCGCTGCCGAACAGATCCGGCCCCGCTACGCCGGCAGCAAATTTGACGCCGCCAGTGGCGGTAATGCCGTTTTGCTTCTCAACCAGCCCGAACGTACAGCCCCGGCCAGTTCCGGGAGGCGAACCCGTCACGCTGGCATTGGTTTTATTCAGGTAGTTGCCGTTCCACGTCAGATCGCCAAGCCCCGTGCCGGTGTTGGTGTTGCCGTTGCCGAAAGCAAACTTCGTCTTTTCGCTGGAATCCGAGTAGCTGCTCGGGTGGTTAATGCCCTGTTCCTTGGTATTCATGGTATTGTTAGCCGCTTCGCCGTCTTCGCTGGAATCCGAGTAGTTGCTCGGGTGGTTAATGCCCTGTTCCTTGGTATTCATGATATTGTTAGCCGCTCTGCCGTCGCTGATGTCGTAGTCATAAAACGCCGAGGAGTTTTCATGGCTTCCCGCCTTCGGGTTGTACATCAGGCGCAGCGTCGTGCCGGTTTTGATTGTGACAAGGAGCGGCTCCGCCGCATTTGTGCCGGCGTCTGCGTCTGCGTCTGTATCCGCAGCATCCTCAGCGGCGTCCGGAGGCGGCGTTTGCGGGGCGTTCGCAAGGTTGGTATAGACCAGATCATCCAAATCCGCTATATACACATACCCGGGCTGGTTCGCTTTTTCCGGGTCTTTGGTATACTTCGTCCACGCCGCGCTGTTGTCGGACCGGTCCTCCGCGCCCGGCTCCATCACCCAGAGCTCGACGAGATCGTAGTGCAGAATCTGACCGCTGGTGGTCTCTGCGTTTTTGCTCACCGCGTCCAGGTCGCTGGTTTTCATCTCCAGGCTGGAAGTATAAACGCGATTTTCGATGGTGCGGTAAATCTGCGTGGGCTTCGAGCGGTCGAAAGCGATTTGGAATCCGCTGCCGCTGGACTTCAGTTCAAAATACTTGGTCGGCTGCTTGGAAGTATTCTGCGGCAGGCTTGCGCCGGATGTGTCTATGAACGGAAGAACCGGCGCGCCGTTTGCAACGGAAGTTGCAATATTTCCGCTGACGGTAACGCTTTCCGCTTCAACCGGCCGGTCGAGATAGGCGTAATACTCCACATTGTACTTGGGGAACACTTCATCCCACTTGTCGAGCACGCCGGTCCGCAGACGGTCGCTGCTCCGCATGGAGACCGTAACCACCGGGGCGGCGGCCTCGCGGCTTACCTCCGCCAAGCCTTCGTCCAGAATTTCGCCCGTACCGTCCGTTGTGCGGACCATCATCACGGTCTCGATCACGGATTCTTCCGTGTCCTCCGGCGTTTCGGCGTCTTCCGAAACATCCCCCAAGTCCTCCAGGGTCTGGACCGCGGATTCCCGGCTGTTCAGCGCGGAAACGAGTTCTTCGGACAGGGATACCGTCGCCGTGATTTCGCATTGGGACAAATCCAGTTCCTGACCGTTCAGCGTCGCCACAAGCGACAATTCCCGTTCGGGAATGACTTCCGTTTCCACGGGTTCCCCGTCCTCCCCGGAAACCGGCGTCTCGGTTTCGGGAAGGGGCTGCGCTTCCTGCTCGACCAGCGTGATCTGCACGTCCGCCAAGCCCTCGCCCTCCACAACGGCGTCTTCGCCGTCCTCCGGGAGCAGTAGGCGTAGACGCCGCTGTAAGCTCATCTGGGTTGGCGCAAGCCCGCTGTTCAGGATTTCTTCTTCCGGGCTGAGGGGCGGGGTCTCCGGTTCAGCCGGTGCAATCGGTATGACTATCGGGGATTCCGGTTCCGGCTCTGGGGGAGGCGGCGGCGGTACAGTTTCCTGGACCGGCGGTTCCTCCACATCCGTCACTGGCGCAGAAACTTCCGGTTCGGAAGACTCCGCCGGCGGTTCCGGGGATTGCGTCTCCGGCGGTTTCGGGGCCGCCGGTTTTTCTGCGGGCCGCTGTACCGGTTTTGACGGAGATTCCGGTTTATCGGGACTGGGCGCAAGGCCGCCGCCGTCTTCCATACCGTCCTCCGGCATACCCGCGCCGTCCTCCGGGCCGTCTGCATCCGGGGCGGTTTCATCCGTCTCCAGACCCTCGCCGCCGGGCGCGTCTTCAACGCCGGTTTCCCCGCCGCCGGAGAGCAGCGGCGCGTAGCCGGTGATATGGAACGTTACCTGGAAATATCCGTCCGCGGTAGTGGTCACGAAGTCGTTGTCCAGCTGAACGCCCTCGACTTCTTCCACATCCTCCGGGGTTGTCTGCCACAGTTCGGGAATTTGGCACAATTCATCATGGTGATGAACCGCCAGCGTGCAGCGCAGAAGCCCGCTGCTTTCAAAATAGCATTCTCCCGCGTGCTCGTGTTCCGCCAAGCCGCAGTAATAGGAGACCGTATCTTCGGGATAAACCTCCATATAACAGGATTCTGTATGCTCATGCTCCTCCATGCCGCAAATCAACGCCGGAACATCTTCCTCCACCACAGTTTCGGGCAGATAGACGCAGCTGCTGTCATGCACATGGGACAGCACTTCCGGCTGAGTGCAGGTCAGAATATACTCGTCTTCCCCGCTCTCGTCCGTTTCTTCTTTTAATGTAAAACATTCTTCCGTTGTATGGGTATGTGGAATGATCTCCTCCTCACGGCAGACGAGGATTTCCTCCACCTCATAGCATTCCTCGGTATGCACGTGCCCGGAGGTGCGTTCCGTCTCGTGGCAGATCAGTTCTTCGGACCAGTCATAGCAGCTATCCGTATGCTCATGGTTTTCCGACTCCTGCAAATTGCAGGTCAGTTCCCGCTCGGTTTCGACCGTATAACAATCCTCCGAATGGGTATGCCCGCCGCCGTCGGATTCTTCGCACACCAGGACCGATTCGGTCTCCTCCTGATAACAGCTATCAGAGTGGGTATGGCCCTCCTGAACAAGATTGCCCTCCTCGTCCAGAACGTCTTCCGACTCCGCCTGCGTACATATCAGCGCCGAATGCCTCCGCTCCTCATAACAGGTTTCGTCGTGGGAGTGGCCCGGTTCTTCCGGAAGCGTGCAGGTCAGCGTCCGGTTTTCCGTCTCGGTATAACAATCCTCCGAATGGGTGTGCCCGCCCTCCCCCGTGCAGACAAGGTCTCCGCGGACGTGGGTGTAACACGCGTTGGTGTGTTCATGTCCCAGCTCCTGGGATTCCTCACAAACCAGCGTCCGCCGCTCCTGATAACACTCGGCGGTATGGGTATGCGCTTCGGCCTCCGGAAGCCTGCAAATCAGCTTTCCGTCGCCGTCATAGCAATAATCGTTGTGGGTATGCACCACCACGCCGGGAACACGCATAAACTCACAGATCAGCTCCGGCTGAGGCTTGGCCTCGGCCATGGTCCAGCAGGCTTCCGTATGTTTGTGGGCCTCCTGTCCGCAAAGCAGCTCGTTCGAGAGGGTGATGGCGGGGAGAATCAGTGCGTAAACTGTCGCAAACACCACCACGGATGCGAGACAAAAAAGGATCTTTTGCCCGATTTTTTGTTTTTGCTGGGAGGTCAAATAATGCCTCGCCTGCGTCATAAAATTACGTTCCATGCAGCTGTCTTCTCCTTCCCCAAAGAGATTCGCTTCCTTAAAAACGGATGGATTGAATATTTCAGGCTGGTCTTAAAGCGGCCCAATCATCGTATGGGGCCAAACGCGGAAAACCAACTGTCCAACAATCTGGTCGCTGGCCACACAGCCAAGAGCCGTGTTGCGGGAATCCAGGGAAACGCTTCGATGGTCGCCCATGACAAAGAGTTTGGATTCCGGCACCTGATAGGGTAAAGTAATATTGCAGTCGCCCAGGGCTTTTTCCACCAGGTATGGCTCATAAAGCTCCTGTTCGTTCACAAAAACGGTTCCTTTCTCGTCAATATTCACCCAGTCGCCGGGACCTGCGATAACCCGTTTGACCAGGATTTTGTTGTCATAATAAAACGCCACAATGTCGCCGGGCTGGTAATTGGAACCGCCTTTGAAGGAGATCACTACTTCGCCGTCGGTCAAGGTAGGGGCCATGGAATTTCCGCTGATTTGCAGAACGGGCATCCACAGCGTCGCCACCAGCACCGCGGCGGCGGCTACGGTAATCAAGGCATAAATGGTGCTGCGCAGAACCTTGCGGAACCGCCAACGGTATTTCTCCCGTCCCAGCTCCATCTCCAGCTGTTCGATGCTGGGCAGTTCCAAGGGCTTGCTTTGCTTCTCCTTCTTCTCCCGTTTCATAGACCCATCTTTCCTAATCATGCTGCCAGCCAAAGAACAGCGTCAGCTTTTTCTTCTCCTTCTTGGGCGGAACGATTCGTTTCCCAGGGCTGGTTCTCTCCCGCCGCTCCGCCGGACGCCGTTCCGTCTTGACCTCCGGCGCGGGTTCCGTGTCCAGATCAAATTCCGGTCCCAGATCGAATTTCGATCCCAAATGGAAGGAGGCGGAACGCGCCGTCTCCGGCTGGAACGAGGCCGGAGCGGGGCGTACAGTCTCCGGTTCGGGCTGAAAGGAGGCGGGATCAGGCCGCGCCACACTCTCCGGTCCCGGCGGCAGTTCGACGCCCTCCGGCAGCGGATAGAGCTGGCGGAGGCTTTGCAGATAAAAATCGGCGGCCTCCTGGGCGGCGTCAAAGACGCCGTGCAGTTTCAGGGCGGCTTCCGCAATGGAGCCGACATCCTCCAAGTCCACCTCCCGTTTCTCCCGTTCTTCCGCCAAGGTGGATTCCAGCTCATGGATACGCTCATCTTTATGATTCAACCGCTCCCGAAGGCGTTCATAGGTGTCGGTTAATTCTTGCAGCTGCGTCTGCGCGTCTGCAAGCTCGGCTGACAGCCGTTCGGTTTCTTTGGCCTGGTTCAGCAAGAGCTGAAGCAGCTCCCGGCGGCCCAGCTTTTGAAGCTCCTTAGTTGTCATCGCTCTCCTTCTCCTTATAACTTCCCGCCATAAAACGGGACGAGCGGCAAAAAGTATGCATAAGGCAAAATTTTGATGGAATAACACCGGACAAACGCCGCGTTTCCAGAAGGCTTTGTACGCGTGTCTGCACGCGTACAGCCGGTTATATATAACCGGCTATTTTCTTTGTCTTACCGCATTGCAGGGCCTGCCACACCAAAAATACAGAACAAGCTGCCGACAATACAGGACTTTATCATTCGAAATTCAGTTTATCACAATTCCGATGAATTGCAAGGGTAATTTTCGATCATCCGGCTGCTTTTTGCCGACAGCAACCGACAAGCATACCCTTCTGAATGGTTTCAAGGTTATTCTAGCAGATTTCCTCTGTAAATAAAGTTGCAAAAGATACTTTTAAGAAATATTTAGAAAAGAAAAACACTGGAAACCGCTATGCCGCAAGATATGCGCCGTCTGGCCGGAGGGTTCCGGCAGGAGGGCACAAGATATAGAATTTGTCCGTGGAAAAGTCTGGTGGTTCTGTGTGATTTTATCACCGTATTTCCCCAAAGAAGATGGTATTCTGGGGCCATCATCAAAAAAACAAGGAGGAATCATAATGTCGGTCCTGCATATTACGAAAGAGACGTTTGAACAAGAGGTTTTGAAAAGCAGCCAGCCGGTGCTGGTGGATTTCTGGGCGGACTGGTGCGGTCCGTGCCGGATGGTTGGACCGGTTCTGGAAGAAATCGCCCTGGAGCGGCCGGACATCAAGGTTGGGAAAATCAACGTGGACGAACAGCCCGAGCTGGCGGCACGGTTTAACATCAGCAATATCCCTACGCTGCTGGTGGTCAAAGAGGGGAAAATTACCAATATGCAGGTTGGCGCACGCCCCAAGGCGGATATCCTTCGTATGCTGTAAAAAGCGGTGAATTCCGCAGAAAGGCTGGCATTGTCCATGAAAATTGTAATCGTTGGGGGCGTAGCGGGCGGCGCGACGGCGGCCGCCAGACTCCGCCGTCTGGATGAACAGGCTGAAATTGTGGTGTTCGAGCGGTCGGGCTATATCTCCTATGCAAACTGCGGCCTGCCCTATTACATCGGCGGCGTCATCACGGACCCGGCGGAATTGACGCTTCAGACGCCCGAGAGCTTTTGGCGGCGGTTCCGGATTGATATGCGGGTCCGGCACGAGGTCACGGCCATTCATCCGGACCGGAAAACCGTGGAGGTACGCAAGCTGGATACGGGGGACGCGTTTGAGGAGCATTATGACAAATTGCTGCTCTCTCCGGGCGCAAAACCCGTCCGTCCGGAGATTCCCGGCCTGAATCTGGACCGGCTGTTTACCCTGCGGACCGTAGAGGACGCCCTGCGTATCCGGGCGTTTGTGGAGCAGGCGCGTCCGAAATCGGCAGTTCTGGCAGGCGGCGGCTTCATCGGCCTGGAAACGGCGGAAAACCTGCGGGAGCTTGGCCTGGAAGTAACCATCGTCCAGCGGCCCAGGCAGCTCATGAATCCCTTTGATCCGGAAATGGCCGCGTTTCTCCACGCCGCCATGCGGGAAAAGGGCGTAAAGCTCCTGCTGGGTCGGACCGTGGAAGGGTTTGAAAAGGCCGGAGACGGCGTTTGCGTCCGGCTCAAGGGCGAGGAACCCCTGACCGCCGGCATGGCGATTCTGGCAATCGGCGTCACACCGGATACCGCGCTTGCCAAGGCCGCCGGGCTGGAACTGGGCGTCAAAAACAGCATTGCCGTCAACGACCGTATGGAGACATCCATCCCGGATATTTACGCCGTGGGCGACGCCGTACAGGTCCGGCAGTTTGTCACCGGCGAAAACGCCTTGATATCCCTTGCGGGGCCTGCGAACCGTCAGGGCCGCATTGCGGCGGATAACATCTGCGGCGGCGACAGCCGTTATACAGGGTCTCAGGGGTCGTCGGTAATCAAGGTTTTCGGGCAGACTGCCGCAGTCACCGGCGTGAACGAACGGACCGCCAAAAAGGCGGGCATTGCCTGCGACAAAGTCTATCTCTCCCCGGCGAACCATGCCGGTTACTATCCCGGCGGGAAACTCATGACCATGAAGGTGCTCTTTGAACAGGGGACCTATCGTCTTCTGGGCGCACAGATTGTGGGCTGTGAAGGCGTAGACAAGCGGATTGACGTGCTGGCAACGGCCATTCGGACAGGCATGACCGCTCTGGAGCTGAAGGAATTGGATCTGGCCTATGCGCCGCCCTATTCCTCCGCCAAGGACCCGGTAAACATGGCGGGATTTCTCATTGAAAATCTGGCGGAAGGCGTTATCCGGCAGTTTCACTGGGAGGAGATCGATGCCCTTCCGCAGGACGGCAGCGTAACGCGGCTGGATGTCCGGACACCGATGGAATACAGCCGCGGACATGTGGAGGGCTTTGTGAACATTCCCGTAGACGAACTGCGGGAACGCCTGGGCGAACTGGACGCCCAAAAGCCGGTTTATGTAATGTGCCAGAGCGGTCTGAGGAGTTATCTGGCCTGCCGGATTCTGTCCCAGGAAGGGTTTGCGTGCTGGAATTTTGCCGGCGGCTACCGGCTGTACGAAAGCGTTTGCCTGGACCGGCGCGCCGCTGCGCAGGCGTTCCCCTGCGGTATGGACCGCCCCTGAACAAATTTGCCGCCGCTGCGGGCAATTGCGAAGCAAAATCCGCCGGAACCCAGCGTTTGCAATGGGTTCCGGCGGGTTTTCCATTGGTTTCCTTTCAGGAACCGCCGCCCTGGCTGGTGACGGTACCTTTGAAACCTTAAACTACATCCGGGGCTAACCGCTTTCCTCGTCAGGGCCTCTCATCTGGCGCACAAAGCCTCCAGCCGTTTCCGGTCCGTCAGCTCCACGCTCCCGCGGGAGAGCTTTACCATCCCCTCGCCCTGGAAATAGCGCAGCATCCGCGTCACCACCTCCCGGGCGGTGCCGAGATGATTGGCAATCCGTTCATGGGTGATGTTCAATATGGCAGTCCCCTCCAAAACGCTCTCTTGCAGGAGAAAGTCCGCCAGACGCTTGTCAAAGCTCCGCCACATGATCTGTTCCAGCAGCCACATGACCTCGGAAAACCGGCTGCTCATCATGTCGTTGGTATAATTGGCAACCGCGGCGGACGCCTCCATAAGCGTTTTGTAAGTATCCGGCGGAATGATCCAGACCTCCGTATCCCGTTCCGCTTCCACCGTGATTTCAAACTGGATATCCCGCAGCATACAGGCGGCGGAAAACAGGCACATATCCCGGTCAAACAGCCGGTAAAGGGTGATCTCCCGCCCCTCGTCCGAAAGAATATAGGCCCGAAGCTGGCCGGATTTCACCAGCAGGAGGCCGGTGCAGTCCAGGCTCCCCCGGTGGACGGACATCCCCTGCGGAAAATGCTTCCGCATCACCGCCCCGGACAGCAGCTTCTGCTGTTCCGGAGTCAGCCGCGTCCAGACCGGAAAATAATCGGTGAATTCCATCTGGAAAACCCCCTTTCCCATTTGGCCAGTATACCGCAATTGCCGGTATCTGTCAAACAGATATTGACATATGCCGGAAACAGGGTATAATCTTTCAGGCAAGGACTCATTTGCCCCGGACGAAAGGAGGCCCGCAGTGCCAAGGCCCAGAAAGTGCAGAAAGGTTTGTCATTTTCCCCAAACGCTGGAATTTCTGCCCGCCGGCGGTCCGGCGGCCCGGCCCCCCGTGATTCTGACGGTGGACGAATATGAAACCCTTCGCCTCATCGACCGGGAGGGACTCTCCCAGGAACAGTGCGGCGCGTCCATGCAGATCGCCCGGACCACCGTCCAGCAAATCTACGCCAGTGCCCGCCGCAAGGTGGCGGCGGTTTTGGTGGAGGGGCTTCCGCTGCGGATTGAGGGCGGCGATTACCAGCTCTGTCAGGGCGGGGAGTGTCCAGGCGGCGGCTGCTTCAAGCAGCTTTATCATGAACGGTACGCAAAAACGAAAGGAGTTTTTACTATGCGGATTGCAGTCACTTATGAGGATGGCCAGATTTTCCAGCATTTCGGCCACACGCAGGAATTCAAGGTCTACGACGTTGCAGACGGTAAAGTCACCGCGTCGGAAGTCGTAGACACCAACGGCAGCGGGCACGGCGCGCTGGCGGGCGTCCTGAACGCGCTTCAGGCGGATACATTGATCTGCGGCGGCATTGGCGGCGGCGCGCAGGCGGCGTTGGCCGCGGCGGGTATCCGGCTGTATGGCGGCGTCACCGGCAGCGCAGACGCGGCGGTAGAGGCCCTGCTGGCCGGAACGCTGGACTATAACCCCGATATCCAGTGCAGCCACCACGGCGGCCATGAGCACGGCGAATGCGGGAGCCACGGATGCGGGGAACACCACTGCGGCTGAACGGCGCGTGTTTCCAGAAAAAATGCGGCGCGAACTCAATGGTTCACGCCGCATTTTGCCGTTTATTGGCTTGCTTACAGATTGTTTTTGTCTCCGAAAAATTTCTTCGTTTCCACGGCCACCACGCCGGAGAGGGCAAAGAGGCCGATGAAGTTCGGAATTGCCATCAGTCCGTTAAAGGTGTCGGCCACATCCCAGACAAAGCTGAGGGGAGACACACAGCCTACGATCACCACAAGGATAAACACGACCTGGAAAATGCGGATGGCCTTGTGTCCAAAGAGATACTGAACGCAGCGGGTTCCATACAGGGACCAGCCAAGGACCGTGGAGAAGGCAAACAGCATCAGGGCGACGGCAATGAACAAAGAGGCAAATTTCTCCCCGAACACGGTTGCCAAAGCGGCGGTAATCAGCTCGCTGCCGGGCTTTACGCCGAATTCGATGGTTACGCCGCTGGCAATGATGGTCAAGGCGGTAAGGGTGCAGATGATGATGGTGTCCATAAACACCTCGAAAATCCCGTACAGGCCCTGGTTGACGGGACCCTTGGTTTCCGCGGCGGCGTGGGCAATGGCGGCGGAGCCGAGGCCCGCTTCATTGGAAAACGCGCTGCGCCGCAGGCCCCAGATAATGGTCTGCTTCAAGACAATGCCGGTCGTGGCCCCGAACACCGCCTGGGGCGTGAAAGCGGTGGAGAAGATTTTGACAAAAGCGTCCGGGACGCTGGTAATATGTGCGGCAAGAACGATGACGGTAAAAAGGATGTAGAAAATGCTCATGAAAGGAATAAGCTTTTCCGTCACCGCGCCGATCCGCTTAATCCCGCCGATCAGAATGACGGCCACCAATACCGCCAGCACAATTCCGATGGACCATTTCAAGGTCTGCTCCGCCGCCGGTGAAACGGCGGTAAAGCTGGTGACAGCGTTAATCACGGAATCGGTAATGCTGTTGACCTGGGACATATTGCCGATGCCGAACGAAGCCAGGGCCGCAAACCCCGCGAACAGACAGGCAAGCCATTTCCAGTTTTTTCCCAAGCCCTTGGAAATGTAGTACATCGGGCCGCCGACCCAATCGCCCTTAGCGTCCCGCTCCCGATACTTGACCGCCAGAACGATTTCCGAATATTTGGTGATCATGCCCACCAAGGCGGCCAGCCACAGCCAAAATACCGCGCCGTAACCGCCCAGGGCAATCGCCTGGGAAGTGCCTACGATGTTGCCGGTGCCCACGGTGGCGGAAAGAGCCGTTGTCACAGCCTGCACCGGCGTCACGGCCCCCTCGCCGGCCTCCTGCTTGCTGAACATCTTGCCGACCGTATTCTTCATGGCGTAGCCGAAGCGGGTGAACTGAATGCCGCCGTTGCGGATGGTGAGATATAAGCCGCCCAGGATGGCGCAGGGCAAAAAGGTATACATCCAGGCAAAGTCGTTCAGCGGGCCTTCCAAAAACGCCAGGATACTTTGAATGATCTCCATAAACTCCCTCCATATTTGCAGCGGCAGCGAAAGCCGTCTCCCAAGCGGCGGAAAGCGGGAAAGATATTGCCGGCTGCCGGAACCTTTCGGCGGGTCTTCCACATATTCCAGAAATTTCATCTGCCGTTATCAAATTTGTCATATATCGTACCATGGTTTTGTGAGGGTTGTCAATGGTCGTATTCCACAAAATGTCCTCATAACAGCGACGAATATTCCTCCTGTGCGGACAACGCCGGTTCTCCGGCGCGAATCGCAGAAAGCGGCAAAAATCCCAGCGTTTCACGCTCTGTTTTACCGGATATTGTGAAAAAGGGCCTTGAAATTCCCAGCAAAACTATGTTAAAATAAGACCGTTCATTAGCAGTTGGGACCAAAACATGGAGAGAGTATTTCCCTCCGTCGAAGGGGCGCTGCCTGTGCCGGAATTGAGTAAAAAACAGATTCTGATTCTTGGAAGTCTTGTAGGGGCCTGCCTGCTGCTGTCCGCCGCGCTTCTGGCCGTTCTGGTTTCCCGGCCGCAGGAGGAGGAAAAAACCCCCGAAACAGAAGAACCGGTCCTTTATCAAGGGATGCCGCTGCTGGTTACGCGGGGACAGGTTGAGCAAATGTCCTACACGGACAGCGTTATGGGAGAAATTACTTGGGAGATTTCGGACGAGCAGCTGGAGGAGCTGAACTGGGTCCTTTGGGAATACGACATCTCCACGCCGGAGGAAATCAGTCAGTTTCTGGCCCAGGCCACCGTAGAGACCCGCGCGGGCCGCAACCTCACCGAAACCGGCGACGAGGAATATTTCCAGCGGTACGGTTATTCCTCTGGGACGCGGGGCGCGGGATACCTGCACCTTACATTTGATTATGGACAGATGGCCTTTTCCACCTGGATGATGAAAAAATATATCCAGGGCCTGGAGAACATTGCCTATGTGAATCCCACCGGTCATACCCGGCTGGAGGTTCAGAACGCCTATTACAAAGCCATTCAGACCGCCGCAAACCTGGGCCTGGACGTTTCAGAGTATTCCCGCATTGTGTACAACGGACAGGACCCGGAGGAGTCCGGCTATATTACCGGAGCCGACTATATTGCAGAACGTTTCGCGTGGGAGAGCGCGGCGTATTTCTGGCACGTCACAGGCATCAGCGACACCTTTTCCGATATGCCCGGCAGCGAAAACACCGACCTGGCCTCCGCGCTGGTGG
This sequence comes from uncultured Oscillibacter sp., assembly GCA_910589315.1. GTDB lineage: Bacteria > Bacillota > Clostridia > Oscillospirales > Oscillospiraceae > Oscillibacter. The sequence goes on along the minus strand of CAJUTB010000002.1, from coordinate 22,374 downwards.
GAGGCGGGAACTGGCAGTCCCGCCGGGAGGCTTACGCAGCCTTTTATCCTGTATTTTCCATTTTCCCAAAATGAAAGGAGCACGAAACAGCATGGGTTTGTTTGGAGGAGCACCAAGACCGGAACCGTATGAAAAAGAGACGCCGGAGGAGCGTCCAGCCCTTCCCAGGCCGCAGGTACATACCGTCATTGCACAGGACATGACCCTGCAAGGCACAATCTGCGGCGAGGGAGCGGTGCAGATTGAGGGAACCGTAGAGGGTGAAATCACCTTGAAGGGCACTCTTACCGTCACGCCCACCGGCAAAATCAAAGGCCCCGTCAAGGCGGAAACTATCCGTGTGGCCGGGACCGTTCTGGGGGATATCGAGGCTGGGGACCACCTGCGCCTCAGCTCCACCGGCAACATTGAGGGCAATATCAAAACGCCCTCCCTGGTGGTGGAGGACGGCGGCTGTCTCAATGGCCGGACCACTATGGTAAAACGAAAGCAGGAGGGTTCCGTCTCCGAGGGACCCCAGCTCTCCGACCTGCAATTCGGTTCCAATTACAACCCGGAAGAAGACGCTGAATCGTGAGAATTTCCAAAGAAAAAAGCCGCCGTCCTTTTTGGACAGCGGCTTTTTGAATGGCTGTCATCTTACAGCATTTTGACCGTGTAATACACCGCCACGGCGAAAATCACCACGGCGAGGCACCAGATTGCATAGTAAGCGACGGTTGTGCTGACCAGTGCGGACAAAACGCCTGCCGCCGACAGGCCGCAGGCCCCGTATACCGGCAGGGTGTCGGCCGTTGCGGGCAGCAGAGCCGTGAGCTTGTCCTTTTTCGCAAGCCACGCAATCCCCCCCAGCAGAGCCACGTAAACCAGTGCGCCGATCATCACAAACGTGCCCATTGAAATGTCAGGCAGCTTTCTGCGGCACACCCAAATAACAATCACGGAAATGCTCATAAGGGTCAGGGAGACGGAACACTCCCGGTCATAAAAGCTCCACAGCAACGCCAGGACCATAACCACCGGCAGAACCACGCTCAAAAAGATCGCGCCGGTTTCGGCAAAATGCCGCATAAACACGCCGGAGAACGCGAGAAACGCGCCCACTCCAGCCACGCACCAGGGAGCCGTGAGCTTCTTTCCCTGTTTTTTCCAAAGAAAGACCCAGACCGCGCCCACGATCAGCACTGCTGCGCCAATCCACGCGAAATATTTCAAGTAATCATTCCAGGCCAGAATTTCATCAATCGTACCGTTGATGAAGAAACGGCGGACCATAAAGAGGTAGGCTTCCGCCACACAGCCAATCAGGAAAAAGATCATCGCGCCATTCAGCGATTCGCTCCGCTTCGCCGGAGAGGACTTTCCGTTCGGATTCTTTGCCATTCTATCATAACCTCCAAGGATTTTTTACACAGCCATCCTGCGTAAATCAAGCAAAATCATACGGCGGAGCAGCACTTACCGCCGACATACTTCGATAGTATAGCAGACTTTTTCTCTATTTGCAAGGGCAACCTCTCCTGGTTTTTCATTTTTTCGCAGACCGCCGGATTTTTGGTTGAGATACGCCCGCGCAAGTGGTATACTATATGAATTAAACACTATAAAATTAGAGAAATGGATGGGACGCCCTGATGTTGAAACGATTTCTCCCGCTGCTGCTGTGTTTTTTCCTCACCGCCTGCGCCGCGCCGGAACCAGCCCAGCAGCAGCTCGTCGCCATGGATACCGTCATGACCTTCACCGCCTATGGCGGGGATGCGGAGGCCGCTGTGGAAGCGGCGGCGGCGCAGATGCGCGCGCTGGAAAACGCGCTTTCCCGCACACGGCCGGACAGCGAGGTTTCCCGGCTGAACGACCAGGGCAGCGGGACAACCGGCGCGGCTCTGGGAGAACTTTTGCAGGCGGCGGTCCACTACTGCGGGACCACGGAGGGCGCGTTTGACTTTACCGTTTCCCCGGTTGCGTCGGCCTGGGGATTTACGACGGACTCCTTTCAGGTTCCCCGTCCGGAGGAACTGGAAGCGCTGCTTCCGCTGGTGGACGGCTCCGCCGTGACCGTGGAAAAAACAGGGGATGCCTATGATGCCGTCCTGGGCCCCGGCCAGTCCATCGACCTCGGCGGCATTGCCAAGGGTTACGCCGCAGATCTTGTGGCGGACTATTTCGCCGCGTCGGAAATCGAACACGGGAAAGCGGAGATGGGCGGAAACATCCTCGTCTGGGGAACCCGCCCCGGCGGCGGCCCCTGGCGGGTGGGCGTCATGGACCCGGCCCGGCCCAACGAAAACGGGGCCCTTGCAGGCGTTCTGGAACTGGAAAACGCCTATGCCATCACCTCCGGCGGCTACCAGCGGTTTTTTGAGCAGGATGGAAAAACCTATCACCATATCATTGACCCGTCCACGGGATACCCGGCGGACAGCGGCCTGACTTCCGTCACCGTGGTCGCCCAGGCCCAGGGGCGTTCGGAACCCGGAAAACCGGGAAACGGAACCATGTGCGACGCCTATTCCACGGCATTTTTCATCATGGGCGAGGAAAAGGCCCTGGATTTCTGGCGGAATCACCAGAAGAACCGTCCGTATGAGGACGCCTTTGACCTGATCCTGGTGACGGAAAACGGCCGGATTGTGGTGACGGAGGGCCTTGCCGGCCGGTTCACGCCGGATGCGGAGAGCGGGTATGTCTGTGAGACGGTCTCCTAAACTGCGGCCCGCGCCCTGGGATTTGGCGGTTATTTTCGCGGTGCTGGCATTCGCGTTGGCCTGCGGCGCGCTCGTCTGGGGCGGCGGCACGGAGGGCCTGACGGCCGTGGTTTCCGTGGACGGTGTGGAAATTGACCGCTTTGCGCTGAACGGCTCCGCTGGAGAACGGGTCTATTCCGCCAACGGCTACGCCCTGACAGCGGCGGTTTCCCCGGACGGCGTACAGATAACGGCCTCCGACTGTCCGACACAGGACTGTGTCCGCATGGGAACCATTTTCCGCAGCGGCCAGAGCATCGTATGTCTCCCGGCGCGGTTCATCCTCCGGCTGGAAGGGGAACGCGAAACGAATTCCACCGGTGTGGACGCCGTGATTGGATAGGAGGTCCGCCGTGAAACTGACGACGAAAGAGCTGACCGCCTGCGCGCTGCTGACGGCGATGGCCCTGGGGCTGAGTTACCTGGAGAATTTTTTCCCTCTTGCGCTGGCGGTCCCGATTCCCGGCGTGAAGCTGGGCCTTGCAAATATCGTGACGGTGTTCGCCCTCTACGCGCTGGGGACGGGCGAGGCGTTTTTGATTTTATTTGCCCGGTGCCTGCTGGGTTCCATGTTCGCCGGAAACATGAACGCGCTGATTTTTTCTCTACTGGGAGGCGTGACGGCCATGGCTGTCATGGCGGCGCTCTCCCGGCTGCGGGGGCTGTCGGTATACGGCGTGTCCGCCGGCGGCGCGGCGGCCCATAACTGCGGGCAGATCGCCGCCGCCATGCTGACGCTGGGCAGTACGGCTCCCCTCTATTATTTGCCGCTACTGCTGGGGGTATCCCTCCTGACCGGCGGTTTAACCGGGCTGATCTGCGCATGTTTGTTCCGCGGGCTGGCCTCCGCGAATTTGACGAAAGGGTGACGGAGATGGATAAAAAGGACCGGAAAGACCAAATTATCCTCCAACAATTGGAAGTGATACAGACCTTGACGGAGCACAATCTCAAGCGCATGGGCACGGATTTCTGGGGCGCGCCGCTGAAAACGGACCCGAAATCGCCCCCCGCTTCCGGCGGAGATTCTCCCAAAACGCCGGAGGGCAAAACCCTGGAGGCCGCTCCTGCGCCGGAAGGGGACGCAAAACCGGAGGAGGCTTCGCCGCCGGAAAAAATGGAGGACCTCCAAGCCGAGCTGGACAGCTACATTGGCTTGGAGGCGGTGAAAAAAGAGGTCAGGAACCTGATCAATCTGGTGACGGTCTACCAGCTCCGGGAGAAAAACGGCCTGCCCAGCGGGGGATTATCGCTGCATATGGTTTTTTCTGGCAACCCCGGCACCGGCAAAACCACCATCGCCCGCCTGATGGCGCGGATTTACCATTCCCTGGGTATTTTGTCCAAGGGACAGCTGGTCGAGGTGGACCGGAGCGGACTGGTGGCGGGCTACGTGGGCCAGACGGCCTTGAAAACCGGAAAAGCGGTGGAAAAAGCCCTGGGCGGCGTTCTGTTTGTGGACGAGGCGTATGCCCTCAACGGCCGGTCGGACAACGACTTCGGACAGGAGGCCATTGACACGCTCCTGAAAGCGATGGAGGACCACCGGAAGGATCTGGTTGTCATCGTGGCGGGCTATGACGGGCTGATGGATACGTTTATCCACTCGAATCCCGGCCTGGAATCCCGGTTCAACCGGTTTTTGCATTTCGAGGATTACACGCCGGAACAGCTTTTGGAAATCTTCAAAATGCAGTGTAAAAAGGGGTGTTACGAGCTGACGGACGACGCCGCGCAGCGGGTACGGGAGATTTTGGAGGACGAGAGCGAAAACCAGATTTCCTTCGGCAACGCCCGGGGCGTGCGGAACGTTTTCGAGAAAATTCTGGTGGCCCAGGCCAACCGCATCGCGGGAATGGAGAATGTTACGAAAGAGGATTTGACGCGTTTGACGCGGGAGGATTTGAACGCCTGGGATTAAAACGCAGGCCCAGACGCGGGCCGAGGCGGGAGAGGAGTTCGTTGGTGATCGTCCCGCACTGCGCGGCCAGAGCTTCCGCGGTAATGGCCTCTCCGCCGTCACAGCCAAGCAGCGTTGCGGCATCGCCGGGAGCGGCCTCCGCGCCGGTTACATCCACAAATAGCTGGTCCATGCACATTCGGCCCACCATAGGACAGCGGCGTCCATGGAGCAGGACTTCTCCGCCCCGCTGGGGAAGATCCCGGGGGAGGCCGTCGGCATAGCCGATGGAGACGACGGCAAGGCGGGTTTTCCGTTCGGCCCGGAAGGCGCGGCCATAGCCTGCCGTTTCGCCCGCCTCCAGGGTTTGAAGATGAACCACCCGCGCCCGGAGGGAAAGAACGGGCCGGAGGTCCAGTTTCCGCCGGACCTCCTCGCCGCCGCTCTGTACGCCGTAGAGAGCAATGCCGGTTCGGGCGTATTGGCAGGGCTGTTCCGGCAGGTTCCAGAGGCCATAGCTGGCTTGAATGTGGATGCTTCCAGGGTCCAGACCGGCGGAACGCATCCAGTCAACCGTCTGGTAAAAACGCTGAAGCTGCTGCGCGGTATAGGCTTCACTTTCGGGGTCCAGGCTGTCGGAGACCGCAAGGTGGGAGAATACGCCGTCGATTCGCAGGCCCGGCAGGCGGTATAATTCTGCAATGGCTTCCCGGTCTCCGGCGGAAACGCCCAGACGGTTCATTCCGGTGTCCAGGGCAAGATGGACGTGAAGCCTCTGTTTTTGGGCGGACAGGGCGCGGCCATGAGCGGCGTCCGCAACGGTCTGGGTCAAATGCCAGCGGCGGAGCTGGCGGGCATCCTCCGGCGGGGTCCAGCCGAGAATCAGGATGGCCCCGCGGATACCCGCCCGGCGCAGGGCAATGCCCTCGGATAAGCACGCCACGGCAAAGGCCCGAACGCCCGCTTTACGCAAGCAGCGGGCCGCGGGAATCGCGCCATGTCCGTAGGCATTGGCTTTCAGCACGGCCATCAGCGCGCAGCCCTTTGGCAATGCCGCCTGTAAAACAGCGGCGTTCCGGGCCAGGGCGGCGGCGTCAATTTCCCGCCAGGCGCGGGCGTTGGAACGCGGCGGCTCCCAATAGGCAAGGAGCTTCCAGGCGAAAACGGTCATGCCCAGCGCGGCGCAGAACTGAAACAGGCCGTTGTCCGCGACGGCTTCGCCCAACGTGCGGGCGGCGAGGGTGCGGGCGACTGCGATGCACCACGGATGGAGGATGAACAGCAGGACCGAAAACCGGCGGGCCGTTCGGTCTTCTCCCTGGTTTCCGCTGAGGAGCAGGGAGAACAAAAACGCCATGCACAGCGGCAAAAACAAATACATACTGTCATGACGCGAAACGTCCAGACGGCGCAGCCAGAAGCCTTCCGCGCTCATGGCCGTCAGGGACAGCAGGAAGCCCGCCCATGAGACCCGGCGGGACCATTGCCGTCCTGCCGCGCCAATCAGGAAGAAGACCGGCGCGAAAAAGAGGCCGTTCCGGGTATAGGACGCAATTTGGAAAACGAATGCGTAGAACGTTTTCAGGGCGGGGACCTCTGCGGCAAGGCCGTAATAACTGTCGCCGCCCAGACCGGCCAGATACAAAATGCCTGCAATTGCGAAGGCCGGGACGGCTCCCAGGCGGCTGAGCCGCCACGCCAGAACCATTCCCAGGAGAATTGCGGGGAAGTACCAAAGGTGATAGAAGGTTCCGTCGGCGAACAGCCGCCGGAGGATATCCGGCAGACTGCCCAGCTGTCCGGCATGGAGGTTCAGGGGCAGATAGAGCAGAATGCTTACGGCGTATAGGACGCCGCTTTTTTTCAAGGCGTGTCCGATGGACCGCCAATTGTTTTGCGCGAGGAAATATCCGCTGGTCATGAAGAAAAACGGGACGGCCAGCCGGGCGAATATGCGGGCGAGCCAGAAATCCCCGGCGGCGGTCCAGGCGGCGAGGGGCGAGGTGTGAATTACCAGGACCAACAAGGCGGCCGCCACTCGGAAATGGTCCAGAAGGGGCCGTTTTTTTGCGTCTTTCATGCCGGGTTTCCCCAAGCGGTGACGATGAAGCCCTCTGCGTTGTCACCGGAAATCTGACAGCAGCCGTCGGGCAGTTCGATTTCGGTTTCCCCGCCGGCGCAGGGGACATAGAAAACCCAGGGGCCGGCCGGCAGACGCTGGGGTCCTTGGCGGAGAAAGGCGGAGTATTCCTCCAGGCAGAGGCCGTTTTCCTTTATGAGCTGCGCGTGCGGCGCGCCCACGTAGCGGAAGTGCCACGGCTCATGGGCGATGCCGGTAAGGGCTTCTTTTCCCTGTGCGTAACGTTCGATGAATCCGTAGCGGGCCGCCAGACGGCGGAAGGTTCCGCATACGCCCTCGTCTGGAAAATCGGGACGGATGAAGTCGATGGAGGGCGCGGCCTTGCCAAGATCAATGGCCAGGCCGGTTTGATGCTCGCTGCAACCGGGCGGGGCGACGTATTGACGGGTGAAGGCTTCGCCTTCTTCCGCAAGGGTTTCGTTCCAGATGCGCTGCTGGTCCGCATGACTCCGCCAGCCGGAAACCGGTATGATTTCCCGTTCCCCTCCGGCGGCTTGGATACAGGCGGACAGGAGCCGCGCCATTTGGCGTTCCACCAAGATCTCAGGATGGTTTTCATTGACGGGGCTTAGTTCCCCAGCGGCGGTTTTCTGCAAGGGGTGACGGCGGTTTACCAGCAGAAGGGGACCCTCAAACAGCTGCGATTTTTTACAGATTACGGTTTTCATGCCTCGCCTCCCAGCTCGATCATGCGGGTGATCAGGGTTTGGAAGTCCAGACCAACGGCCTGCATCATACCGGGGTAGCGGCTGTGAGCGGTGAGGCCGGGAATGGTGTTGACTTCGTTGAAAACCAGCTCGCCCGCAGGGGTCAGGAACAGGTCGACGCGGGCGAAGCCGCGGCAGCCCAGAGCGCGGTAAATGGCTTTTGCGGCTTCCTGGACCTCCGCGCTTTTTTCAGCGGAAATTCGGGCGGGACAGTGAATTTCTGCGGTTTTGAGGGTATATTTTTCTTCAAAGTCGAAGATGCCGCCGGAGAGGGCGATTTCGTCCACCGCGCCGGTTTGTAAGACGGCGTTGCCCAGCACGGCGCAGCCGACTTCAAAGCCGGGGATGGCTTCTTCCAGGATAACGGCGTCATCTTGGGCAAAGGCGGCGGAGACGGCGGCTTCCAATTCCGCGGGGCCGGAAATCCGGGTGATGCCAATGGAGGACCCGCCCCGCACCGGCTTTACGAACAGCGGGAAGCCGAGGCGCGCGGCGGCTTCGGACATGGCGGAGAGTTGGCTTCCGCGGGGGAAGACGGAGCTTTTGGGGGCCCGGACGCCGGTTTGGGCGGCGGCGAGGAGGTGGGCGCGGTGTTTGTCCATACAGAGCGCGCTTGCCAGCGTGCCGCAGCCAACAAGGGGAATGCCGGCCATTTCCAGGAGTCCTTGCAGGGTTCCGTCTTCGCCGTTTTTTCCGTGGAGAACTGGAAACGCCGCATCGAAGCTCAAGCGGCGCAGGCCGTTTTGTAACAGCAGCGTCGGCGCGCCCCGGTCCAGCGACAAGGTGCAGGGCGCACAGCCTTCCATTGCCTCGCGCCAATGCGCGCCTTGCAGGGCGTCGCGGTCTGCGGCGCAGAGACGCCAGCGGCCTTCTTTGCTGATGTTTACCGCCAGGGGCGCGAACCGTTCCGGGTCCATGTGCAGCAGCACCGCTCTTGCCGATTCCAGGGATACTTCGTGTTCGCTGGAACAGCCGCCAAATAGTATCAGGATTTTTTTCTTCACAGTAGTCAACTCCTTTGTTTATTCCTTGCAGCAATGGGGGACGCGCCTCGCGGCGCGGGCATTTGATTGCTATTTGCAATAGCTGGTCCAAAATTGAACCCCCCATTTTCTTTTCTCTGGCGAGAGAAAAGACTGCGCCCGCAGGCGCGTGTCGGAGGCCAACCGCCGCGGCGCGGCGGCTCTTGGGCCGGAGACAAACGGGCCGTTCACGGTCCAAAAGAAAAGAGCGTTTGTGAGGACTGGTGGAAAACTTTAGCTTGGTGGAGGCCAAACGAGAAGTCCAAATCGACTTGCCTCTGCGTCTAACCCCGCTGTCGCTGCTGCGGTGGTTGTAGGGGCAGGTCTCTGTGCCCGCCCGCTTCTTTCAACCGTTCGTTTCATTCAACCGTCAGTGTTGCACAAAAAGTATCCCCGTTTCGCTACAATTGTAACAAAACGGGGAGATTCGATCCTCAATGTTTCCTTATAAACTTCTTGAAATTTTCTCCGGAAATTCTTGCGAATTTCTTACGGCGTCTCCTGCGGAAGCGTCACAATAAACACAATCCTTTCCTTCTCGCTCCATGCCTGAATGGTTCCGCGGTGCAGCTCCACAATCTCTTTCGCAATCGCCAAACCTAAACCTGCGCCGCCCGTCCGGCTGGCGCGGGAGCTGTCCAGACGAAAAAACTGATCGAAAATCCGGGTCAGTTTCTCCTTGGAAATGGTGCGGCCCGCATTCGTGAAGGTCAAAACAACGTCGCCGCCGTCCTCCCGGCCCGAAATGTGGACCGTTGTATCCTCAAAACTATAATGACAGGCATTGCGCAGCAAATTGTCAAAAACCCGCGCTAATTTGTCCGGGTCGCCCACAAATGGCAGCTTCTGAGGAAGCTGTAATTCACATTTCAATCCGCGTTCCGCTAACATCGGCTGAAATTCACAGCATACCTGCTCCAGCATTCGCGTTAAATCCGTCGGCTGTTTTTCCAGCTCCAAATGTGTCAGGCTGAAACGTGTGATATCAAAAAAATCATTCACCAAATCTTCTAACCGTTCCGCTTTCTCCAGCGCAATGCCGGTATAGCGTTCCCGCAGTTCCGGCGGAAGCTGCGGCTCGTCCCGCAGAAGGGTCAGATATCCAATAACGCTGGTCAGCGGCGTTTTCAGATCGTGCGCCAGATAGACGACCAGATCATTTTTCCGCTGTTCGGCTTCCCGGGCGGCACGGGCGTTTTGCAGCGTTTTTTTCCGCGCCGCATTCAAATGCTCCTGAGCCTCCGAAAGCTCTGCCGGAAGCTGAATGGTCTCCCCGGCGGAACACGCCAAACGTTCCGCCGCATCTACCATGCTGTCCAGGTATTTCAGCGGCAGACGGAAAAAATATATCGTACAGGCCGCCCAGCCGGACAAAATCAACAAAATGATGAGCAGCAGAATATAAGCCTGGCACCAGGAAACCAAAAAGTTCAGCAGTGGAATTCTGCGCCAGAACCCAAACGCGCCCAAAAAGAAAATCGAACCCCCCGCTAAAAACAGGACCGCGCCCACGACGGCCAGTAAGCTCAAACCATAGCGAAGCAGGAGCCTCCGGGAGAGGGTTCCCGTATATGCGGCTTTTTTATTCAATGGTATACCCAACTCCCCATACGGTTTTGATAAACTTTGGCTTCCGGCTCAGCTCGTGCATTTTCTCCCGCAGGCGGGCAATATGGCTCATAACGGTATTGTTGCTGTCAATGCTGGCCTCCCCCCAAACCTGCTCAAACAGCTCCTCGCTGGGCACTACGTTTCCCCGCCGGGAACAGAGATACCACAAAATGGAGAACTCCAGCGGCGTCAGAGATAATTCCTCGCCAAACAGAATGCATTTATGGTTGCTCTTGGAAATTTGCAGGCCGCGGAAATCAAATTCGGTCGTCTCGCCGGTCTCTTTTGGATTGTAGCGCAGATAACGCCGCAGCTGGGTCTTGACCCGCGCCACCAGTTCCAGCGGATTAAAGGGTTTTGTAATGTAATCGTCCGCGCCCAGGGTGAGTCCCATGATCTTATCCATGTCCTCCACCCGGGCCGTCAGCATGATGATGGGAAAAAGGTGGTCCTCCCGGATCTTCTGGCAAAGGGAAAAACCGTCCATGTCCGGAAGCATTACGTCCAATACCGCCAGGTCCAGCGCGGTCCGCCGGACGCAGGCCAGCGCACCGGCCGCGTCGTTGTATTTGTGGACGGTGAAACCCTCGTTTTTCAAATACAGTTCTACCAAATCGGCAATTGCCGTTTCGTCATCCACAACCAGGATATGTGCCTCCATGCCTGTCCCCTTTTCCGTTTTTTCTCTGTCATTGTAGCACAGCGGCGGAGAAAAGGAAAGATAAAAAATCCCGCCGTTTGAATCGCAAAAAGCGGGTGACAGACGGAGACAATCGCGGTATAATGGAAGCAGCTTTTTTGCAGGAGGTGGACACATGAGGGCGGCGAAATTATTCCTGGCGGGGATGTATGTGCAGCTGCTGTTCAGCGTCGCTGCGCCCGTCGGGATTTTATACATCGGCTGGAATGTAGGCTGGACGGTCTCAAATATCGTTCTGCTGGCGGTTTACTTATTGGTGATTGTACTGGTGCAGGTTCTCGGCTGGATCAGCGTTGCGGCGGCGGTCCGCGCCGCGAATGAACAGGATTGGGAGCAGCTGCAAAGCGGCTGGCGGACGCTGAAAATCCGGTCCATTCCCTTCCATGTGCTGAATTTTTTGTGGAGCAGTTTCGTTTGGTTCTGCCTGATCACGGCCTCGCGGGGCGTCATGACGGTTTTTGTGCCGGTTCCAATTGCCGTTACCTGGCTGCTGGTGGTTCAAAGCGGCATATATGGAATTCTGCTCATCCGCGCCCTGCGGCGGCAGGGCGAACGGGTTTTCAGGCTGCATACGTTCTGCCAGGTGATTCCAGTTCTGGACGTGGCCAGCACCTGGATGATGCTCCGGCGCATTCGCGTCAGTTCGGTCGCCTGAAGGGGCGAAACGGAAATACAGGAGGTAGATTATGCGTATGTTTTTTCGCCCGGCCTGCGCGGCTGTGCTGGCCTGCACGCTTCTGGCTGCGCCGGTTTTCGCCGCGGGGCACTATCCGGAAAAGGACCATCAGCCGGTAGCGTTTGCCGACATGGAATTCACCGGTTTTGACGAAACCCGTCTTAACTCCGCGCTTTCCCGGCTGAAAGACCTGGACGATTCCGGCGCGCTGGAAAAGAAGAACGCCGAAACCCGGCGGGAAGTGCAGACGCTTTATGCGGAGATTATGGACGAACTGGACATCCTCTCCACGCAAAACGCCCTGGCGGGCATTCAGTACGACGCCAACGGCGCAGATCAGGCCATGGCGGACGCCTCGGCGGAGATCGCCGCGCAGGGAGCCCGGCTTTCCGACGAAACCTTGCAGGTTTTGCAGCGGCTGACCAACACGCCGTATGAGGACATTCTGGAGGCCGACGCCGGAAAGGACAACGTTGCCGCCCTGCGGGACTACGAACCGCTGACGGACAAACAAGCGGACCTTTTGGATAAAGAACAGCGGCTTATACAGAAATATGACCAAGCCATGGCGCGTCCGGCGGAAGTGGTTTATGAGGGCGAAATCTGGACGGAGGAAACCCTTGCGGCTGCGGACGTGGAAGAAGATGTATATTTTGAGGTCACGGACCTGCTGGACCAGGCCCGCAACCGGATTGCAGGGGAAATCTACCGGGAACTGGTACAGGTGCGTACGGAGATTGCCCGGGAAGCCGGTTATGAGAATTACGCCGAATATGCTTACGAAAACACCTACAATCGGGATTATTCCATCAAAGATATACAATCTGTATGGGAGGCTGTCAAAAACCATGTGGTTCCGATCAGCGAAAAGCCTCTGGATGATCTGACCAGCCGGGATATCCGAAACCTGGAAATGCGGAGCCGTTCCAGCGGAGAGGAAATTCTCGACGCCATGGATGCATTCCTGTACCAGACGGACCAGGAACTGGGAGAAACTTTTCGTTTCATGCGGAAATATCACCTGTATGACATTGAATACAGCGACTCCAAGCTCCCCACCGGGTACACCGTCGGACTCCCCGCCTACGGCACTGCCTTTATTTTCAACAGTCCTTACGGCGATTATCAGGATTACAGCGACACGGTCCACGAGTTCGGTCACTTCTGCGAGACCTTCCACAGCACAGAACGGGAATTTTGGGCCGATTTTAACATAGACGTAGGGGAAATCCACTCCCAGGCCCTGGAACTCTTTTTCACTTCTTACGCGGAAAATGTGTTCGCCTCCTGCGGCGAAACCTACCGCAGCATTATCCTGTATAACATACTGGATTCGGTGCTGGAAGGCTGTATGTATGACGAGTTTCAGGTAGCCGTCTACGAAAATCCAGACCAATCCCTGAATGAAATCAACGACCGGTTTCGGGATATTTCCGAACAGTACGGCTACGAATACGGCGCGGATGATTTCAGCGGCTTCTGGGTGGAAATTTCCCACACCTTCCAAAGCCCCATGTATTATATCAGCTATGCCACTTCGGCCCTGTCGGCTCTGGACTTGTGGCTCTGGTATCTGGAAGACGAACCGGCGGCGGCAGAGACGTATATGGAGCTTTCGGCCCTGTCCCTTTCCCTGCCGTACCGGGAGGCGGTCAAGGAAGCGGGGCTTCGGGACATTTTCAAGCCGGACACCATCCCCGCGCTGGCGGAAGAACTGACGGCGTATCTGGACGGCGAGCCGGTCCACCGGCAGAACCCCGGAAAGCTGGAATCGCTGTGGCTTCTTGTCCCGGTGGCTGGCTTGGCCGTGGCGTTTGTGCTGCCATATACGGCAATCCGCCGCCGTGAGCGTGCCAGGGCGAAAACCGTCGAGGAACCCTGGGAGCTGTGAGGGGATTTGAGGAAATTTCTGCGGTTACATCGTATTATCATAGAGAGGAGGGCTTGACAGTGAAAGGCGCATGGTGTATCATTGTATTATGCAACTAGTGAAATGGAGGGACATTTATCATGCAGCAATTTCAAACCCTGGCCCGGCGGGCCGCCGGTTTTCTTCTGGCGGTTCTGCTGGTGGTTCCGGCCTTTGCGGCGGAGCCGTCCGAAACGGCGGCAGACCGGCAAAAGGACCTGGATACCCTGTATCATGAAGTGTTGGAAAAGCATCATCCGAACTTATTTGCAAAGCATACGGAGGCGGAGTTCTTACAGCTCAAAGCGGAAATCGAGGAACGCCTGAAAACCGTGAGCGACGAAGAATTCCTCCTGGACCTTCAGCGTTTGACGGCTTTAGCAGGAGATTCCCACACCACCCTTTCCATCGGAAGCGCGGCGGCAGGCTTCCGAGGCTACCCCTTCTCCATGGTCCGCCGGGGAAGCTCCTGGTATCTCTCCGCCGTTTCGCCGGAGAATGAAGACCTGCTGGGCCAGGAGATCGCCGCTATGGCAGGAAAACCGGTGGAGGAGATCGTCGCGGCCTTTGGAACGCTGTTTTCGTCGGACAATCCGGTCCACCTGCGCAAGCAGTTCCGGCAGGCCTGCAATGTGGCGGATATTTACGAGTATCTGGGCCTCGTTGACGCTGGAAAGTCCCTGGTGATCCGTCTGGACAGCGGAAAAACCCTGTCCCTGGAGCCGGTGGATCGGAAGGAAATGAACGAAATGGAAATCGTTCTGCTGTCCAGCCGTGTCACCGGTACGCCGGAAACCGAATTTGCAGAGGCTTATTATTTTGCAAAACCCCTGACGGATTCCACCTATTATATCCAATACAACACCTGCATGGAAGCGGATGATCTGTCCATGGAGGACTTCGCCGCAAAGGTTTCGGAGGCGTTGGACGCCGGAGATTACAGCCGGATTCTGCTGGATCTGCGGAACAACGGCGGCGGCTCTGACGGGGTGATCTGGCCGCTGTTTGCGGCAATCCGGACCCGGCAGCTTCTGGAGGGCGACGAGGTGGAACTGGTGGGCCTGATCGGGGAAAGCACCTTTTCTTCCGCGCTGATTAACGCTGTGGAAATTCAGGAGATGGGCGGCGTCCTGGTGGGCGAGTCCACAGGCGGCAGCGTCAGCCACTTCGGCGCAGTAAACACGTTTGCACTGCCGGTCAGCGGTGTCCGGGGACAGATTTCCTCCAAATACATCGACCTCAATTCCCTGCTGGACGCCGGAGCGGGCCGGGGCGTTGTGTCCCTGGAACCGGACGTGGAGATCACGCAGACGCTGGAGGACACCCTTGCCGGAAAAGATTCCTGCCTTGAGTGGCTGCTGGCCCACCCGGAGAAGCTGGCTTCCAAGGAGTATCCCGACGCGCCGCTTACCCGGGGCCGTTTTGTTGGCCAGCTTTACGCGTCGCTGGGCGCGCCGGAGGCTGCAATTACCGACCTGCCCTTTGCAGACAGCCTGGGCGGGATTGAGTGGTATCTTCCCGCCATGGCCTGGGCGAAGGAAACAGGGATTGCACGGGGCAATGCAGAGGGCAATTTCTCTGCCGCACGGTATCTGACGTGGCGGGAAGCGGCTGTGTTTCTGACCAGAGCGGCCGAATTCCTGGACATTCCCTCCCCTGATCCGTCGTCGGACCGTTACGGGCCGATTCCTGCGGCGTTGGCAACTGGCTGGAATCAGGCCGCTGTAACGCGGGCCTGGGACCTGGGCCTTCTGCCTGCGGACGCTGATTTTAGCGGGGGCGTTACCCGCGCCCAAGGCGAGGCGATGACTGCCGCACTGGCGTCGCTTGCCGGATAAGGAAAAACGATGGAGGGCGGGACGTTTGTCCCGCCCTTTTTGCATTTACGACCGGAATTCGTCCACGCGGAGACACCGCATGGCGTTCAGGATGGCCAGGAAGGCTACGCCCACGTCAGCGAATACAGCGGCCCACATGGTTGCTGCACCGAATGCGCCCAGTACCAGCACAATTCCTTTTACGCCCAATGCAAAGCCGATATTCTGCTTCACAATACGCAGGGTTTTCCGGGAAATCTGCATGGCAACCGCAATTTTGGACGGCTTGTCGTCCATCAGTACAATGTCCGCCGCCTCAATGGCCGCGTCAGACCCAAGCGCACCCATGGCTATACCAATATCTGCCCGGCTTAATACGGGCGCGTCATTGATGCCGTCGCCAACGAAGGCCAGGGCGGTTCCCGGACGTTTTTCCGCCAGCAGCTTTTCCACCTGTTCCACCTTGCCGGCTGGGAGTAGTTCCGCATGGTATTCGTCCAGGCCAAGCGCGGCGGCTGCGGCTTTGGCGGCGGCTTCCGTATCGCCGGTCAGCATGACCGTTTTCCGCACGCCTGCGGCTTTCAGGGATTCCACAACGGCTTTTGCGTCCTCTTTCGGCAGGTCGGAGATGAGGATGTGTCCTGCATATACGCCGTCTACGGTCACGTGTACGATGGTTCCTGGAAGGTTGCAGCTTTTCCAATCGGCGGCCTGCCGTTTCATGAGCCGCTCGTTTCCAGCGCAGATGCGTTTGCCGTCCACCTGGGCGCAGACGCCGTGCCCCGCGATTTCCTCAACGTCTGTGACACGGGACGGGTCGGGAGTTTTACCGTAGGCGGCTCGCAGCGAGAGGGATATGGGGTGGTTGGACCAGCGCTCGGCCAAAGCGGCGTATTCCAGGAGACTTTCTTCGGTGAACCCCTCAGACGGATGCAGGGCGGTTACGGTGAAACTGCCCTGTGTAAGCGTGCCGGTTTTGTCGAACACAACGGTTTCCGTTTTGGCCAGGGCCTCCAGGTAGTTGCTTCCTTTTACCAGAATACCGCATTTGGATGCGCCGCCGATTCCCCCGAAGAAACTCAGCGGCACGGAGATGACCAGCGCGCACGGGCAGGAGATGACCAGGAAAATCAAGGCGCGGTGAAGCCAGGCGGTCCAGTTTGTTCCGGCGAGAAACGCAGGCAGTATGGATGCCGGGAACAGGGCCAATGCGAGGGTTGGCAGGAGGAACAGCGTCAGAGCGGCCAATACGACGCAGGGGGTGTAATAGCGGGCGAAGCGGGTGATGAAATTTTCACTGGCGGCCTTTTTTTCGCTTGCGTTTTCCACCAGGTCCAGAATTTTGGAGACGGTGGATTCCTCGCAGATGCGGGTTACGCTTACCCGCAGAAGTCCGGATTGATTGACACAGCCGCTGATTACCGCGTCACCGGGGCCTACGTCCCGGGGAACGGATTCGCCGGTTAAGGCGGCTGTATCCAAGGCGGAGGAGCCTTCCAGGACAACACCGTCCAAAGGGATGCGTTCGCCGGGTTTTACGACGATGACCGCGCCAACTTCTATATCTTCCGGGTCAACTTCTTCCAAAGAGCCGTCGTCGCGTTCCAAGTTTGCGGTATCGGGCCGGATGTCCATCAGCGCGGCGATAGACTGCCGCGACTTTCCAACGGCGTAATCCTGGAACAGCTCGCCGGTTTGATAGAACAGCATAACGAAGACGGCCTCTGCATATTCGGTGGTAGCGAACGCGCCGACGGTTGCCAAAGCCATCAGGAAATTTTCGTCAAAGATTTGACCGTTTGCAATGTTTCGTATTGCCCGAAATATCACATCCCATCCAATCACTCCATAGGGGAGCAGGTATAGCAGCCATTGCATGGCAGGCCCGCTTTTTTCTCCCAGCGGGAGGAGCTTTATGATACACAATAAAATTGCAGATATTAGTATTCTTAACAGCATTTTTCTTTGTTTCTTTGACAGATTCTTCATAGAAATGCCTCCTTTTCCCTTTCGGAGCTGGTTGCTCGCGGCGTTGCCGCGGGATGTGGTCAGCCGCTTCCGGCGGCTGGTCCATTTCCACCCCCCATTTTCTCTTTTTCTCCGCGGAGAAAAAGAGAAAACGGGCCGTGGACGGTCCAAAAGAGAAAAAGACGCTGATAAGATTGGTGGAAAATTTTGGCTTGACGGAACGGATAACGAGAAGTCCATCACTGATTTGATTTGCTTCTCTTTCCGCTGCCGCTGCTGCCGGTGGTCGAGGGAACATAAACCAGCCGCTCCGACCACCGCAGCAGCGGCAGCGGGGTTAGGCGCAGAGTCAAGTCGATTTGGACTTCTCGTTTCTAGGAGTACCATCCAAAGTCTTGCACCGCACCTGACAAACGCTCTTTTCTTTTGGACCGTGAACGGCCCGTTTTCTTTTCTCTCGCCAGAGAAAAGAAAATGGGGGGTTCGATTTTGGACCAGCCATTGCGAATGGCTGACTACCCCCGCAGCGCAAGCTGCGAGCACCGCAGTGTGGTGCGCCAGCTCACAAATTGATTACGCAGTCTGGTTCGACTTTTTTGCAAACTGCTACAATTTCTTTCATGATATCGTCAAAACGGGCGTCGTCGGCCTCAATTGTCATCTTCTGAGCCATAAAACTAACCGTGGCATCCTGTACGCCGTCAATTTTCTTGATCGCAGCTTCCATTTTTGCCGCACAATTCGCACAATCCAAATCCGTGAGC
Organism: uncultured Oscillibacter sp.; assembly: GCA_910589315.1. Taxonomy (GTDB): domain Bacteria; phylum Bacillota; class Clostridia; order Oscillospirales; family Oscillospiraceae; genus Oscillibacter. The sequence goes on along the minus strand of CAJUTB010000002.1, from coordinate 4,413 downwards.
TTAAAACGCTTTTTCATCGGTTCTGCCTCCTCTAATATTATTCGCAAACGTGCTCTAACCCTTGATTGATCATCGTCTTAACATGGTCGTCAGCCAGTGAGTAAAACACCGTCTTTCCATCCCGCCGCGACTTCACCAAACGCGCATTCTTCAACGCCCGAAGCTGATGCGAAATCGCTGACTGCGTCATCCCCAATAACTGCGCGATGTCACAAACACACATCTCTGACTCAAACAACACATACAAAATTCGTATTCGTGTCGAGTCTCCAAAAATACGAAACAGCTCCGCCAAATCATAGAGCGTATCTTCTCCCGGCATCTCTTTCCGTACCCGTTCCACAACATCTTCGTGGGCGTGAATGAAATCACAGCACTCCACCGAATAGCGGTCCTCCATAAGCATTCCCTCCTTTCAATCAATAATTGAACAACTGCTCATATGTTCATTATACAAAAGCTTTCATGTTTGTCAAGTCCCTTTTCGAAAAATCTTGGTCTTTCTCTGCGGTTCTGATAGATCGGGTGCATCCCCTTCCATTATTTTTTGTAAAATGCAAAATTAAGTCTTGCAATTTGAAATGGAGTGTGTTATAGTAACAAAGTGGTTTGTGAAAGCCACATGAAAAGAGAACCGGGTGTAGCGCAGTTGGTAGCGCACTTGACTGGGGGTCAAGGGGTCGTGAGTTCAAGTCTCGCCACTCGGACCAAAAAATTCCCTTAGAGCCGCAAGGCTTTGAGGGAATTTTTCCATTTTCCGGGCGTTCACAGCTTCTGCATCTGCCACATTTTGCGGTGTTTTCGGCCCTTTTCGGGTGTCGCTGTTGCAAATTTTTAGAATGGGCCTAACCATTGCACCGTAAGAGATACGAGATTTGGGGAGGCAGAGTTGTAGGTTTGTCAAACGGATTGGACAATGAAGTCAGAAGGGGAAGCCCAGGAGAGGGGTTTCATCGGCGGGTTGTTGGAGCGGCGATTGTGGACAGTGAGCTGCTTATCAAAATCGAGTAAAGAGAAAAAGGAGTGACAGGAATCGAAACGTTTCTGGTCCTCCCGGTGGCTGCGTTCCACCTTGCCATTATGTCTGGGCGTGTATGGACGAATGAGCTTGTGGCGGATGCCCGGCTCAGCGGCAGTTTTCTCAAAAAAAGCCTGGAGATCCCATTTGCTGTTGGAAAAACGGTTGGTAAATTCAAAGCCGTTGTCGATCTGGACACATTCAATGCGAATGTCCCTGCTGGCATACCTCCTGACCAAACGCTTTAAGAAATCCGCCGAGGAGTAAGAGGACTGCTCAGGGTAGGCAGCCAGGAAGCGGAGCCTGGCGAACTCATCGATCGCAGTATATTGGAACAGCCGCAGCTCCGGATCGGTGATGCAGCAGCGAGGACCTACTTTCACATCCATCTGGACGCGCTGGCCAGGATAGGTCATTTGCTGGTAAGGCTTGGGGACATATGCTTTTTTCTTCTTCTCCCAGGAAACTGCCCAGCCTGCGCCTGACACGGAACAGGCTCTCGGGGCGGCGGAACCGACAGACCAAGGACTCCTCCACACTTCCATTCCAGCGGGTCCGCCAGAAGCAGATATATGACTGGCCCTTATTGTACTTTCGGCTGGCCCGGCTGACTTCATATTTCTCTGCATACTTCATTAGGGATTGTCTGTAGGCTATGTCTTGGTTATACTTGTACTCATGAAGGATGTGGCCTCGTCTCGGTTGTGTTAAGTGTGGTAACTCAACTTTAACCGATTCGGCCTCATCCTTCTACCTTTTTCTCTCGCTATCCAATATCTATTGTACTCCTACACTTTCCTGTTGCCATTTTAGACAAAATCCTTGTGATTATGGGAAGAAAATGGTATAATAGACCTGTAATTATAGGGGGAAAGGGGGTATCATGCCCCGCACGCACAAAAACAGAACGGCACGCGCCAACGCAGAGCCGTTTTGGAAAATCGGGCTTTATATTCTCCTATCCAAAGAGGACGGCAGCGAGAGCATTTGTTAAGTGGGATTTCACCCAAAAGATGAAATCCCACTACAAGCTGGAAATTATTCTCAGAAGTGTTCCTGTTCTTTCGTTATATGTTTATCCGTTGAAAAATCTTACCCATGTCCGGAACTGCTCATACTGTTCCGGGGTGTTGAGCCGCTGGGCGGAACCATCCTCAATGTCCGATGTTCGGTCGTCATCGGACATTGAGATGAAGCAGAGGGTCTCTGAGGCAAAGATACCCTCCGCCCGCAGCGTCTCAAAAGCCAATGCCACTGTCTCCAGAAACTGTTCCTGGAACGGTTCTTGGATCTCGTCATAGGTGTCAGCGTCCGTATTGGCGAGGGTTGCTTCCTGATCGTAGAGCTGTCGGCTGACCTGATTGAGTTCACTGTCGCTCCCATCGGAGTAGCCCCACTCATCAGGGAGATAGCGGTTCAGACTGAACGATCCATCCGCCACCCGGTCCACCAGTTCCTCAGGCCAGTATTCCCGCAATTCTGCCAGACGCTCTGGCGTCCGGTCCTCTTCATCCCGCCTCGCCAGTGCCTCTTCGGTATTCACTGCCAAAAAAAGGGTAATGCAGTCGCTGTCGGTGACCAAGGCCGCACTGTAAATGTGCTCCTTCCCAATTTCCCGACGAATCTTCTCCATTGCGTGCCGTACCGCTTTCTCAATAGCGGGTTGCAGGTCTACGAAGAATTGTTCCATCTTTAATTATCCAACCTTTCTTTTTGCCGAATTGATATGAGAAAAGTATAGCACAAAATCAACCAGCGTTCAACCGCCATTGCAGGGGCTTCACCTATCGTATCTAAAAGAAGAAATGCAAGTGATGGCTGACGGTATCGACACCGATGACCCCTATCTTACTGCTTTTCTAAAAGCACAGGAACATTCAAACCCTTAATCGCGGTATCGTGGTTAAATTGGTAGATACGGTTTGGGTGCATGAGAACGGGGAGATAACGGTGGACTTCAATTTTGCCGACGAGTATCAGCGTATAATTGATTACATCGAGAACAATCACAACATACTTACGGTGATAGCGCGAAAGCCCGCGATGTTGCGGGGCTAACGCCCCATCACCAAGCAAAAGTTACTGTTGTTCATAAATAAGCGGCCCAGTGGGACTGGCAGGCCCCCGCAGAGGAGATGCCTCCAGCGCCCCCCGTATCTTGGACTTCTGGAAGAGCTGGTTTTGCACAGCGGTCATCAGCAGATTTCGGACGCTCTCGTTAGCGAACAGCACATCTTCCACGGTAGCGGCAGGACCGCTGAGGCCGGGCAGGGTGCCGAGGATATATTGCAGCTTCTCGCCCTCAGCGTTGCGGATGTGACTCAGGTCGAGTTCCTCCATCGTCATGGAGGAGAGAATCTGGTTGACTGCGTTTTCCCGCTGGATAGGCAGGTCAATGTTGGGAAAGGTGGGCAGAGAGAAAAAACAATCTCCTTTCTGAATGAGGGCGCATGCCAGGAATGCGCCGGTACAACAGCAGGAAACGCTCCTTACTAGCGCGGTCCTCGAAACAGTTATATGTCTGCTAGCTGGCGGGTTCTTTCTGGAACCCCTCTGCTCTCATTAGGAAACAGGTATTCATCCCCACCGCCGCCGCGTACCCTCATATACTCCCGCAGAATGCCGCAGAGGGCTTCACAGAGGGGGATAACCTGCGCCCGCTTATTTTTGGTATGCCGCAGATAAATCACCTTGTTTTCAATGTCCACGTCCTTGATTTGAATATTGCGGATGGTGGCGGCGCGGCAACCGTTATTGAGTAAAAGGTTGATAATCACCCAATTTCGGTATTCTGCAAAAGTGCATTTCTTCATATTGGGCTTTTTGAGCAATTTTTTCAATTCTTCGTCTGAATAGGTTTCCTTGATGGTTTCTTCGGCCTTGTAAAGCTGGATATTGAGCCGCGTTATCCCGTCCTCATTGCACCATGAAAGGAAAGATTTCATCGTCCGCGTGTAACTCTTGATGGAGTTAGCCGCAAGGCCCGCGTCCCTCATGCTGGCAATCATGGCCTCCAAATCGGCCTTGTTCAGCGCGTCCATGGGAGTATTAGGGGAAAGGTGCTTGCTGACCGCCGAAAAGTGTTGTCCGTAGGTGAGTAGGGTTTTCTCGCTGACCCCCGCCGCCTTTTTCCCAACAAGGAAATCGTGAAAGGTTTCCGCAACTGTGACACTGTTTTTCATTTTGATTTTAGCCATTTTCAGCACTCCTCGATTTGTCAAATATTTTGAAAAATCAAGCGTTCTACTCTTGCAAGTGCTAAATCACAACTTTGAACAAATCAAAAGAAAAACCGCTGTAATCTCTCGATTACAACGGTTTTCTTGCACCAATCGGTGCACATGGTGGAGATAAGCGGGATCGAACCGCTGACCTCTTGAATGCCATTCAAGCGC
>CAJUTB010000001.1 GCA_910589315.1 uncultured Oscillibacter sp. | reverse complement strand
TCATGATTTGGTTACTTTGACCTGCTTAATGTATTTTTCAAACAAGGCCTAGTATATTGAACATATTCCAATCCATCAGCTCTGATTTGCTTCTCGTAAGTGTCATAGATATCCAAGCTGTCCATGGCACTGAAATCGAAATTTCCATCAGCTGATAGGGCGTTGGCGGGCAGTGTCCAAATGCATAAAAGCGAAGCTACCACGATAAATAAACAAATTACTTTTCTGAACTTATTCATATGTTTTTCCTTTCTTTACATACTATTATGGTGTGTATAGATGCAATATACTATTTGTTTTTGAAGGAATCTCCCCACCTCCCCGGCTATTTTGTTCAGTTATCTTTTTGTCGGGCCACCTCCTTAATAAATGCCTTCATAATATATATGTCTCCAACCCCACCCAAATTGGACATTTTTTGGCAAAATTTTATCGAGCATTTTAGACAAAAAGATTTCCCGGATTTGGCTGTATTGCCAAATCCGGGAAATCCTGCTAGTTTATATTTTTAGGATGCTGCGGCTGCTGTATTTGTTGTATAAGTTTTGGAATCACTGCCCGAGGAATCCTTTGCAGTGAAAGTCACCTCTAAGTAATAGTTTTTTCCTGCTTCTACTGCAAGATTATATGTGTTTGAGAAACTACGCCGTGACGATGCAAGCAAACCATTTGATGTGGAACCTTGAATTGTTTTTACGTAAGAGCCATCGCTTTTATATACTTTAACTTGAGAAATACCAATTGACGTAGATGTTGAGTAAGCGTAAACATTAAAGCTTAGCTGCAATTGTCCCCGGCTGTTTCCTGTGTACAACGTTGCGCTATATGAACGCAGGTGATCACTCGCTTTTGTAGAAGCATTAGCCGACAGACAACAGAGTGAAGTTGTTAAAGCAACACAAACTATCAGCGTAATAATACGTTTCATAAATTAGAACCTCCAATTGAATCAATTATCATTTTTAGTTGATCTTCCGTCAAGGACCCAGTAATAATTTCGCATAAACTGCCATCGGACCATGCCGCTGTCCTGTTTTCTAAATTTGTCATAATGTAGAATAGTTTGTCTTTTCCTATATATTCCTGCACAGGTAGTGAGTCTTTTTCAACTGTAAAATTGCTGGAAGGAAAAGCTGTGTTATACTTCACAATTGTCAAAAAAAACGATTCATCATCTTCATTTAGGAAAAAGCAATCAATTGATTGTGAATTGCTATTGCTCGTTAGCTCGATATCATGCAGTTCGTAATCATCAGGAAACCATGTTGGAACAACGGAAACAGAGATATCACACTTGTCAACCTCTGCTTGAATTGTTTGATATACCTCGTTTTCTATGGATGGCTGATTGGTCTGTTGAACCACAGGGCCATCACCAATTTCCATATGGAACGTTTCTGCTGTCCAATGTGCCAATGTTCCAAACACGTCGATCCCCGCGGCCTGTGCAACCATCATACAGAAAAGCAACGCGATAACCGTCGCTGCAACAAGGATTGCTTTTCGGAAAATGCCTTTGATAGCTGGGATTTTTACAGGTTTCTGTTGAGTTCCTCCTTCCTCATCCGGGTATAGACGCATACCTTGTCCACCCGGAGACATGTACTGCTGCTGAAATTCTTCCCAGGCACTGTCAAGATCGGACAGCCTCCCGGTAGGCGACGCAGTTTCGCGTTTCAAGATCACCTCCTCAATTGCATCATAATATTCGGAAGCTACTTCATCGTTTGGCAATACGGAGGCTGTACGCAGTAATTCTTCCAGCTTTTCCGTGTCAAGCTGATCGAGATATGCATACCTCCGCTTAGGTACGTTTTTCAAATCAGCCATAGTAGAACCTCCTATAATAATATGTCTTGAGAGGGGGGGATTTTGGACATTTATAAGGAAAAATTTTCACCAAATTTTTCTCGATATTTTTTGTGTATTTTGTCAATGATACGCTGTACCCGTTTCCGGCAGGCCCACATACTGATATCCAGTTCCTTTGCAGCTTCCACGTAGGATATCCCGTCAATTACAATCCTTTTTAACAAGGTATATTCGTCATCTGAAATCAAACCTGTCAGGAACTCTCCGGGCAGATCTGTGAGATGATCATCTGAAGACGGCAAATCCGTTTCACTCATTGCTTCCAATGACGAGAACAGAAGTAACTGCCGTTTTCGTGCCCGCAGCATATTTTTACATACATACTTTGTAACGGCTTTCAGCCAACCAATTTGACTGGGGGCATTCATAAGTACATCGATTTTCTCGCAAGCAATATAGAAGGTTTCTTGTGCTGCAACGTGAGAATCATCCCAGTTGCCTAAGAAGCGATATGCATGAATTTCCAATGTGTGAAAATGAGACCGATAGAGAACTTCTATAAGGGCATCCTGCTCTGGCCGCATTGAAAATCCCCCCTTTTGCCATTCGGCGTTCTGTAATATTCTGATGTCTATGTTGATCGTTCAGAAATACCAAGGCTGCATATTTTGTTTATTATAGCACTTATCACTAAAAAAATCTTCTCTTTTTTGGTGATGGAAAAGAAAAACAGATTTCGTGATTACATCTTTTCATTGTCATATTTCCGCAGAATACACTTTGCTGCCTTGAGTACATCCACAAGTTTCCGCAATTCTAAAGGAGAACAGTCTTTCATGAGTTCAGCAATTTGCTTATGATAAGCATCTACTTCACAGCTTAAACTATCGCATACAATATCATCCAGTGAAACCTGAAGAACATTACAGATTTTCAGAAAAACTGGGAGACTTCCTTTGGTGTTGCCGGTTTCGATATGACTCATGTGCGTTTTGGATAAACCGCATTGCTCTGCAAGCTGTTCTTGACTCCATCCAAGGCGCAAACGGATTTCCCGGATTCTCTCACCAATTTCTGTATAATTGGGCTGTTGCAGTTCAATTTCCATTTGTTCCCTTAACTCCATGTCCTTAATTAAACTAAGTAAGTTTATTGTAAACACAAATTTGAAGAGTTAAAATATTCTATATCGGCACTAAGGATATATAATTCATTCTTGTACAAAAAAATATCCGATTTATAACCTGCATCTCATATTTATACTCAAATCGAATCTAACAACTACCTTGTACTGGCCAAAAACATTTTCCTTTTTGAAGAAATATGATACACTGATAAAAGTTCCCTTGATGGAGGCAAACATCATGACGAATATGGAGTATCGCAATGCCGCCATAAAATTTGCGGAGTATTGGAAAGACACAGGCTATGGAAAGGGTGAAAGTTAAATCTTCTGGACAACTCTCCTAACAGACGTATTCGGCGTACAGGACGTGGTGAATTTCATTACCTTCAAGGAGCAGGTGAAGCTCGATCATACCAGCTTTATTGATGGCTTTATCCCCGCTACTCACGTCCTGATCGAGCAAGAAGGCTTGGGCAAGGATCTGAAAAAGCTAATCAAGCAGTCCGACGGGACGCTGCTGCCCCCCCTTTCAGCAGGCCAAACGCTACTCCGCTGAACTGCCCTATTCCCAGCGGCCCCGCCGGATTGTAACCTGTAATTTTGGCGAATTCCACATCTACGACACGGAACAGCCCAACAGTGAACCGGAAATCGTTCTCCTGAAAGACCTGGGAACGGAATATTATCGCTTCCAATCAAAGACATGACCGAGAGCAAGTGCGTAGCAGCCTTGATGAAACTTTACCAAAACCTAACCGAAAATTCATAACCGAACCGATACCCAAGATCGCGTGAACAAATTGTTCACGCGATCTTTTTTTATCCCAGTTGAGTCCTTCCGTTCCTACCGGTAACATACTCCCAATTGCACGGGAAATTAAAAAGCTGGGTAGCATATGCGACATAATTTACAAAAAAAGGAAAAATATGACTATAATTTACATTTTTAGGAATGAGACGTGTATAATTAACGAACTTATGGCGAAAGGAGAGAAATAGCAAGCTCAAAATATGACTCAGATCGTGCGTAGGCACAAATCTCATTCAAACTTTCTCAATTCTTTTGAAACGTGCGTATCATGCGATTAAGGCATCGAGGGAGAACAACACCCCCTCGATACCTTTTTATTTTTGTGAGGGGGAATATCCTATTGCAGAGGCCCTTTTGAGACGATTAGCAACGGTTTGAATTGGAGCGGTGGCAAACCGCCTTCCCGATTCTTCAGAAAAGCGCGAACAACCTTAAAGTGGTTGTTCGCGCCCCTTTTTTTCTTCGACTGGTTTCGACCGTATTTTCTGTTGTATTTTGGAAAATACAGTCGAAACCAGTCGATTTTTTTTGGACATGCCTGCAAAATCTATCGAATTTTATCTGACATTAGAGAATTTCGCAAAAAATTGTCGGAAAAATTACCTTTTCAGCAAGGATTCCATAGAAAAACTACCAGCATCTTAAATAGTTCCTCAGCAACCGGGTATCTCGACCGCTGGCAGCCATACATAGCGAGATACCCATAATCTCCAATCCAAGTCCCTAAATTCAAAACCTAAGATTGGAGATTATATAAATGAATTATAACATGAAACAAAGTGGAGCGCGTATCCGCCAGCTCCGCATCAAAAATGGCCTTACGCAAGAAAAAACTGCAAATGTGTTGAATATTGACCAGAGCTATTATGGCCGCATTGAAACAGGCAAAAAGGGATGTTCCGTAGATTTATTCATACAACTTGCTGCATTGTTTGATGTGTCGCTGGACTACTTAATCCTGGGCAGATACCATGATACCCTGCCCAAAGCAACAGATACAACACAACTGAAAACAGACATAGGTGAATTGATTAACCATCTGACGAGGTTTAAGTCATCCATCTAAGTGCGTATGCCCAATGGTCATAAATATGCCCATTAGTCTCTAACATTTAAAACCACCGGCATTTACAATAAAGCCAAGGCGAAAGCCTCTGCACCTTGAAAAGTTCACACCAGCAGTACGGATTACCACACGGACAGACGCACAGTGCGCGCCATGACCCGGAGGAAGTGAGAGCTTCCTCTGGGCCGCGATAAAGCCTGTGCGGGGCAGCCAAGGCAAGGCTGCCCGTCATCCCAATGGGTTGAAAGCAGTAGAGACCCCTGGAATGTGTCCGTGAAGGTCCGCCAAGCCTTATCCGTTACTGTTCCCTATACCTCATCGGGGGTCGAGCTGAGAATACGATGAGTACCTACGAGAAATGAACCAACAAGGGGAATTTTACGGATGAATTACGACAATAACAGGCAAAACGCCCATAATGAGATCGACCACATATTCAAAAACCTTCTCCCAACCCGGAGCATGGCGGAACGCCCTGAACAAATCGCGCTCTGTCACCGGATGCTGGACGCCATGCTGGACGGCGGTATCGCCCTGTGTGACGCCGGGACGGGGATCGGCAAGACCTACGCCTATCTGGCGGCGGGGACGGTGTACCACCGCTTCCGCGCCGCCAGCGGGCTCCCCGTCCGGCCTATTTTAATCTCCACTTCCAGCATAGCCCTCCAAACCGCGGCACGGGACGAATACCTCCCCCTGCTGTCCGGCCTGCTGGCGGAGGACGGCATGATCACACAGCCTCTCCGTGCAGTGATCCGCAAGGGAAAGTCCCACTATGTCTGCGATGACCGTCTGGAACGGCGGCTGGGCCAGTTGGATCTCCGAAAGAAAAACTGGAGGGCCGGAAATGCCCTGCTTGCGCTGCGGAATGAACTGGACATGGACGAGATCGCCCATCTCAGCGGCTATGACCAGGAGCGTGTCTGCGTCCCCCGGATCTGCGACTGTTCGCAGGAGACCTGCCAGTATCGTTCTTTTTTGGAGAAGTGCGATTCCGGGCAGTATCTTTTCCAGATCTGCAACCACAACCTGCTGCTGGCAGACGCCATCCACCGGGGCAGCGGACGCAGGCCCATCCTCCCGGATACCTGTGCCCTTATTGTGGACGAGGCCCACAAGCTGCCGGAGACCGCCCGCCAGATGTTCGGGGTGACCCTGTCAGCGGAGAATATCCGCGCACTTACCTACAGTCTGCGGGGAGAACGCTTCCTGCTGGCTGCGGAAGTCCTGAATGACAGTGCCAAGGCCCTGCTGCGGAAGCTGGACCGCCCGCCGGAGGACAGGCCCTTCGACCATTACAAAAAGTCGCTGCTTGCGCCAGAACGAAGCCTGACGGTGATCGACCGGCAGCTCCACGGCCTGCTCACCACTGCTGCCCGCAGGCGGCTGAACACCGTATCCTCTGCGGTGTCCCTGTTCCGCCAAGGCCACCCGGATATGGTCTTCTACACCAAGGAGGATACCCACGGCGGCACCATGCTGTGTGCCACCATTTCCGATCTGACTGCCCAGCTTCGCCATACCCTTTGGCGGCAGCAGCGGCCCGCCATCCTTACCTCCGCCACCCTGGCCGTGGGCGAGGACTTTCGTCGCTTCAAAGAAGAAACGGGCCTGCTCACCGACAGCCGTGTCACAGAGTCGGTCGCACTTTCACCCTTCGACTACCAGAAGAATTGTCTGCTGTACTTACCAAAGTTTCCGCCCAGGCAAAAGGCCGCGGCCTACTATGACGCGTTGGCAAAGGAGATCGCCGCCCTGCTGGGCGCGGCCCAGGGCCACGCTCTGGCTCTGTTCACGTCTTATGCCGCCATGTCGGCAGTGAAGGAGCGTCTGCCGGGACATGGTCTGCGGTATCCGCTGTTCACCATGGGCCGCAGCACTATCCATACCACGGAGCAGTTCAAGTCCAGCCCAGGCAGTGTACTGCTGGCGGCAGGAGCCGCCTGGGAGGGCTTCGACTTTCCCGGTGACTGCGTCTCTCTGCTGATTATCCCCCGCCTTCCCTTCGCCGTGCCGGACGCTCTGAAGGAAAAAGAGCGGGAAAATTATCCCACCCTCCGGCTGTTTATTCGGGCGGTGGTGGTGCCGAAAATGCAGATCAAGCTGAAGCAGGGCTTCGGTCGGGCTATCCGTACCGAGACAGACACCTGCGTGGTGGCCATCCTGGATGAGCGGGCCGCCGAGGGCAAACGCTACAGCAAGGATGTGCTGGCCGCCCTGCCGGAAATGCCGGTGACCAACAGCTTAGAGGACGTGGCAAAGTTTATCCAGCAGGTAAAAAGCAGCAGCTATTTTATGGAAGCAGCATCATAAGAGCTGCGTGACGAAAAGGACCTCCCGGCGCAAAATCTCCGTTTACTTTCTAACGCACATTCGCTATGCCGGAGGACTGGAAGGACCTGGACAGTTACGCCAAGACAAGGGGGACCGCTTACGGGGTCAGCCCAACGCCACACCAACCTGAACGGCTGGCGGCGATGGAACGCCATGTGCAGAAACGAGTGCGGCAGCTCTTGGAGCTGCCGCCAGTCAGGGAGAACAGAAAAAATCGCTCCAAACAGGAGCGGTGATCCGAAAAGCGGGGCTGTTCAGGCAGACGGATAGCCTCGCTTCCCATTTTCAACTGTAAAATCTGTCGAAAGAAAGGTATTATTTTGCTATGAAAACACAAGGAATGTATGACGGTTATCCCGATGTGGTGGAGATCAATGACCTGTGCAAAATGCTGGGCGGCATCAGCCGAAAGCTGGCTTACCGCCTCTTGGCTAACCAGGAAATCAAAAGCGTCCGTATTGGCCGTACCTACAAGATTCCCAAGGTCTTCATCATCGAATACCTGATGCGCCCATCCTGATATCTCTATCCCCAGCTTGTCAAACGGGGGGATATTTCTATTTTGGGAAACGCTCTGTCAGACCCCAGTCATGTCAAATTTTCGTAGAAAAATCGAGTGACTTTTCTCCACCCGGAGTGATAGCTATTCTCTGGCGGTTGTGGTATGGTTGGTGTTGTCGAAGGCAGGCAAATCCATCGTTTGTTATGAGAACAGGAGGAAAATATGATAACAGGCTGCCTACAAAAGAAAAATGGTTACTATTATGCCGTCCTTTACCTGAAAGTGGACGGCAAACGAAAGACAAAGTGGATCGCCACCAAGCTCCCGGTTTCCACCACCAGCGAACGCAAGGCGCAGAAAGCCCTGGACGAGATTCGGATGCAGTACGAACTTCAGGAAAAAAGCAAACAGGAAACCACAGCCGCTTCCGTCAGTGAATACGCTCCCGAGGCACAGGTGCTGTTCGTGGACTACATGAAAAAATGGCTGGACAGTATACAGCCCTCTATCGCCACCGCCACCTATCAGAGCTATTCCTTCATGATGAAAGCGCGGGTGATTCCCTACTTTACCGCCTCCGCAGTTCAGCTCGGCGCGCTCACACCCCAGGACATTGAAAACTTTTATCAGTCCATCCTCAACGACGGCTACACCACCAACACGGTCATCCATTACCACGCTATCATCCGCAAGGCCCTTCAGAGTGCGGTGAAAAAGGACATCCTCGCCAAGAACCCTGCCGATCAGGTCGACCGTCCCAAGAAGAATGTCTACCATGGCTCCTTTTACAGCGAGGAGGAGATACTCGACCTGTTTCACGCCGTCGCCGGGGACCCGTTGGAGCTCTGCGTCAAGATCGCCGCTTACTATGGCCTGCGCCGCAGCGAGACGCTGGGCCTGCGCTGGGATGCCGTCGACTTCGGGAAAAAAACCATCTCCATCTCGCATAAAGTTATTGAAGCAAATGTAGGCGGTAAGTTTGTGCCGCTGGGAGAGGATGTGCTCAAAACCAAATCCAGCTTCCGGACGCTCCCGTTGATTCCCGTGGTGGAAACCTTGCTGCTGGATGCAAAAGAACGGCAGGAAAAGAACCGAACTCTTTTTCGGGACTCCTACTGCCGGGATTACCTCGATTACATCTGCGTGGACGAATGCGGCAAAATCCTGCGCCCCAACTTTGTGACGGAGCATTTCAGATGGGTTCTCCGCAAATACGGACTGCGTAAAATCCGCTTCCACGACCTACGTCACACTTGCGCGAGTTTGCTGTTGAGCAGCGGCATTCCCATGAAGCAGATTCAGCTCTGGCTGGGACACAGCACCTTCTCCACCACCGCCGATATCTACGCGCACCTGGACTTCTCCGCTCAGGAGCAATCCGCCGCTGCAATGAGCGGTATGTTCCTGCAATAAAGCCCTTCCGCACGATACTATAACATAAACACTACGGCGTTTTCGCTCCGCAGTCCCACGCCTCGACTCGCTTCGCTGCACGCGGGGCGGAAAATGAAGAAAATTCCCATCACAGCACAGTTTCACGCCTCTAGGGGGAAACCGTGCCATAATGGAAACTTCTAATCTGGCGCAGCGGGTGGGATTCGAACCCACGTGCCCTTGCGGACAACTTGATTTCGAGTCAAGCTCGTTACGACCACTTCGATACCGCTGCATATTGAGTTGCAACGCTTTCCGGGTTTGCCTTTACCAAAAAACCGCGTAGAAAAGCGTAGAAAAAGTGTAGAAAATCCGTAGATAAACCGCCGTAGATAAACGTAGATATTTCAGAAAATCCAGTGATACCAAGCCTTTCCGCCGTTTCCCAATTGCCTGACCCACACGTTTTCGAGTCAAGCTCGTTACGACCACTTCGATACCGCTGCACATTCTATTTTACTCTGTAAACAGAGTGCTTTCTTATTATGCCACATTTTTCCCTCACTTGCAAGAGGGAAGCAGAAAGTATGCTGAAAAATTTACACACTCCCACAAAGCACACAAACATAAGCGGGACGGGCGTACCCGCCCCGCTGTTTTGCCCTGCAAAATAATATCCGTCTTATTCTTCGTCCGTTTCTTCTTCCTCACCGTCGTCCAGGCTGGCGAAGTCAAACTCCAGCTTTTCGCCGCAGTTCGGGCAAATTACTTCGCCCTCCTCCAACACGGTATCATCAAAATAAATGGTCTCCTCACAGCTGGGACAGGTGGTTGCAAAACAATCCTCCCCATCCAGGTCCTCCTCAATGGAGTCTTCCTCCTCGTCGTCCTCGCCGTAGAGCAGTTCCTCCACATCCTCCAAGTCGTCGCTGACTGCGTCCAGGCCGTCGCCCAGTTCCTCCTGGGCCTCCTTCAGCTCCTCCAGCTCCAACGCGATATCTTCCAGAACATCAATCATCGCAGCGAGCAGTTTGCCCTCTTTCTTACTGGTGTCCAGTTCCATACCTTCGGCCAAGCCCTTCAAATAGGCAACCTTCTCCGTAATTTCCATTGCAGAAACTCCTTTCATCATGCAGCTTTTTCAGACGGCTTTCACCGCAGGCTCACTCCTTGCAGCGGCCCAGATATTCGCCCGTACGGGTATCCACCTGAATTTTCTCGCCCTCATTGATAAACAGAGGCACCTGAATCACCGCGCCGGTTTCCAGCGTGGCCTTTTTGGTGACGTTTGTAGCGGTGTCGCCCTTCACGCCGGGTTCCGTCTCCGTCACTTCCAGATCCATAAAGTTGGGAACTTCCACCGTAAACACATTGCCCTTGTAGCTCACCAGCTTGCATACGGTGTTTTCCTTCATGAACTTGAACGCTTCGCCCAGAACGTCCCGGTTCAGGGGGGACATATCATAGGTCTCGGGGTCCATGAAGTAATACAGGTCGCCGTCGTTGTAGCTGTATTCAGCGTCCCGGCGTTCCACGCTGGCCTGTTCAAACTTCGCGGTCGGGTTAAAGGATTCCTCGCGGATCGCACCCGTAATCACATTCTTGTACTTGGTACGCACAAACGCCGCGCCCTTACCGGGCTTCACATGCTGGAAGTCCACGACCAGCATGGGCTTTCCTTCCATTTCAAAAATCATACCCTTCCGAAAATCGCCGGCAGAAATTGTAGGCATAGTAATATCCTCCTCAAAAGCATTTCCGAGAAAACGGCCTGTGGGGAGGACATTTTCTCTCTTATACGGTTTACAGCCGATGTTATTCTATCCTAAGTTGTCTGCGATTGCAAGTATTTTTCCACCGGTTGCTCAAAAAAATCAAAAATTTTCCTCTCCTGCGGCCTTCAACGCCCAAACCAACCCTCTTTTTTGGTGAAAACACCGCTGAAATCCGCCCCTTGCCGCGGATGGCAAAATATGCTATGCTAACGACTATCGGAGTTGATGCTACATGGAAATCGTAATTTTGCTTTCTTTCTGCGCTGGACTGACGGTGTGCGTACTGCTTGGACGCTCCATCTTATACGCTCTGCTGTTTGGACTCCTGCTCTTTTTTCTCTACGGCAAGCGCAAAGGCTTCTCGTTGGGCGAGCTTGCCCGCACGGCCCTTTCCGGCGTTCGGACCATCCGAAAAATCCTGCTGGTTTTCCTGCTGATCGGGGCTTTGACCGCCGTCTGGCGCGCTAGTGGAACCATTCCGCTGATTGTCTGTTCCGCCATAACCTTCATTCATCCTTCGGTTTTCTACCTGGCAGCCTTTCTGCTCAACTGCGTCGTGTCCGTCCTGATGGGCACCTCGTTCGGTACGGCGGCCACCACGGGGGCCGTCTGTATGAGTATGTCTGCCGTTCTGGGCCTTCATCCCGCCTTGGCTGGAGGGGCCGTCCTCTCCGGCATCTATTTTGGCGACCGCTGGTCGCCGGTCTCCACCAGCGCGCTGCTGGTCTGCGAGGTGACGAAAACCGACCTCTTTTCCAACTTGAAGAAAATGTTTCAAACCGCTCTTCTGCCCTTCCTTCTGGCTTGCGGCGTCTATGCCGTTCTGGGGCTGTCCATCCGGGGCGCGGCGGTCCCGCCGGACATCGAAACCGCCTTTTCGCGTCAGTTCGCGCTTCACTGGCCCGCATTCCTTCCTGTGGCGGCGATTCTCCTCCTCTCCGCCTTTCGTGTCCATGTCAAATGGACCATGCTGGCCAGCATTGTCCTTGCGGCGGCCTGCTGTGTAACCCTGCAAAAAATGCCCCTCCTCTCTGTCTGCCGCATGATGCTTTTGGGGTTTGAAACCAGCGACCCGGAGCTTGCCGCCATGCTCAACGGCGGCGGGGTGGTCTCCATGGCCAAAGGTCTCGCCATTGTCTGCATCTCCTCCGCCTATTCGGGCATCTTCCATCAAACCGGCCTGCTGGACGGCACCAAACACATTCTCTCCCGCATTGCCTGCGCCGCGACGCCTTTTACCGCCATTGCCTGTTCCGCCCTTGTTTCCAATGTCATCGGGTGCAGCCAGACCCTCTCCATTCTTCTGACCCACCAGCTCTGTGGGGACCTGGAACCGGACCCGCAGTCCCTTGCCGTCGACTTGGAGGACACCAGCGTCATCATCGCCCCGCTGGTTCCCTGGTCCCTGGCCTGCGCCGTGCCGCTGGCCTCCATCTCTGCGCCTGCCGTCAGCGTTCTTGCCGCCTGCTACCTCTACTTCCTCCCCCTGACTCGCTTAGCGGGCAGCTTTCTCCAAAAAGCCCGGCAGAACGCCGGAAAACCATAATCTGCCCCGCGAAAAAAGCCCGCCTGCCGGAAGATCGTTCCAACAGACGGGTTTTTTTATTGCTTCAACTCATCACGCCTGGAGCATCCGCAGGTGTTCAGAATTCCAGGTTTCGGCCCTCTTTGTCAAAAAGATGGCACACACTGCCGCCAAACGTCAGGCGGATTTCCGAGCCATGGCTGAAGGAATCCACATAGTTGCCCAAAACGTCCATCGTGGGAACAATGATTACCACGTCCCGGCCTTCTGCGGTGGCGTGCAGATGGACCGCGCTGCCCATCATTTCGCTCACGTCCACCCGCGCCGGAAGCCCTGCGTTCCCGTTCTCCGCGAGAATCACGTGGTCCGGACGAACGCCCAGCGTGATCTCCTGGCTCCCAATACCCTTGCCCGCCAGAATCTTCGCCTTTGCGTCGGACAGGTCCACCGTGTAGCTCCCTACGGTTACACGGTAGCCGCCGTTTTCCGCCGTCAGCTTCGCGTTGAAGAAGTTCATCTGCGGCGAGCCGATGAACCCGGCCACGAACAGATTCGCCGGATGGTGGAACACCTCCTGGGGCGTGCCGATCTGCTGGATGAAACCGTCTTTCATAATGACAATCCGGTCTCCCAGCGTCATGGCCTCCGTCTGGTCATGGGTGACATACATGAAGGTCGTGTTGATCTTCTGGCGCAGCTTGATGATCTCCGCCCGCATCTGGTTGCGGAGCTTGGCGTCCAGGTTCGAGAGAGGTTCGTCCATCAGCAGCACCTTCGGTTCCCGGACAATTGCCCGCCCGATGGCAACCCGCTGCCGCTGGCCGCCGGACAACGCCTTGGGCTTCCGGTCCAGATACTGGGTGATGTCCAGAATCTCCGCCGCTTCCTTTACCCGCCGGTCGATCTCCTCCTTGGACATCTTCCGCAGCTTCAGCGGAAAGGCCATGTTGTCGTAAACTGTCATATGCGGGTACAGCGCGTAGCTCTGGAACACCATGGCAATATCCCGGTTTTTCGGCTCCACGTCGTTCATCCGCTGGCCGTCAATGTACAGATCTCCTTCGGAGATTTCTTCCAGGCCCGCCACCATCCGCAGCGTCGTCGACTTGCCGCAGCCGGAGGGACCGACCAGGACAATGAACTCCTTGTCCGCGATATCCAGATTGAACTCCTGCACGGCTACAACGCCTTGGTTCGTCACTTGCAGGTTCGTTTTTTTCCCCGGCTCTCCAGCCTTCTTCCTGGTGGCCTTCTGTCCGCTGTGAGGATAGATTTTCTTAATGCTTTTCAGATTCAAAGTCGCCATTCTCTCAGGCTTTGACGAAGGGGCCTCCGCCTGCCTCCGCCTCGTCCGAAACGGACTTTACGGCAAGTCTCCACATTGCCGCACCGCAAGCCTTCGCGGATTTCTCCTTTATGTCCGGCCAGGGGGCTGTGGGAGTGGAGCAGCCGCCGCGCCGTGGATTATTGCAGGGGAAATGGGCCGGATTCACTGCGCCGCGAACGCTCCGCGGAGCAGAATCTTCCGAATGGACAAATCGTTCCGGTCCAGGAGGACCACGCTGGCCTCTTTTCCGATGTCCAGCGTTCCCGCCCGGTCCGCAATGCCGATGGATTGGGCCGGATTGTAGGTACAGGCCCGCACCGCATCCGCCAGAGGAATTTCAAACGCCGCCGCCTGCCGCAAACAGCCCATCAGACTGGTGACGGACCCGGCCAGGGTCTCCGGGTGTCCCAGGATAGTCGCCCGGTTGCCGTGAACCTCGATCATCTGCCCGCCGAAGGGATATTCCCCGTCCGGCATTCCCGTTGCCCGGAGGGAATCGGAAATCAAAATCATCCGCTCCCGCCCAAAGAGCCGGAACGCCAGACGGACCATCGCCGGGTGAATGTGAACGCCGTCGCAGATCAGCTCCGCCTGCACGCCGGGACTGTCAAAGGCCGCGCCGATCACGGACGGGGTCCGGTGGTGCAGGGGGGGCATTCCGTTGTATAAATGGGTTGCGTGGGTCGCGCCCGCCGCAAAAGCGGCCTTGGCCGTGTCAAAATCCGCCGCCGTATGTCCAACGGAAACCGTAACGCCCATCTCCACAGCGGCCCGGATGAACTCCATCGCGCCGGGCTGTTCCGGGGCCACCGTTATCAGACGGACACAACCTTGGGCGGCTTCTTGCAGCCGCTTGAGCATCGGAATGTCGGGATCGTGGAGGAATTCGCCGTTTTGCGCTCCCTTTTTCGCCGTGGACAGGAACGGTCCTTCCAGATGCACGCCCACCACCTCTGCCCCGCCGGTACTGCGGGTCCTATGGTCCGCGGCGTTTTTGCAGATCGCCGCCAGCTGCTCCTCCGGCAGGGTCATTCCGGCGGGACACAAGTACGTCACGCCCTGAGACAGCTCGAAATCCGCCATCTTTTGCAGGCCCTCCGGCGTCGCGTCGCTGAAATCCTCGCCTACGCAGCCGTGGAAATGTACGTCCACCAGACCGGGAATCACATAGCAGCCGGAGGCGTTCAACACCACGTCATCTCCGCTGGTTTCCGACAAAAGGGGGCCGCTGGTACAGACATCGCGTTCCACAAACCCCGCTTTCAGGTCAAAGACCTGCCCGCCGGTTATCCGCATACGGACACCCCTGCCGCCGTCAACTTGCCGAGGGCCGCCTCATCTCCTACAATGACAACGTTGCTGTGGAGCTGCAAAATCGCGCCGGGGCAATGGGGGGCCACCGGGCCGCAGACGGCTTGATATACAGCTTCCGCCTTGTCCGCGCCGCTGGCCACCAGCAGGATCTTCCGCGCCGACAGGATGCAGCCGATGCCCATGGTGAACGCCTGCCGGGGCACGTCGTCCGGCGTGGCGAAGAAACGGGCGTTGGCCTCGATGGTGCTGGGGGCCAGGTCCACAATATGGGTCCCCTTCACATAATCGCCGCTGGGTTCGTTGAACCCGATGTGACCGTTACGGCCAATGCCCAGAAGCTGTAGGTCAATCCCGCCCAGGGCGCGGATGTGGGCGTCATAAGCGGCGCACTCCGCAGCGGCGTCCGCCGCCAGGCCGTCGGGCACACGGGTGTTTTCCGGCAGGATGTCGATGTGATTGAAAAACCGGTCCTGCATGAAATAGCGGTAGCTCTGGTTGTGGTCCGGGGCCAGGCCCTTGTACTCGTCCAGATTCACGGACCGGACCTCCCGGAAGCTCAAAAACTTTTTCTGGTTCCAGTCCGCCAGATACCGATACATCCCCTCGGGGCTGGAACCGGTCGCCAGGCCCAGCACGCAGTCCGGACGGTGAATCACCTCCGCCGCAAGGATCGCGGCGGCATGGCGGCTCATGGCGTCGTAGTCTTTTTCCCGATAAATTCTCATGTTGATGCACTCCTTTTCGAAGGCCGCCGCATTGCGGCCCGCTCCGTTTCTCGTGGATTAACCCTTGACGCCGCCGGCGGTCAGGCCCGCAACCAGATGCTTCTCAATGCACAGGAACAGGACAATGACGGGAATGGTGGCAAACAGGGAGGTGGCAAACAGATACTGCCACTGGATGAAGTTGTAACCGTAAAAGATGTTGATGCCGACGGTGATGGGCTTGAGCAGGTCGTCCTGAATCAATGTCAGGGCGATGGTGTATTCGTTCCAGGCGTTGATGAAGTTGGGCCACTGCCACTCCAGAGGCAGAATGGTCATGTTGGCGGCGTACATTTCCGCGTCCGTTTTCGCCGCCGTGGTGAACATGACGAAATAGGGATAAATAATGCTGTATGTAGGCGGAAAGGGCTTCCAGGGTCTCGGCGCAGGCCCGCAGCTCCTGCCAGGAGCAGCGGCGGAATTGGAGAAAATCATAGTGCAGATCGTCGATGCTTCCAGGATACCAGTCCAGCAGGCGTTCCGTGTTGGCCCACTGCTCCTCAATGGGGGGAGTCGTCCAGGAAACAGCCGAAGAGCAGAGCGGTAAAACTGGAAGCCCTTTTCCGCGGAGTAGTTCTTCACCTTCTGCATGTCGCAGTCCACACAGCGTTCGTGGCCCTCCGGCAGATCGTTGATTACCCGGCAGAAGGGCGGGTGATCTGTGAACAGGTGGATATCCTGTCCGGAGGGGGTCCAGGATGTTGGCCCGCATTCCGGTGAGAATCCGCAGGTTTGACATGAGCTGAACCAGCTGTTTTTCATCAAAGAAGATATTCATAGGCGGAACATGCCAACCTTACTTCGGAAGGTGTTTTGCCGCGACGGCTTCCATCTCCGTCCAATGGGCCTCCATGTCGGAAACCAGCTTGAACTGGGTCCGGCAGCGGTCCAGGTTCTGGCCGGGACGGCTGATGCGGAAATAGGTGTCGCCTTCCAGGTAGTCCGTCAGGAACCGGATGCCGCATTCCAGCGTCATCAGCTTCGCGCCCCAGGGCAGATAGCGAATCTCCGTCTCCGTCAGCACGCCGCCCACGCCCTCCAGGAACGCTTCCGCATACACGGCGTACAGGTCCATGTCCAGGGACACCTTGTTCAAATCGGTCTCGTCCTCCGCGCAGTGGTTCGCGCCGAAGCGGATGGAGTCGCCAAAATCGTTGATCACCAGACCGGGCATAACGGTATCCAGGTCAATGATGCAGAGGCCCTCGCCGGTTTTCTCATCCATAAGGACGTTGTTCAGCTTGGTGTCGTTGTGGGTGACCCGCAGGGGGAGTTCGCCGTTTCGCAGCGCGTTCAGGGCCGTGGAACAGTCGGCCTCCCGCGCCATGGCAAAGGCGATTTCCGGTCCGCAGTCCTTCACACGCCCAAGGGCGTCCGCCGCAATGGCCGCCTTCAGCTTGGCAAGGCGGTCCTCGGTGTCGTGAAAACGGGGGATGGTTTCATGGAGCGTTTCCGCAGGATAGTCCCTCAAAAGCCGCTGAAACTGCCCAAAGGCCCGGCCCGACGCGGCAAACAGCTCCGGCGTCTCCGCCGACTGGTGGCATACGGTATGTTCCACAAAGGGATATACCCGCCAGGCGCAGCCGTCCCCGTCGGTGAAATAGGCTTCGCCGCTCCGGGGCCGCAGGACCTGTATGGCCTCCCGGCCCCGGTCGCCGCCGGCCTGCTCGATTTGGCGGCCTAAGTAATCCGTCACGCCGATGATGTTTTCCATCAGCTCATCCGGCTTTTTGAACGCCACCGGGCTGATCCGCTGAAGGATGAACCGGCGGCAGGGAGTTTCGTCCGGCTGGGTGTGAACGCAGAAGGTGTCGTTCACGTGGCCCTTGCCGTAGCGCAGCGCGCCCACCACCGGCGCGCCGAAGTCAAAGGCCGCAAGGGCCTCCTGCAATCTTGCTTCTGCTCCTGCCATTTCACGCCTCCCACAGATGGTCGGGATACAGCCCCGCCTTTGTTTTTTCCGCAATCGCCGCCACAACCGTGGGTTTATCCTCCTGATAGGTGACGCCGTACCATTTGTCCTCGCTCCGCAGCACCTTGACCCGCGCCCGGTTCTCCGCCAGGAGCTGGCTGACTACCGTGGGAAGGAAATACTCGGCCTTGGCCGGATTTTCCGCCAGGGCTTTGTCCAGGAAGGCCGGGAACCGGGCCAGAGCTTCGTCCAGAAAGCTCCGGTTGAAGCCCCACATATTCATAGATACGATCGTATCGCCGGGCAGTTCCGTCCAGGTTTGACCGCCGTCCTCAGTAAAGCGGGGCGGCTCGCCTTTTTCGATCTGCGTCCGCTCGGTGACTTCCCTCAAGTAATGGTCCGCCGTCTCGCCACAGACGCCCCGTGCCACATAGCCGTTTTCCGTCACGGTGTTTTTCAGCAGGTAGCCCACCATTACATATTCATAGATATCGCCGTCCGGGTGCCGGCAGAGGTAATCGTAAATGAGCCGGTACGCCTCGGGACCGTAATAATCGTCGGCGTTGATGATGGCGAAGGGGCCGTCCACCAGCTCCCGCGCCGCCAGAGCCGCCTGAGCGGTGCCCCACGGTTTTGCGCGTTCCGGCGGAACGCTGTAACCGGCGGGCAGGTCCTCCTTGCGCTGGAAGACGTATTTTACATTCATCACCTTGGAAACCCGGTCCCCGATGCAGGCGCGGAAGTCCGCCTCGATCTCCGGCTTGATGACAAAAATCACCGTCTCAAAGCCCGCCCGGCGGGCGTCGTAGATGGAGTAATCAATGATCAGCTGGCCATGGTTTCCCACCGGATCCAGCTGCTTCAGACCGCCGTACCGGCTGCCCATGCCGGCTGCCATGATGACTAACACCGGCTTGCTCATTCCGCGCCCCCTCCTTTGTATCCGTTGGGGTTCATAGACTGCCACTTCCAGGACGACGCACACATATCCTCAATGCCATACTGTGCCTCCCAGCCCAGCTCGGCCTTTGCCTTGGCGGGATCGGCATAACAGGCGGCGATGTCGCCGGGACGGCGGGGGTCCATGACGTAAGGCAGTTTCTTGCCGCAGGCCGCCTCGTAGGCGTGCAGCACGTCCAGAACGCTGTACCCTTTTCCGGTGCCCAGGTTGCAGATCAGAAGCCCGCACCCGGCCTCCAGCTTTTTCAGCGCGGCCACATGGCCCTTCGCCAGATCCACCACATGAATATAATCCCGCACGCCGGTACCGTCGGGGGTGTTGTAATCATTGCCGTATACGTGGACTTTTTCCAGCTGTCCTACGGCTACCTTGGCGATATAAGGCACCAGATTATTGGGGATGCCGTTGGGGTCCTCGCCGATCAGGCCGCTCTCGTGCGCGCCGATGGGGTTGAAGTAGCGCAGCAGAGCCACGTTGAGGCTGGGGTCCGCGGCGCAGTAATCGGACAGGATGCGCTCTTGAAACAGCTTGGTGGTGCCGTAGGGATTCGTGGTGCCGCCGGTCTGGAAATCCTCCCGGATGGGCACGGACACCGGGTCGCCGTAAACCGTGGCGGAGGAGGAAAAGACGAAGTTTTTCACGTCATGCCGGCGCATGGCCTGCAACAGATAGAGGGTGCTGATCAGGTTGTTGCTGTAATACTCCAGAGGCTTGGAGACGCTCTCGCCCACGGCCTTGAGGCCCGCGAAGTGAATCACCGCACGAATGTCCGGATATTGGGCGAACAGGGCCTCAACCTCCTCCTCCCGGCACAGCTCCGTTCGGACGAAGGGGGCCTTTTTCCCCGTGATCTGCTCCACCCGGCGCAGGGCCTCCTCGCTGGAGTTGCACAGGTTGTCCGCCACAATGATCTCATACCCTGCGTTCAAAAGCTCCACACAGGTGTGGCTGCCGATGTAACCGGCTCCGCCACAGACAAGAATTGCCATATTAAAACCGCTCCTTCCAAAATGAAACTTGCTCCCGTTTCCATATTCTTTATTATAAGCGTTTGCTGGAAATTTTGCAACGGCAAAAAATGTGGGTATTTCTTCATTGCAAATGCATAAATCCTCACTTTTTCATCCGCCGCCCGCCGCCGTCCCCCGGCGGACCGCCTCCGCCGGATTCTCCTATTTCAAAATTAAATGGTGAGAATATGCAAAAACGCCGGAGAGAACCGGGAAAAGTTGTGCAATTTAATACTTGCATAAATATGCAAATCCGCTGTATAATCCTTGCATCATCTTCAATGTCAGACGGAGGTATTTACCATGAAAGAGAAAAAGGAAATCAAAAAAATCGTCCTCGCCTATTCCGGCGGACTGGATACGTCCATTATCATTCCCTGGCTCAAAGAGAACTATAACAACCCCGAGATTATCGCCGTGGCCGGCGACGTGGGCCAGAACGACGAGCTGGAAGGACTGGAAGAAAAGGCCATCAAAACCGGCGCGTCCAAGCTGTACATCGCGGACCTCACGGACGAAATGGTGGACGACGTGATCATTCCCGCGCTGAAAATGGGCGCGAGCTACGAGCAGTACCTGCTGGGCACCGCCTTCGCCCGGCCCATCATCGCCAAGAAGCTGGTGGAAATCGCCAAGGCCGAAGGCGCGGACGCCATCGCCCACGGCTGCACCGGCAAGGGAAACGATCAGGTCCGCTTTGAGCTGACCATCAAACGCTTCGCGCCGGAAATGACCATCATCGCCCCCTGGCGCGAATGGGAGATCAAGGGCCGGGACGAGGAAATTGACTACGCCGAGGCCCACAACGTCCCCCTGAAAATCTCCCGGGAGACGAATTATTCCAAGGACAAAAACCTCTGGCACCTGAGCCATGAGGGCCTGGACCTGGAAGATCCCGCCAACGAGCCGCAGTATGAAAAACCGGGCTTCCTGGAAATGGGCGTCAGCCCCGTTTCCGCGCCGGACGCTCCCGCTTACGTGACCATCGACTTTGAAAAGGGCGTTCCCGTGGCCGTGGACGGCGAAAAGATGAAGGCCAGCGACGTGATCCGGAAGCTGAACAAGCTGGGCGGCGAAAACGGCATCGGCCTGCTGGACATCGTGGAAAACCGCCTGGTTGGCATGAAGGACCGGGGCCTGTACGAGACGCCGGGCGGCACGATTCTCTATGCGGCCCACGAGCGGCTGGAAATGATCACCATTGACAAGGACACCGCCCATATGAAATCCAAGCTGGCGGTTGACTTTGCGGACCTCATCTACAACGGCAAATGGTTCACGCCCCTGCGGGAAGCCTTGAGCGCGTTTGCGGATAAGACCCAGGAGCACGTGACAGGCACCGTGAAGCTGAAGCTCTACAAAGGCAACATCATCACCTCCTCCATCACCTCTCCCGAATCTCTGTATTCGGAAGAACTGGTGACGTTTAACGAAAGCGGCTATGACCAGACCAACGCCACCGGCTTCATCAACCTCTGGGGCCTGCCGGACACCGTGCTGGCCATGCGCGAGCAGGGAAAGCTGTAAAATGCAATTGACAATTCACGATTGACAACGGATAATGGACAATGAGGGAAGTGACGGAAGCTGGTCCTTCTGAAGCAGAACTCATTGTCCATTGTCAATTATCCATAATACTTTATATTTCTCTTTGTCTAGGAGGAGACGACATGAAACTTTGGGGCGGACGGTTTGAAAAAGAAACGGATGCCTTGGTCAACGCGCTCAACGAGTCCATTTCCTTTGACCAGCGTCTGTACCGGGAGGATATCCAAGGCTCCATGGCCCATGCGGAAATGCTGATGCAGTGCGGCGTGATTTCCCCGGAGGATGCGGCGGCCATTGCCCATGGCCTGCGGGAAATTCTGGCGGATATCGAGGCCGGAAAGGTGGAATTTACCACCGCGAACGAAGACATTCACATGAACATCGAAGCCCTCCTCACCGCCCGGATCGGCGACGCGGGAAAGCGTCTGCACACCGCCCGTTCCCGTAACGATCAGGTCGCCCTGGACTTCCGGATGTACGTCCGGCGGGAAATCTCCGTCATTCTGGAACAGCTTTTGGAGCTGGAAAACGTCTTGTGCCGTCAGGCGCGGAAGTACCAGACCGCCGTTATGCCGGGCTATACCCACTTGCAGCGGGCGCAGCCCATTTCCTTTGCGCAGCATCTGCTGGCCTACGCCAGCATGTTCACCCGTGACATCACCCGTCTGGAGGACTGCCAAAAGCGTCTGAACGAATGTCCCCTCGGGTCCGGCGCGCTGGCGGGAACCACTTACCCCATCGACCGCTGGCAGACGGCGAAGTCCCTGGGCTTTGACGCGCCCATGAGCAACTCCCTGGACGGCGTTTCCGACCGGGATTACGCGCTGGAATTCCTGAGCGGGCTTTCGGTTTTAATGATGCACCTGAGCCGCTTCGCTGAGGAGATTATTCTCTGGTGCAGCTGGGAATTCAAATTCATCGAGCTGGACGACGCCTACGCCACCGGCTCCTCCATCATGCCCCAGAAGAAAAATCCCGACGTGGCGGAGCTTCTGCGGGGCAAGACGGGCCGGGTCTACGGCGATCTGATGAGCCTTCTGACGGTCATGAAGGGCCTGCCCCTCGCCTATAATAAGGACATGCAGGAGGACAAGGAACCGGTTTTCGACGCGGTGGACACGGTGGAGATGTGCCTGCCGGTATTCGCGGCCATGCTGGACACCATGACCGTCCTGCCGGAAAATATGCGCAAAGCGGCGGGCAGGGGCTTCATCAACGCCACCGACTGCGCTGATTATCTCACGAAAAAGGGGATGCCCTTCCGGGACGCCTATACCGTCACCGGCCGTCTGGTTGCCGCCTGCGGCGAGAAGGGAAAGACGCTGGAAGAACTGTCCCTGGAAGAATTGCAGGCCGTTTCGCCGCTGTTTGAAGCGGACGTATACGAAGCGTTAAAGCTGGAAAACTGCATGGCTCTGCGGGCCAGCTTCGGCGGTCCTGCCGTCAGCGAAACCACCCGGCAGATCGAGGCTGTGGAGGCATTCATTGCGGCGCGGAAGGCATAAGGAGGACGTACCATGTATGAGCTGACGGCCGGAACCGTTATTGAAAACGGCGCGGAAGCCTCCCGCATTCTGGCAGGATGCAAGGGAATCCAATTTGTGTCGGTTACATTCTGCGGAAAAATGCCGGAAAGCTGGACGGCGTTGGGCGATGACGGCTGCAATTGGGCCGCTCTCCCAGCCGCGGCCACCAAAGCGATGGCGGCAGACCTGGGAACCGCTATCCGAAAAGGGCATGTCGAAAATGTGTGGATTTCCTTCGAGCCATGGGGCGAGGACTACATGCTGAACGCCGATTTTGAAAACGGCTGGGCCGCGCTGCTGTACAACGCCATAGACGAATCCGCCGCCGCGCTCTATGTCCCCCGCCCCGACGGCGCGGAAGACGCGCCCGTTTCCATCGGCGGCCAGACGCCTGTGCCGAAAATGTGCGCCGCAGACGATCTGGACCAAGCGGCGGAGGCCCTGGTCTGTTTCCTGGAAACCGGACAGTTTCACCCGGAAATGCAATGGGCCGTCCTGGAAGGAAACGACCTGCCCTGGACGGAGACGTAAAGGAGGCAAACGGGATGAACAAACCCAAAGTATACATCGACGGCAAGGAGGGTACCACCGGTCTTCAAATTTATGACCGTCTGGCCTGCCGGCCGGACATCGACCTGCTGCTGATCGACGAGGCAAAACGCAAAGATACCGCGGAACGGAAAAAGCTGCTCAACGCCGCCGACCTGGTATTTCTCTGTCTGCCCGACGGGGCGGCGATGGAAGCGGTGAACCTGATCGAAAACAGCCGCACCCGCGTCATCGACTGTTCCACCGCCCACCGCACGAATCCGGATTGGGCCTACGGCTTCCCGGAGCTGTCCAGACGGCATCGGGAACGCATCCAGGAGGCGAAACGGGTTGCCAACCCCGGCTGTCACGCCACCGGCTTCATCAGCATCGCGGCCCCCCTGGCGGCGATGGGCCTCCTGCCTCCGGACGCAAATCTGAGCTGCTTTTCGCTCACCGGTTATTCCGGCGGCGGAAAAAGCATGATTGCCCAATACGAGCAGGAACACCGTCCCCCGGCGTTTTCCAGCCCGGCCCTTTACGGCCTTCTGCAAAACCACAAGCATTTGCCGGAGATGCAGAAACTTTGCGGCCTGCAAACGCCGCCGGTCTTTGTACCAATTGTGGACGATTATTACAAAGGTATGGCAAGCGCCGTGCCTTTCCATATGAGCCAGCTGCAAGGCGTCTCCACCCTTCACGGCGTTTGGCAGAAACTCTATGATCACTATGCGGAAACCGCCGGAAAAGAGAGAATCGTCCGGGTGGAGATGGACCCCACCGACCCCGAAAGCGGCGTGGACTCCGGCTTTAAGATTTACGCAAATCAGCTGCGGGGCAAGGACATCCTCTCCCTGATCCTGACCGGAAACGACGAACAATTCACGATCACCGCGCTGTTTGACAACCTGGGGAAAGGCGCGTCCGGCGCGGCGGTGCAGAATATGAACCTGATGCTTGGCTTCGACGAGGCCGCGGGCTTGAATCTGTAAAAAACTGCGAGGTTATCCATATGTTGAACTTTATTGAAGGCGGCGTGTGCGCCGCCCAGGGGTTCCGGGCCGCGGGCGTCCATGCGGGCGTCAAGACCCACGCCGCCTGGAAAAAAGACGTTGCTCTGATCGTCTCCGACGCGGACTGCGCGGCGGCGGCAGTATTTACAAAAAACGTGGTCAAGGCCGCGCCGGTGCTGGTGGACAAGGCCCACCTGTCGGACGGCAAAGCCCGGGCCGTCATCGCCAACAGCGGCAACGCCAACGCCTGCGCCCCCGAGGGCGAGGCCAATGCGGAGCGGATGTGCGCCGCGGCGGCGAAGGCTATCGGCTGCGCGCCGGAGGACATTCTGGTGTCCTCTACCGGCGTGATCGGACAGCGGCTCAACGTCGAGGCCATCGAAGCCTGTGTGCCGGAGCTGTACGCCGCTTTGGAGCGGTCTGCGACGGCCAGCGACGCGGCGGCTCACGCCATTATGACCACCGACACCGTGAAGAAGGAAGCGGCAGTGGAAACCACCGTCGGCGGCAAAACCGTCCGCCTGGGCGGCATCGCCAAGGGCAGCGGCATGATTCACCCCAATATGGGGACCATGCTCTGCTTTCTCACCACGGACTGCGCCATTTCCTCCGAGATGATCCAAACCGCCCTGCTGGAAACGGCGAAGATGAGCTTCAACCGCATCAGCGTCGACGGCGACACCTCCACCAACGACACTTGCTGCGTTCTGGCCAACGGCCTTGCGGGCAATGCGGCGATTACGGCAAAGGGGCCGGATTACGACGCGTTTTTAGAAGCCCTGCAAGCCTTGTGCGTCCAGCTTGCGCGGGAGATGGCCTCCGACGGCGAGGGGGCCAGGCATCTGATCACCTGCACTGTCCGGGGAGCCAAGAGCGAAGAAAGCGCGGAAACCATTGCCAAGTCCATCATCTCCTCCACGCTGACAAAGGCGGCTGTTTTCGGCGCGGACGCCAACTGGGGACGAGTGCTGTGCGCCATGGGCTATTCCGGCGAAGCGTTCGACCCGGACAAGGTGGACGTTCATTTTGCCAGTGCGGCGGGAGACATCCAGGTCTGCGCCCAGGGCCGGGGCCTTGATTTTGACGAGGACCTTGCCAAGAAAATTCTGACGGAGCATGACATCGGAATCAACGTCTCCATGCAGGAAGGCTCGGACACCTGCACCTGCTGGGGCTGCGACATCACTTACGACTATATCAAGATCAACGGCGATTACCGGACTTAATCCTTCAAATAGGCAGTTGGAGACGGAAGCCGCCGCTTTCCGCTGTTCCCGCTCCATTCAAAAATTTACCACAGAGGAGATGAACCCCTTGTCCTCTCATGAACAGCAGGCCCAAACGCTGATTGAGGCTCTGCCCTACATTCAAAAATTCACCGGGAAAACGGTTGTCGTCAAATACGGCGGCAACGCCATGGTTTCCGACGAGCTGCGCCGCGCCGTCATGTGCGACATCATCCTTCTGCACCTCGTCGGCATCCGTGTCGTCGTCGTCCACGGCGGCGGGCCGGAAATCTCCGGTATGCTGAAAAAAATCGGCCACGAATCCCGCTTCGTCGACGGCCTCCGCTACACCGACCGCGTGACGATGGACATTGTTCAGTCCATTCTCTGCGGCAAGGTCAATAAAGACCTCGTTGCCCAGCTCAACCGCCTGGGCGGGCAGGCCGTGGGCCTGTGCGGCATTGACGGCAAGCTGTTCCAGGCCGAGTGCCTGGATGAAAAATACGGCCTCGTGGGCAAAATCACCGGCGTGAACCCCGAGCCTGTGGAAAGCTCCCTTCTCAGCGGCTACATTCCCGTGATCTCTACCGTCGCCCAGGGCATGGACGCCGACACCGCTTACAACATCAACGCCGACACCGCCGCCGCCAAGCTGGCCGAGGCCCTTCACGCGGAAAAGCTCATCCTGCTCACCGATGTCCGGGGCCTTCTGCGGGACCCTGCGGATGAAAACACCCTGATTCACGTTGTCCACACCTACGAGGTCCCGGAGCTGGTTGCCCAGGGCGTCATCTCCGGCGGCATGATTCCCAAAATGGAGTGCTGCGTGGACGCCATCGCCGGCGGCGTGGACCGGGTACATATTCTGGATGGACGCATTCCCCATTCGATTTTGATTGAGCTGCTCTCCGACCAGGGGATTGGAACTATGCTCAAAAAGGAGAATTGATCATGACTTCTCAAGAAATTCTGGCCCTGACGGACCAATACGTCATGCATACCTACGGCCGCTCTCCCGTGGCCGTCGACCACGGTGACGGCGCGCGGCTCTATACCCCAGAGGGCCGGGAATACGTCGACTTCACCAGCGGCATCGGCGTCTGTGCCCTGGGGTACGGCAACGCCGCCTGGCTGGACGCCATCCATGCCCAGGCCAAAAAGCTGGGGCATATCTCGAACCTGTTCTACACCGAACCGGCGGCCAGGCTGGCGGAAATCCTCTGCAAACGCACCGGCGAGAGCTGCGTCTTTTTTGCCAACGGCGGCGGCGAAGCCAACGAGGGCATGATCAAGCTGGCCCGGAAATACAGCTTTGACAAATACGGTCAGGGACGCTCCACCATTATCACGCTGCAAAATTCCTTCCACGGCCGCACCATCACCACCCTGAAGGCCACCGGCCAGGACGTTTTCCATAACTTCTTCTTCCCCTTTACCGAGGGCTTCCGCTACGCCGCTGCAAACGACCTTGACGCGCTGAAAGCCGCCGCCGGAGACGACGTTTGCGCCGTCATGGTGGAGCTGGTGCAGGGCGAAGGCGGCGTACTGCCGCTGGACAAGGATTACGTCAAAGCGGTGGAGGCGCTGTGCGCCGAAAAGGATTGGCTTTTCCTGGTGGACGAAGTCCAAACCGGCGTGGGCCGGACAGGCACGCTGTTTGCCTTCCAGCAGTATGATCTTTTGCCGGACGCCGTCTCCTTTGCCAAGGGCATCGCGGGCGGTTTGCCCATGAGCGGCATTCTGGCAAACGAAAAATGCCGGAACGTTCTTGGTCCCGGCACTCATGCCACCACCTTCGGCGCAAACCCTGTCTGCGCAGCGGCGGGTCTCGCCGTGCAGGAGGCGTTGAGCGACGCATTTTTGCAGGAAGTCCAGGAAAAGGGCGCGTATCTGCGCAGCGGCATTGAGTCGCTGCATCTGCCCTGCTTCGGCAAAACCCGCGGACTGGGCCTGATGATCGGCATTGCCGTTCAGGACAGGTACTCCAACAAGGAAATCGCCGCCAGGCTGGCGGACAACGGCCTGCTGGTGCTGACCGCCGGACCGGGCGTCCGTCTGCTGCCGCCGCTGGTGATCTCGAAAGAAGAAATGGATCAGGGCCTTGCCATCATGGCCGAAACACTGAAACAGTAAAGAGGGATCACTATGAACAACCATACGCACTTTTTGAAGCTGCTGGATTTTACTCCGGCAGAAATCCAGCAGTTTTTGGACACTGCCGCCGATCTGAAGGCCAAGAAAAAAGCCGGGATTTCCCACCGCTATCTGGAGGGGAAAAACGTGGCGTTGATTTTTGAAAAAACCTCCACCCGCACCCGCTGCGCCTTTGAGGTCGCCGCCCAGGACCTGGGTATGGGCAGTACATATCTGGGTCCCACCGGCTCTCAAATCGGCGTGAAGGAGTCCATTGCCGACACCGCCCGCGTTCTGGGGCGGATGTATGACGGAATTGAATACCGCGGCTTTGAACAAGAACGAGTGGAGGAACTGGCAAACTATGCCGGAGTCCCTGTGTTCAACGGTCTGACCAACGAGTTTCATCCCACCCAGATTCTGGCGGACTTCCTCACCATTCAGGAACATTTCGGCCGTCTGAAAGGCGTGAAGCTGGTCTATCTGGGCGACGCGCGGTACAACATGGGCAACTCCCTGATGGTGGGCTGTGCAAAAATGGGAATGCATTTTACCGCCTGTGCCCCCAAAGCCTATTGGCCGGAGGCCGGGCTGATCGAAACCTGTCAGGCCATCGCCGGGGAAACCGGCGCGGCGCTGGAATTCAGCGAGGACCCAATGACCGCCGTCCAGGGGGCCAGCGTGCTGTACACGGACGTTTGGGTTTCCATGGGCGAACCGGTGGAGGTCTGGCAGGAGCGGATTACGGCCCTGGGACCCTATCAGGTCACAAAAGCCCTCATGGACGCCGCCGGACCGCAGTGCCGTTTCATGCACTGCCTGCCTGCATACCACGATCACAAAACCACCGTTGGCCGGGAGATGGGCGAAAAATTCGGACGGGATGCCATGGAGGTTACGGACGAGGTGTTTGAGTCCGAACAGTCCATCGTGTTCGACGAGGCCGAAAACCGGATGCACACCATTAAGGCGGTTTTATACGAACTGATGAAATAACAACAAACGGACGGCGTCTGCCGTCCGTTTTTCCGCATAACGCGGCGTATTCCGCACAAACTGTCCCTATGTTTTTTGGAAAGGACGCTGTTTTTATGCCGGAAAAAATTGTAATCGCCCTGGGCGGAAACGCACTGCAATCCAAAGATTCCGCCCCGACCGCCGAGGCGCAGCTGGAGGTCGTGCGCAAAACCTGCGAGCACATTGCGGAAATCAGCCGCCGTGGCTACGAAATGGCCATCGTACACGGCAACGGCCCCCAGGTGGGCCGCATCCTCCTGGCCGGAGAAACCGCCCGGAACGTGGTGCCGCCGATGCCCTTTGACGTCTGCGGAGCCATGAGCCAGGGCTATATCGGCTACCACATTCAACAAGCCCTTCGCTACGCCTTGAGCGTGCGGGGACGAAACGTC
Source organism: uncultured Oscillibacter sp. (assembly GCA_910589315.1). GTDB lineage: Bacteria > Bacillota > Clostridia > Oscillospirales > Oscillospiraceae > Oscillibacter. The sequence continues at coordinate 149,448 of CAJUTB010000001.1, read as the reverse complement.
CCCGTGGTCTCCCTGACCACCCAGGTGGTCGTAGACCGCCGGGACCCGGCGTTTCAAAATCCCACCAAGCCCATCGGCGCGTTTTACAGCGCGGAGGATGCCCGAAAACTGGAACTCGACCAGGGCTTCGTCATGCGGGAGGACGCCGGACGGGGCTGGCGTCGGGTGGTGGCTTCGCCGTTACCACAAAAAATCGTCGAAATCGGCTCCATCCGCCTTTTGTGGGACCATGCCATTGTCATTACCTGCGGCGGCGGCGGCGTACCGGTGGCCGAAAACCCGGACGGTACGCTGGAAGGTATGGCCGCCGTCATTGACAAAGACTTCGCCGCCGAACTGCTGGCGGAGGAAGTCGACGCCGACGCGCTGTTAATCCTGACAGAAGTTGAAAAAGCCGCCATCCGCTTCGGACAGCCGGACCAGCAGGACCTGGACCACCTGAGCCTCGCAGAAGCCGCCCGCTATGTCGAGGAGGGCCAATTCGGCGCGGGGAGTATGCGGCCGAAAATCGAGGCCGCTATGCGCTTTGCCCGCAATTACCCAGGACGGCGGGCCATTATCACCAGTCTGGATAAATGCCTGGACGCCCTGGACGGAAAAACGGGAACAGTGGTTACGTTTTCATAAAAGGGTCCAGGGGCGTTGCGCCCCTGGCGGGTTTGCAAAGGGCAGAGCCCTTGCGAAACAAAAAGAGAGGCTCGACGCCTCTCTTTTTGTTCCTCAAGGTTCCGTTTTCCTAAAACAGCCCTTGTTTCAGCACTTTTCCACGACAACTGCCGTGCCCATGCCGCCGCCGATGCAGAGCGTCGCCAAACCCTTCTTGGCCTCGGGACGCTTCTTCATCTCGTGCAGCAGAGTCACAATAATCCGTGCGCCGGACGCGCCCACAGGATGGCCCAGGGAAATCGCGCCGCCGTTAACATTCACCTTCGCCATATCAAAGCCCAGCTCGCGGCCCACAGCAATGGACTGCGCCGCAAACGCCTCGTTGGCTTCCACCAGATCAATGTCATCAATGGTCACGCCAGCTTTCGCCATGGCCTGACGGGAAGCGGGCACAGGACCCACACCCATGATCTTCGGGTCCACGCCGCCCTGGCCCCAGCCAATCAGCTTGGCCATAGGCTTCAGGCCGTACTTCTCCACGGCTTCCGCAGAAGCGAGAATGATGGCAGCCGCGCCGTCATTGATACCGGAGGCATTGGCGGCGGTCACGCGCTGCTGGCCCTTATCCTCCGCATCCTGCTTGCCGGTCAGCTCAAAGGTGTGAACCACTTCAGGATTCGGAGACTCGGGACCCACGGGGAACGCGCCGCGGAGCTTCGCAATGCCCTCAACGGTAACGCCAGCCTTGGGATACTCGTCCTTCTTGAACTCCACAATATCCTTTTTCACCTTCACAGGAACGGCCACAATCTCCTCATCAAAACGGCCGGCCTTCTGAGCGGCCTCCGCCTTCTGCTGGGAAGCAGCGGCGAACTCGTCCTGCTCCTTGCGGGTGATGCCCCAGATGTCGTTGATGTTCTCAGCGGTGGTGCCCATATGATAATTGTTGTAAGCGTCCCAGAGGCCGTCCTTGATCATGGTGTCAACCAGTTTCTTGTCACCCATGCGGGCGCCCCAGCGGGCGTCGGGGGCGGCGAAAGGAGCGGAGCTCATGTTTTCGGTGCCGCCGCAAACGACAATATCAGAATCACCGGCGAGGATGGAGCGCGCGCCTTCGATGACCGACTTCATGCCGGAGCCGCAGACCATACCGACGGTGTAAGCGGGAACAGAATAGGGGATACCGGCCTTGATCGAGACCTGACGGGCGACGTTCTGGCCCAGGCCAGCGGTGAGGATGCAGCCGAACATCACCTCGTCGACCTGCTCGGGCTTGACGCCGGCGCGGTTCAGGGCTTCTTTCACAACGATCGCGCCCAGCTCAGCGGCGGGGGTGTTTTTCAAACTGCCGCCAAAGGAGCCGATTGCGGTACGGCAGCAGTTTACAATGTAAAGATCTTTCATGGTAATCCTCCGTTTAATAAAAATTCAGCGGCAGGAACGGCCGCCGGCACAAGGTACAGAAGCCGGGCGCAGTTTGTTATAAAAATATCAAACTTCACGCCTGCCTCCCTTCTCTAGTATTATAGTCGCAAAAGCGTTCCGCGTCAATGGGGATTTCTTTGGATTTTCTTTTTTGTTAAATCTTTGACAAAACATCTCTCCTTTTCGTCAACTCGACGAAAAACCGCAGTTCGCGCGGACATTCCGGAGAGAGCGGCTGAAGACGGCGGGGTCAATTTCCTCATAAGCGGCAGTGGTTTCTACCTCCGCCTTCTCCGCGGCGGCCTGGAGAAATTCGTCAAACTCCGGACGGGGTTCCTTCGTCTCCGGGTCCGTCTTTTCCTCCATGCGCCGAAGAATCGAAAACCCCTCCTCCGACTCCACAATTCCCGAGAGCTGTCCCGGTTCCAAGGACAACGCCGCCTCTTCCAGCGGCGCGGAAAAGGTCCCGCCGGGCGTGAAAACCCGAGGTCCGGCGGAATCGTCGGAGGCCGCCGCCAGAGCCGCAAACTCCGCCGCCTGATCAGCCGCCGTATTCAGCCGGGAAAATAATTCCGCCGCCCGCTCCCGGGCCGCTTCTCGGTCTGCTCCCGCGGAAACCAAAAGCCGGTCAACCATCGTCTTCGCCGGCTGCGGCGCGGGGGTCTGGAAGGGCCCCTCCTCCGCCTCGTAAAGCGCGCAGAGCTTTGCATAAAGCCGCCCGGTCTCCTCCAAAATCTCCCACCGGGCACGGTCCAGGCCCTGACAGGCCAGCTCCGCGAGAAAGGCCTCCTCCCCGCCGTTGGCTTTCGCCTGCCTGGCCCAATCCGATTTCACGGCGTCCCGGTCTTTGCCGTCCAATGCGCAGCGGTACGACGCCGCCCAATTCTCCACCGCCGCATACAACACCGTATCTTCCAACGCCTGTCCCTTCGCATAGCTGGACAGCGTGCCGCCGTCTGCGGGGGCGTTCCAGTCCAGAACCGCTCCCGCTTCCTCGTACCGCGCCTGAATCTGATCGCATGTGAACGCCAGCCAGTACAAATACCGCCACGCCGGGATTTCCTGCCCATCCACCGTCAAAAGCGTCTCCTCCTCCGGCACTCCCGCCGCCTCGCCCAATACCGCCGTCTCCGGCACGGAAGGATTTTTCGTCTCCTCCGGCGCAGCGCAGGCCGCCAGAAGCAGGCACGACAGCAACGCCGGAAACAGCCTCCATTTCTGCATCTGCCGGACCCCCTTTCCCAAAAAGGATGTCCTAATCCTATGCGGACAGGGGCGCGTTTAGACCAAACGCGCCCCTGTCTGGGTTCATGCTTCCTTTGCCTGCAATTCTTCCACCAATGTCATCGCTTCTTCCAGCGCGTCGGCATTTGGAGGAAGTTTCAGCGACAACGCCGGGTTGTCTCCGGCGGAAAGGGTCAGCCGCCGACGGTACTTGTTCAGCCCGCAGACCCGCACCACCTCCTCGGGCCGGAACTGAGCCAGCTGGAAACGCAGAACGTCCTTTTTCTGGGTAATGTCCGATACGCCCGCTTTCGCCGCCGCCGCCCGCAGCAGCGCAACATCCAGCAGCGTCAGTACCGGCCGGGGCGCGTCGCCGTAACGGTCCATCATTTCGTCCAGAAGGTCGGAGGCATCCTCGCTGCTGCGTATGGCCGCAATCCGGCGGTAAAGGTCCATACGCTGCTCCGGAGAGGATACATAACGCTCGGGAATGTTGGCGTTGACCGTCAGATCCGCGGAGCACTCCGTTTCGATCTTCTTCGCCTCGCCCCGCTCTTCCAGCACCGCCTCCTCCAGCAATTTCAGATACAGGTCGTAACCCACGCTCATCAAATAGCCCGACTGCTCCGGGCCAAGCAGATTGCCCGCGCCGCGAATTTCCAGGTCCCGCATAGCAATGCGGAAGCCGGAACCGAATTCCACATACTCCCGAATGGCCGCGAGACGCTTTGCCGCCGTCTCCTGAAGGATCTTGCCCCGCCGGTAGGTGAGATAGGCGTAAGCCCGGCGGGCGCTGCGGCCGATCCGCCCCCGAATCTGGTGGAGCTGGGCAAGGCCCATACGGTCGGCGTCCTCGATGACCAGCGTGTTGACATTGGAAATGTCAATGCCGGTTTCGATAATCGTCGTACAAACCAGAATATCCGCCTCGCCGTCTACCATGGCGTGCATGACGGCGGACAGCTCCTGCTCGCTCATTTTTCCGTGTCCGGTGACTACCCGCACATCCGGACCCAGCATTTTTTGAATCCGGGAGGCCGTCAGGTCGATGCTCTCTACCCGGTTGTGAAGATAGTAAATCTGCCCGCCGCGGGAGAGCTCCTTCCGCATGGCGTCTTCCAAAATCGCCCAGTCGTGTTCCAGGACGTAGGTCTGGACGGGCTGCCGGTCCGCCGGAGGCTCCTCGATGGCAGACATATCCCGCAGGCCCGACAGGGCCATATTCAGCGTTCGGGGAATCGGCGTGGCGGAGAGGGTCAGCACGTCCACCTGGCGGCTCATTTCCTTCAGCCGCTCCTTGTGGGTGACGCCGAAACGCTGTTCCTCGTCAATGATCAAAAGGCCCAGGTCCTTGAAGGCCATGTTTTTTTGCAGCAGCTTGTGTGTCCCAATCAGAAGGTCCACGCCGCCGGTGCGGGCGGACTCCAAAATCCGCCTTGCCTCCTTGGCCGACGTGAAGCGGGAGAGGACTTCAATCGTCACCGGAAAGTCCCGAAAGCGTCCAAGGGCCGTGGCGTAGTGCTGCTGGGCCAGGACGGTGGTGGGGACCAGAATCGCCGCCTGTTTTCCGTCCAGAACGCATTTCATCACCGCCCGCAAGGCAACCTCGGTTTTGCCATAGCCCACATCGCCGCACAGGAGGCGGTCCATGGGGCGGGTTTTTTCCATGTCCTTCTTGATCTCCGCAATGGCCCGAAGCTGGTCGTCGGTTTCCGCGTAGGGGAACGCGTCCTCAAACTCCCGCTGCCAGGGGGAGTCGGGCGAAAAGGCGTAGCCGGGGCAGCGTTGGCGTTCCGCATAGAGCTGGGTGAGGCCCTTGGCCAAATCTTTAACTGCCTTTTTGGCCCGGACCTTCTGCTTTGCCCATTCCGTACCGCCCAGCTTGTTCAGCTTCTGACGCTCGTTGTCCTCGCCGCCGCCAATGTATTTGCTCACCAGATCCAGCTGGGTTGCAGGCACGTAAAGGCAGTCGCCTCCGGCGTAATCGAGTTTGATGTAGTCCTTTTCCACGCCGTCCACCGGCATCCGCTGAATACCGGCAAAGCGTCCGACGCCGTGGTGAACATGGACGACCAAATCACCGGGTTTCAGGTCCGTATAGGATTGGATTTTCTGGCGGTTGGACTCCTTTTTCAGCTTGGCACGGCGGCGCACGGGGGCGGTCAGCTGGCCTTCGGTCAGCACAGCCAGGCGCAGGACGGGCCATTCGCAGCCCGCCGACAAGGCTCCCAGGCCAATGCGTACCTCTCCCGGGCGGGGCATGGCCGTTCCGCGCATATCCAGGGAGGCGGGAATCCCGCGGTTTGTCAGAAGGCGGTAAAGGTTGTTGGCGCGGCCCTCGTTGCCGCAGAGAAGAAGCACCGCACTGCCGTTTTTCCGGTACTGTTCCAGGTCGGAGACGGCGGTTTCCAGACTGCCGCCGTAGGAGCTGAGCTGCCGGGCATTTATGCTGAGCAGAGCCTTGGGCCGTATTGGCTGGCGGGAAGTCGGGAGGGAATCCGCCATAACGACGGGAAAGGTTTCCAGGGCGCTATAAAACTCCTCGGCGGACAGCAAGAATTTTCCATATTCACCCGCCAAAACCCCTGCTTCCAGCAGCGTTTCCACGTCCTGCCGGTTTTGCAGCAGCGTTCCCTTGACACGCTCGTCCACCCGCCCGCTTTCGCATAGAAATACCAGGGAATTTGCGGGCAAGTAGTGGACGCCGGCGGTTACTTCCGGGTAGATGGCGGCCAGGTAACGGTCCATGCCGTCGGGGATGGAACCGTTTTGGAGGCGTTCGGCGTCCTCCTGAAGCCGGGCGGCGGCATCGCCTTTCTTGCGTTTGGCCAGGGCCAGCAGTTTTGCGGCGAGGCCGTCCAGGCCGCCTTCAGCGCAGCGGGGAAGGGTTTCCGCCGCAGGCAGGAGCAGGGCGGAGTCAATGTTAGAAATCCGACGCTGGGTTCCGGGGTCAAACACACCCATGGAGTCCACTTCGTCGTCAAAGAATTCACAGCGCACCGGTTGGACCATCAAGGGGGAGAAAACGTCCAAAATTCCGCCCCGCAGGGCAAATTGTCCAACGCCCTCCACCTGTGCGCAGCGGGTATATCCGGCGGCAAGGAGCTGATCCGTCAGCTCTTGCAGGTTCATGCGTTTACCGGTTTCCAGGGAGATCGCGAGGGATTTGAGCAGTGCGGGCGGCAGGGTTCTGGCCATGAGGGCGTCAGCGGCAGCGACCACTGCACGGACCTGGCCGGCGGCCAGGGCGTAGAGGGCAGCGAGGCGGCCGCGTTCCCAGTCACGGGAAGCGAGCGCGCCGGGACGTATCTGCCATTCCCGCGAAAAGAGGGTAACGGGGGCTTCTCCGAACAAGGTCTCCAAGTCGGCGGCAAGTACCCGCGCCTCCTGCTCGTCCCCGCAAAGGAACACCGCGGGGCGTTTTTCGGCTGCGGCCACGGCTGCGCCTATGCAAGCCCGCTGCACGGGCTGGAGGCCGTTGACGGCGACAGGGCTGACGCCCTCCCGAATCTTGCGGAGCATTTCCGCGGTTTCTGGAATTTTCGTTAATTCTTCCAAAAAATGTTTCATCGCACTACCTCAAACACTCCTTGCAGACGCTGGGTGGTCGCGCCTCACGGCGCGGGGCGGGGGTCAGCCGCTTCCGGCGGCTGGTCCATTTTCCACCCCCCATTTTCTCTTTTTCTCCGCGGAGAAAAAGAGAAAACGGGCCGTGGACGGTCCAAAAGAGAAAAAGACGCTAATTAAGCCTGGTGGAAAATTTCGGCTTGGTGGAACTTAAACGAGAAGTCCATCACTGATTTGATCTGCTTCTATTTCCGCTGTCGCTGCTGCTGGTGGGCGAAGCAGTTGGTTCATGTTCTCTCAACCACCAGCAGCAGCGGCAGCGGGGTTAGGCGCAGAGACAAGTCGATATGGACTTCCCGTTTACAGAAGTATCAAGCCAAAGTCTTGCACCGCACCTGACAAACGCTCTTTTCTTTTGGACCGTGAACGGCCCGTTTTCTTTTCTCTCGCCAGAGAAAAGAAAATGGGGGGTTCAATTTTGGACCAGCCATTGCAAATGGCTGACTTGCGCCCGCGCCGCGAGGCGCGCCCTCCCTTCAACTGGGGTCAGTTGAAATCATTCATCGCCTTTGTGCAGCCATATTGAATTACTGCTTCTGCGGCGTCGGCCGCCCTCTGGAAGGCTTCCAGCAAAACCTTTTTCTCCCCCTGAGAAGGAACGCCAATCACCCAGTCAATCATTCCCTCAGCCTCCGGCGGCGCGCCTGCGCCAATCTTAATCCTCGGAAAATCCTGGGTCCCTAAATGTGCAATGATATTCTTTATCCCATTGTGTCCCCCAGCAGACCCCGTGGGCCGTACCCGCAGCTTTCCCACCGGAAGCGACACATCGTCATAAATAATCAGCGTCCTCTCCGGCGGCACCTTATAAAACTGCGCCGCCTCCCGCACCGCCTCGCCGGACAAATTCATAAACGTCTGTGGCTTCATCACCAGGCAACGCGCCCCGCCCAGCTCCATAAAATTAAACGCGCTCTTAAACTTCACCTTGTTCAGCTTTATCCCCTTCTTCTCCGCTAACAAGTCTACCGTCAAAAAGCCTAAATTATGCCGCGTGTTGGCGTACTTCTGCCCAGGATTTCCCAATCCAGCCACAATCCATTCCGCCGCGCCGCCCCGACTCCCAAACATAAACGCTCCTTCTTCCAATGCAACTCACATAGGCGGGAAAGTTCCTTCCCCGCCTATGCTTATGATTCGCCGCCCCTTAACGGAACAGCTTCGAGATCGAAATTTCCTGATAAATCCGCTCAATCGCTTCGCTGAACATCGGGCCTACCGACAAATATTTAATCTTATCGCTCAAACCCTCGTCAATCGCCGGAACCGTATCCAGCAACGCCAATTCCTGAATCACACTCTTATTGATCCGCTCAATCGCCGGGCCGGACAGCACGCCATGAGACGCGCACGCATGAACGCTCTTGGCCCCGCCGACTTCCACCAACGCCTGCGCCGCATTGCACAACGATCCGCCCGTGTCCACCATATCGTCAAAAATAATGCAGTCCTTGCCCCGCACATCCCCAATGACATTCATGACCTCGCACTGGTTCGCCTTCTGACGCCGCTTGTCCACAATCGCCAGATTCATATGCAGCTTCTGTGCAAAAGCCCGCGCCCTGGACACCGAACCAACGTCCGGAGACACAACGATCATTTCTTCGCACGCCGCGCCGAACTTCTTCGCATAATAGTCCACAAAAATCGGGTTGCCCGCCAGATTGTCTACCGGAATATCAAAAAAGCCCTGAATCTGCGACGCGTGGAGATCCATCGTCAAAACCCGGTCCGCCCCCGCCGCCGTGATCATATTTGCCACTAGCTTCGCCGTGATCGGGTCCCGGGCCTTGGCTTTGCGGTCCTGCCGCGCATAGCCGTAATATGGAATCACCGCCGTAATACGTCCCGCCGACGCCCGTTTGAGCGCATCAATCATAATGAGCAGTTCCATCAAATTGTTGTTTACCGGCGTGCAGGTGGACTGCACTACAAACACATCGCTGCCCCGAACCGTTTCAAACAGGGAGACAAACACTTCGCCGTCGGAAAAGACCCCAACTTCCGCATGTCCCAGCGTTGTGCCCATCTGGTCGCAGATTTCCTCCGCAAGTCTCTTGTTCGCATTGCCGGAAAACACCTTGATATCCTTGCCGTGCGCAATCATGTTCAAACGCCCTCTTTCTTCATTTTGTATAATGTTCCGCCCGTCGCTTCCGGCGGACAAAATCCCTCGCAGAAAACCCGCCGGTCCAATCCTATTCCGCAGGCGCGGCAAAACCCCGCTGCTTCAGCAGCGGTTCCAGTTCCGCAATGGTCTCCGGGCCAAAGAGCGGCACCCAGCCGGACGCCAGCTCCGCCTCCTGCACGTTGTTTGTCATGCGCTCTTTCCATGCGCGCGCAAGCGCATGGCCCGCCGCTGTGTACGCAAATCCAGGCCCCGCCTCCGGAAGCGGCGCGGCCGCCCGGGGCAGCACCAATACGGTCTCCTCCGTGTCCAAAAAGGCGGCCAAATCGCTGTGCAGCTCGGAAACGGAAACCGTACTCCCCTCCGGGAAACAGGCCTCCGCCTCCGCCGCGAAGCGGGGGCCGCACACCACGAAAAACGCCTTCACCCCTTGTCCCAGCAAAGAACGGCTCATCCACTCCAAAACGGGACGGGACAGGAGCGGCTGAAGTGCCAGCGGCTTTCCGCCGGACGGAATGGACGCATCCTCCTCAAAAAAGAAAAGGGCGCGCTGCGGAACAGGCATAAGCGTCATCCTCCTTTACCATTACCATACTTTCATACAGTTACTTACTATAATACTATAATATAATTCTGTGGAAAAAATGCAAGACCAAACTGCGTAAACGTCACATTTGTATTATACCAAAGTTTTACCGGAAATCCACCCTTCCGGGGAAATAATTTCTAATCAAATCCGCCAAATCTTTTGTCGAATCCTTCATTTTTTTGTCAGAGGCTACGGAAACCGTCCGGCCAAAGCGAAAAATTTGTTACCTTTTTCGGCGTTTTGCAGAATTTACAGGGCCATCCTCGTTATTTTCTATGAATTTCAGGTTTTCTACGAATAATATAGTTGAATTTGTGCAGGTAATGGATTACAATAGGACTTATTTGGCAGGAACGTTCGGACTCTGCCAAACCCCGCCGGAAAGCGGCGTGCGAAAGGGGGGCTGTGATGCTAAACGTGGTACTGGTGGAACCGGAGATCCCGCAGAACTGCGGCAATGTTGCCCGCACCTGCGCCGCCACCGGAAGCCGACTCCATTTGATCCGTCCTTTGGGCTTCGACATCTCGGACCGGGCCGTCCGGCGGGCGGGGCTGGATTACTGGCATTTGGTCAGCGTGTCCGACTATGAAAATCTCTCGGACCTGTTCCGCCGCCATCCCGAGGCGGAGGCCGCCGCCTGGCTGCTGACAACCAAGGCCCCGCGCTCTTATGCGGAGGCGGAATTCACGCCGGACAGCTGGCTCTTTTTCGGAAAAGAGACCGCCGGTCTCCCGGCGAACTTCCGGGAACGATTCCGGGAACGCTGCGTACGCCTGCCGATGGTTCACGAGGCCCGGAGCCTGAACCTCAGCAATACAGTGGCCGTCTGCGTCTATGAGGCTCTGCGGCAGACGGGTTTCCCCGGCCTGCTGCCCACAGGCGAAATGGCCGAAGCGTAACGCTCGTTCCGGCGTTTTTGCGCCGTAAAATTTCTTCATGTTTCAGAAGGGAGATTATTTTGATGAACTACAACAAAAAAACCATAAAAGATGTGGAAGTCAGCGGAAAAAAGGTTCTGCTCCGCTGTGATTTCAACGTCCCCCAGGATAAGGAGACCGGCGTCATCACCAGCGACAAGCGCATAGTTGCCGCGCTGCCCACCATTCAATACCTGCTGGAGCACAATGCCGCCGTGATCGCCTGTTCCCACCTGGGCAAGCCTAAGAACGGTCCGGACCCCAAGCTGAGCCTCGCGCCCGTGGCCAAACGCCTGGGCGAGCTGCTGGGGAAGGAAGTCCTCATGGCCACCGACGTGGTGGGCAAGGACGCCAAGGCCAAAGCCGCCGCGCTTCAGCCCGGTCAGATTCTGCTGCTGGAAAACACCCGCTTTGAAAAGGGCGAGACCAAAAATGACCCCGAACTGGCAAAGGCGATGGCCTCCATGGCGGATCTGTATGTATCCGACGCCTTTGGCGCGGTCCACCGCGCCCATGCCTCCACAGCCGGCGTGGCCGATTACCTGCCCGCTGTCTCCGGCTTCCTGATTCAAAAGGAGCTGGACTTCCTGGGCGGCGCGATTGCCAACCCCAAACGCCCGCTGGTGGCAATTCTCGGCGGCGCGAAGGTCTCGTCCAAAATCGGCGTGATCAACAACCTCCTGGAAATTGCCGACACCATCATTATCGGCGGCGGCATGGCCTATACCTTCTCCGCCGCCCAGGGCGGCAAGGTGGGTGACAGCCTGCTGGAAGCCGATTGGCTCGATTACTCCAAGGAAATGGTTGCCAAGGCCGCGGCCAAGGGCGTAAAGCTGCTGCTGCCCCTGGATACCGTGTGCGGCGACGCCTTCGCAGCGGATGCGAAAAGCCAGCTGGTAAAGGCCGGGGAAATTCCCGACGGCTGGCAGGGCCTGGACATCGGACCGGAGACCGTGAAGCTGTACTGCGACGCCGTGGCCGGCGCGGGCACGGTGATTTGGAACGGGCCGATGGGCGTGTTTGAGTTCCCGGCCTTTGCCAAGGGCACCGAGGCCATGGCGGAGGCGTTGAGCAAGACCAACGCCATCACCATCATCGGCGGCGGCGACAGCGCGGCGGCGGTGGAGCAGCTGGGCTATGCCGCCAAGATGACCCACATTTCCACCGGCGGCGGCGCGTCCCTCGAATTCCTGGAAGGCAAGGAGCTGCCCGGCGTGGCCTGCCTGCTGAACGCTTAACGCAAATCCGTCCCATCCGGGAAGGCGGAACGCCGCTTTCCCAGGCAATAAATGAAGATATTATAAAGGAGTTACAACATTATGAACCGCAGATATCGTAAGACTGTGATCGCAGGAAACTGGAAGATGAACATGACCGCCACCGAAACCAAGAAGTTTGCCGACGAGATCCGCAAGATCATGCCCCGGGCCAAGTGGTGCGAAACTCTGATCTGCGTCCCCGCCTGCAACCTCTCCACCGCCATGAAGTCCTTCAAGGACCTTCACATCTCGGTTGGCGCGGAAAACGTCTACTTCGAGGAAAAAGGCGCGTTCACCGGCGAGGTTTCCGCCGATATGCTCAAGGACCTGGGCGTGAAATACGTCATCATCGGCCACAGCGAACGCCGTCAGTACTTCTGCGAGACGGACCAGACAGTCAATAAAAAGGTCCACGCCGTTCTCAACGCCGGTATGAATCCGATTATCTGCGTGGGCGAGAGCCTGGAACAGCGGGAGACCGGCATCACCGCCGAATGGATCGCTCTCCAGGTCAAGAGCGCGCTCTATGGCGTGCCTGCCGACAAGCTCCGCCGCTGCATCATTGCCTATGAGCCGATCTGGGCCATCGGCACCGGCAAAACCGCCACCGCCGAACAGGCCGGCGAGGTCTGCTCCAACATCCGCGCCACTATCCGCACCCTGTACGGCGCACGGGTGGCCCGCAGCGTCACCATTCAATACGGCGGCTCCATGAATCCCAAGAACGCCGCGGAGCTTCTGGCACAGCCCGACATCGACGGCGGCCTGATTGGCGGCGCGGCCCTGAAGCCTGACCAGTTTGTTGATATCATCAACGCCGCAAATCAGGAATAAGCGGAAATCCTGCGTCCCCGAACGCTTTTTCGGGGACGCGCTTTTCCATGTCAGCGAAAGAAGGTATGATATGAACAAGACCCCGACGACTTTGATTATCATGGACGGCTTCGGCATGACGGATTCCACTGCCGGCAACGCCGTCCGCGCCGCCAAAACCCCCCGCCTGGACCAGTTCTTCCAGGAGTTCGCCCATACGTCCCTCTCCGCCTCCGGCCTGGACGTGGGCCTTCCGGACGGGCAGATGGGCAACAGCGAGGTGGGTCACACCAACATCGGCGGCGGCCGGGTGGTCTTCCAGGACCTGCCCCGGATTACCCGCGCCATTGAGGACGGCAGCTTTTTTGAAAACCCCGCCTACCTCCACGCCATGGACGCCTGTCTGGAAAACGGCACCTCCCTGCATCTGATGGGCCTGCTGTCGGACGGCGGCGTCCACTCCCACCTGACCCACGTTTTCGCCCTCCTGGAGCTGGCGAAGCGCAAGGGCTTGCAGAAGGTTTACCTCCACGCGTTCCTGGACGGCCGCGACGTATCCCCCACCTCCGGCGCGGGCTTTCTGGCGCAGGTGGTGGAAAAATGCAAGGAGCTTGGCGTGGGCAAGATTGCGACGGTCATGGGCCGCTATTACGCCATGGACCGCGACAAGCGATGGGACCGCGTGGAGCAGGCGTATGACGCCATGGTTTACGGCGAGTGCGCGGTTTCAAACCCCGACCCGGTGGACGCGGTGAAGAAGTCCTACGAGGCGGGCGTGACCGACGAATTTGTAGAACCGGTGGTCTGCGACCCGGAGGGCTGCGTCTCCGACAATGACGGCGTAATTTTCTTTAACTTCCGCCCCGACCGGGCGCGGGAGATCACCCGTTGCTTTGTGGACCCGGAATTCGACGGCTTCACCCGGCAGATTTTCCCCCTGACCTATATCTGCAACACCGAATATGACGCAACCATGCCCAATGTGGAGGTCGCTTTCCCCCGTGTGCTGGTGAAAAACGGTCTGGGCGAGTATTTAAGCAGCATGGGGATGACCCAGCTGCGCATTGCCGAAACGGAGAAGTACGCTCATGTAACCTTCTTCTTCAACGGCGGCTCGGAGACGGTGTTTCCCGGCGAGGACCGCGTGCTGGTGCCCTCCCCGAAGGTGGCCACCTACGACCTCCAGCCGGAAATGAGCGCGCCGGATGTCTGCGCACAGTGCGTGGAGCGGATTGAATCCGGCGCATACGACGTGGTGATTCTGAACTTCGCAAACTGCGACATGGTGGGTCATACCGGCGTATACGACGCGGCGGTGAGGGCTGTGGAAACGGTGGATATGTGCGTAGGCCGGGTGGTGGATGCGACGCTGAAAATGGGCGGCATCGCCATGATCACCGCCGACCACGGCAACGCCGAGAAAATGGTGGAGCCGGACGGCAGCCCCATGACGGCCCACACGACGAACCCGGTGCCCTTCATTCTCTGCGGAGCCGGTTCGGAGCTGCGCAACGACGGGCGGTTAGCCGACATCGCGCCCACCATGCTGGACGTGATGGGCCTGGCCTGTCCGCCGGAGATGGACGGCAAGACGCTGATTGTCAAATGAAAAACCGGAAAGGGACCGCCGACAGGCGGTCCCTTTTTTACCGTTTGTCCCTCCGTGAGAACCGGCGGTCGCAAACCGCTGGACATTCCCGAAAAAATGAGTAAACTAATCCTCAAAGGAGGGCGGAAGATGGAAATTGAACTGCGGCTGGAACCGGAACGAACGGACATTTTTGTCACGGTCCGCGCCCCTGGCCGGACGCCGGAGGTGGAATCGCTTCTGCTGCGTCTGGACGGCGGGGAAACTCTCCTGGGCTTCCAGGGGGACCGGGCGGAACGCCTGGAACCGGCCAATATTCTCCGCTTTTACGGCGAGGAGAAGGAGGTCCGCGCCCAGACGGCAGCGGGCGTTTTCACTGTCCGCCAGCGGCTGTACGAGCTGGAAAAACAGTTGGCGGCGTTGCAGTTTGCCCGTATTTCTCATTCGGAAATTGTGAATCTGCGGCAGGTGACGGCGTTGGACCTGGGTCTGAGCGGCACCATCCGCATGACGCTGAAAGACGGGACGGCGTGTTATGTCTCCCGGCGGTATGTGAAGAAGATCAAGGAGGTGCTAGGGCTGTGAAAAAGGAGTTGATCCGCCGGATTTTCCGCGGCGCGAAATGGGGCGCGGCGGCCGTATGCGGCGTGGGCGTTCTGGCGGAAATCCTGTACGGCAGGGCCGTTGTTCCGGTACGTCCGGTCCTCTTGGAAGCCTTCGGCGTGCGGACAGGCTTGCTGCTGGAGCTGCTGACCGGCTCCCTGTGGGGCGCGGGGCTGTCCGTGGTTCCGCTGTTTTGGAACTGGGAGGGCCTGCCTCGCTGGGGGCGGACGATTCTGCATTTTGCAGCCGTCACAGGCGGTTTTCTGCTGTTTGCCCTGCCCTATACGGTTCATCCAACCTGGAACACGGTTTCTGTGCTGGCGGGCCTTGCCGCGGGAATCTATCTGCTGGCGTGGGCGGTCAATTATATCGGAAGCCGCCAGGACGCCGAACGCATCCGGGAACGCCTGGGCCTTCCCGAACCCGATGCCGGACGCGGTCCCTTTCAGGTTCAGACGGTGCTGCCCTATCTGCTGATCGCCGCAGCGGTGGAATTGTTTCTGCCGCCCCTTCTGCGGGTGGCGGACGCCCCGGACGTTCCGGTTTTGACCGGACTTTTGTATCCGTTTCTCTTTCTGCCCTTCGCCAGCTTCATCGCGGGGGTGGACATTGGAAAACGGTTTTCCATCGCGCTGGTATACCCCGTCGTGTGCGGCCTGCTGACCATTCCCCACATTTTCTGGCTGTACAATTCCAGCGCGCTCTTTCAAGTCTGGCTCGCAGGCGGAGCGGCCTTTGCCGGGAACCTGCTGGGGGCCGCCTGGAAAAAATACCGAAATGGAAAATAAGCGGGAACCAAACCGCCTCCTCTGCCGTCTAATCAGGCAAAGGAGGCGGCGTTTTGTTTATTCCAGCGGCAGATTATGCTGCTTCAAAAAGGAAAGTTTATCCCAATACCCTCTCTGAATCAGGATTTTTCCATGGACGACATGAAAAAATCCGCAGCCCCGCAGTCCCAGCGGGTCTCTCCATTCCAGGATGGCCCACTGTCCGTCTTCAAAAATATTTTCCACAATCGCCGTCATGTCCGCCATGGCAAATTCCGCCGCGAACATTGCCCGAATGGCTTCCCGGCCAGCCACCGGCTCATTGGCTACCTGATGATTGACCGCATCCTCATGATAGAGGCCCGCAATGGCTTCCGTATCCTGCCTGTTAAAAGCGTCTACCCATTGGAAAACCACTTCTTTTGGTCTCAGCATATCTCGTTTCTCCCTCTGTCCAGCAGATTGCGTCACGGCTGGTTTCAATCGTCCGTGTGCATTGATAAACATCCCATTTTCCCTCTGACCACAGGAACCATGAAAGGAGTATTCTTATGAAAACCTGCACAATCTGGACCTTGACGCTGTGTCTGTGCCTTCTGGCGGCCTGCGGCGCGCCAGTACAGGAGGAACCGCCCTCCGGCGGCACGGCCCCCGCCGTCCAAACACTTGACCGCGCAGGCGATACGCCCGCGGGCGAGAGCGTTGGCCCCGGCCAGCCGGAACCGTCTCTGGCGGAAGACGAAGTTCCCTCCCAGTTCACCTGCCGTATTGTGGACATTGCGGAGAACGGTTCCCTGCTCCTGGCGGAGCTGGACGGCGGCCCCTACGGCGGAAACGGCGTTTTCCGGCTGTCTAACCCGGACACCGCCCAGATTTCCCTGGACGGCCAGCCCATTTATGCCTCCGGTTTGCAGGACGGCATGACGGTCAATATCGTGTATAACGGGTTTATTCAGGAAACGTTTCCGGCCCAGCTTCCCGAGGTGTACAAAATCCAGGCGAAGACCGCCGGCGGCGCCTGCTTCGACCTCTGCGGCCTCTACCTGCAAGTTCTGGACGACCTCTGGCAGAGGGACGCGGGACTCAATGAAAACGTCTCCCAGGCCGCCCTGGACCTCGCCGGCGCTCCCGGCGGATTAACCCCCAGCGAACAGGCTGCGCTGATCTGGCGGTTTGGAGAACTTCACGGCGTGGAGGCGTTCGCGGCAACGTATGACCAGCTTCTGGAGGACGGCTATATCACAAAACCTTCCGCAGAGGAAGACGGTCCGTTCTGCGAATGGAAAGACGGGTGTCTGCTTTCCATCAAGCCCAACGAAAGCCATGACGGAGAAATATGCTCTCTCCCCACCTATGACGGAGAAATATGCTCCCTCCCCACCCTCTTTTTCAACGCGGAAAAGTGGCGCAGCTCTCTGGGGGCCTATTACTTCCACGACTGCTCCGCCACGTGGCCCCAAACGGGAACCTGGACCGGCTACACCATCGGCGGCGAGATGATCTCCTGACGGAATCAGCCTCTCATCCTGCGTAACTGTGCCTGAAATTCTGCCGGAAGCCCGCAGTGAAGCTCCATGGCCTCCCCGGTCCGGGGATGCCGGAAGCACAGCCCCTCCGCGTGGAGGCACTGGCCCTGAAGGCCCGGAACCGGCTTTTTGACGCCGTAAACGGTGTCGCCTAAAATCGGATGCCCCAGGTACGCCATATGGACGCGAATCTGATGGGTCCGTCCGGTCTCCAGGCGGCACCGGACATACGTCCCGCCGGAAAGACGCTGCAATGTCTCCCAATGGGTCACGGCCGGCCGGCCGCCGGTTACGACGGCCATTTTCTTCCGGTCCTTCGGACTGCGTCCAATGGGCGCGTTTACCGTCCCGGCGTCCTCCCGCAGCGAACCAGTCACGATGCATTCGTAAATCCGGGCTAGAGTATGGTCTTGCAGCTGCGCCGATAAACTCTGGTGGGCAAAATCGTTCTTCGCCGCAATGATCAGACCGGAGGTGTCCCGGTCGATCCGGTGAACGATGCCGGGCCGCATGGCCCCGCCCACCCCGGACAGACTCCCGCCGCAGTGATACAGCAGCGCGTTCACCAGCGTGCCGTCGGGGTGTCCGGGGGCCGGATGCACCACCAGCCCCTTCGGCTTGTTGACGGCAATCACGTCCCCATCCTCATACACCACATCCAGCGGAATCTCCTGGGGCCGCGCGTCAACCGGCTCCGGTTCCGGCAGGTCAATTTCCAGCGTTTCCGTTCCGTTCAGCCGGAGGTTTTTGGCCGGCGTCCGGCCTCCGCAGGTCACGCGGCCTTCTTCCAGAAGCCGCGCCGCGGCGGAACGGCTTAACCCCTCGACTTGGGAGGCGAGCCATGCGTCAACCCGTATCCCCGCCGCGTCCGCGTCAGGCCGGAGGATGATCGGTTCCATGGCCCGCCTCCCCTTCTTTGTCCTTGTCAAACCAGCGGTAATAATAAATCACGCCCAGAATCACGCCCGCGTCAATGCACATGTCGGCCACGTTGAAAATCGGGAAATCCATGAACTGAAAACAGAACATATCCACCACGTAGCCCAGGCGGATGCGGTCGAAGATATTGCCCAGTCCGCCGGAGATGACCAGACAGCACGCCAGCACTCCCACGGGATGCCGCACCCGGCCCCGGAGCAGCAGCGTCAAAATCCAAAGCACAATGACGCTGGTGGCAATCGTCAGCAGCCAGCGCATTCCCGCAAAGGACGACCACGCCGCGCCGTAATTGTGGAGCGTCCGCAGCTCCACCAGCCCCGGCAGAAACGGCCGGCTCTCTCCCAGGGGAATTGCGGCGGATACATACTCCTTGACCAGCTGGTCCAGGTTCAAAACCGCCAGTCCCACCAGAGCGGAAACCGGCAGAGAGGCGGGCAGCTCCTTCCGCACGCCTCTGCGAAACGGGCGGCGCATTAAACGTTAATCTCCGGCGTACCGCTCTCCGCCTGGGCCAGCAGCGGTTCCACCTCCGCCAGGAACGCCTCCACCTGGGCGGCGCAGCGTCCGGTGTACCGCTTCGGGTCCAGAACGGCCTCCATCTCCGCCTCCGTCATGGCGAAAGCGGGTTCCGCCGCCAGACGGGCCAGCAGGTCGCAGGACTCGCCCTCCTTCATCCGGGCGGTGGCGGCCATGGAGCAGGTACGGATGATTTCGTGAAGCTCCTGCCGGTTTCCGCCCCGCTTGACGGCCTCCATCATGAGGTTTTCCGTGGCGATAAAGGGCAAATACTCCCGGCAGGTCCGGTCCACGACCTTTTCGTTGACGTGCAGGCCGTCGGTGACGTTCCGGGCCAGACGCAGGATGGCGTCGGCGCAGAGGAAGCCCTCGGGCATGGAAATGCGGCGGTTCGCGGAGTCGTCCAGGGTCCGCTCCAGCCACTGCACGGAGGCCGTCATGGGACCATTCAGAGCGTCGGCCATGAGGTAGCGGGCCAGGGAACAGATGCGCTCGCAGCGCATGGGGTTGCGCTTGTAGGCCATGGCGGAAGATCCGATCTGATTCTTCTCAAATGGCTCCTCCACCTGCCGGTCATGCTGAAGCAGGCGGATGTCGTTGGCCATGCGGCAGCAGCTCTGGGCAACGGAGGACAGCACGTTCAAAATCCGGCTGTCCACCTTGCGGGGATAGGTCTGTCCGCAGACGGAGAAACATTTTTCAAAGCCGAATTCGGCGGAAATCTGGCGGTTCATCTCGTCGATTTTCTCCCCGTCGCCTTCAAAGAGGTCCAGGAAGCTGGCCTCTGTGCCGGTGGTGCCCCGGCAGCCCAGGAATTTGAGGTTTTCCAAAACGAAATCCAATTCCTCCAGGTCGGACAGCAGGTCCTGCATCCAAAGGGCCGCCCGCTTGCCCACCGTAACCAGCTGGGCGGGCTGGTAGTGCGTATACCCCAAGGTGGGGGTGTCTGCGTACTGCCGGGCAAAGCCGGACAGATTCGCCAGCAGGCTGACAAGGCCCTTGCGCAGATAGCGCAGGCCCTCCCGGTAGAGGATTAAATCTGCGTTGTCGGTGACATAGCAGCTGGTGGCCCCCAGATGGATAATCCCCGCCGCAGACGGGACCGCTTTGCCGTAGGCGTAAACGTGCGCCATGACATCATGGCGGACTTCCTTTTCCCGCTGGGCGGCGCACTCATAGTCGATATCCGCGATGTGCGCTTCCAGCCCGGCCACCTGCTCCGCCGTGACGGGCAGGCCCAGGTTATGCTCCGCCCGGGCCAGGGCTACCCACAGCCGCCGCCAGGTCTGAATACGGGTGTCGGCGGAAAACAGATTCAGCATGAATTCCGACGCATAGCGGGAGGACAACGGGGATTCATAACGGTCTTTTGACATAGGAAAAACAATCCTTTCTCTTGTATAAATGAAGCCGTTCAAGCTGCCGGCAGGGACAAACGCCCGCAAACCGCATAAACCATGGCCAATTTCCTCAGCGCAGGATGATGGAGTCCCGCTCCGGACCTACAGACACATAGCCGATGTGGCAGCCGATCTCCCGCTCGATATACTCCACGTATTTCTGCGCGGCTTCCGGCAGGTCCTCCCACTTCCGGGCGGAGGAGATGTCGCACTTCCAGCCGTCCATATAGCAGAAGACCGGCTTCGCCTCCGGCAGAAGGGCCGGGAAGGGGAAGGCATCCGTCTGCTGTCCGTTCAGCTCATAGCTGGAGCAAATGGGAATCCGGTCCAGATAGCTCAGCACGTCCAGCTTTGTCAGGGCGATGCTGGTCGCGCCCTGACATTCCACGCCGTAGCGGGTCGCCACCAGATCAATAGGGCCTACCCGGCGGGGACGCCCCGTTTTCGCGCCGTATTCGGCCCCGGCCTCCCGGAGCTTGTCCGCTTCTTCTCCGAACCATTCGCAGGTGAAGGGGCCTTCGCCTACGCAGGAGGAATAGGCTTTCACCACGCCAATGATCTCGTCCAGCTTGGCGGAGGGCAGGCCGGACCCCACCGGCGCATACGCTGCCACGGCGTTGGAGGAGGTTGTATAGGGATAAATGCCGTAATCCAGGTCCCGCAGCGCGCCCAGCTGGGCCTCAAAAAGAATCTTCTTCCCCTCCGCCTGGGCCTGCCGCAAAAACGCGCCGGTGTCGCACAGAAACGGCTTGATCTTCTCGCCGAAATCCGCTGCCCACTGCATCAGCTGCTCCATGGTGCAGGCTTCCGCGCCGTAAACCTTGGTCAGCGTCAGATTCTTCCACTCCAGCAGGTCCTCCAGGTGGGCCCGCAGATGATCGGGGTAGAGCAGTTCTCCGGCCATGACGGTTTTTTTCTGGTACTTGTCCGAATAAAACGGCGCAATGCCCTGTTTTGTAGAACCGTATTTCTTGTCCGCGAGACGCTGTTCCTCCAGGGCATCCAACTCCCGGTGCCAGGGCAGAAGCAGCGACGCCCGGCTGCTGATCTTGAGATTTTCCGGCGTGATGGGCACGCCTTTGCCGGTGACCTCCTGCATTTCCCCCAAAAGGCTCTCGCAGTCCAATGCGACGCCGTTGCCCAGGACGTTGACCACGCCCTGGCGGAAAATGCCGGAGGGAAGCAGATGCAGGGCAAATTTCCCTTTTTCATTGATGACGGTGTGTCCGGCGTTGCCGCCGCCCTGGTAACGGACTACCACATCATAGTCCTGCGTCACAAGGTCGACCATACGGCCCTTTCCCTCGTCGCCCCAGTTGATGCCCACAATGGCACAGTTCGACATAGCAGAAACCTCCCTGCCAGGCCGTGCGTTTGCGTCTGCACGGCCGCCGCTTTTGCGGCGAGCGGCGCGCCGGTGTTGGGAGCCGAAACCGGCTCCTGGTATTTTTCTCAAACCTCTCCTATTATAACGGCACTTTTCTAAGAAGTAAAGGAATTATTTTTCGGTTTTCCCCCTGGGCCGCCCGGGGGCCGCAGGGCGGGGAATTCTTCCCAAAGCAAAATCCCCGCCGGTCAGCCGGCGGGGGCAATTTCCGAGAGAAACAGCGCGTTTAGTTCCGTCCACTCCGGTGCAGGCGCGTCCGGCAAGGCGTCGATCCGGGCCTTGATCTCGGACAGGCTCTCCTCGAGATAGCCATTCAGCGTTTCGACGCGGGGGATCTGCCGAACCTCCGGCGCATGGATTTTGAGGTCCAGCAGTTCATCAACGGCCGACTTTTGAGCCGGGTCCAGCTCTGCGGCGGCGAGGTCGGAAAAACGCATAGGCGGCGGCGTTCCCCGCCGGAGAATCCACCGGCAGGCCAGCACGGGCCGCAGCACATAGAAATATTTTTTCGCCTTCACCAGTTCCTGGTCCCTCAGAAACTCCTGGTAATTCCGTTCAGCCATGCGGAGGTAATGCCACAGGCTTTTTTTCGTCGAGTAATACGCCTGCATAAAGGGCACGAACCGCTCTGCAAATGGGCTGGAACGGTAGACAATCGGAGAGGAAAACCACTCAAAAAGCGTCGGGTTGGACCCGTGCAGCAGTTTCAGCGTTTTATCCAGATCCCAGCCGTTCACGTCCAGAAGATCGCTGATTGGCAGTTCCAGCACGTCCCTCCGGCCCTCCAGCCGCAGATAGTCCGCCCAGGGCCGCACGTAGAGAAACCGGACATCGTAGTCACTGTCCGGCGACGCAAAGCCCCAGGCCCGGCTCCCCGACTCCACCGCCAGCAGAATCCGCACGTTTTCCCGCCGCTCGATATCCGCCAGGGTCTGTAAAATCAAATTACGCATCCCGGAAACCTCCTTCCAGTGCTTTTATCCGCGCAGAATCTCCGTCAGCTGCGCCAGCAGATCGCCGGAACCGTTCAGATGGATGCTTCCCACGTTGGCGCAGATACGCTCGATATATTCCAGCTCCTTTAGACGCATCAAGGTTTGATTTTCGTCCATGAGCTTGGCGGTGTTCAGCAGGGAACGGGTGGAAGCGACCTCCTCCCGCCGGGTAATGACGCTGGCCTGGGCGCGTTTTTCTGCCGCCAGAACCGTATTCATAATCTCCCGAATCTCGCCGGGAAGGATAATATCCTTCACTCCGCCGCCGCCGATTTCCACAAACAGCGTCTTTTCCTGCTCCCTCAGCCGCTGGAGGACGTACTGAGAGATTTCCTCTTTCGTTTCCAGGATTTCATCCAGCTTATGTTTCCCCACATAATCCCGCAGAGCCAGCTGTGCCGCAACGTGCAGCTGCTCCCGGAAGTCATCGATCTCCGTGAAGCTGCGCACATAATCGGTAATCCGGTAATTGCATACGAAATTGATCCGCAGAGATACCTTGTCCTGGGTCAGAATCTCCTGTCCGGTAATATCCATCTGCGTCAGCCGGGTATCCACAAGGCTGACATCCACCTTCACCGGCGTCCGCTTCCAGAAGTAATATGTACCCGGCTCCAAAAGCCGCTCAAAGCGGTTGTTCAGGCAAAGCCGTCCCCGCTCGTAGGAGGCCACATCCACGCGGGTAAAGTAGCTGCCAGGCATTTCGGAGAAAACGTATGCCGGGACGCTTTCATCCACCTCCGGCCGGGAGATATCCACCAGCCGGAACTCATGCTTTTCTAAAATATTCCAGTATGCAAATTTGCCCTGGGGCAGCACGCCTGCAAATTTACCATCGGCAAAGTGCAGAGCCAGATGCTGGTCCGGCACCTCTGCCACAGCGGCGGCCTGCGCGATCTCCGGGCATTGCAGCAGCGTTTCCAGGCCGCAGGAGGGAGAGTGAACCGGCTGGCTCAACAATATCAGTTCCGCCCGCCGCCCGCCATACAGCAAATGCCGGCCCGGAGACAGCAGTCCCTGGAGTTTTCCATGCCGAAACAGCAATCCTCGCTGGTTTTCATTGACGGTCACATAATGCATCTTGCACAACCTCCCTTGGCAGAATTCAAATTCATACGGGGCGTACCGGCTCCGTCCATGAGCGGCGGCGGCTGGCGGCTTGAGTGCGCTGGAGAACGGGCGGAAAGCACGGCTTCTGGCCCGTCCTGCATACGCCCGGTATCCGCCTCCAGGCAAGGCCGTTCGCTCATTGTTCCAGGAGACAGGGGGAATTTGCGCGCCTCCTGGAACGGGACTTCGCCTTTTTTCATGATGAATCGCCTATCTTGTTGCGCCGTTTCCGGCAAAATCCAAACCAACTTGGCGCAGCCCGAACGCCGAAGCGTCTGTGCGTGCGGCAGGATTCGAACCTGCGAAAAAAGAGAGGAGTTGAACCTCATCGCAACTGCGATTACCACACAGTACCGCTTGGCATACGCTTTGGAACATCCTCGCGCACCGCGGCGAATTCACTCGCCCGCCCCGGCGGTCTGCATCCTTATCTTAACAGCCCTGCGGGGAAAAATCAAGGCGGCAGGCGAACAAAAATTATATGCGGGGCGCAAAAACGGCGCCGGACGGACAAGCCGTTCAGCGCCGTATCGCGGGCCCGGAGGCCCGGCGTTTTATCAGCAGCAGCCGTTGTTCAGCCGCCGGATGCAGCTGGCGTGAATCTGGGGCGGGATGCTTCGGGTCATCACGCCGTCATACGTAATGCACACGCGCTCGCCCACGCAGAAGCAGCACGCCTCCGGCGTATGAACAAGCACTTCCTGCGACGTGCAAAGGTCGCACACCAGCAGCTGACAGCACCATACCCGCATAATACAGGCATTCATGCAAACCGGCTCCTTGCGCTCGCACTCACAGCCGCATTCACACTCGTCACGAATATCTTCCATAGCAGTTGCCTCCAATACACATAGGATGTATTTCATTCTATGTGCCTGCGGCGGCAGGGGTGCATTACGGCTCATAGGGTTCCCGGCGGACCCATTGCAGCCCGCCGTCCCGCAGCTCCCAGATTTCCGTAAAACGGAAAACGCTTCCGTCTCCGCCGCTCTCCAAAACCGGAACCTCCCGGCGGGTCAGGGCTACGTCATCCTGCTGGTACGAGAAGGGGCCGGGACGAACCTGCGCCCCCTCCCGAACGGTCCAGGTTTCCACCACGGGCCGCTCGTAATCCGGGTTTTCCGTGTACGGGTTCTGCGCAAAGTTCTGAACTTCATACCGGGTCATCAGCAGGTTTCCAGATGCATCCGGCTGGTAATAGAACTTGGTATATTCGCGCCCTCCGCTGCCGGTTTTCTGCCCAGCCGTAACCTCCTGTGTCTCCAGGTGGACCTCCACGCCCTGCATCGTACCGGTAAACCGGTACTGCTCCGCCTCTTTGTCCCATATCCAATAATAATAGGGAATGGTGTTGTTTGTGGTCCAGCCGAACAGGCCGAAGTCCGGGTTTCCATCGAAATTCAGGTCCAGAACCGTCATGACTTCCTCCGGGGACCAGCAGGAGGTATATCCATAGCTGCCAATCTGATCCACCGAGGAACCCCATTCCAGTTCAATGGCCTCCAACGCCAAAACCGTTTGCACCAGCGTCTCTCCGGCGTACACCCGGATTTCCCGGACGCCGCAGTTATATTCGTCCAGCGTTTTTCCCACGGCTTCCAGGGTCAGTTCCCGTCCGTCGTCCAGGGACGCTTTCAGCGTCAGCAGCACACGGTCTCCAGCTTCCTCCGCAGGCGGTTCCTCCTCCGGCGGCTCCGGGGCCGCCGGGGCCGGTTCTGCGAGTTCCATCTCCGGCGGCTTCTCCGGTTTTTCCTTCGGCTCCGGGACTTTCTCCGCCCCGCATCCGGCGCACAGCAGCAGAAGCAAAACCAGGAGAACTGCCCGGCGGCCCATTACTGCGCCTCGTAAATCGGGAAGCGGGCGCACAGGGCGTCGACCTCCTTCCGCACCTTTGCGGCAGAACCCTCGAAGTCCCGGGCGATTTCGCCCATCCAGCGGGCGATCCTCTCCATTTCCGGCTCCCGGAAGCCCCGCGAAGTGACGGCCGGCGTGCCGACGCGGATGCCGCTGGTCACAAAAGGCTTCTCCGGGTCGTTGGGAATGGAATTCTTGTTGACGGTAATCTGCACTTCGTCCAGGTTATGCTCAAAGGCTTTGCCGGTAATGTGGAAGTTGCGCACATCCACCAGCATCAGGTGATTATCCGTACCGCCGGACACCAGGCGGAAGCCCTCTTTTACCAGCGCGTCCGCCAGGGCCTTGGCGTTTTTCACGATCTGTTCCGCATACGCCTTGAATTCCGGTTTCAGAGCCTCTCCGAAACACACGGCCTTTGCCGCGATGACGTGTTCCAGCGGACCGCCCTGGGTGCCGGGGAACACAGCGGAATTGATTTTCTTATAAATCTCCTCGTCATTGCAGAGAATCAGGCCGCCGCGGGGACCGCGGAGAGTTTTATGCGTGGTGGTGGTGGTCACGTGCGCGCAGGGCACCGGCGACGGATGAACGCCGCCCGCCACAAGGCCCGCGATATGGGCCATATCCACCATGAGGTACGCGCCCACCTCATCGGCGATTTCCCGGAACTTGGGGAAATCCAGCGTCCGGGGATACGCGCTGGCTCCCGCCAGAATCAGTTTCGGACGGCACGTCTTGGCGAGCTCCATCACCTTATCATAGTCAATGACCTCGGAACCGTCCTCCACGCCGTAGGGCACGATGTTGAAATATTTGCCGGAGATGTTCACGGGACTGCCATGCGAGAGGTGGCCGCCGTGGGCAAGGTTCATGCTCAAGACGGTCTCGCCGGGCTGAAGCAGGGCAAAGAAGGCCGCCAGGTTGGCGTTTGCGCCGGAATGGGGCTGAACGTTGGCAAAGTTGCAGCCGAACAGCTCGCAGGCCCGTTTGCGGGCAATTTCCTCGGTGATATCCACGGCGTAGCAGCCGCCATAGTAACGCTTGCCGGGGTAGCCCTCGGCGTATTTATTGGTCAGACAGGTGCCCATAGCCAGCATTACAGCCTCGCTGACGATGTTCTCGGAAGCAATCAGCTCAATATTGCGGCGTTCCCGGCCGAACTCTTCCCGAATGGACGCGCCAACCTCCGGGTCATACTGAGAAAGAAAATCCATGGTTTGCTGGATCATGGGGAAAACCCTCCTTCAATTTTTCGGTAAAACCGAGATGTCTATTTATTTTACCAAAAATCCGCCGTTTGACAAGCGGGATTTTCACAAAATACGGCTTTCTGCCAGTTTTCGGCAGAATCTGCCGAAAAGCTCCTATTTCCCTTGCAAAATTTGGTTGATAAGGCGGAAAGGAGCTGATATAATGGCATGAGTACGGCGGACGTGAGGAGGCGGCGGGTTTGAAATACAAAACGGATGATTTTACAGACTGGCACATATGTCAAGCCCATTTGAGAGAACCGTTTCCGTATCGTTATCCAGACCTGCCGCCCCGTTTCCGCCTCTGCCGCGCCGTCAGCCGGGGTATTTTTCTCTTGCAGTACGGATCTGAGGCCGCGCTGTTTGCCGGACTGCTTGCAGGGGGCGTTTTCCTTTACGCGCTGCGCCGGGAAACGTCTCCGCCTTTGCTGGGAGTCGTGGTTCTTCTTTCGGTGTTTCTGGCGTTCTTGTTTACGGCCCTGCGGTTTCTGCCCAGGGTTTTCTGGCGCTGTCCCTGCTGCAAAACCCGCTTTCCTTATTACCGTCCTGCACGCGGCCCGGATTTCTTAGAGGAGAAAGACTGCCTCCTGGCCATGGACCATCTCCGGATTCCTCATCACAAATTCCGGTGCTGTCCGCTGGTTTTTCCGTCCGTCTGTCCGGAATGCAAACAGAAATTTTTCCAGAAGGATACCGGATTGTAATGCGGAACCGTTCGCAAGGCGGAGCGGACGGTCAGAAACGCCGTATCACATACCGGTCATGGGGCATATCCACGCCCCGATAGTGCTTCGTCCAGGAATCCGTTTTTGTCATCCCGCACCGGACCGCTACCTTCTGCGAGGCCATATTCGTATCCCGGATGATGGAACAAACCTCGTCCGCTTGCAGGACCTCAAACGCGTATTTTTTACAGCCTTCGGCGGCTTCCGCCGCGTAGCCCTTGTGCCAATAGGCCCGGTTGAACAGATACCCGATTTCCAGCACTTCCGTTTCCTTCCAGGGCTGCATGGTAAGCCCACACTGACCGATCATCTTCCCCGTCTCTTTCAGAACGACCGCCCACAGGCCGAAGTTCCATTTTTGATAACGGGAAATCTGCCGCTCAAGCCACTCCCGGGCTTCGCTGTCGTTAAACGCGCCCTCGTAGGCATACATCGTGTCCTCGTCCTGCAAAATCTCGCACAGCGCAGGAAAATCCGCCGGATCCATCTCCCGCAGATACAGTCTCTCGGTTTCCAGTATCATGCTTACCTCCCAAAACAGCAATTGATTTCCCAAATGATCAAGCAACGCCCGCTGAAAAACAATCGTTTTCCAGCGGGCATTTATTTTTTACAGAACTTCCCTCAATTAAAAAGACCGCTTCGCTTCCAGTTCAATCCGCCGGCAGGAGCAAAGATGCGTCATCTTCAACCGGCGGCAAGTCCGTTCCGTCCTCCGGCGGGACTTCCTCGCCGGTCTCCGGCACAACCGTCCAGGGTACTTCCGCTTCCGGATCAATTTCAGGGTTCTCCACCGGCGGCGCGGCGGCGCGAATGCCCTTCTCCATACAGCGGACGTAATACGTCAGCTCCTGCGAAACGCCCTCCGCCGTTGACGCTGTACAATCCACCCGGTACAGTCCCGCCTGTGCAAACGAAAAATCCGCTCCGCACGCCGCTGCGTTTTCCGCCAGCGCGGCATGGGTCCGCGTACCGTCCGGCGTTTCCACAACGATTGACAGCCGCGCCTGCGGCACCGCTGTCCGGAAGCCCACCCTTCCGCTGGAATGGACCAGCACCGGCGCAATCGGCTCCGGCTGTATCACCGGCTTTTCTTCCGGACGAATCCGCATATAGCGGGGGATATACACCCGCACCGGCCCGAAATAATAGTCCCCCAGCTTTATGTGGGACTCGTCCGCCGTGTGGGAGCAATACCAAATCTCACCGCGCTGGTTTCCCACAGCGGCTGTGAGCACAATCGCATGGGAGTAGTCCCCGCCGGAACCGCTCACGTGCGCCACCGCGCCTATAAGCTCCTCCGGCGAAACGCCGGTAATGGGGCTGTATCGGGGGGCCGTGATGATCGTGGCATACATTCCGTTGTCCGCGGACTGATTGCTTCCGGCGGTTTTGTCCTTCTCACCGTTCAAATACTTCCAGAAACTTGAACAGCTGATCCAATTCAAAATATCGGAATCCTTCGTCCCGGAAGCGGACGTACGGCCATACCAGGTCTCTGCACCCTCCGTATCCATCGGCGCTGCATGGCCGTCAATGGCCGCGGCGGTCTGACTTCCGCCAAACCCCGCCCACATACTCTGAGATGCAAAATTCATGCAGTCGCCGCCCTGCCCGGCATAGCTCTTAAAACGGGGATTGTAGTATTTCCGGGAGGTTTTTTCGTCTGGACGGCAGTAGGTGGCCGCATAGGCCGCCGCGTTTTTGCCGTTGTACAAAATCCGCGTGTCCCCCACGCCTGGGTCCGGCTCATAGGGGGCCGTCAAAACGGCCTCCTCCGCCTTCAGCCCTGCGGAAAATTCCTCCAAAGCGGCGGTAAGGTCAAAATCGGGATTCTTTTTATACATTTCGTCAAATCCGCTGCCGTCCGACACATCCGCCACCAGCCAGCGGCCTGTGAACTTCACCAGATAAACGACATAACCCGTCTCGTAGACCGACTGGCGGTGACTGTCCGTATAATAAAACGTTGCCGTCTCCCGGACGGAAACCCGTGCGGAATACTCCTCCATCTTCAAGGAGCGGTATGTATAATGGAGCTGCAAATCCTCCCGGTAAATGTTCTGCATCTGCCGGACAGCGGCGTAATACGCCGCCTTTTTCTCCAAGAACTGGATATTTTTTTGCAGTTCCGTCAGGAAAACCTCTTTCCCGTTGACCCGGAACTTTTCGCCCTCCCAGGCCGGGACAAACTGCGGCTCATACACCGTACCGGCCCGCTGGTCCGTCGCCTCGTACAGCATCGCTTCCCGCGCATAGTTCCGCAGGTAGGTTTCGACGGCGGCTTTCACCTCCGCCTCCTGAAGTTCCTGAAGCGTCTGCGCCTCAGGGACCCCGTCCGCCAGAACCACTGTGCAGAACGCCGCAAGGGTCAAACACAAAACCAAGGCCATCCGAACCGGCGCAGGCATACTGCGGCGGCCCGGACGGCCCTTTGCATGATACATCGAACCGCCTCCTAAAAGTAGAATCTCTACAGACAATATCGGACAAAAACGGTCAAATTATAAGCAAAATCTGTATAAAATTTTAGTTTCCATTCTTTTACAGCGTCCGCAGGATATCCAGCACCGCCTTGCAGCTTCCGGCAACCCGCGCTCGCAGCTCCGGCGCAGCCGACGTAACCAGATACGGCTGTCCCACTTTCTGAAGCATCGGCAGATCGTTGTAATTGTCCCCGAAGGCCATCACCTCGTCAAATCCGATACCCAGCGTCTTGCAGAGCTGGCCCAGGCCCCTTCCCTTGTCCGCAAGGGTAAAATCCAGCCAGTCCTCCCCCGCCACAGCGGCGCGGAACGCCCGCTCCCAGCGGAACACCAGTGCAATCCGGGTTTCCGCCAGGCGGCCCGGACAGTAGGCCGACACTTTGATAATATCCTCCGGCACATCCTCCGGACGCTCCACCACAACGGCGGAATTCCCCAGGCCGTCCCGGACCTCGGAAACAAAGCTCTCCCGTTTCGGGCAGAGATAACTGGTATTGGCCCCGGAAATCAGGACCTCCACTTCCGGCAGAGCCATGATGCCGCGGCACAGTTCAACCGCCAGACGGCGGTCCATGACCGTCTTGCCCAGCGCCGGCCCCGGGTCTCCCGGTCCAAAGACCACCGCGCCGTTTTCGCAGATAAAAGGAATCCGGTCCGCCACCGGGGCGAACAGCTGCCGCAGGCTGTGGTATTGCCGCCCGCTGGCCGGACAGAACAGGATGCCCTGTTTCTTCAGGCGGCAAATCTCGTCAAACAATTCCGTCGGGAGCACCTTGGCCCCGTTTTGGAGCAGGGTCCCATCAATGTCGCTGGCAATCAATCGAAGCATGGCTCAAACCTCCTTTGTCCCGGAGGTGGAAGGGCTTGCGGTTTCTCCTTCCGCCCCTCTTGTGGATCGTCACCAATGCCCTTGCCGGGCCGAAGGCGAAACCTGGAAAAACGCCTTTGCCTTAGTATACCACATCCTGCCAGCGATTGACAGCAAAATTTTACATATTTTTTATAAAAAAATTCAGCCGTACGAGGAAAAGGAATAATTTTCCATATCAAACTCTGCAATTATATTTCCAAACGCGTCATAAGCGGCGGCAACGGGGAACTTGCGGGTTTCCTCGGGCCATTCGATCTCCGGTTCCCGTATGAGAAAATACCGCCGTCCGTCTTTCTCCGTCCAGGCACTGTCCGGAAGCGCGAAGGAAGTCCCCTCGTGCCGCTGGGCGGTCTCATTCTCCCAGGTCTCATACTCCAGGCGAATCCTCAAACGGCTAATTTCCGGATCGTCCACCCGCCCAAAGTAATACCGGACCGACTGGCCGTTCCGGCTCATGCCCCACCAGCCCGCAAACAGCGGCGAATCCTGAGAACAGTCCAACGCCAGCCCAACGTCAGGCATCCAGCCGTAAATGGTCAGATAGGTACTGCTGAGCATGGTCACTTTTTCGTTTTCCGAGAGATACAGCATATGTGTTTTATGTAGTTCCGGCTCCCACTTCCGGGTAACGATGGATGTCCAGCCGGTTCCCTCCCGTTCTTCCGTATACCGGAGCGTCTGCCCCGGCAGAAACATGCCTACGGTCAACGAACGGGTAATCAGCAGATAGGCGATGGCGGCGATCGCAATACGCCGCAGAGCGGTCCGGCGGCGGGAATATACCTTGGTCTGCTTCATGGCGTCTCTCCCTCCGTTCCCGGCAGCGGGATTTCCTGCCGGAACTGCTCTCCCAAATAATCATAGGCCAAAATAACATAGGTATCCTCCGGCTGTATCTCCACGCGCCGGCTCTCATATTCCCGGAGAACATGCCCGCCGCCTCCGCCGCTTTGTCTGCATTCTCCCCGCTGGTTTTCCAGCACCGTTCCTCTACGCAGGCCGATGGAAACGACTCCGCCGGGTATCCGGTCATACGTACAAAAAGCCACCTCGGCCAGGAGTTTTTCCGTCTGGTCGTTCTGCCGCCCGACGCTCACCCGCGTAATCCGCAGGATGTCGTTTCCCACCGGGATGCGGATATCCAGGGGTTCCGACGCCGTAACCGCGTGCAGGCCGGCACTCTCCGGCGGGAAAAACCGGGCCGTCAGGCTGTCCCAAACAAATCCCCACATGCCGAACGCCAAAACTGCCTGGATGCAGAGAACCAGCGTCAGCATAAACGCGGCGCGGCCAATCCAAAGCCAGCCGGGCGGATACTGCTTGTTCAGCTCCCGCCCAATCTCCGCCGGGTCCCCCATGGCGGCGAGGGTCCGTTCCTCCGCAAGCTCCGGGGATATCCCCAACTCCACAAGGTCTTCTATCCGGTCCTCCATGTGGCCGTCAATCTCCTGACGCACGGCCTCCCGTTCCTCAAGCGTCAGATGCTTCAGCTCCGCCAGAACCCGGCCCATAAAATCACTCCGGTCCCTCATTACGCCGGCTCCAATCCGAGACTTGTCTGCAAAACGGCGTTGACCGCGCCGGAATACCGTTGCCAAGCCTCCGCCTCGGCCCAAAGGGCCACCTCGCCCTTGCGGGTGAGGCGGTAGTATTTCCGGAGGCGTCCCGCGGGCGATTCCCGCTGGAACGCCTCCACATAACCGGACTTTTCCAGCCCGTGCAATACGGGATAAAGCGTGCCCTCCTTCATCTCGAAGGTGTGATCCGACCGCCGCTCCAATTCCAGAATCATCTGGTAGCCATACATATCCTCTCCCTTCAAAAGCGACAAAACCAGCAGCTGCGTATGTTCGATGTTCTTCTTTTTCATGCAGTCACCTCCCAAAAACCGGAAAATTTTTCATACATAGAATCTCTAGGTATATTATACCTAGTTTTCCGAGGTATGTCAAGGGGGAACTTCCCCGTTTTTCTGCGGCGGGGGGACAATCTTCTGCAAGTTCCCTCTTGACAAGACGGCTATTCCATGATACCCTATCCGTATTAGTACAGTTAATACAGTTGCGGCGCAACGCCGCAGAAGGGAAGGTGACGCGATGATCAGTCTCAATTACCGAGATTCCCGTCCCATCTATGAGCAGATCAAGGACGGGCTGCGAAAGCTGATCGTCACCGGGGCGATTGCCACGGACGAAAAACTGCCCTCTGTACGGGCACTGGCCACACAGCTTTCCATCAATCCCAACACCATTCAGCGGGCCTACAACGAGTTGGAAGGCGAAGGCTACATCTACTCCGTCCCCGGCAAGGGCAGCTTTGCCACCGGCGACCCCGGCGCAGACGCATCCCGCAGGAGGGATCTGTGGGAGAAGGTCCGGGAGCTCCTGGCGGAGCTGCGGTATCTGGGGGTCAGTCAAGAGGAGATGACGTCGCTTTTTGAAGAAGCGACGTCCGGCGGACCGGTCCGCCGTGAGGTGAAGGAGGAATCCATATGATTGAAATGAACCGTATCGAAAAGCGTTTCGGCGCGTTTGCCGCTCTGGACGGAGCCAGCCTCACCGTTCCCGCCGGGAGCGTTTACGGCCTAGTCGGCCCCAACGGCGCGGGCAAATCCACCCTCATCCGCTGCCTGACCGGCATCTACCGCCAGGACGCAGGCGAAATCACCGTGGATGGAGAGGGCATCTGGGAAAACGCTTCCCTCAAGAACCGGATCGCCGCCATCCCCGACGACTGGTACTATTTTTCCCAGGCCACCATCCGGGATATGTGCCGCTTTTACCGGGGCTTCTACCCCTCCTTTTCCATGGAGCGGTATGAAAAGCTGAAGGAAGTCTTTGAGATCGACGAAAAGCGGGTCCTGCGCCGGTTGAGCAAGGGAATGCAGAAGCAGGCCGCTTTCTGGCTGACGTTGAGCTGTATGCCGGATTATCTCATTCTTGACGAGCCGGTAGACGGCCTGGACCCGGTGATGCGGCGGCAGGTCTGGTCTCTGGTTCTGGGCGACGTGGCCCAGCGGGGCGTCACCGTCCTGGTTTCCTCCCACAACCTGCGGGAGCTGGAAGACGTCTGCGACCACGTGGGTATCCTGGACCACGGCAAGGTGCTGCTGGAACGCTCCCTGGCCCAGCTGCAAGACAATATGGTCAAGCTGCAAGTGGTGTTCCAGGACGGCGCGGAGGTTCCGGAGGACCTGCCCGTCCTGCACGCCTCCAAGGTCGGGCGGGTTCATACCCTGATCATGCGTATGAACGCGGAGGAGGCCCAGACGCGGATTGCGGCGTATCAGCCGCTTTTGGCGGACGCAATTCCGCTGACCCTGGAAGAAATTTTCATTTATGAGTTGGGAGGCGTCGATTATGCAGTTAAAGACATCGTACTTTAATGGAACCCTGTTCCGTAAAAATTTAATGCGCTTCTGGCCCCTGTGGGGCGGAGCGTCTCTGGCGGGCGCGCTCGCGCCTCTGGCCATGCTGATGGAGATTGTCCGTTATGGCCCAAAAAGCATTCCTACGCCGGAAATCACCGCCGCTTTCTATTCGGTTTTAGCCTGGGCGGTTCCCGTCGTTTCCCTGATTTATGCGGTTTTGTGCGCCCTGGCGGTGTGGCATTACCTTTACAATGCCCGAAGCGTAAGTATGTATCACAGCCTGCCCGTCCGGCGGGAGGGGCTGTTTGTGACGAATTTCCTCTCCGGCATGGCTATGATGCTGATCCCCTATGTAGCCGTCGGCCTGCTGACGGTGATCACGTCCATTGCGGGCGGTTTCCTTGATCTGCCCGGCCTGGCCATCACGGCTCTGGGCGTTGCCGGGCTGAGCTTCTTCTACTTCTCCACCGCCACGGCAGTGGCCTTTATCACCGGCAATCCCTTTGCCTTGGCGGGGCTGTACTTCATTTTTCACTTCCTGGCCGCCGCTCTGGAATTCCTGCTGTCCACGATCATGGCCGGTTTCTATTACGGCGTGGACGTGGCCTACGGCGGCGTGGTGGAATGGCTCTCGCCCACTATTTTCCTTGTCACGCACCTCCGTGCCACTACCTCGTCACACTATGAAACGTTCACGGCTGCGAACGGAAAGGTATTTGAAAACAGGGTCCTCGACGCCGCGCATCTGGTAAACGGGCACCTCATTGCCCTGTATGCTCTGGCGGGTGTTGCGCTGGTCGCGCTGGCGTGGCTGCTGTACCGGAACCGCCGGAGCGAAAGCGCGGGAGACGTGATCGCCGTGGGCTGGATGAAGCCGGTGTTCCGGTACGGCGTGTCGGTCTGCACGGCTTTGGCCGGGGGATTGGGCTTGTATCTCCTGCTGTTCGACGACTTCTTTGCGGATCTGACCGGCAGCAACTTTTCCTTCCTCCCCATGGCTTTCTGTATGGCCTTTGCGGGCCTGCTGGGCTTCTACATCGCCTCTATGCTCCTGGCAAAATCCCTCCACGTCTTCCGCAGCACCTGGAAGGGCGCGGTCACGGCGGCGGTCGTGGCGGTAGCCCTGTGCGGCCTGGCGGCGGCGGACCCGGCGGGCATGGAACACTGGATACCGGAAGCGGATGCCGTCGAATCCGTTTACCTGAGCGAACATCAGGGTTCTAACGGCACCAGCTGTTCCGGCGAAGTCAGCGAACCGGAGACTCTGGAAAAATTGTTGGACCTCCATCAGACCATCCTCGCGGAACACGACGCTTTCCCCGGAGAACGGGCCGGAATTGCAGACTCGTCCCTGTCTTTGACGTATACTCTGAAAAACGGGCGGCAGGTATCGCGCAGTTACAGGCTTGTCTATTCCCTCAGCGACGTACAGACGGAGGGTTCCGCCCTGCAAAAGCTGGCGGAGCTGGTCACGCTTCCGGAAGTCCAGAGAAGCAACCTTTTCTATAACCGCACCCAGGATGACCAGATCACCTCCGGCTCGATCGCAGACCTCTATAACCTGGAAACCGGCGAATACGAAAGCCGGCAGCTGAACCACGGCGAGGCCCGCGCCCTGGAAGCCGCCATCCTGCGGGACATTGACGCGGGCCGCTTTGGAAAGACCTTCTTTCTCTCCCAGGAAGAACGCAGGGACACAGTCTATGTGAACAATTTCTATCTGGATTATGCCTTTGACCGCATTTACGAACCCACGCAGGGGGTTCAGCGGGACTATTACAGCACTTCTTTTTCGATTTCCAGGTATTGCACGGAAACTTTGCAGGCTCTTGCAGATCTCGGCGTTATCAACGAAACCCAGCGGCTGCTGACCGAGGCGGAGCAAAACGCGCTCTATCAGGCGGAATCCCCCGCAGAGGACAGCAGTTTCAACGGCGAAACCTACTATCACGACCCCTATACCGGCGATTTGTACCCGGCCACAGAGGAGGCTTTTTAGCAGATGTCCTACGAGAGCAAAACTAACGGTCTTATGGAACAGCCAACCCCGGCCCAGCGGAGACGCCGCCGGGAAAAAACCGGCCGCCGGGTCAACCCCGAATTTGTGATACTCTGCGCCATTCTGATAACCCTGACGGCGGCGGTAGGGGTTACCGCCGCTGTCCGGCTGGCTTCCAGCGGCGCATCCAGTCCCGAAGAGGCGGAAACCAACGTGCCGGATTCCGTCCGGCAGGATTTTCTGACCCCCAACGAGTGGTCCCGCCCCGGAGACCCGCTGGAAACGGTGACAGGCGTGGTATTGCATTACGTGGGCAACCCCGGCACCTCCGCCCAGGCCAACCGGAATTATTTCGAGTCCCTGTCCAGCGGCGAGCTGCAAACCTACGCCAGCAGTCATTTTATTGTCGGGCTGGAAGGCGAGGTCGTCCAGTGCGTGCCGCTGACAGAGATTGCCTATGCCTCCAACACCCGGAACGCGGACACGGTATCCGTGGAGGTCTGCCACCCGGACGAGGGCGGCGAATACGCGCCCGCCTCTTACCGGACCGTGGTGGAGCTGACGGCGTGGCTGTGCCGGGAATTCCGTCTGGAACCGGAAACGGACGTCATCCGTCATTACGACGTGACGGGAAAACTGTGCCCGCTTTACTACGTGGAACACGAGGAGGCATGGACGCAGCTGCTGGACGACATTGCGGCGGAAATCCAGATTCAGGAGGAAGCCGAAAAAAATTCCTGAAAAATTTTGAAAAAATTTTCAAAAAAGGTGAAACAAAACAGCCCGTTCAATCGTCTTAATAATAGAAGCTGTATGAAAGGAGCCTTCGCTTTATGGAGCAGACGAAAACAGAGAATTTGTGGCGGGTTTGGGTCGACACCCGGCGGCGGATCGTGTCCTTCCATGAGGAGGAGGACTGTAAACTGTTGGAGTTCCGCAGCCGCGAGATGTTTTTCCGCTGCATTGAGCAATATACCGGACTTCAATACCGTTATCAGTAGTGCTCTCCCCCCAGCGTTCGGAACATAAACCCCCTCCTTTCCAGGCATACTAAGGAAAAATCGGAAAGGAGGGGGAATCCTTTGGCCCATCTGAGCGCCTATTTTTCTTTGGAGAACGCCGGCGGAAAACACGACGAAAAACGCCTCAAGCAAGGGCTGGACACCCTGCCGGGCGTGACCGGCGTGAGCGTCAGCGGCAGCGGCTGTCTGGCGGTGGACTACGACACCACCGGCGCCCGCCAGGACGAGATCCGGCAGAAGGTTCAGGAGCTGGGGTATCAGCTCCGGCAAACGGAATAAGACGCGCAAACGCGTTCCGCCTGACGGCGGAACGCGTTTTTTGTCTCACTGTCCAATTCCCAAAAAGCTCTGGGCCGCCGGACTGAGGCGGGGGGCGAGCCAGTCGTAGGGGATGCGGAAAATCTGCTCCCCAGCGGCGTAGCACGCCAGCTCGTAGGGCGAAAAGGCAACCGTCATCCCGGATTCGTCGAAGGACACCGCATAGTTGCTCCACTCTTGCAGAATATCGTCATAGTTCGACCAGAAGAAATCCTCCGGCTTCATACCCGCTTCGGCCGCCCGCTCCCGGGCCTGCCGGGAAAGCTCCGCGTGGACCGCCGCGCCCAGCCCGCTGCCTTCCTCCAAAAGCTGCGGGTCGAAAAAGCTCCCGGTATCCAGGTCGAAATTCCAGCTGTACAGGCTGGTGTTCGGGTGCGCGCCGCCCGCCCAGCTGTAATAGACGCCGGAGATACTGACCAGATGCGCGGTCTGATAAACGGTGCAGGTCAACTCGTCCGTAAAGGGCGACCCATGCAGGGTTTCCATCCAGTATTCCTTTGCCATTCCAGTAAATTCGTCCCGTTTTTCCGCCTCTCCAATCCAGGCGGAAAACGGCTCGTCAAAGGCCGCCATAATCTCCAAATACCGTGCCTCCTCCTCCGTCTGGGCTTCTTCCAGACGGGAGCCGTCGGGCAAAACCGCATACAGAGCCGGAACCGTATACGAATACGCGGCAATCTCCTGCCCCTTCTCATTGGAAACGGTATCCGCGACGGTTTCCAG
This sequence comes from uncultured Oscillibacter sp., assembly GCA_910589315.1. GTDB lineage: Bacteria > Bacillota > Clostridia > Oscillospirales > Oscillospiraceae > Oscillibacter. Next base: position 111,407 of record CAJUTB010000001.1, on the reverse strand, counting down.
CTCCACCACCCAGGTGACCGCCGGTTCCTCCTGGGCCGGCAGGGCGGCGTTTCGGACGTTTACCATCGACTCGTTGGCACAGCCCGCCAGTGCGCTCAGCACCAGCAGCATTGCGATCATGGTTCCCATAAATATCCTCCGTTCTTTTTCGGAAAGGGCTGGTCCTCTATAGATCAAAGCATGACCGGACGCGCCCGCCATTCTCCGCCGCCGGGCGCAGGCGCCGGATACGCCAGAGCGTACAAATCGGCGGCCCGGGCCTCCAGCTCAAACAGCCGGATGGCGTCTTCCGGCAGGCGGTGGACCGCAGCGGGCTTCGTCAAAACCGGAATGGCCGCTTTTTTACGCATGGCGGCCAGAAGACTCCGGCCCACGGCGTTGGCCGCCAGCGGACGGGCGTAGGGCACCCGCGCCGGGATCTCCGTCAGCCCCAGGTAGGCCCACAGCACCATACGCCGCAGGCGGGCCAGGGGATACCGCTTCGTCTTCGCCGCCGTCAAAATTTCCTCTACCGTGACGCCGCCCCGAACCGCCTGATATAGACGGTTCCGCAGGCCCTCCCGGCCTGGGTCCAGGGCGGCAAAATCCGCAGGCTCCATAGACCGCAGGCGGGCCAGAACCGCCCGCTCGCAGGTCTCGTAAAACACCGGGGCGCGGTTTTCGCCCTCCTCCAGCTCGTAGGCAATCCGCATGGCCGGGGCCATGCAGGCCAAAGCCGCTTCCCGTTCGCCCCGCCGCAAAAGCGTCCGAATCGCCGCGGACGACGCGCCGCTTTCGGCGTCGTGAGCTGCGCCGGTGCGCAGGACCGTCACCGCCTGTATCTTGGAATGCAGCCGCTGAAGGCTTTTGCAGTATTCCACGCCCAGAATATTGTTGGGCCGCTCCAGCAGCGCCGCATCCTCCCGGGAGGTCAGAGCCGATACGGCCCGCTGCCGCGCCGCGGCAAACGTATCGCCCGCCGTCAGCTCGCCCCGGACACGTTCGCTGAACGCTTCGCCGTTCAAAGCCGCCGCCACCCGGTTCAAAGCCGCCGCGTCGCCGCACTCGCTGCCGAACACCAAATGCGTCACGACGCCCGTATTCTCCAAAAGCTCCACGGCCCCCGCGGAAAACGCCTCCGCCGGAGACACCGCCCAGGGCAGGGGCAGTTCCAAAACCAGGTCCGCCCCGCTCTCCACAGCCGCCGCCGCCCGGGCGCGTTTCGACGCCAGGGCAAAATCTCCCCGCTGAACAAAGTCTCCGCTCATTACGCAGAGAATCGCCGTATCCGGCCCCAGAAGGCGGCGGGCCTCCTCCATCAAATGGACATGCCCGGCGTGCAGGGGATTGTATTCTGCTATGATACCAGCAATCGGCACAAAATTCCTCCTTATGCAATGACAAAAAAGTGACATTTCGGTAAAAAACCGGTTGTATCTGAAAAAAACTCTGGTATAATGGTGATAGCGTCCAAAGGACGGCGCGATTCTACATTCTTATTTTATATCATTTTCGGGAAAACCGCAAGACTTTTCCCGAAAGAAGGGATGATGCAACTATGAACATTCTCGTAATCAACGCAGGCAGCTCCTCTTTGAAGTATCAGCTTCTGAACCCCGAAACCGGCGTGCTGCTGGCCAAGGGCCTTTGTGAGCGCATCGGCATCGACGGCAAATTCACCTACAAGGCCGAGGGCAAAAAGACCCTGGACGCTGTGGATGTCGCCATGCCCACCCACTCGGAAGCCATTCAGGCGGTGCTGGACGCCCTGGCCGACAAGGAAAACGGCGTGATCACCTCCATGTCCGAGATCGGCGCGGTGGGACACCGGGTCGTCCACGGCGGCGAGAAATTCGCCGCGTCTGTGCGGATTACGGACGAAGTGATGGCCGCCATTGAGGAGTGCAACCCCCTGGCCCCCCTCCACAACCCCGCCAACATCATCGGCATCAAAGCCTGCCAGGCCCTCATGCCCGGTACGCCGATGGTCGCCGTGTTTGACACCGCCTTCCATCAGACCATGCCCGCCCGGGCTTATATGTACGCCCTGCCCTACGAATATTACGAAAACGACAAGGTGCGCCGCTACGGTTTCCACGGCACCAGCCACAAGTACGTGGCGGGCCGCGCCGCCGCCATGCTGGGCAAAAAGCCCGAAGAACTGAAGCTCATCTCCTGCCACCTGGGCAACGGCTCCTCCGTCACCGCCGTGGACGGCGGCAAGAGCGTGGATACCTCCATGGGCTTCACCCCCCTGGCGGGCGTGCCTATGGGCACCCGTTCCGGCGACCTGGACGCGGGTATCCTGCAATATTTGATGAACAAGCACGGCCTCAACATTGACGAAATGCTGAACATCCTCAACAAGAAATCCGGCGTGCAGGGCGTGTCGGGCGTCAGCTCCGACTTCCGCGACCTGGAAGCCGCCGGAAAAGAGGGCAATACCCGCGCCTCCCTTTCCGTGGAGATGTTCAACTACGGCGTGAAGAAGCTCATCGGCTCCTATGCCGCCGCCATGGGCGGCGTGGACGCCATCATCTTCACCGCCGGCGTGGGCGAGAACTCCGCCAGCCAGCGGCTGGATATTGCCGGCGGCCTGGAATTCATGGGCGTGAAGATGGACGCGGAGGCCAACAACGTCCGAGGCAAGGAAACTGTCATTTCCGCTGCGGATTCCAAGGTCAAGGTCCTGCTCATTCCCACCAACGAAGAACTTATGATCGCCATGGACACCGCCGCCATTGTCAAAGGCTGAGATTTCAACATTCGATTGCGACGCAGGGACAGGAGATCGGGGCGGTCCCGGTCTCCTGTCTTCTGCCGGAAAATTGGGGGAAACGTATGAAAATTGGACTGCAATTCGCAATGCCCGTAGAATTCCACGCCCTGCCGGGCGCAAAGGACCTGGAACCCTTTGAGACCATCTCCGGCGTACCCTTCTACCATCTGGCCCCGGACGTGGTGGCCTGCGCCGGGGGCGTGGGGAAGGTCAACGCCGCTATGGCCGCGGAAATCATGTGCCGCCGCCAGAAGGTGGATTTGATTCTGAGTCCCGGCGTGGCCGGGTGCATGGGCGACCTGCCCACCGGTTCGCTGGTGGTCGCGTCGGACTTCGTACAACACGACATGGACACCAGCGCCGTCGGGGACCCGGTGGGGTTCGTATCCACGGTGAAGCAGACGGAATTCCCGACCTGGAAGCCGGAACGCTGCGTGGAAATCCTGAAAGAATTAGGCGTCGCCGCTACAACGGGCCGGGTCGCCACCGGAGACTGGTTCGGCGTGGGCGGAAAACGGGCCGAGTGGATTCGGGACACCTTCCACCCTCTGCTTTTGGAAATGGAAGGCTGCGCCGTGGCACAGGTGTGCCTGCGGAACAACGTGCGCTTTGCTGCGCTGAAATCGGTCTCGGACCGCTTGTTCAGCGAAAATCAGGTGCAGGAATATTTCGATTTCGGACAGGCGCTTAAAAACCTGGGGGCCGTCGTACTGCCCCTGGCTCTGGCTCTGGCCAAGGAAACGGAGGCGTGAATCATGAGCGAGACTCTGGAACGCATTGCCAGCTTTCAGGTGGACCACACCAAGCTCCTGCCGGGGCTGTACCTGTCCCGGGTAGACGGGGACGTCATCACCTTTGACCTGCGCTTCAAACGGCCCAACACCGGCGATTTGCTCTCCAACAGCGAGCTTCATTCGGTAGAGCATCTGATCGCAACGCTGCTGCGGAATTCGCCGGAAAAGGAAGCCGTCATTTATTTCGGGCCGATGGGCTGTCAGACCGGGTTTTATTTCCTGTTCGACGGGCGGAAGCTCACCAATGAAGCGGCTGTTCAGCTCTTGCAGCGGGTTTTTCGCGCCGCCGGGGAATTCTCCGGCGAGATGCCGGGAAAAAGCGCGGTGGAATGCGGAAATTACAGCAACCTGGACGTGGAGACCGGACGCAAAGCCTGCGCCTGGTATGCGGATTTGATCGCTGGCTGGGACACGGGAAAACTGGGATATGAATAGGAAAACAGCGGCAGGCGTCACGCTTTTGATTGCCCTTCCGTTCCTCAGCGTCTTCCCAGCGTTGCTGCTGATACTGCTGGGCGTGTCCGGCCCCATTGATTCCATCTGCATCAGAAACGCCTCCGATGCGGAAGGACTCCTCCGGGCGTGCCGGAATGCGGGGCTCATCCTCTGCGCGCTTGCGGCGGCTGGCATTTTCATCACCGTGTTGGCTACCATTTTTTCCGTCCGGAAGCTGTGGTCCCGGGAGGAAGGGCGGAATTACGTTGGCCACGCCCTCAAGCTGGGAGGAATCATCTTCCTCCTGGAACTACTTCTCTATGGGACGCTGCTGGTCAAGGGACCGGTATTCTCTGTGATCGCGGACGCCCAGGCGGACCTCCGGCAAATCAAATCCGGCGAGCTGGAAACGGAGCTTCTATGGATGTATCCCGGAAGCGCGCCCGCCTGCCTGCCGGGGCCTTACGGGGCCGGACAGCCTGCGCCGCTGACAAAATACTACGCTGCGGACGGTTCCCTGCAAAGCTGGGACCCGTATCTGTTCCCCAACGGTCTGGATTTTGCGCCAAACCCTAAACATGTCTATATGGCTTCCAAACCGAAAGAGTGGAACGAGGAAAACGTGCCGCGCTATCAGGTCTCTTACACAAGCCGCCTGCGGTTTGTGGTGGAAGCGGTTATGGCGGACAGCTAGTTTTTGTATGCCTTTGGTGAAATTCTCATATACTAATACTCCACAAGGCCCCACTTGACTGGCTTTGTGGAGTATTTGCATGGGGCCACGCCCCAGAGAGGAGCGACTATGGAGACCCATTATCCCTTTACCCTGCCGCCGCTGCCCTACGGCTACGACGCACTCCTTCCGGAACTGGACGAACGCACCCTCCATTTTCACCACGACAAGCATTTCAACACTTACGTGGAGAATCTCAACGCCCTGTTGGAAAAACACCCCGACTATCAGGACTGGCCCCTGGAACAGCTGGTACAGGACTGGTGTCGTCTGCCGGAGGACATCCGCCAGGGCGTGCGGAACAACGCCGGCGGCGTTTACAACCACGACCTGTATTTCCGGACCATGGCCCCGGCTCCTGCCACCGCGCCCTCCGGCGCGCTGGAACAGGCCGTCCGCCGGGACTTCGGCGACCTGTCCGGGCTGAAATCCGCCCTGAAAACCGCCGCGCTGGGGCAGTTCGGTTCCGGCTGGGCGTGGCTTGTGAGCGACTGCGATGGGCGGCTGTCTGTTGTGAAAACGCCGAACCAGGACGCGCCGCTTCCCCTGATTCCCCTGACTCTGGTGGACGTGTGGGAACACGCCTATTATCTGGGCTACCAGAACCGCCGGGGCGACTACTTTGAAAGCTGGTGGCGGCTCGTCGACTGGCCCCAGCTCTCGGAGGCTTACGAAAAGCTGCTGCAAAACCGTCCGCAGTGCGCGAAATGAAACGCAATCAGAGATATCCCGCAGGGGGGATATCTCTGATTTTTTCGCCTTATGCGCGGGGGATTTCGTAGACGATGCCGCCCACGGAGATGCTTGCCAGTTCTTCCAGGGGGATGATCTCCTCCAAGACCTGGCCCTTGGAGCAGAGGGACATTCCGTCTTCCGGCCGGATGCTGCCGCCCGCATTGCTGAGGTCGATCACCGTGCCGTCCGTTTTGGTCAGAAGAATTTCGACATTCTCCAGGAAGCGCGCGCTTTCGCGGGCGTCCTCCTCGGAGGTAAGTCCGCTGGGACTGTCGCTCCAAACCGCCGCTTTATCTACGGTGTAGGCCACCCGGACGGCGATGGGGGAGACGCTGATTTCCTCAATGATGAAGCTCAGTCCATCCTGGGAGAAGGTTTCGCCACCGCCCAAACGAACGCCGCAGTTTTCAAAGTCCACCTCATAGCGGAACTTCCAGTGTCCCTCGTACAGCGCCGCTTCGCTCTCCATCTCCGGGTCCAAATAGGTCAGGTCGTTAAATTCCGCCGTGGCGTTGATGTGGGTCAGCGGTTCCTCCGTCACGCTCATAGCTTCTACATACTGTATCCGGTCGTCCTCCGGGTCTGGGTCCACAAACCAAGCCATGCCGTGTCCGCCGCTTCTGGACCAGCTGGACCCGCCGAAGCCGCCGATCATCAGGCTCATGTTTTCTATGGTTCTTCCCTCGGGCAAAAGGCGTTCCCCGTCGTCCCGGGAGATGGTGTAGACGACAACGGCATTATACGCGTCTCCCATAATCGCATCCGCTGTGATGGTGATTCCATTACAGGTATCGGAGGCCCCGATGGGACGGCCGATTTTGTCAATGACCTCCGTCTGGGCCACAGCCCCGCCGAACAGCGGCGCGAACACGTCCACCGGCGCGGGCAGAATCCCCGCCGCGCTGGACCCCACCGCCAGCGCAGCCGCTAACGCGGCAGCAATCACCGCGGTCCGCAGAAGGGGACGGCGGCGTTTGCGGGTCTGCTTCTGCGCGGCAGAAGCCACAGCCTGCGCCATCGCCCGTTTTTGTTCCGGCGTGAACTGCAAAGCGGACATTTCCCGTTTATATTCAAACAGACTGCTCATATTCCGTACCTCCTAAAATATCCTTGAGCTTTGCCCGGCCCCGGGCCAGGCGGGTGTGGACGGTTGCCGTGGGCACGCCCAGAACCGACGCGATTTCCGCCGCCTGATAGCCCTCGTAGTAAAAGAGATAGATCACCGTCCGGTAGTTCGCCGGAAGCGCGTTGACCGCCGCCAGGACCGACCCGTCCGCCGCCTCCGGCGCGGGAACCTCCAAAACCGTTTCCAGACCGCAGGTCCGTTTCCGCCGGGACTTTTCAGCAGGTCCTTGCAGGCGTTGGACGCCATGCGGAGGATATAGGCGCGTTCATGCTCCGCGCTTTCAAATTCCCGCGGCTCCGACAGCAGCTTGACGAAAACTGTCTGGCAGATGTCCTGGGCGTCGTCGGTGTTTTTCAGATAGGAATAACTTAAACGGAGAATGGCGTCGGCATAGGCGTTCACAAGCCGTTCCGCCTGTTCGTTTGGATTCATCATTTTTCAACTCCTTTGGAGCGCGCTCATAATGGATACGATTCAGACCGGCGAAACCTTTCACGTTCTTCCAAAAAATTTTGCCCGCGGAAAAATCCCCGCCGTCTAAGTTCTCCAAAATCAGGCAATACTCCTCCCCAGGAGGTTGACTCTTATGACATTCGCTCAACTATGTTCTGCCGCCCCCGCCGGTTACGAAGCCCTGCGCCGCTCCATCGACGCCTGGGACCGCCAGGGCAAAGCCTACGAATTTTCCAGCTGCCAAATGCCCCCCAGCTGCACGCCCGCCCTTGTAACCCTGGGGTTCGCCCGCCGGGCAAACGGTTACCTGCTCTACTGGAAACCCGCCGTGCAGTACCACGGCCCCAGCCGGGTTCTCGCCATGCTGTTCAGCCGCAGCGTTTGGAGCTTCCCCGATTACGAATCCATGGTCGGACGCCTCCTGTCCCTCCGAAACGAGGTGCAGACGCCCACCGTCCGCCGGGCCGTACCGCCCCCGCCGGAACCCAAGCGCACCCTTTTCCATCACAAAACCCCCGACCCGGTATGGCCCCCGCTCTACACACAGCTTACGGAAGTCCTCTCGCAGTCCGTCCTCGGACAGCCCCGCGCCGTGGAGGCCGCCGCCTTCCGGCTCTACGCCCACGTGGGCAAGCAGGCCCCCGCAAGGCCCCTCTCCCTGATTTTTCACGGCCCCACCGGCGTCGGAAAATCCGAGCTGGGCAAGGCCATTGCCCCGGCCCTGGCGCGCGTCTGCGGAAAACGCTACCAATTTGTCTGGACCGAACTGAACACTTTTACGCAGCCCCACTCCGTCCACCGGCTTACGGGCGCACCGCCGGGTTACGTGGGCTACGAGGACCAGCCGGTCTTTGAATCCGTCCGCCGGGACCCTTATACGGTGTTTATGTTTGACGAACTGGAAAAAGCACACCCGGAAATACTGAAAGTATTCATGTCCATCCTGGACGAAGGCCGCTGCACCGCCCACAAGGCCGACGAAATCGGGGAACGGGAGTTGGATTTCCGCCGCTGTATTTTCCTTTTCACCACCAACGCCGACCTGACCGCCTCCGGTCCCCGCCGTCTGGGCTTCTCCGGCGACGCCGCCGCGCACGCCCGCCCCCAGCGTCCCAAGGCCGCCACTCCCGCGGAACTGGCCGCCCAGCTTTACGAGGAAAACGAAGAAGCGCGCCGGGCGATGGTGCGCCTCGGCGTGCTTCAAGAGATTGCGGGCCGTTTTACCGGCCTGATTGGATTTTCCGCCCTGGACAGCGACGCCCGCCTTGCCATTACGGCCAAGCAGATCGCGGCTCTGGGCCGGGAATACGGTTTGCAGATCGTCCACGTGGACCCGGAGACCGTACAGGCCCTGGCTCCCGGCCCCGGCGCACTTTCCATCCGTTCGGCGGCCAGCGTGCTGGAAGGCGTCTTGACGCCGGTTCTGGCGCAGGCCGCCGCGTCGGGACGCACGGCCTTTCGCCTCTCCGGCAGTCCCGGCGCACTGCGGCTCTCGCCCGCTTATTTCAGCGCGTCCTGAATATCCAGCTCCACAACCTGATTCGTTCCAACGTTCAGCTTGTAAACATGCAGTCCGTCCGTTGAGAGGAAATAGTGCCCGGCAATTTCATTGATGCCGCCTTCCTCCATCCGATACACGCTCATCCGCAGACAGGGAATGTCGTCCACCCAGGCGATGCCGTCCTGCGTATAAATGCGGTAATCATCCATGGTTTCGCCTTCCAGGCCCAGCACGGACGGCGGCAGCTCCCGCAGGCTTTCCACCACCTGCGTCACGGTCCGGTCCGAACTGCCCGGCGGCGGGGCGGGATCTTTCACATTGCCTTCCGGCAGCTCCACCGCCACCGTACAGGTCCCCTCGCTCCAGTCCAGCGTCAGCGACTGCACTAGGCCGCCCTCCGGCGTGTTCCGCGCCAGCTGCACGGTTCCGCTGGTGGGAGGCGTTTCCCCGTCGAAACTGGGCGCGGCGGTTTTCGTCAGGGTGTCGTCTACGACAAAGAAGCCCGCGTCCTCGGTGGTCATCAACGCCGTATAGGCCGCCACCAGCGACCGCGCATTCGTCAGATCCTGATATGTATACAGCATCGGCGTAAATTCCACGTCGCTTGCCGCTTCGGTCTTTTCGCCTTCCTCGCCTTCTTCGCCCTCCGCGGGTTCCGGCGGTATGATTTCCTCGCCGTAGACCGTCACGCCGCTCCAAACCGGCAGGGCGGGAACCACCGTCTCTCCGCCGACGGAATACTGCGCCGGAGGCGCAATCGGCTCCGGCGGCGCGTCCTCCTCCGCGGGTTCTTTCCACAGGAAGAAAAACACGCCCGCTCCCACCGCAATGGCAACCACCGGCAGGAGAAGCAGAAGCAATTTCTTTTTCCCCTTCTTCTTTCCCTTGCCGCCCGCGCCTTCTTCGCCTTCGATTTCCCCGCCGGATGCTGCGGCCCTTTCGGCCATCTTCGCGGCGATTTTCGCCCGCTTTTCCTCCGCCTTCCGGCTGGCCTGCTCGGCCTTCTGCGCCGCTTTCGCGGCCTTTTGCGCCTCTTTGGCCGCTTTCTTCTCTGCGCTTTGGGTCTGTTTGGCGGCCTTTTTCTCGGCTCGCTCGGCCTGCTTCTGCGCCGCTTTCTCCGCCTTCTGCGCAACAATCTGCACCTGTTGGGCGGCCTTTGCCGCCTTTTGCTCGGCCTTTTGGACTTTCTTATCCACTTTGTCCTGTTTCAAACGCCTCACACTCCTATTTTCATCCTACGGGAAAAACAGCCGACCCCGCGTCCTTAGTTACAGCGGATGGTTACGGAATCCCGGTTTTTCACCACCTGGCTGAAACCGCACTCCACGCCGTTCACCGCCAGATGAACCGGCCCCTCCACGTGGTCAAAGTCCAGCCCGGAATGTTCCAGCAGGTCCATCAGGTAATAAGGCTGACCGTTTTCCTTTCCCGGCAGGATCAAGGGCTTTCCATTCAAAAGCACCTCCACCTGGCGCGTCCGCACAATCTGCGGCTTAGGCGGCTGCACCGGTTCCGCCGGTTTCGGGGCCGGCGCCGGTTCCACAGGCTGCGGAACGGTGCGCTCCACCAGACGCTGAACCGGCGTTTGTACGCCGCGCGCCTCCGGCCGCGGGTCCCCAGGCCGCTGCGAAACCGGCTGAACCTCCGCCCGAGGCGGCGGCGTGACGTTCCGCTCCAGCGTCAGCACCACGTCGCCCTGATGCAGCGGCGTATTTAGGCGGGCCTCCTGGTTGTTCACCAGCACGCGGCCCGTAAAATCGGCCCCCAGCAGCTCGCCCAGGGTTTTGCTGGCGTCCTTGCCGGGACGGGCCGGAGTAAAGTGGATGCGGTCCCCCGCGTGAATCACGGTGTTAATGGCCGCGTCCATCTCATTCACTGTCAAAATTGCCGGAACCGCCGGTTCGCCCCGCAGAACCACCCGCCGCCCGTCCAGGGTGACATTCAGATTCCTGCCGGATTTGCCCAGCATATCCGCGTAACTGTATCCGTTCATCAGGAGAATATCCCGCAGGGTCAGAATTCCGCTGCGGAACAACTTGGCGGACTCGCCGTTCAGCGTGACTACATAGCTGTCGTTCAGCAGTCCCAGACCGGCGGAAACCGCAATGCCCAGCGGCGTCGCGTACTCTGGATTCTCCAAATCCAGGTCATCGGCATAAACGCTCTTGGCGTAGTTGCTGCCCGCCACGGCCACCCGCCGGACATCCATTTTCAGGCACTCCGCCACCTGCTCCCGCAGGCGGTCCAGCTTGCTGCCGCCGCCCGCCAGAAACAACGCCGACGGCGCGGAACCGTTCAGCTCCGTCACCTGCACCGCCACCGCTTCCGCCAGACGCCTGGACGGCTCCTCAATGGCCTTGCAGACCGTCTCATAAGAGATGGTGTTTTGCAGCCCCAGGATATCCGTGTATTCCACGTCCTCCCCGGGCCGAAGGCCCCGCTTGATTTCCTCAGCGGTCTTGAAATCCACCAGAAACGCCTTCATAATCGCCTCGGTGATTTCATCTCCCGCGATGGTCGCCATGGTGTAGCCCACTACGCTTCCGTCCCGGCAAATGGCAATGTCCGTTGTCCCCGCGCCGATGTCCACCAACGCCAGATTCAAAAGGCGCAGCTCCGCCGGAATCGCGGCGTTCATGGCGGCAATCGGTTCCAGCGTCAGGCTGGACACCTGCAAGCCCGCCGCCCGCATGGCGGCATATAAGCTCTCCACCACCTCGCCGGGGAGAAACGTCGCCATCACATCCGCTTCCGCCCGCTGTCCGTTGTGGTCCAGGAGGGAGGACAGGGGGTAGTTATCCAGGCGGTATTGGGTAATGGTATACCCCACCATGAAAAACTGACGCCGGGTCTCCTCCTCCATTTGCAGAGCCTCCTCTGCGGCGGCCAGCGCGCCCGCCTCCAGGCGGCCGATCTGCTCGGCGGTGATGGATTCCTCGCCGGATAATTCCAGATACGCGCTGCCGTTCTGGGTTCGCAGCGCGCGTCCGGCGGCAGCCACGCACACCCGCTGGAGCCGGACCCCCAGGCGTTCTTCCAGACGGGCCGTCACGGTTTTGGCCAGACTGGCCACCTGCTGGATGTTGTCAATCTGGCCGTCGATCATTGCGCGGCTTCCATGCTCTGCCATTTCGATATCCAGGACCTTCAGCCGCTCGCCGGACGGCCGGCCCACCACGCCTACCACGCTGCGGGTGCCGATGTCCAGGGCGAACACCATATCCCGGTCCTGGCTTCTGTATTCCGTCATAAAGGTCTCCTTTCCTTGGAAAAACCCACGCACAGCCCTTAAAAACGATGCCAGAAGGCGGTGTCGCACCGCCTTCTGGCAAAGGAAGGGCTTCCCAATGCGTTAGGAACCGGGGCGGTTCTTAATACTTGCTGAAAGGATTGGAATCGCCGCTGAAACCGGAATCAATGTCCTCCATAACGGGCGCGTGGCTGGGTGCGCTTGCGCTGCTGCTGACGCTGCCGGAAAATCCGCTGCTGTCGCTACGCAGGCGGAACTTGCTCATCAGGCTCTTCATCAAAGACGCCTGGCTGGAAAGCTCCTCGCTGGCCGCAGCGGACTGCTCGCTGGTTGCAGAGTTGGTCTGCACCACGGAGGAAATCTGGTCGATGCCTTCCGTCACCTGGGCGATGGCTTCCGCCTCCTCCTCCACGGCCTTGGCAATCTCCTGGAGGGCGGACATGGTTTGATTCGTGGCCTCAACCGTCTTATTCAGGGACTCGGAAACCCGCTTGACAATTTCGCTGCCGTCCTGCACGGAGGTAATCGAGTTGTCAATCAGCTCCTTGGTGGCCTTGGCGGCCTGGTCCGACTTGGTGGCAAGGTTCCGCACCTCGTCGGCAACCACTGCAAAACCCTTACCCGCGCTGCCTGCCCGGGCGGCTTCTACCGCGGCGTTCAGGGCCAGGATGTTGGTCTGGAAGGCGATGTTTTCAATCGTGGCGATGATCTTGCCGATCTCCTCGGAGGAGCTGGAAATCTTCTCCATGGCCTTCACCATCTCGTCCATATAGTCCGAGCTCTCCCGGACCCGGTAGTCCGCGTTCTTGGAGTGGTCCATGGCCGTCTCGCTGCGCTTGGCGTTGTTCTGAGAATTGTTGGAAATTTCCGCAATGGTGGCGGACAGCTCCTCCACCGCGCTGGCCTGCTCCGTCGCGCCCTGAGCCAGAGCCTGCGCGCCGGTGGAAACCTGCTCGGAGCCGGCGGAAACCTGTTCCGCGCTCATGTCAATCTGGGTCAGAGTATCGCTCAGGTTGCGGTTGATGGCGCGGATGGAGGTCAGCAGGGAACTCAGCGCGCCTACGTACATTTCTTCATTCTTGGTACGGCAGTTGAAATTGCCGTTGCCCATTTCTTCCAGCAGATAGCAGGTATCCCCGATCACCTCGGTCAGCACGTGCTGGCTGGTTCGGAGGGCCTTGCACATATCGCCCAGCTCGTTTTTGCTCTCAAAATCCACACTGAGGTTGAGGTTGCCCTCGCTGAAGCCCATCAGAGCTTCCCGGACCTGGGCCACCGGACGGGCGATGCTGCGGACAATCCGCAGGTTCAAGAGGATGACCCATACCGAGGCGGCGATCATGACGATCACTACAATGAGGATGGTAACGAGTACGTTCCGCCGCTGGACTTCAATCGTATGGTCCCGGTTTTCCACCAGCGCGCTGCTGATCTCCTGCGCTATGGACGCCATATTGTTCAAACGAGGGGTGCAGTCGTTGCGGATCAGGTCCACCGCCCGCTCTCCCCGGTTCTGGTTGACCGCTTGAATAATTTCCGGGAGAACGCTTTTCCAATTCTCCATAGCAGAGTCATACTGTCTCAAACGGTCGTCGTTCAGAGGGTAAACCGTTTGCAGCTCCGCCATTCCCGCATCCAGGTCCGCAAGAGCCTCATTGGCCCGGCTTTCCAGGGAAGCGTTTCCGGAGTCGCCGGGACTCAACGCCATATTACGCACCACGCGGGCGGCAATATTGGCGTTCATACGGCACTCGGTAATCAGCTGCGCGGCGCGGACATCTTCATCAATAATCTTCTGGTAATTATTGCTCTGCGTGTTCAGCATCAGCAAACACGCAAAGATAATCACCACGGAGATAACAATGTTTGTTCCGAATCCCATGATCAATGCGTTTCTCAATTTCATGTTTTTGAGCATGACCTGCTCCTCCTCTTAATTTGTATTGAACTACTCTTGTTTCCAGCGGCCGGTTCTTCTCTATAATAATCGGTTTTGCGGCATTTGTCAAACCACATCTCCGTATCTTCCCCGCTTTACATCACCGATCAGGCGGCCGTCCACCAGCGTCACCACCCGCTTGCGCATGATGTTGACATACATACTGGCGTGGGTTGCCATAATTACAGTGGTGCCCCGGCGGTTCACTTCCCGCAGAAGATGAAAAATATCCCAGATATTGTCGTCATCCAAATTCGCGGTAATTTCGTCCAGCACCAGAACCGGCGGACTGTTGATCAAAGCCCTTGCCAGCTCCACCCGGCGGCATTCGCCCACCGACATCTCCACCGGATACCTTTTTTCCACGCCCTTCATCCCCACCAGGCCCAGCACCTTGGTCATCCGGGCCTGCATCTGCTTGGACGTTTCAAAGCGGCGTTTTCCGATCTGGGCCGCAATGCGGAGATTATCCTCCACCGTCATCTTGCGGATCAAGCTGTGTTCCTGGCACACTTTTCCGAACAAAATCGACAGCCGGTTCTGGCTCCAGGGGATCAGCCGCGCAAGGTCCCGGTCATCCAGATAAACGGTTCCCTGGTCCGGCCTCAGCTTCCCGGAGATCAGATCCAGCAGCGTGCTTTTGCCTGCGCCGCTGCTTCCAACAAGAAACACAAACTCTCCCTGCTCAATGGTCAGGTTGATGCCTTCCACACCCATTTCGTAGCGTTTTTCCTGTTTCTCCAGCCTCCGGCGTTTCCGGTCGATCTTATAATATTTTGTTACGTTTTCCAGTGTGATGGTGGGCATAAGCCTGCGCTCCTGTCTGACGCCGGTCTCCTGAAAGCACGGCGCACCGCAGGCCCCGGCCCCAAAAAGGGCCGAGGCGCTGTGCGGCGTCATTTTGAATGATAGATCGATTTTTCCCGGTTCAGCTTCAGATTGACCGCCTTATCCAGCTCATAGACCTGTTGAAGGAGACGGGCGTTCATACTCACCTGCTTGGCGAGGGGAGCTTCGGACTCGTCCTTTGGTTCCCCGCCCTTGAGCAGTTCGCCCAGGCGGCGGCCAGGCTCTGGGTCCAAGGCGTCCTGTTGGTATTCCAGCGCGGTGTTCGCCCGGCGGAGTCTCCCCACCGGCTCCTCCCGCATGGACACCAAAAGCTGTATTGCAACCTCATCCCGCCGGTCCACGGCGTCCGCCAGCTGGCGGGTGAGATCCAGGCACTCATTGAGCACCGTATAGATGCGTTTTAGCTGCACGTGCGCGTCCAGCAGAACAGACGCTTCCATAATCGACCCCCTACTTTCCCGAATCTCCGCTTTTCTGAGCCTGCCGGAAGGCGTCCCGCAGCTCGTTCACCATTCCCTTCACAGGGGTCAGCACTTCCTTCCGCCGCCCGATCTTCACCCGGCCAAGCTCATAAGTAAAATACTCATAAAGCTGCGTCAGGTTTTTGCTGATGGGATACTGGTGGTCCAGGGTTGCGTCCAGATAATCAATGATGGCAATGCTGCGTTCCACCGCGTCCTCGAAAACGGGGAATTCCTTTTTGTCCAGCATAATTTCTGCCAGCGACAGCCGCTTATACAGCTCATCATACAACAGCAGAAGCAGTTCCCCCTGCGTCATGGTGTTGATGCTCTGTTCCTTATACTGCTGGAAGCCTCTCATATCCATCGTCTGCGGATCACTCCTTTATCCATTAACCCCCAGCCAGCTGTGCAAAGTACGAACTCTGGCTGTTCATCTGAGAAACCAGCTGTTCCAGACGGGAGAACTGCTGTGTATAATAGTCCACCCGGTCCGTCATCTTATCCTGCCATTTGTCAATCTGTTCGTCGATGCTGGTCAGTTCCTTGTAAATGCGGTTCGTGTACAGCGTGCTGGGCGCGAGCGTGGAACCGGCCTTATCCACCAGAATGCCCTTGCCGCCGGTGGTCTTGCCATACTGGTCCAGAGGCACTTTCATCGACTGCATCAGGCCGTCGCTCTTGGTGAAGATGTCCCGCACCTTGTCCGGGTCGCTGTTCAGCGTATCCCGCAGCTTCTGCTCGTCAAACTTCAGCGTGGTCAGGCCATTGGAATACGAAGTGCTAATGCCGGCGGCCTCAAGATCCGCGCCGTTCTCTCCATACATGGACACCGATTTCGTCAGCCGCTTGTAGAGCTGGGAAAGATCGCTGTCGCCAAACAGCAGGCCGGTTTTCGCCTTGTCCTCCCAAGCCTTGATCGCGCTCTCGGACATATCCTCCATGTCCTCCTCCGTCAGCGGCTCGTAATAGGCTTTATTGCTCCGCTGGAGGGGCAGGGTGGAATAGGCGTTCTTGATTTCCGTCACCATGGCGTTGTAATCCTCCACCATGGCTTTCACCGCGTCTACAATCTTGTCTGCGTCGGCGTTGGTCTCGAAGGTGACCGCCTCGGTATCAATTTCCTTGTACTCGGTGACGTTTCCGTCCTTGTCCTTTACTTCCTCGTAGCCGAATGTGCCCTTCAGCGTAACGCTCATGCCGTCCAGGTCCACGGTGTTGGAAGCGCGGGTCAGGTCCATCTCCTTGCCGTTGATGGTCGCGCTGAAAATGGCGTCCTTGCCCTTTGTAAACTCGCCGATGGACGTGCCGTTTTTGCCGCTCGGGTCGCCAAACAGCGCGGCGGACAGGCCCTCGAACTCGATCTTCTCCGCCTCGCCGGTGTCCTTGGCGGTAAAGACCAGCTCGTTGGTGGTCTTGGAATAGCTGGCGTTCAAGCCGACTTCCTTATTGGAATTGATGTCGCTGATGATCGTACCCAAAGCGGTGTCCTTGGTGTACTGGCCGACTTCCACGCCGTTTACCTTAAACGAGTAAATCTTGTTTCCATTCTCGTCCAGCTTATCCTTGTAAATCGGGTTTCCGTCCTTGTCTTTTCCGTCTTCCACCTTGACCGTCTCAAAGCCGCCGTTTTCCAGCTTGTCGCCCAGCAGGTCGCCCAGGGTTTTGTTTGTGTTCAGATAGCTGGTCGTGCCGGTGGTCTCGTCCATGCCCAGAATCTTATTCTTGTCGGACTTGATCTGGAAGGTGGAACCCTCCTTGGCCTCAAACTTGAACTGGAAGCCCTTGTCTTTTCCGTCCGCCGAATCAGTCATGTGGTCCGAAACTGTCAGCTTGCCCTCGCCGAAAGCGTCGTCGATCTTCTTTTGCAGGGCGTTTGCATACGCATTGTCCCGAATCTGACGGCTGCTGCTGGAATTCAAAGGCTCGTTGTCCTGGATTTTCTTTTTCAGTTCGTTATAATAGGGGATGGGTTCCTTCTTGTTCATCTCCTCGAGACTTGCAAGCAATTCCTCTTTGCTGGGCATTTCAACCGTCTTGGTCACGCCGTCCAGGGTGATGGTCAAAGGCGCGTTTTCATTCAGGTAGCCGGCGACATCTTTCTTGGTATCCACCAAAGACTTTGCGCCGTTCCTGTTAATTCCAATCAGCTTTGTGACCGCCTCGTCAGGCTCCTCGCCGCCCAGAAGGACTTCCTTCACGTCGTCGCTGGCTCCGCTGACGTAAACGCCGTTCTTCTTCGGGTCGGTAAAGCCGATGACTCCATTGGGGTTTGCCTCGGCCTTGATGACGTTTTTCAGCAGGTCCTCGCCGGTGTAAGAGGTATTGCCGATGACAACCGTCTGTTCGGAAAGCTGCTTGTTGATCTCGTCCACCAGCTTCTCCGCAGCGGTCTTGCCGCCCTCCGTTCCCGGGGGATCGTCCTTAAACACCTGGGTTTCGTCAAAGTTGACCGTCAGATAGGTCCGGGCGTCGGAACCGCCGTAAGCCAGGGTCATGCTGCCCGAAAGGGTGCTGAGCTCCAGCGGGCCGTCCAGGTTGACCGAACCGGAGGACACGGCGGACGTTTTCTTGTCGCCGCCGCTCAGGCTCGCGTCAATCGCGCTGCCGCTGATGGCATAGCGGGCCGATGTGGCCAGCTGCTTCACCCGGTTGATCGACACGCTGCTGCTGGTCTTGCCGGACGCCGTGATCTTGCCGGCGTTGGCCCCTTTGGTCAGGGTCTGGACCGCCTGGTTAAAAAAGCTGGTGGACGTCAGGTTCGTCGACGAATTATAAGAGGTATACTTCTCGCTGAAAACCGACATCTTGTCGATAATGCTCCGGTACGCGTCCTGCTTCCACTCCGTCTTCGTCCGCTTCTGCTGCAACGCCGTAATTTTGTTTTTGTAAGCCGATATGGCATTTTCGATCAACGTTTCCGTATCCAGGCCGCTGGCCAGGCCGGAGAGAACGTTTCGATTCCCATAAATGCTTGTAGAACTCCTAACTCCATTAACAGACGCCATATGTGGTCCACTCCTTTCAAATGATAGGGCAAACGTTTCATATCCATGCCCTCTTGTTTTGATTCGCCGGAAAAAAAGATTTTTTTTGCTATTCCTCTATGTTTTTTTATCGACATATAGTATAATAAAAATAAGAGGTTGGCGTATAGTTTTTACCGTAAGGAGGAAATTCCTTTGACTCAGATCATTACCGTCACAAACCAAAAGGGCGGCGTGGGAAAAACCACCACCGTCTCTGCGCTGGTCTGCGGTCTTTACCAAAGAGGCGCACGGGTTCTGGGCGTCGACCTGGACCCGCAAGGCAACCTCGGCTTTACCCTTGGCCTGGACATCGGAGAGAGCTACACCATATACGACGTGCTCACCGGAGCCCATACCATCGAGGAAGCCATCGTCCCCACCCAATACGGCGACATCATCCCCTCGGACATCATGCTTTCCACGGCGGAGGTGGCCTTCACCGCGCCCCGGCGGGAATTCATGCTCTCCCAGCAGCTCGATTATGTGAAGGACCGTTATGACTTCATCATCATCGACACGCCCCCCGCGCTGAACATCCTCACCATCAACGCCTACGTGGCCTCTACCGGACTCATCGTCCCCATGGAGGCGGAGGTCCTCAGTCTTGTCGGTGTCTCCCAGATTCAGGACACCATAGACACCGTCCGCAAATCCTTCAACCCCAACCTCAAAGTACTCGGCGTGCTGCTGAACAAATACAACCGCCAGCTTACGTTGTCCCGGGAGATTCTGGATCTTGCGGAGGAGGTTGCCCGGCAGTTGGACAGCCATGTGTTCACCACCAAAATCCGCCGCAGCGTCAACGTGGCCATGGCTCCCGCCCATGGGCAGAGCGTCCTGACCTACCGGCCGGACTGCACTTCCGCCAAGGACTTCCGCAAAATCGTCAACGCTGTGGCGGGGGACCGGTTTCCGCCCAAGAGGCGATTCTGATTCTCCATCCAATATCTGTTATTTTTCATGTAAAGGAGCGTTTTTATCATGGCATCCAATAAAGATTCCAATTCCAGCAAAACCGCCCACGTTATGAATCTGCTCAGCAAGAGCCGCGGTCCCGCCCCTGCCCCGGAGGCGGAGGCAGCTCCCAAGGCCGCCCCCTTGGAGGAAACTGCGGAAACCGCCCCCAAGGCGGAAACCGCTCCCAAAACGCCTCCCGTGGCTCCGCTGATCTCCTCTCTCAACGCTGACGCCGCCGTTTCCTCTCAGATCAAGGACGCGCTGGAAAGCGAACTGGGAGCCGAGCTGGCCGGGCTGGAAGCCTCTGCCGGACCGGAGGCCGCTCCTGACCCGGAGCCGGTTATGGAACCCGAAGAAGTCGTCGTCCTCAAAGCTCCGGCGGAAGAATCCGCCCCTTCCGCCGACGAGCTGATGGGCGTCCCTGCGGAACCGGAACCCGAGCCGGAGCCGGAACCCCAGCCGCCCGCCGAACCGGCGGAAGAAATTCCGGCAGCTCCCGAACCGCCTGCGCCGGAGGTCCCCGCGGAACCGGACTTCCCTGCGTATCAGGTTCCGTCGTACACAAATGTCATGGAACTCCTGGTGGATGAAAAGGCGGAAAAGTATATGCGGATGTTCGGTCTTTGCTGCTGCGACAAGTGCCAGGTGGACGTAAAAGCCTATGCCCTGAACCACCTGCCGCCCAAATACGTCGTCATGGCCGACCAGGAGCGGGTACCCAAGCTGACGGTTTACGAAAGCAAATACAGCAGCGATGTCACCGCCCAGCTCATTCAAGCCTGCAAAATCGTCATGACCACGCCCCACCACACCCGCTGACTGCAATGAAAAAGGTCCGGCGCACACGCGCCGGACCTTTTCTTCTTTTCCGGATTCTGTGCAGCTCTGCCGTCAGGGCTAGTCTGAGACCGGCGGTTCCGGCGTCTCCGATTCCAACGGCGGTTCCTGGTCGGGGTAGGCGTTGGTCAGCTGTTCCCACAGCATGTTGACGTTTTCCACACAGATGAAATATACATTTGTCAAAATCTGGTTTGGAATTCCCAGCTCCTCCGCCAGAGCCGTGATGGCGTCCCAGTTGGCGGATTCGTAACTCAGGATCAAATCGTATAGCTTGCCGCAGCGGCCTGCGTGCGTCAGCAGGGCCTCCTTGATCTCGTCCGCCACCGGCACTTCGCTCAAAATCTCCTCCAGCGGCGCGTCAATCAGGTAATGCAGCGTGGAAAACATACCCATCAAATACGCCTCGGACCGGGAGATGGGCATATCCTGGGCGTATTTCATCAGCTCGCTGCTGAAATTCGCCCGCATGAAGGACAGCTTCAAAAATTCTTCCGTACCCGGGTCGGCCTGTTCGCCGCTGTTGCTCGCGCTCAGGAGGTAAATCCACTGCTTCAGCTGTCCCAGGCCCAGCGTCATAATGGCCTGGTGAATGGTGGTCGCCCGGTGCCGCAAGGCAAAGTATACCGAGTTCGCCATTTTCAGCAGTCCAAAGCTCAGGCTGGCGTCCATCGAAATCAGCCGCTCAATCTCGTCCACATCCGGTTCGTCCCGGGTCACAGCCACCATCAGGCGGAAGAAGTTGCTCTGGAGATACGCGCTGCTGTGAACCTCCGTTTGCAGGTTCTCCGCCACGTAGGAGCCTTCCAGGGCCTCCACGCCCATGGCAACCGCTTTCTGGTGCTGTTCTTCCGTCTCGATATTGGTCACAATGCATTTTTTGTTCATGCTGTGGGCAATCTCGATTACATTGCGCATCGCCGCTTCGCTGGTGCTCTTGATGTTGAGCTTGATGTAATCAATCGTATCCAGCAGCGCCAGATACCGGGGCGCAAACTGAAACTCGTTCACCGCAATCCGGTAGCCCTCCTTGGCGTACTGGTTCACAAAATGCATGGAGAGGGGATGAATAATAATATTGTCGTCAATCTGAATGACCAGCTCCGACTTGTCAAACAGCCGGGGCGTCTTCTTCATCAGAAGCATGGAGGTAAACGTCATGAAGTTCAGCGAGCCTTTCAGCGCCTTGGAACTGTTCTGCGTCAGGAAGCTGTAAATCGTATCCGCCGACGCAAATTCCGAAGCGGCTCCAGGGGTTGTGTCTGTGCTGAACGCTTGGTTTTCTCCATAATATAAAATCTCGTGCCCCAGGATTTTTCCCTGCACATCCTTGATGGGCTGTCTTACAATATACTTGCTGCTCATTGTGTCCTCCCGCCGTTATCTGTGCTTCAAATCCAGCAGATGGTCAATCACCTGCACCAGATGCCCGATTTCCGGCTTGCTCATTTGATCGTCGGCTCCCAGCTCCTTGCCCTTGCGCCGCATCTCCTCCGTAATCAGAGAAGAAAAGATAATCAACGGAATATGCTTAAACTGCTTGTCGTCCTTCACCAGCTTTGTCAGCCGGTGTCCGTCCATCTGGGGCATCTCGATGTCCGTGATGATCAGCGAGACCCGGTCCTCCAAGTTGTCCGCCTCCCGAAGCGTGTTGAGATAATTCCACAGCTCCTGGCCGTCGGGGAACATCCGGGTTTTCTCATAGCCGGACTTGTGCAGCGCCTCCTCGATCATCTTGGCCAGCAGCGCGGAATCCTCCGCCACCAGAATGGTCGCGTCGCTCCGTTCCCGCTTGCCCAGCTTGTCGATTTCCGAGAGCTGAATGGATGTTTCCGGCGCAATCTCCGCCACAATTTTCTCAAAGTCCAGGATGGTCACCAAATCCGCGCCGCACTGTGCAATACCGGTGGCAATGCCGTCGTTTCCGCCGGAAACAGTCTTATCCGGCTTTTGAATGTTCTTCCAGGAAATGCGGCTGATGCCCACCACCGTATGTACCCGGAAGGCAATGTTCATCTTATTGAAATTGGTGACTATGAACAGGTCTTTCGGCCCCTTCTCCCCCGCAACGCCCAACAGGTACTGGGGCAGATCCACCACCGTGATCACCAGATCCCGGGGCTTGAAAATTCCCTCCACCGCGGGGTGTGCGTGGGGCATGGGCTTTACCGGCGCAGATACGATAATCTCCTTGACCTTTGCCACATTGATGCCGTACAGGCTGTCATTGATGGTAAACTCCATTACCTCGATCTCGTTCGTGCCAGATTCCAGCAGAATACCCTGTTTCTCATCTTTCGCCATATTCCGAACACTCCTTCCAACGGTCAAAATACAATCCTAAGTAAATCCCGCCCCGGCGCGTCAGGAAAGCGCGCCGCCGGGAACGCAGGCGTTCAAATAATCAGTTCCGGCTTTCCGTAGCTGCGCACGCAGCCCAGGCCGGTGCCCACGTCAAACAGCAGCGTCCGGGCCGTGGTCCCTCCCACGTCTTCTTTCAAAAGCTGGATGCCCTCCGCCTTCAGCGTCATCCGCACGCTCTCAATGTTGCGCTGTCCAATGTTGCCCAGCGAGCCACCGCCGTTCTCGAACATCTTCGCCCCGCCCGCAATCTTCGCCGTGATGCGGGACTTCGACGCGCCCTGGGCCACCATCTGGTGCAGGGTCTCCCGAATACCGGTGTTGGCGTACTTCATCGTGTTCTTCCGCCCGGCCTCTCCGTTTACCGGGAGCATAATGTGAATCAACGCCCCCAGCTTGATCTGTTTGTCATACAAACAGATGCCGATACAGGACCCAAGGGCATAGGTAATCAGCATCCCGCTGCCCTTCGCCATTTTCATGTCTGCAATGCCAATAGTGATCTTACTCTCCACTGCTCACGCCCAGCTTCCTCAATAAGAAGTTTAGTGACCGGATATCCGGCGACAAAAGCAGCCTGCATGGGATTTCTCTGCCGTTGCAGATGAAATTGCCGCCGATGGTCATGATATAATCGGATTGGCCGCCGTACTCGGCCATGGGAACGGTCATAATCGCGCCCTGCATATCCACGGTAAAGGCCGGCACCGTCAGCTCAATTTCGATGTCCGCCAGACTGCTCAGCGCATTGATAAAGGTGGAAATCATGATGTTGCCCACTTCCACCAGAGCGGAACTCTCCATCTCATGCAGGCCGAAGTAATTCTCCACGCCCCGGCCCAGCATACTTTCCAGCACCAGATTCACAAAATCCAGCTGCTGCACGGAAAGCATGATGCCGCTGATCTGGCCGCTCATCTTCACCAGCACCCCCGCCGTGATCTCCTCCGGCCCGCCAATCCACTCAATGGCCTCGTTATAGCCCATGATCCGGACTTCCGGCTGTTGGATACGCACGGTTTTCCCAATCAGGGAGGACAGGGAGTTCGCTGCGTTTCCGGTGCCGATACTTCCAATTTCTTTCAGGGTATCCAGCTCCATGGAACTCAGCTCGTCATAGTTTTTAATCGTCATGCCTTTCCCCTCTCTTAGTTACGCAGGCTGTTGATGGTTGTCTCGATCTCGTCGGACGCCTGCACCATTTTCAACGCCATGCCGTAGGCCCGCTGGGTTTCGATCACCTTGGAGACCTCCTCGGCATAGTCCGCGTTGGACATTTCCAGCATCCCCTGCCGCAGCACGCCGCTTCCTCTGCGCAGGCCGCCGTTTTTGTCCACCGGCGTGAAGCGGGTGTCGTTCAGCTGCGTCATGCCGTTGTAGTTAATATAGTCAAAAATACCAACCGGATACTGCGCGTTGAAGTCGTCCACCTCGATCATGCCACCTGTCTCGCTCAAAACGAACCGGCCGTCGCCGTCGGCGAGGTACATGATCCGCTCCTCCACCGCCTGGCCCTCTGCGTCCACCTCGCCGGTGGGCCGCAGCAGCTCCGCGATGGTAAACGCGCCGCTCCGGGTGAGGCTCACTTCGTTGGTCTGCAAATCCACCAGGGCAAAAAAGCCGTCTCCCTCAATCAAATAATCCTGCTTGCGGCCCGTCTCCGCCACAGGGCCGGGATTGAAGTTGGTGTCCGTGGTCCACAGGCACGTACCCACGCCCACGGGCAGCATTTCCTCGTCGGCATTTTTTACGTCGTCGTACATCAGCGCGGCGAACCTGGCCCTTTCGGCCTTGAAACCGTAGGTGTTCAGGTTGGCGATGTTGTTGCCGTAAACCGTCAGACGCTTGAGCTGCTGATGCGCGGCTACCGCGCCGGTAAAAAAGGATTGGTTCATGAAGCCCTCCTTACATCCGTCCCACGTCGGTCGTGGCGTGATTCATTACTTGATCGTACATTTTCGACACCTGGGCCGCGCTTTGCAGCGCACGCTGGTAGGTAATCATCTCCGTCATCTGCTTCACCATATCCGTATTCGACCGCTCCAAATAAC
This sequence comes from uncultured Oscillibacter sp., assembly GCA_910589315.1. Taxonomy (GTDB): domain Bacteria; phylum Bacillota; class Clostridia; order Oscillospirales; family Oscillospiraceae; genus Oscillibacter. The sequence goes on along the minus strand of CAJUTB010000001.1, from coordinate 87,138 downwards.
CGTGCCAGATGGAAAAATCCTCGCTGGGCTGGGCTCCCTCGCCGGTAAAGAGACCCCGTTCGTTGAATTCCAGTTCGCCGTTGTCCTCAAAGCTGTAAACGCCCACGCGGCCAATCAGGCCGCCGCCCTCGCCCTTGTAATAAATCAGGCCATCCTGGTCGGCGGTGACTTTATCGGTGCCTAGATAAATCTCCTGGCCATCCGGGTCCAGCACCCGTCCATAGCCGGGAAGGCAGAGATAGCCTTCGTCATCCAGGGAGAAATTACCCATACGGGTATAGGCGGTCTCGCCCTCCTCGTCCTGGATGGCGAAAAACCCGTCGCCCACTATGCAGAAATCCAGCGAGAGTCCGGTGGGTTCCGGCGCGCCTTGGGTGAAATCGGTATAGGTTTCGCTGGCGGCCCGAATGTAGCTCTGCCGTCCGATCTCCTGTCCGCTGCTGAACAGGTCTCCCACCCGGCTGTACATCACGTCGTCAAAGGTCGTGGCGGTGTAGCGGTCCTGCTTGAAGCCCGCCGTAGAGATGTTGACCAGATTGTTGGCAATCACATTCAGATTTTGCTGGTGGGTCAGCATCGCGGAAGTCAGATTGTAAAAGCCCTTATACATACGTTACCCTTTCTTCCTTCTGGTATGTTTTTCCTCTTTTGTACCGTTCATATACGCGTCCATGTACACCCGCAGTTTCTGGATGGCCCGGGTATGAATCTGGGAGATTCTGGGTTCGCTCAGCTCCATGACCTGGGCGATTTCCTTCAAATGCAGGTTTTTTTCATAGTAAAGAGACAGGACGATCTGCTCGTTTTTCCGCAGCTGCCCAATGCCGTCGGCCAGAGCCTGCTGCATCTCCCGTTCCTGCAAAACCGCTTCCGGCTGGCTGTGCAGGTCACTGGAAGGAACTTCCATCGGATAACCGTCCGTCTCGCGGGTATCCATCAGCAAATCCAGGGACAGGACATTGCTCAGGGCAATGTTGGCCGTGTCCTTCTGGTACCGCTCCTGGGTCACGCCCAGGTGGGCCGCAATTTCCGCCTCCGTGGGATACCGCCCCAGGCTGGCGGACAGTTCCGCCGCCGCCTGGTCGATCTCCTTCGCCCGCTGCCGGACGTTCCGGGGCATCCAATCCTGTTTTCGGGCCAGGTCAATCACCATGCCCCGAATGCGTTTGGAAACATAGGTCTCAAACTTCACGCCCTTGCCGGGGTCGAATTTGTCAATCGCCCCCAGGAGGGTCAGAATGCCCTCGTTGATGATGTCGTCAATCTGCGCGAAGCTGCTGTACACGCCCCGAATCTGCATGGCGGCGTTTTTGATCAGGCCCTCATACCGCAGAACCAGCGGCCATTTCAAGGACTCGTCTCCCGTCTCCTTGTAGAGGTTCAGCAGGTCCTGGGTTTCCATGGACTCAATTTCCCGCTCGGTATAGGTCCGCAGGGCGGCACCGTCTGCGCCGTTCATGTGCCCACCGCCCTTCTGTCCGCCGGATGAGACTCCATGGTGATGTTGCCCAGGGCCTGAATCTGGACGGTACTGGTAATTTCATTGAAGGACAGCACGTAAATGTTGGGATAAAACTGTGTAATCATCTTGCTGAAATAGCCGCGGATCACCTGGCTGACCAGGATAATCGGTGTTTGGGAAAGGTCGTTGAATTTCCGGATCTGCGCCGCCAGCTGGGACACAATCGACTGCATCAGGTCCGGCCCCATGGCCAGATACACGCCCTGTTCGTTCCGGGTCAGAGAGGCGATGATCTTCTTCTCCACCTCGGCGTCCAGCGTGACCACCCGCAGTTGTCCGTCCTCGCAGAAGCGGCGGGTAATCGTTCGCGCCAGAGAGCCGCGGACCATTTCGGTTGCCGCGTCCAGGTCCCGGCCCTGGGCGACAGCATCCACCAGAGTTTCCAGAATTGTGCCCAAATCCTTGATCGGCACACCTTCTCGCAGAAGGTTCCGCAGTACCTTTTCCAGCATCGCATAGGACACAATGCCGGGAATGGCCTCCTCCACCAGCTCCGGCGAACTGCGCTTCAGGTTTTCCACCAGCTGCATGGTTTCCGCACGGCCCAGCAGCTCGTAGGCATATTTCCGAACCGTCTCCGCCAAGTGCGTCAGCATAACGGAGAGGGGATCGATGACGTTGTAGCCGTAAATTTCGGCCATTTCCTTGTTTTCCGGCAGAATCCAGCGGGACGGGATGCCGTAGGCCGGCTCGATGGTCTCAATGCCGTCGATTTCGCCCAGGGGGTTCGCCGGTTCCAGGGCCAGGTAGTAATCCACCAGGATTTCGCCCCTGGCCACTTCCTCGCCGCGAATGCGGATCACATACTGATTCGTGCCCAGCGACGAGGCGTCGTGCAGACGGATCGACGGGAACACAAAGCCCATATCCTGGGCATACTGCCGGCGGAAAATCACAATCCGGCTGATCAGCTTGCCGCCGTGGCTCTCGTCCACCATCGGAATCAGGCTGTAACCGAATTCCATTTCAATCGGCTCCACCGCCAGCAGGGAATAAACGTTGTTGATGTCTTTGAAGTAGTCGGTTTCGCTGGGAGCAGCTTCCTCCGGCGGGGCCTCGCCGCCGCTTTCCGCAATGGCCGCGGCCGCCGCTTCCTCGGCTCGTTCCCGTTCCAGACGGCGGCTCACAAAGACGCCGCTGCCCACCAGCGCGCCGCCTCCGGCCACCAGGGCCCAATGGGGCGTATTGGGAACCGCGCCCAGAAACAGCAGGATTACGCCTGTGGTAATCATGGCCCGGGGCTGCGCCTTGAACTGGGCAATTACGTCTTTGTTCAGGCTGCCCTCGGACACCGACCGGGTGACGATCATGCCCGTAGCCGTTGAGATCATCAGAGCCGGGAGCTGGGACACCAGACCGTCGCCGATGGTAACAATGCAGCGGCTTTGGAGAACGTCCATAAACTGTCCGCCCTCGAAAATCACGCCGATGATCACGCCGCCGATAATGTTGACCATCGTAATCACCAGGGACATGGTGGCGTCGCCCTTGACGATCTTGGTCGCGCCGTCCATCGCGCCGTAGAAATCGGCTTCCTTCTGGATCTTATGCCGCCGTTCCTTGGCCTCCTGCTCGTTGACCAGTCCCGAGGACAGGTCCGCGTCAATCGCCATCTGCTTACCGGGCATCGCGTCCAGGGTGAAGCGGGCGGCCACTTCGGCCACGCGCTCCGCGCCCTTGGTAATCACGATGAACTGCACCAGGACGATGATCAGGAAAATGACCACGCCAATGACGATGTTGCCGCCGGTGATCAGATTACCGAAATTCTGGATAACCTCGCCGGCATAACCGTCCTTGAGAATCATGCGGGTGCTGGAGACGTTCAAGCCCAGCCGAAACAGGGTCGTCACCAGCAGCAGGGAAGGGAAAATGGAAAACTCCAGGGCTTCCGCTATATTCATAGTGATCATCAAAATCATAATGGAAAGGCCGATGTTGATGATCAACAGAAAATCCAATAGAAAGGTTGGCAGCGGGATAATCAAAAACAGCACGATTACCACGACGCCCAAAGAGATTGCATTATTTAGAATTCGCTTCACGCGCCGTCACCTCCACTGCACAGGTCTGAAAAATCGTTCATTTTATCAATTTATCCTGTTTGTTCAGACGGAAGATATATACCATCACCTTTGCCACCGGATCATAAAGCTCCGGCGGAATCTCCTGGTCCAGCTCCGTATTGGCATACAAGGCCCGGGCCAGCTGCACGTTTTCAATCACCGCGATGTTGTGTTCCTCCGCCACCCGCACAATCCGCAGAGCCAATTCATCCTGGCCCTTTGCCAGCACAATGGGGGCGGGGTCCATTCCGGGCTTATACCGCAGCGCCACCGCAAAATGGGTCGGATTTCGGATAACCACGTCCGACTGGGGCACCTGCTGCATCATACGGCTCATGGCTCTCCGCCGCTGCATTTCCTTGATCTTGCCCTTAATCTGCGGGTCGCCTTCCGTTTGCTTGTATTCTTCTTTGATCTCCTGCTTGCTCATTCGCAGGTTTCGTTCATAGTCCCACCGCTGATAGAAGAAGTCGACAGCGGCCAGGGCCACAAAGGCAATGATAATCCGCATGACCATCGTCACGCCGTTATCAAAAATGTGCGCTCCGGCTACTCGGAGATCGGTATATAAATATTTGGAACTCTCCCAAAGCATCCCCTTCAGGGTGTTGTAAACAATCACCATCAAGACGATGATCTTCAAGAGATTTTTTAACGTCGTAATAATGCTTTTCAGCGAAAACAACCGCTTCAGCCCGGAGAGAGGATTGAGCTTGCTGAGCTTCGGCTTAATCAGCTCGAAGGACACCAGCATCCGCGTCTGTGCGAATGTCGCAGCCACCGCGCATACCACCGTTACAATGGCAATCGGGAACGCTGTCCGCAGCACCACCTGTAACCCCTCATAAACGATATCCCGCAGGCCGCCTTCCATCAGCCGGTCAGCGTTACGGATATATTCAAAGCAAAACTGCATGAACCGCGCCAGGTTCTCTGCAATGCTCCCCGACAAAATCATGAACAGCATCAGGGACCCGATCAGCGTCACAACCGCCACCGCATCCTGACTCATGAACACATTACCTTTTTTTCGTTCATCACTTCGTCGTTTTGGGGTTGGCTTTTCGGTTTTGGAGCTATCGGCCAACGCTCATCCCCCCTTAGCCGGTCATATATAGAACGCTGCCCATCGCATTCAGCATATCGCGTTCGATTTGCAGCAGCACTTCACTAAACGGCGTAATCAACGCCAGCAGCAATCCCAGGCCAATCATGACCTTCAGCTCAATGTTAATGGAAAACACGTTGATCTGGGGAATCACCTTCATCAAAATACCCATGCCCAGCTGGCCCAGCAGCTCCGCCGCCAGAACCGGCATACAGAGCTTGATTCCCATGATGGTGCAGTCCATAAACAGCTCCAGCATGGTATTCACCAGTTCTGTCCCCAGCGTCACGCCGCCGAAGGACACCACATTTCCAGACGTCACCATCATCCGTATCAGCGTATGATGTCCGTTTTCCGCAAAAAACAGCAGCGTCATCATGGTATTGATCAGCATACTGGACTGGGACATATTGGCCCTGGAACCGGAATCGTAAATCTGGTTCATCGTCATACCCATCTGGGTATCGATCACCTGGCCTGCGATCTGGGGAATATAGAAGAAGAAATTCGTCACCATTCCCAGCAAAAACCCCAGGCACATTTCCAACATCACGCCCATGGCAAAGCCCAGCAGCGTAGACGGCGGCGTCAGTTCCGTCACATCCGTGAGAAAAAAGGCAAACACGGACAACACCAAAATGAATCCGGCCCGGAACATCCGCGGGATATTCTGCCGCCCCAACAGCGGACTGAACTGCACAAAGCCGCTGATGCGGGCCGTAACATAGAGGAACAGCGTCAGCTGCCCATAATCAATCATAGGACGCCTCCGCTAGATGGTCTTCATCAAATCGAACAATTCCCTCGCATAATCCTGCAAGGTACTCAGCATCCAGCCGCCGCTGATCAGCAGCACGGTCACAATAATGCTCACCTTCAGGATAAAACCGATGGTCTGTTCATGGATCTGCGTCACCGCCTGGAAAATGGCGATGATTACGCCGGCGGCCATGCTCAAAATCAGCATCGGCCCGCCCAGCTTGATGGCAATGGCCACCGCGTCCCGCAGGACATCCGCAATCAATCCAGCATCCATTTTTCAGCCCTCCCGCTATTGGAATCCCTGCACCAGCGTGGAGAACAGCAGCTCCCAGCCGTTGAGGCTCACAAACAGCAGCAGCTTGAACGGCGCGGAAATCATCGACGGCGGCAGCATGATCATGCCCATAGACATCAGCGTACAGGACACCACAATGTCAATCAGCATAAAGGGAATATACAGCAGCAGGCCGATGGTGAAGGCCCTTTGCAGCTCGCACACGGCAAACGCCGGCACAATCACCCGCAGCGGCACTTCTTCCACGACGGTCTGCACATCCGCCGTCTCCGGCATCTCCGCCCCCGCCAGATCGCAAAACATGGAGATGGTATTATCCTTGCTGTTCCGGACCATGAATTCCTTCAAGGGAACCGCGGCCCGCCGGAAAAATTCCTCCTGGCCGATCTCCTCCGCCACATACGGCTCATATGCCTCCGTCTGAATCCGCGAGAGCGTGGGGGACATGGTAAAAAATGTCAAAAACAACGCCAGGCCGACCAACACGATATTCGGCGGCGTCTGCTGCGTTCCCATCGCCGTGCGCAAAAAAGAAAAGGAGATAATATAACGGGTGAAGGAGGTCATCATCACCACAAGCGACGGCAAAATGGTGAAGAATGTCATCATTAAGATGATTTCCAGCGCCTGTACACTGTCGCCGTTTATATTGATCAGCCCTTCTGGAATTTCCGGCACTTCCGGTTCACCTCCGCCCTTTCTGGTCCATCACTTTCACAACCGCCTCCCAGAAGCTGGGCCGGTCCTCCTGGGCCTCTGCCTGCCAGGAGGCGGCTTCCTCTGCGGTAAACTCCGCCACCAGGGACACCCCCGAGGGCGCAATTCCCAGCAGAAACCAGCGTTCTCCCACCCGCGCCAGCGCCAGTTTCTGGTCTCTGCCCAGCATCTGCTGTTCCAAAATCTGGATATGCTTACCAGGCTGTGCCATTCCGCTCCGAGTCGCCAGGAAGCGGGTGGACACATACGCCAGCGCAAGAATCAGGAGCAGAATACCAGTCAGCCACAGGAGGGAAAACGCACTGGAATCCATATTACGGGTTCCCCAGGATGTTGTTTACGGTCTTGAGCACGCGGTCCGGCTTGAAGGGCTTGACAATGAAGTCCTTGGCTCCGGAACGCACCGCGTCCATAACCATGCTTTCCTGGCCCATGGCAGAACACATAACCACGTTTGCGTTGCCGTCCTTGGCGCGGATGGCCTTCAGGGCCTCCAGGCCGTCCATGTTGGGCATCGTGATATCCATGATCACCAGGTCCGGGCCGATCTCGCTGAATTTCTCCACAGCATCTGCGCCGTCCACAGCCTCAAACAGTTCGGTGTAGCCGTTCTTGCTCAGGGTGTCCTTGATCATCTTCCGCATAAATGCGGCGTCGTCCACCAGCAAAATCTTCTTAGCCATAAGTCGTATCCATCCTTTTCAATCTTATAATTTGCTGCAATTGAGGGTCCTATCCCTCAAAGGAACTGCTTATTTCTTCTTTGTCGGAATCACAAGGCTGGGCTTCTGCACGATCTCCGTGATCCGCAGGCCGAAGTTATCGTCGATCACCACCACGTCGCCCCTTGCCACGCATTTGCCGTTTACGAACAAATCCACCTGATCGCCTGCCAGCTTATCCAGCACCACCAAGGACCCTTTTGAAAATTCCAGGATATCCTGGACCTTCCGTTCGGTCCGGCCGATTTCCACTGTCACCTGGAGGGGGACTTCCATAATCAGATCCAGGTTTTGGGCCTGTTCCTTGCCCAAACCATCAATGCCCTCCATCTCCTCCATCGAAACCGGCTTGGTGGCGATCACCTTCGGTTCCGGCGCAACCGTCGCAGCGGGCGCAGGCGCGGCCTGGGGCGGATAGGGATACGGCGGATAGGGATAGGGCGGGTACGGGTAGCCGGGATAGGCCATTCCCTCTGCGCCAGGCGCAGCTGGAGGCATTCCATAGGGCGGGACCGGCGGCTGCGGACTCTGGGCTGCGGGCTGCGGAGCCGGTTGCGCCGCTGGCTGGGGCTGTGGAGCGGGCGCAGGAGCGGGAGCCGGAGCAGCTTCCGCGCCGCCGCCGGACAGCATCCGTTCGATCTCCTCCTGACTCATCATGCGGCTGCCTGCGCCGGAACTCTCCGGTTCCGGCGCAGGAGCCGGGGCAGGTTCCGCGCCGCCGCCGGACAGCATCCGCTCGATCTCCTCCTGACTCATCATGCGGCTGCCGCCGCCGGAACTCTCCGGTTCCGGCGCAGGAGCCGGGGGAGGCGGCGGGGGCGGAGGCGGTGCGGCTTCCTCCTCATCTTCATCGCCCAAGCCCAGCTGTTTGAGCAGGTCTTTGGCCAGACGCACGCTCATGACGTTCATGAACTCGCTCTCCACTGCGCCCTCAATCTTCAGCGAGAACCGCACCACTACCAGACTGCCGGAGTCCGTAGGCAGGTGGTTCAGCTTGAACTCCTCCAAGCCTTCCAGCTCAAAGGGCTGCGGGGTGGAAATATCCACCTGGAAGCCCAGAAAGTCGCTCATTGCTGTGGCCGCGGAACCCATCATCTGATTCATGACCTCACACACCGCGCTGATGGTCAGTTCATTGAGTTCAAACTCCTCGTCCGGCGTTTCCATTCCCATCAGGATGTCCACAATGGCCCGGATGTCGCTGCGCTTGAGCAGCATAATGTTGCTGCCGTCCAGGCCCTCGACGTACTTGATTTCCACGCCCATGGCCGGTTCCAGGTTTCCGATGGCAAATTCCCCCACTGGCACGATGGTCACGGTGGGCGTGGTAATATCAACCCGGTGGTCCAGCAGGTTGGACACCGCAGTGGCAGAGGAGCCAAGGCTGATATTCATCATTTCCCCGAGGGCATCCAGCTCCATCGGGCTAAACAATTCCTTCTCCATTCCGTCTTATTCGCTCCTTTGCTCCAGCTGATAACAGACCTCATCTATTTTAACAGCCATATTTTTCTTGTGCGTACCCATCCGGCCCGTAAACCAGTGGTATCCGCCGATATCCAGGTAAACCGGTGTCTCCTTGGTATAGCCCATATCAATCACATCTCCCACATTGAGATGGAAAATGTCGCTCAGGGAAAGCTGTGTGCTGCCCAGCGCGGCCACGATTTCCAGACTGGATTCCCGCAGGCTGTCGAAGATTTCCTCCGAATTGTCCTCCGAGGAAACCCGCCTTCCCGGATTCTCCCGGCTGATCTCCGCGAAGATTTTCGTCAGCACCTCCCCCGGCAGGCAAATGCTCATTCGGCCGGAGAGGTTGTTGAATTGCAGCTTCAGGTCCACGATAATCACGGTTTCGTCCAGGCCCAGAATCTGATTCAGGGTCGGGTTGATGTCCGTCCGGCTGTACGAGAAGTTAATGGGAAGGTAATTTTCCCAGCTCGGGTCCATCATGGCGATGACATCCTTTGCCAAGTCCTCGTAAAGCCGCAGTTCCAAAGGCGTATAAGCGTAATCGGAGGGGAGGTCTTCTTCCTCCGCGCCCTCGCCGCCCATCATGCGGTCCATCATACTCAGCGCAGTGCTGGTGCCGATATAAAACATGATCGGGTCTTCTTCGTCCTTGTCTTTGATTTTCACATCTGCCAAAGCCAGCACATCGCCCTCTGACAGTGCGTTGGAAAACTCATAATAATGCTGTTCTTCCACGCTCTCCACAGTCACTTCGCAGTTTGTTCGGAGCCGGGCGTTCAGCCGGGATCCAACCACGCGGGAATAGTTATCAAAAATGCCGTTGAGCATCTTGATGCGATCCCGGTTAAACTTCCGCGGGCTGGCAAAGTCGTATTTTTGATACTTCTTTTCCGGTTTCTGGTCGCCATTCTCCAAATCCTTGTCGCCGCTGCGGACCGCGTTCAGCAAAGCATCTATTTGAGCTTGTGATAATACGTCTGCCATGAGGTCCCCCTGTTTCTGCTCTTGCTGGATTTTCCGGCCCGGTCAATGGGTCGTAAAGTGTTCCTCGGTGAAATCCTCGGTCATGCCCGCCGCTTCCAGTTCCGCCTCGATGTCCCGGCCGCTGACGATCATCTCCACCCGGCGGTTCTGCGCCATATGCTCCGCCGTGTCGTTCGGAAACAGAGGCTTCCACTCGCCGATTCCCTCGCTGATCAGCCGGCCGCCGTCCAGGTAGCCTTTCTGCTGGAGGTAAATGACCACGTTCGTCGCCCGTTCGCTGGCAAGGGTCCGGTCATTGTCAATGTTGTTGCCGTTCTCTCGTGCGCGGGCGGTATGTCCCTGCACGCGCACTTCGTCGATGGAGCGTGCCACGCCGTTCAGCATCATACCCACTTCATCCAGAATTGGGTAACTGTCCTGCTTGAGAACCGCACTGTTTCCGCCGAAAAACACAGCCTGGTTGAAGCGAATATAAACCTTGCCGCCGTTTTTCTCCACACTGATAATGCTCTGGGACACCTGGGACTCCACATACGCTTGCAGCGACTGGAACAGCGACTCAATATCCTGGTCCACCTGCTGCTGGTCGAGGTTTCCGGTGTTCTCGCCGGGGTCCGCAATGGGCCCCCCATCTCCTGTGGTGGCCGTCGGGGTTTCCACCGCCGTGGGGTTGAAGCTCATGACGATGGCCTTCCAGTTTTCCGTACTGATGGTCGACATGGAGTACAGCAGCACGAAGAAGCACAGCAGCAGCGTCACCATGTCGCCATAGGTATCCATCCAGTTTGCGCCGCCGCCTCCGCTGCTCTTTTTCTTCAACGCCATAACGTTCCGCCTCCTTTACGCCGCTTTTTCCTCGCCGCTCATCTCGCGCTGCTTCTGCGCCATATAGGTGAGGAGCCGTTCCCGCAAGGACTTCGGGTTTTCACCCGCCTGGATGGCCATAACGCCTTCCACGATGATTTGCTTGCAAAGGATTTCCTCCGAGTCCCGGTTCCGCAGCAGCTGTGCAATCGGGCCGAAGATCATGTGCGCCAGAATACAGCCGTACAGCGTCGTCACCAGGGCGGTGCCCATGCTGCCGCCCAGGTCGCCCGCGCCGTCTTCCATGTTCATGGATTTCAACATGTTGATCAGGCCCACCAGCGTACCCACCATGCCAAAGGCCGGGGCCACGCTGGACGCCTTGTCGTACATGGCCGCCGCCGCGTCGTGCCGCGCGCTCATGCATTCGATGTCGTTTTCCAGGATGCCGCGGACCTTATCCTGGTCGTTGGCGTCCACGATAAGCATAATCGCCTGTTTGAAAAACGGGTCGGTCTGTTCGTTGGCCTTTTCCTCCATGGACAGCAGGCCGTTTTTCCGGGCGATCTGGGCCAGCTCTACCAGCTGGTCGATATAGCTGGTGGGGTCAAATAACTTGTTGTTCAGGATAATCTTGAAATGCTTGGGCATATTTTTCAACATAGACCCGGGAAAACTGGCCACAACGATGAAGATCGTACAACCAATCGTAATCAGGATGGAGGCCGGGTCGAAGAAGTTGATCAGGTTTCCAGGATTGAATCCAATCGAAAATTCTGGCTGGATGGTCACACTGGCGATACAGCCAAACAGGAACACGGCAAGTGCGCCGACAATACCAATGATATAGTTTATATTCATGAAACAGCTTCACTCCTCCGTTCACGGACGCCGGAACCCGGCCCGCGAGATTCTCTATATGATCAACGCTTGTCCGTTACGGCGATCTCCCGATGAACGTCCTGAACCTTGGCGTTGTAGACGGCAATTTTTTCGATGATATCTTCCACGGTCTCCCGAACCAGGTAATAATCGTGGTTCATCATGGTGATTTTCACTTCCGGAATACATTCGATATGTTCAATTTGCAGGTGGTTCACCAGGAATTTTTCATGATTTCTTTTCGTCAAAACAATCATATGAAACCGCCTTTCCCTCGTCCCGCCGGGAAGGTTCCCCCTTCCCGGCGGGCGCATTGGTTCTGAATTATGCGTTACGCTTAACGCTTCATGTTGACCAGTTCCTCCAGCATGGAGTCCGTCACGGTGACAATTCTCGTATTCGCCTGATAGCCGCGCTGAGTCGTGATCAGTTCAGAAATTTCCGTTGCAAGATCCGCGTTGGAGCCTTCCAGGAAGCCCGCATACAGCGTGGTCTTGCCCAGCGCGCCAACCGCAGCCTTCGCGCTTAAAATATCGGACAGGCTTGTGTCGGTTCCAGTTCCGGTTCCGCCGCCCGCGCCGGCGGTGTTCACCTGGCCGCCGTTGACGTACTCAACGCCGCCGCCGCCCACGCGGGACAGCTCCTTGGCTACGCCGCCAATGGTGGTAATTTCCAGGTCACCCGCGCCGTCGCGGCAAGTGTAATAGTGACCGCCGTCATGGGTCAGGCCGTTGGGGTTCGTCGGGTTGCCGATTGCAAGATATCCGATTGTGATCTGTTCCTTGGTTGAGCCCACAATACCGGTGATCGCGCCGGTAGGACTTACCGAAATGTTTTCCAGCTTGGCTATGCCGAAATCGCGCTTCGGTTCAGCGTCCGGATCCTGTCCGTTGTTGTTGCCGCCGTTACCACCGCCAGGATTAGCAGCGATATACTCACTGTAATTTTGAAGCGGCTTTTGTACACCTGTAACCGACTTGAGATTTTCACCCATTACCACGCCGTCTGCATTAATGCCATGCTCCGGATTCGGGTCTGTTGTCGCCGTACCCGTAGCCGCTACCGGCCAGCGGAGAACATACTCCGTTGTTGTAATGGGCTTACCATCGGCATCCTGCATTGGCTGTCCCTGGTCGTCCAGCTTCGGGACCTCCACCATTTCATATTCCGGCAGGCGAATCGGAACCAGCTGGTCGCTGACAATGGGCTTGCCCTCGGTGTCATAGCCCACCACCTGGAACCCATACACGGCGTCGCCGTTCTGGTTGGCGAAATAGCCGTCTTCCTTAAACTCGAAGTTGCCCACGCGGGTCAGCGTCAGGCTCTTGAAGGAATTGGGGTTTTCCGCCGAGATGGTATTGGCCACGTCCTTCTGTCCCACCAGGAAAAATCCGTCGCCGTCCAGCATACAGTCCGTGGGCATACCGGGGTTGAAGCTGCCGGTAGTCATGTTCAGGTCAATCGTGCTGATACGCACGCCGTAGCCGATCTGGGACGGGTTCTGGCCCGCTCTGGTGGCGGTGCCGTTCGCGCCGCTGCTGTACTGCGAATAGATCGAATCCTGAAAAACGGTCCGTTGGGATTTGTAACCGTTTGTGTTCACGTTTGCAACGTTGTTGCCGATGACATTCAGCTTCTGCATATGGGTTTTCAGGCCCGCAATCGAAGCGTACATAGCTCCAGTCATAAGCGAAAATGATCTCCTTTCGAGTTGTGGCGCCGGTTCCGGCCCGTCAGTCGGGCGGGCCGGAATGGCCTCCGTAAACCGGTCCTGCCATTGTTCCTCTCACAGAAACACGGCGCCGTCAATGTTTGTAAAAACGCTGTCTTTCATTTCGTCCTGTGTAATTGCGGTGATGACCTTTCCATGGGGCACATTGATGATGAAGGCTTTCTCCGTGTCCATCGCCAAGATGTTCGTCGCACCCTTGGCCTGCGCCCGCACCATGCTCCCTTTCAGCTGGTCGATCAGGCTGGGGGTAATCTCAATCCCCCGCTCCTCCGCCCGCGTTTTGGCGTGCTTAGAGAACTCGACAGGTTTCGACAGCTCCTGCTGGAGCATCGCTCCAAACCCGCCGCCCGTCTCCTGGCGCGCCTCAGGCCCAGACTGCGTCGTTTGCGGAATAATGGGTACTTGGCTTCTTATCCGGTCAATCATCGCGGTCACCTCAGGTTTTGTTCTCCGTTCCGGTACCTTCCTCCGGCTTCTGGTCCGGCTCAACGGGTTTGTCGGTTCCCTCTGTTCCGCCGCCTTCCGGCTTGTCGGGGCCCTCGGGTTTATCGGTTCCCTCCGTCTCGCCCTCGCCTTCAACCTTATCGTCTTCCTCGGGCGGCTTTGCCTCCGGCAAACGTCCCACTGCCAGGATTTCACTCATTCGGTAATACTTGTCGTTATCCAGGAAAACGACCTGCTCGCCGTTATACTGGCCGGTGCCGATCACCTTGCCTGTATATTCCATCAGCTTTCCGTCGCTGTCGTAGCCGTTGGCTACCGTCACTTCCTTGCCCACCAGGGACGCCGCGTAGTTCATCACGGATGCGTCCGTCATGTTCACCATCGCCTGCACCATCTGCATCTGAACCATTTGGTTCAGCATATCCGAGGTGTCCATCGCGTTGTCAATTCCCTGACTGGTGAGCTGTGTCACCATCAGCGTAATGAAGTCGGTCATATCCAGGGACATATTGTCCTTTTTGGTGATGGCCGCCTTCTGGTTGGAGCCGCTTGCCGCTGCGCCCCAAAGCGCGCCGACATCGCCCATGAAATTGCTCATTGCTTCACATCCTTCTCGCTTAAAATACTTCCTCCGGCCCGATCAGGCCCAGGCGCAGCTGCTGAAGGAAATCCTCGCTGTTCTGGGGATGTTCCCGGCGTTGCTGCTGTTGCTGTTGCTGCTGTTGTTCCTTTTGCTGCTGGTCAAACAAATTCTGCTGCTGGCTCTCCTGATGTCTCGGGACTTCCACCTGGACCTCCTGCTGGGAATTGCGGCCCAAAAGCGACTCCAATCCGGCCAGGTTCTTTTCCAGGATTCCCTGGGTGCGGCTGTTTTCGGCGTGGAGCTGCACCAGCAGTCCGCCGTCTTCCCGCAGCGTCACCTCGACCCGGATTTTTCCCAGGCTGTCGGGCGTCAGCTGAATTTCCACCTTGGTTTCGCCTTTGGCAAGGGCCGTTTCCAGCTGCTTTCCCACCTGGACCTCCACCGGCTCGCTGGGTTTTTCCGCCGTGGGGGCTTCGCCCACCTTCACCGGAACTTCCCGCACGTCCTCAAACACCGGTCGCTCGGCCATGCCTTCCTGGAGGAACAAATCGTCTGTTTCGGTCTCCGCACCAGCCTCAGCCTCAAGGGCATTCTCCTGGGCCACGTTGACCTTCAAGACCTCCACATCCATCTCATCCGCAGGCGTCTCGGCTTTCGGAACCATTTCCAGAGCCAAGTCCGCAGCTTCCGTTTTGTCGGGTTCCTGCCCTTCCAGCCACTGAACTACTGCCTCTTTTGCCTCCTCCGACAACTTCGGAATGGGTTTGTCTGTGTTCACCCAATGAACGACCCGCGTTCCTCCGTAATCGTCGAAGCCCACAGGTTCCAGCCCTTTCTCCCATGCGGGATCGGTCAGCACCTGAGGCGTTTCCTCCGCTATGGCTTGCACCACCGGGTTTTGCAGCATCGCCATCGCGGCCAGAACCATCTGTTTTTCCAGTTCCGGGTCATTCTGCACCGGCTTCGCCACACCCTCCGCAGGCACATCCTGGGTTTCGGAGGGCTTCTCCGTTCCAGATGCCGGCTGGCTCTCGCCGGGTTTGACGCTCTCGCCGCCGCCCTGGGATTCCATCAGCTTCCGAAACTCATCCGAGTCGTTGTTTTTGCTTCCAGTGGAAGGCTTGCTGCCGTTCGGGGTCTGCATCAGGTTCAGCATGGTTAACTGTTCCATGCGCATCTACCTCCTTTCTTAACAAAATTCTATTTCCAAACGGCGGAACCCCGCCGGTTCGGACCCATTTACGCGCTGGCGGCATTCGCCCGGGTACTGCTGACGAATTCCTCAATAAACTGCTCGTCGCTTTTCAGAACGGCCTTGTTGTAATCTTCCAATTTCCGTTCCTTCAGCTTCTCTATGGAAGAAGTCTCCTTCTTGGCTTCCACCACTTCCTCCCGCTTCTTTTCCTCCGCTTCCCGCAGCGCTTCCAGCCGGAGCGTTTCCCGCTGGATTTCCATTTCGATGGCTCGTAAGCCGGACTGATACATCAGCACGTCGGTAATCGGAAGGCCCTCCTCCGCTCTCTGGCGGTACTCGTCGTTGTAATCGCAATAACGCTGCTCGAGGGTCCCCACCACGTCCTCCTGGGCGTGGACTTTTGCGAGAATCGCGGCGTGTTCGCCCCGCAGGGCGTCCAGCGCCTGCTGTTTATAAGACAGCACGGTATCCAAGGCAAATTTGAACTTCTTCACTTGGCAGAATCCCTTCCCTCATGTGGTTTTTTCTTCCGTTCATCTTTCATGTATATGCCGGTCTATTGTAAAATGACCTTCAACTTATCAATACATTCCGTATAATGAAAGGCCTCGTCTACACCCTGCATTAAAAACTCATTTACTGCGTCAATCTTGGACAATGCATAATCCAGCTTCCGGTTTGTTCCCGGCTTGTATGCGCCGATTGCAACCAGGTCCGCGTTTTTCTCATAAACGCTCAAAATGTCCCGTACCTGGGACGCCAGCTGCCGGTGCTCCACCGGCACAATCTCCGTCATCAGACGGGAGATGCTCGCGCTCACGTCAATGGCCGGATAATGGTTTCCATTCGCCAATGTACGGGAGAGCACGATATGTCCGTCCAGAATGCCGCGCACCGTGTCGGCGATCGGCTCGTTTGTGTCGTCGCCCTCCACCAGCACCGTGTACACGCCCGTAATGGACCCGCGGGTAAAATTGCCGCTTCGTTCCAGGAGCTTCGGCATTTCCGCATACATCGACGGCGTATAGCCGCGGGAAACCGGCGGTTCTCCGATGGCAAGCCCGATCTCCCGCTGCGCCATGGCGAATCGCGTCAGAGAGTCCATCATCAACAGCACGTCATATCCCTGATCCCGGAAATACTCTGCGATGCCCGTCGCCACGCTGGGGCATTTCATCCGCAGCATGGCGGGCTGGTCGGACGTCGCCACAACCAGCACAGAGCGGCGCATCCCCTCCTCGCCCAAATCCTTCTGGACAAATTCGAGAACCTCACGGCCCCGCTCGCCCACCAGAGCGATGACGTTGATGTCCGCTTTCACATTTTTGGCAATCATGCCCATCAGCGTCGACTTTCCGACGCCAGAGCCGGCAAAGATACCGATTCTCTGGCCTTTTCCAATGGTAATCATGCCGTCTATGGCTTTGACTCCAAACTCCATCCGCTCCCGGATCGGGGGCCTTTGGAGGGGATTGATGTAAGAACCGCTTACGCAGTAGGGCTCGCCGCCCTCAAAGGGGGCCTTGCCGTCAATCGGCTGGCCCATGGCGTTAATGATACGGCCCCGCAGGAATTCTCCTACCCGCAGGGTCAGCTGCCGTCCGGTGTTTCGCACGAAATTTCCAGCGGAAATGCCGTTCATATCGGAATAGGGCATCAGCAGAATGTGGTCGTTCTTGAACCCCACCACCTCGGCCGTCACCTGTCCGCCGGACTCGCCGTTGTAAATACGGCAGATATCTCCCACGGCCGCATGGCCGCCGGAGGCTTCAATGGACATTCCGACAATATTTTCAATTTTTCCGGTCAGGCTGTACGTTTCCGCACTATTCACCTGGCGAATCATCTGCCGGAACATAAACACTCCTTACCATTCCCGCGTCTGCGGGACCGCGAACGGCCTCTCCGGCGTCACATGCCGCCGAAATTCATGCCGTCCTCATAACCGCTCGCCGGCGCGTCCGCCAGGAGGGTCCGAATATTGTTCAGCTGCGTAGCCGCGCTGGCGTCAATGATCTCGTCGGGCATCTCAATGATGCAGGTCCCGGCCTCGTCGTCCGCCATGGGGATAATCCGAACCCGGTCCGAGAGCGACGAAAGAGCCGCCGTCAACGCAGCAGGCACCTTTGTGAAATATTTGGCATCGCATTCCGCGATGTAGATATGCGCCCATTCCCGGCGTTTCCGTTTGTCCACCGCCGTTTGAATCATCCGGCCAATGACCTCCGAGCTGCTTTTCAGGCTCACGCACACCACTTTTTCCGCAATGGCTATGGCCAGGTCCCGCAGCTCCTCCACATTGTCGTCCATCTGCCGGTCCAGGGCCGCGCCCGCCTTCTGCAAGAACTTCTCGACCTCCGCCGAAAGCTCCGCCGCCTGCTGGGCCTGGGTCTGCCGGTTTTCCTCCAGGGCCTGGGCCACGCCCTGAATCACGCCTTCCGCCCGGCCTTCTTCAAAACCATCCTTCCGGGCGGCGGCATAAAGCTCCTCCGCCCGCTGCCGGGCCTCCGCCTCCGCCTGTTCCAGAACTTCCCGCGCACGTCCTTCGGCGTCCTGCACAATTTGTTCCGCCTGAATCTGTGCATAGAGGACCGGATCGTCCTCCGGCTCCGGTTCGGGTTCCGGCTCCGGCGAAAGCTCCTCCGCGTGCAAGAGAGGCGCGGGGCCGTCCTCCTCGCTGTCAAACGACGGCAGGGCGGTCCCGGCGTCCTCCAATACAATATCCTCTGCGTTGGGAAACTGGTAGGGCTCGGCTTTGGGATGGGTTAAGCGTTTCCAAATACTAGGCAATAATATCGTCCTTTCCAGCCTTCAGAATGATGATTTCACCCTTCTCCTCCAGGCCGCGGATAATGCCGACAATCCGCTGCTGGGCCTCCTCCACGTCCTTCATGCGGACGTTGGACGTAATTTCCAGGTCGTCCTTGATGTTCTGGGCCATACGGCTGGACATATTGCTGAACAGCTTGTTTGCGACCTCCGAATTGGCCGCCTTGAGGGACAGCACCAGGTCTCTCGGGTCGCAGTCCCGGACGAAACGCTGCACCGAGCGGTCGTCCATGGTCACGATGTCCTCGAAGACGAACATCCGCTTCCGGATCTCGTCCGCCAGCTCCTGGTCGTGATCGGCCAGGCCGTCGAAGATGTTCTTCTCGCTGGTACGGTCCAGGTTGTTCATCACGTCGGCCACGTAGTCGATTCCGCCGACCTTGATGTTGGTACTCGTCATGATGCTGGAGAACTTGTGCTGCATCTCGTCCTGAATGATCTTGATGGCCATGGGGGACACGCTGTCGATCTTGGCGATGCTCTCCACCACTTGGATTTGCTTCCGCTCGTCCAGCTGGGAGACCACGCCCGCCGCCTTGTCGGCGTCCACGTAGGACAAAACCAGCGCGATGGTCTGGGGCCGCTCGTTCTGAAGGGCCGAGAGCAGCGACTTGACATCCGCCTTGTCCATGAAGGCAAAGTCCCGGTTTTTGAGGGACTTGGTGACCTTGCTCAGCAGGTCCGAAGCCGCCTGTTCGCCGTAAGCCTTTTCCAAAACGGTCCGAGCGTATTCCAGGCCGCCCTCCGTCACCGCCTTGTTTGTAAGGCAGATCTGATAAAACTCGTTGAGAACCTCCTCGGTCTGCTCGGAGTCGAGGAAGCCCATCCGGGCCACCTCCAGCGTCAGCAGCTCCACGTCCTCGGGTTCCATGTACTTATAGAGCAGGGAGGCTTTCTCCGCGCCCAGGGCGACAATGACTGCCGCCGCCTTCTGGGAACTGCTCAGCTCCACTTTTGGTTTCCTGTTTTCCTTTGCAGCGGGTTTCGGGGGGGCCGCAGTTGCGGCCGCTGCCGCCTCAGCCATTCTCGTCGCCTCCTCTCAGCCATATCTTGAGCATCTGCGCCGCAATTTCCGGGTTGTCGCTGGCGAACTGCCGGATATCCTTCCGCAGTTCCATGCTCCGCTCGGTCTGGAGGTCCATCACGTCCGCGCCGTTCTGCGCCGCGTCGCCGGAAAGGCCCGCGGCCTCCAGCAGCGCGTCCACCTGACCCTCCTGCAAGGCCAATTCCTCTGCCTCGCGCTTCTTTCTCCGCTTGCGGCGAATCAGCAGAATCACCACCAGCAGGATCAGGAACAGCAGCAGTCCAGCCGCCGCCGCGATGATCACCCACAGCGGGATTCCCGCGATTTCGCTGGGCAGGCCGCCCGGCGCGTTGGGTTCTTCCGTCTGGTAGCCATAGAAGTCCGCCGCCATGACGGAAATCTTGCTGGTGAGGTCCTCCTCGTTGGTCGTCTCATCTATCACGCCCTTGATTCCCGCCGCCCGGGCCACCAAATGCCGGACCTCGTCCAGATTGGGCGTTCCCACTGCGGCGGAGTTGATGACCACCGCTATCGAGCAGTCGCTCAGCCGCCCGGCGGGGTTCCGGCTGGACGTGTCGGTGTAAGAGTTGTCGTAATCCGTCTGGCTGCTGCCGCTGAGTTCCGTTTCCGTGCCGTTCGGATTCGCCTCCGCCTCCACCTGTTCCGCAATATCCGCATTCGTTTCGGTTCCAACTAAGCCGCCTGCGCCCCCTTCAGCGGGACGTCCGACGAAATACTGGTCGCTCTCAGAACTGATGACGCCCCGGCCGCCGGTGGAACCATCCTGCGCGTATTCCGGCAGGCCGACCTCATGCCGCTCCTGGGTGATCAAGCCCACTTCCACTTCGCAGTTCACGCCCACCTGGACGTTTTCCTCACCGAAGACCTTGGACAGCAGACTCATGACCTCGGTGCGGATGCGGTTCGCCCACTCGGCCTCCAGCCGCAGCTTCAAGGTTGACGCCTCGTCGTCGCCGTTCTCCTCAAACACCGGGTAGTTATTGCCAAAGGTATCGCCAATTTTCACGTCGTCAATCTTTAGACCCTGCACGCTGGTGGAAACAAAGTTCCGGATCACAGCGGCTTCTTCGCTGGTCAAAGACGTGTTGGGGGCCATCGTCAGCAGGACGCCCGCCGTCGCATTCACCACATTGTTGCTGTCCAGCACATAGCCCCGGTCCTCGCCGGGCGTAATATTGACGACCGCCTGACGCACATTGTCAAAACAGGCGATGGTCGCGCCCATGCGCTCCTGGACATCCATCAGCCAGGCGTTGTTCCGCTCGGCCTCGGTGGAAAGCGCGCTTACGTTTTCCTTATATGTAGAGTAGAAAAAGCCCGACTTTCCGATATTTTCCATCAGGAGGCCCGCTTTCAGGTTGGCCTCCTGGCTCTTGGGGACCAGAATGGTGTCATCGTTTTCGATCTTATAATTACTGACGCCCCGTTCCCTCAGGAACTCCAGCACCGCCCCGGCCTCCTGGGTGCTCACGCCCGTCACCAACACGGCGTAATCCCGGCTTCTCGCCGCCACGAAGGCCGCCAGGCCCACGATCAGCACCGCCAGAATAATCGCGGCGGCAATGTACACTTTTTTCGACAGCTTCTTCAGAAACGTTTTTGTTTTTTCCCAGAAACCCTTGACCTTCTCACGCAAGAGCCGCCGCCTCCCTTCTTACTTTCTCCATACGTCCCGGCGGCAAATCAAAGCGAAATCCGGGTCAGCTCGGAATACACATCCATCGCCTTATTCCGCAGTTGGATCAGCAAGTCTACGGAGGTCTGGTATTTGCTCATGGCAATCATCAGGCTGGCCGGATTGTCCAGCTGCCCGGTGGTCAGCAGATACTGGGCTTCATTCTTCACCGCGTCCGTCTCCACCACATTCTCAATGGCCGAACGGAAAATCGCGCCGAAGGGCGTTTCGTCCGCCAGTTTTCCCGCCAGCCCGGCGTCATAGCCCTCTCCGCCGGCGGCCTTCAGCGGAGTGAGGGCCGTCAAGGGCTGTAATTTTTCAATAGGCGTCATGATATTCCGCACTCCTTTTCTTTCACAGCATTAACGGCCGATTTCCAGGCCCTGGGTAATAACCGTCTTCAAGGTGTTCATCGCCGTCACGTTGGCGGAATACGCCTGTGTGGCGGCCATGGCGTCGGTGATTTCCTTCACCGTGTCCACGTTGGGCATTTCTACATATCCGTCCTCATTGGCATCCGGGTGCGTCGGGTCGTAGACCAGCCGCAGGGGCGACGGGTCCTCCGCAATCTGCGTCACCTTCACGCCGCCGATGGTATCGTAACCCCGGTTGGGGGCCATACCGTAAGCGGCCTTGGCCATCGCCATGCGGAATCCGTCCCGCCCGGTCTCGGACTCAAACACCACCATTTTCCGCCGGTAGCTGCCGCCGCCGTTTTCGGTGCGGGTTGTGGTGGAGTTGGTAATATTCTCCGCGACAATATCCAGGCGCGTCTGTTGGGCCGTCAGGCCGGACGCCACAATGTTCATCGTACTCAGAAATGCCATCTTCTCAGCTCTCCATTTCTCGCCGGTTCTCCGACGGACTGCAAACTATAAATTACCGCGCAAAAAAGCTTCTAAGCAGAGCGAAAACGGGGGCGCGTTTCTGCGGCGTGCCGCGGCGTCCCTCGTTTGCATTATTGTCCGCGCACAGCAGAGCGCAGGACTCCCAGATCACTGTTGATAGAACTCATCACATAGCGGAGCTGGAAGGCGTTGCGGACCATTTCCGCGCTCTGGGTGGTTACATTCACGCCGTTGTCATCCATCCGGGTGGAAACCAGCTGTTCCGTAACGGCAAACTCCGAGGTCTCCAAAAGGTCCCGCACGTCTTTCCGGGGCGCGGTGCCTTTGGCCGCACGCTCAAGCTTCCCTCTCAGCGTTTCCTCGAAGGTTACCACCTTTTCTTTGTAATTGGGCGTTTCCGCGTTGGCGATGTTATCCAGAATCGCCGCCTGCTTCGTCCAAAGGAAGCCCATTGATTTTTCCAGCAGCAAAAAGGAGTTGCTCGTCAAGAAGTCCATATGTTCATCCTCCCAAGAAATCCACAAGCCGGAGCCTGCCGGTTGCGATATTATAAAATGTATTTCTGAAACGCACCTGAATCCGGAAAGAACCCCTCAAAACGGGGCGTCTGGCCGTATCCGCAGACAAACCGCCCCCTACCCCCATTTCGATTTGGGGGCGGAAGCGAACGCCGTATGGAGGGCGGCCGGCTTCGCCGGAAAACCACTCCGATTACTCTTGCTGCTATTATGCGCCTTTCAACCGAAAAAATCAAGTGTTATTTTCAAAGCCGCCCCCATCCGCCGCCGAAAAATCGTTGCGGCCTCCGCTGTTTTTTATCCATTTTATGCAAATCCGCTCCGCAGCCGCCGCGTTTCTCGTCATTTCTGACAACATTGCCAACTTAAATAACCTATTTTTACCAAATCGCCGTCAATTCTCACAATTTTTTCAAAATCTTTTCGCAAATTATGCAGATTTCCATTATTTTTTTACAAAGTTGCTCCCGCTGATTTTCCTTTGCAAAATTTATGCTCTCGCTTGCCATTTTGAATTTTCTATGATAAAATAATGGCGTACGTCAAAACTTCCAATTATTTCAAACCGGTTTCTGTTCCCGGCGGAGGTCTCCGTTTCTGCCGGTTCAGACGGTCCCTTCTCCGGCTCCAAAGCCGGAACTTTTCGATAAAGCGAGGAAGTGATTTCTCTGAATAAGCGTAAACAAAAAATCCTGATTGTGGACGATTCGGAACTCAACCGCGCCATTCTGGCGGATATGCTGGACGAGGAATACGAGATCATCGAGGCGGAAAACGGCCTTCAGGGCGTCGCCGTTCTCCAGCTGCAAGGCGTGGACATCTCCCTCGTGCTCCTGGATATCGTCATGCCGGAAATGGACGGCTTCGGCGTTTTGAACGTGATGAAGCAGAATAACTGGATTGAAGACATCCCGGTGATCATGATTTCCGCCGAGAGCGGGTCCTCCCACATCGAGCGGGCCTATGAACTGGGCGTCACCGATTTCATCTCCCGGCCCTTCGACGCGCTCATTGTACACCGCCGCGTGGTCAACACCATCCTCCTCTACGCCAAACAGAAAAAGCTGGTCGGCATGGTGGCGGACCAGATTTATGAAAACGAACAGCGCAGCAGCCTGCTGATTGACATTTTGAGCCACATCGTCGAGTTCCGGAACGGCGAAAGCGGCCTTCATGTTCTCAATGTGCGGACGCTGACGGAGCTGCTTTTGAAGCACCTTGTCCAAAAAACGGACCGTTACCCCCTCTCTCCGGCGGACATTGCCATGATCAGCACCGCTTCGGCTCTCCACGACATCGGCAAGATCTCCATTGACGAGAAGATTCTCAACAAGCCCGGCCGCTTCACCGACGAGGAATTCGCCATCATGAAAACCCACTCCATGGCCGGTGCGGAAATGCTGAAAAACCTCCCCATTCATCAGGACGACCCTCTGGTACGGGTGGCCTACGACATCTGCCGCTGGCATCACGAACGCTACGACGGGCGGGGCTATCCCGACGGCCTGACCGGCGACGAAATTCCCATCGCCGCCCAGATCGTGGCTCTGGCGGACGTGTACGACGCGCTCACCAGCAAACGCTGTTATAAAAACGCCTTTGACCACGAAACCGCCGTTAACATGATCATGGAGGGCAAATGCGGCACCTTCAACCCGCTCCTTCTGGAGTGTCTGACGGAAGCCGCGCCCACCATCCCCGCCCAGCTGGGCGACAGCGTCAATCCTGCCCAGCGGGACCAGCGGGAAATGAAAAACGTGGTTATGGAGATCCGGCGGCACGAGGAACTCACCGCGTCCGAGCGCACGCTTCAGCTGCTGGAACATGAGCGGATGAAATACAGCTTCTTTGCCGCCATGACCCAGGAGATTCAGTTCGAATTCACCCTCTCCCCGCCCATGGTGACGCTCTCCGCTTTCGGCGCGGAAAAGCTGGGGCTGGATGAGATCATCATGGACCCGCTGCAAAACGAAAAAGTCTGCGGCCTTATGGACGAAATGGAACGCAAGGGCCTTTCCGACAGCCTGCGCAGCACAACGCCGGAACATCCCGTTATTACTTACGACTGCCGGCTGAATTTTCAGGGCGAGCGGCGTTGGTTCCAGATCACGGCCCGGGCCGTCTGGTCTACGGACGAGCCGCCCCGTTACACAGGAGCCATCGGCAAGGCTATCGACACCCATGAATCCCGTATGCGCCTGGACGCCCTGGAACGCATGGCCTCTCACGATTCCCTCACCGGCCTTTTGAATCACGCTTACGCCAAGAAGCGTATTCTGGAGCGTATGGAGCTCCGGTCCGCTTCCAATTTTGCCCTGGTGATCTTCGACCTGGACCATTTCAAGTCCGCCAACGACAACCTGGGCCACGCCTTTGGCGACCATGTGCTGATGTACGTGGCGGAGAAGCTGCGGCAGAGCATCCGCGGCGGCGACATCGCCGCGCGGGTGGGCGGGGACGAATTCCTCATCTTCCTGGAATACAAGGAGGACGCGGAAGCCGTTGTCTCCCGGATTTTCCATTCCCTCTGCGGCGTTTACGAGGGCTTTGCGATTTCCATCAGCATGGGCATTGCCCGGACGGAGGTTGTTGGCGGCAATTACGACGACCTGTTCCATGCCGCTGACCAGGCTCTTTACACCGTCAAGCGTTCCGGCCGGGGACAGTTCCGTTTTTATGACAAAACCATGCATAATATGCTCTCCGCCATCACCCCGATTGACAATGGCGGCGAACAGCGATAACGGGGAAGGAGATTTTTCTTTATGACTTTGAAGGAATGTTACGCCGCGATGGGCAGTAATTACGACGAGGTGATCGGCCGTCTGCGCAGCGAGCGGCTGGTTCAGAAATTTGTATTGAAATTCGCAGACGACGGCAGCTTCGACCTGCTGCAAAGGTCTTTGGCCGAGCAGAATTATTCGGAAGCCTTCCGGGCCGCTCACACCATCAAGGGCGTGTGTCAGAATTTGAGTCTGACAAAGCTTGGGGCGTCCAGCAGCGCGCTGGCGGAAACCCTTAGGGGCGGCGTTTGGAGCGAGGAAGCCGCCGCGCTGGTGGAGGAAACCACGAAGGACTATCAGGACACGATCTCCGCCATTCGGGCCTTTCAGGAGGCGCAGGGGGGATGAATAACCAGAAGAAAAGCACCACCCGCTTTCTTACGGTCAGTCTACTCCTCGTTGCAATTTCCTGCGTCTGCATTTTCAGCTTTCTGGCTTTTTTCATGAACCGGAAAAGCGCGGATACCATCAGTTCCGTCGGCACAATCTATATGACCGGCATGGGCGAAAAGGTCTCGCAGCACTTTGAGACGACCATTGACCTGCGGCTCATCCAGGTGGAGTCTCTGGTGGATACCATTTCCTCCGGCAGCCCCGGCCTGCGGTCAAATCTGGTATACAACGCGCAGGCCAGAGGCTTTGAAGGACTCTCTTTCTACTCCGACGACGGAACGTTCGATACCCTTTACGGCGACACGATCACCCTGGCGGACTCGGAATCCTTTCTCAAGTCCCTGCGGGTTGGTGCGAAAAAAGTGGCCGTGGGCGTTGATCCGGAGGGGGAAAAATTCGTCCTGCTGGGCGTCCCCGCCCAATATCCCATGCGGGGCGGCGGGGAGAGCGTCGCCCTGGTCGCTTCCCTGACCGCCGATTATATCGCGGAAACGCTCTCCCTCTACTCGGACGACTCTCTGGTTTACTCCCATATCATCCGCAAGGACGGTTCTTTTGTCATCCGCAGCGGCGACGCCTTCCGGGAGAGTTATTTTGACCGCATCCATTCCATGTTCGACTCAGTGCCGGAAAACGGCGACCAATACGTTCGGGAACTCGAAGCCGCCATGCAAAAGGGCGAGGATTATTCCACGCTGCTGACCGTCGGCGAGGAACGGCGGCATTTGTACTGTACAAAGCTGGCCTACTCCGAATGGTATCTGGTAACGGTACTGCCCTACGGCGAGCTGGACGAGGCCGTCAACGATCTGGGAAAAACCTGGATTTACGCGGTCTTTCTTGGCTGCGCGGTAGTGCTGCTGGCGCTGCTGCTGGTCTTCGCGCAATATTTCAAGCTGCTGCGGGAGCAGATGAAGGAACTGGAGCACGCCAAAAAGGCCGCCGAGCACGCCAACAAAGCCAAGAGCGAATTCCTCTCCAATATGAGCCACGACATCCGCACGCCGATGAATGCCATCGTCGGCATGACGGCGATTGCGACGGCCAACATCAACGACACCCAGCAGGTGCAGAACTGCCTGAAGAAAATTACCCTCTCCAGCCGTCACCTGCTGGGGCTGATCAACGACGTGCTGGATATGTCCAAGATCGAGAGCGGCAAGCTGACGCTGAACATGGACCAGATTTCCCTGCGGGAAGTGATGGACAGCATCGTCAGCATCGTCCAGCCCCAGGTCCGGGCCAAGCATCAGCAGTTCGACGTATTCATTCACGATATTTCCACCGAAAACGTCTGCTGCGACAGCGTGCGGCTCAATCAGGTCCTGATCAACTTCCTGGGCAACGCCATCAAGTTCACCCCGGACGGCGGCAGCATTCAGGTCTCCTTGTACGAGGAGGATTCTCCCAAGGGCGGCGAATTTATCCGGGTTCACCTGACGGTCAAGGACAACGGCATTGGCATGACGCCGGAATTCCAGGCGAAAATCTTTGACTCCTTTAGCCGGGAGGACAGCACCCGTGTCCGCAAAACCGAGGGTACGGGCCTGGGTATGGCCATTACCAAGTATATTGTAGACGCCATGGGCGGTACGATTGACGTGGAAAGCGAGCTGGGCAAGGGATCGGAATTCCATGTAACCCTGGATCTGGAACGCGCCCAGATCCAGGAAGAGGACATGATTCTTCCCGAGTGGAATCTTCTGGTGACGGACGATGACCAGCAGCTCTGCGAAAGCACCGTCGCTTCCCTGCAAGCCATCGGCGTCCGGGCGGACTGGGCGTTGGATGCGGAAACCGCCATCCAGATGATCGAAAAGCGGCACCAGCACGGGGACGACTATCACATTATTCTTCTGGACTGGAAACTTCCCGGCATGGACGGCATCACCGCCGCGAAGGAAATCCGCCGCCGGTTCGGCACAAACACGCCGATTCTGCTGATTTCCGCTTACGATTGGAGCGAAATCGAAACGGACGCCAAATCGGCGGGCATTACGGGGTTTATCTCCAAGCCGCTGTTTAAGTCCACGCTGTTTTATGGACTGAAGCCCTTTATCGGCGCGCCCCAGGCGCCGGAAGAAGCCCCCCATGAGGAAATACCTTCTCACTTTGAAGGCAAAAAAGTTCTTCTGGCCGAGGATAACGATCTGAACTGGGAGATTGCCGAGGAGCTTTTGAGCGAGCTGGGCCTGGAGCTGGAATGGGCGGAAAATGGACAAATCTGCGTTGAAAAGTTTCAGGCTTCCCCCCTGGGGTACTATGATGCGATTCTAATGGACCTGCGGATGCCGGTCATGTCCGGTTACGAGGCCACCCGCGCAATCCGCGCCTTGGACCGGGCGGACGCGTCGCTTCCGATCATCGCCATGACGGCGGACGCCTTCTCGGAAGATATCAAAAAATGTCTGGAATGCGGCATGAACGCCCATGTGGCAAAGCCGATTGACGTGCGGGAGATTTCCCGGCTGCTGGACAAATACATCAACAATCTCTAATCCCTTCAAATCCGCATACAAAGGAGACGCCGCCATGGAGTGGGACCACAAGGAAGAAGCGTTTTGGGACGAATATTCGCAGGAGTTTCGCTGTACCCTTTGGGGGACAGAGGCTTGGTTCCACATCTCGTACTACAACAACGGGCAGGACTGTCAGGAACGGCTCGCCCGCTTTGTCGAGGCGGCGGACCGTTGTCTAGGGTGGCTGAACGTCCACCAGGCGGAGATTTTCGCCGCTATTGAGGCGGACGGCTTATGTGACGCCGCTCTGGAAGCGGTTGAAGAAATGGAAATGGAATCCGCATATACCCAAGTCGTTGCGGAAGACGGCGTTTTCTATCTCTTGATGGACGGCGGGGAGCGTTTGTCCCTGCCCTACCGGAAGGACGATTTTTTCAACAGCCTGATTCCCGGCGGCCTCTCCTTTTCCGCGGATCACAAGTCCACGGGGTTCCTCCTGGATTTGTTCCTGAATCTGGAGCCGGATATTTTTGCCGGACACAGCGTCGAGATCTTTCTGGACGGCGATTTCGGGAGCGATCTGACAAATTATACCGTTACCGTCAACGGCCTTGCGGGGTAGGTAACACGGCACGGCGGAAGGGGTTCCTTCCGCCGTGTTTTTTGGAGGTATTATGCATCCACCGGAATCTCACCGTTCATGCCCCCGCCAGTTCCCGCATGGAACTCTATGCGAACGCTTACTGCCTGCGCTTTCAAAAAAACGGAGGAAGGCTGAACCTTCCTCCGTCGTTTCATCTGTCAAGCCTCCGGCGTTTCGCCGCCGGACTCCACGGCCCCGCCGCCGTCTGTTTCTCCGGTGTTCTCCGACGAACCGCCTTCCCGGTCCTCGTCCTCCAAAAGCGTATCCCATTCTTTGGGGTCCTTCTTCGGCTGGCGGAGAGCTATGGCAAGCTGATAGGTCTGGGGATCGTTCTCCTGAAGATACCGCTCATCCTGCGGCGGCACCTTGTCTCCCGCCTGAATGCGGACCGCGATCTTCTGACACTTGATTCGCTTTTTCAATTCCCTGGCCACGGCGTCCGCCTCGGAGCCGCCCCGCATCTGGGTCTCCAGCTTTTTCCGTTCCTGCTCCTCACGGGCGCGGCGGTTCTGCTCCTCCAGCATCGCCAGGGCCTGCTGTGAAACCGCAAGGCGGTCCTCCCGGTGCCTTTGCAGACGGGATTTGGGTTCCTGGACATTTCCCTTCCGCTCCTCTGTCCGAGCCAACTGGCCGTTACGCCGCAGCCGGTTTGCAGACTGTATCTCCATCGTTCCCATCCTTTCTGCGCAAAAGCCGCCGCTTTTTTCTCATTCTATCACACCTTTCTGGGTTTTACAACCACTTTTCAAAAAGGAGTCCCTTTATGTTTCACAAAGCGCTTGTCATCGGCTGCCCCGGCGCGGGGAAAAGCGACTTTGCCCGCAAGCTGCGGGACGCCTCCGGCCTACCGCTCTATTACCTGGACCTGCTGTGGCACAAAGCCGACCGGACAACGGTCTCCAGGGTGGAATTTGACCGGGCAATCCATGCCATCCTCGCGCAAAAGGCATGGATTCTCGACGGCAACTACCAGCGGACTCTGGAACCGCGCCTGAAGGTGTGCGACGCCGTGTTCTTTTTGGATTATCCCTTAGAGGTCTGCCTTGCGGGGGCAGAGGCCCGCATCGGAAAGGCCCGTGAAGATATGCCCTGGGTGGAAACGGAATTCGACGAGGAATTCCGGCAATGGATTCTGGCTTTTCCCAAGCGGGAACTGACCGCCATTTACGCGCTTCTCGCCCAATATCGGGACGGCCGGGAAATTATAGTGTTTCACTCCCGCCAGGAGGCCGGCGCCTTTTTGAAAACGCTTCCGCCCAGACCGGAGGCATAATTTCCGCCGCCGGCACATAGGTTGTCCCAGAGGTGAAGCTGTATGAAACAAAAGCAACGCGCCGCACAAATTCTGCGGCGGCTGGAAGCGGGCCTGCTGGCGGCGGGGACCCTTTGGGCGGCGGCCGTCACCGCCGGAAGCGACACCGCCGCTTCCGCGCTGGACGCTCTGCGAACCGCCCTGCCCATGAGCGCGCTGCGCTGGGAGCTGGGCGATTTCTGGCCCCAGGACGGCCTGTCCCCCGCCGCCGCGCTGGCCATCGGGGAAGCCCCGCTGCTGCTGGCGGCCCGTCCCGCCGTGGCCGAACGCTGGGCGTTGGAGCGGCAGGAGGTCCCGGAGGAGGACGGAGAGACCAAAGTGCCGGTGACTACCCCGGTAATGGAAACTCCCCTGGATACGGAAACGCCGGTTGAACAGGACAACGGCGTCCCGGCCAAGACGCTGATTCCCTCCGGTTCCGACGGGTACTTCGTCAGCGGCCTGACTTACATCAGCAACCGCACCAGCCACGCCCTGACCGCCTCCGATTTTCAGAATTTTACCGCCCCCGCACCGGCGGAAAACGGGCCTCAAATTCTCATTGTCCACACCCACGGCAGCGAAGCATATACCCCCGTCCCTGGTACGGACGTGGTATGGTCCGGCGACTATCGAACCACCGATTATCGCTACAATGTGGTAAAGGTGGGAGACGAGATGGCGGAGGTTTTTGTGGAAGCGGGCCTGTCCGTGCTCCACGACCGGACGCTTTACGACTACCCCTCCTACTCCGGGGCCTATGACCGGTCTCTGGCCTCCATTCAGCGGTATTTGGAGGAATATCCCACCATCCAGTACATCCTGGACGTTCACCGGGACGCCATTGAGGACGGTCAGGGAAATCAATACAAGGTCGTCTCTGAGCTGAACGACGGCCGCACGGCGGCACAAATGTCCCTGGTGATCGGCAGCGACGGCAGCGGCCTTTCCCACCCGAACTGGCTGCAAAACCTCCGCCTCGCCGCGACGCTCCAAAACGCCGTGCTGGAGGAACACCCGTCGCTCATGCGCCCTATCACGCTGCGGAATTCCCGCTACAATCAGCACGCCACCACCGGTTCCCTGCTGTTGGAAGTGGGCGCGGCAGGCAACGCGCCCCAGGAGGCCATCCTTGCCGGCCGGCTCTTTGCCGGAAAAATGGCTGAGATTCTCACCGCCCCACAGACCTAAACCAAACCCGCCCCCGCCGTACAAACCGTACAGCAGGGACGGGTCTTTTCCTAATCAGCCCTTCACTTGTTCAAATACTTTTTCAATTTCAGCGGAGGGTTTTTCCGTTGCAAGGCTCACCGCAACAATGGCGGCACAGCCCACAAGAAAGGCCGGCAGCAGCTCATAAATGGCCCATACGCCGCCTCGGGGCGCGATCAGGTACTTCCAGACGAACACCATCACGCCGCCGGCCACCATGCCTGCCAGCGCGCCCCACTTGTTGGACCGCTTCCAGAACAGGGCAAACAGCATCACCGGTCCAAATGCGCCGCCGAAGCCCGCCCAAGCAAAGGATACCACCCGGAATACGGAGCTGTTGGGGTCCCAGGCCAAGGCCACGCCGATTATGGCAATCGCAACGACCGTGCTGCGGGCGGCCAGCATCGAGGCCTTTTTGCTCATTTTAATGCCCAGGAATTCCTCCAGCAGATTCTGGGACACGCTGGACGCAGCGGTCAGCAGCTGGGAGTCGGCGGTGGACATGGTTGCCGCCAGGATGCCCGCCAGAATCACGCCTGCAACCAACGCCAGCAGAATTCCGCTGCCGCTCATGAGGTTTGAGAGAACGATCACCACCGTCTCGGAGTCCGCGCTGGTTTCCAGGAATGGGATCTTGCCCGCTACGGATACGCCGTAACCCACAATGCCGATCAGGATGGCGACAAGCATCGAAATAACCACCCAGACCGAGGCAATGCGGCGGGAAACCTTCAGTTTCTCCTCGTCTTCAATCGCCATGAAGCGGAGGAGGATGTGCGGCATTCCAAAGTAACCCAGGCCCCAGGCCAGCGTTGAAACAATGCTCAAAAAGCCGTAGGTTCCGGCCTGCCCGGAAGCGGGGTCGTAGCCCTGGGTCAGATTCAGATAGCCCGGCAGGGCGCGGGCATTCTCCATCACGGCATCCCAGCCGCCGGCCTGGCCCACGCCATAGAAAATGATGATCACCAGGGCGATGGACATCACCACGCTTTGAATCAGGTCGGTAGTGGACACCGCCAGAAAGCCGCCCAGGACGGTATACCCAATGATGACCAGCGCGCCTACGATCATGGCGGCATGGTAGTCCACGCCCAGGAGGCTGTTGAACAGCGTGCCCACGGCCTTAAAGCCGGAGGCGGTGTAAGGGATGAAGAAAATCAGAATGATGACCGCCGCGATGCAGGCCAGAATATGGCGGCTGTCGCCGTAGCGGCGGGAGAAAAAGTCTGGGATGGTGATGGCTCCGGTCGCCGCCGAGTAACGCCGCAGACGCTTGGCGACAATCAGCCAGTTCAGGTACGTGCCCACGGCCAGACCGATGACGGTCCAGCCCACTTCCGCCACGCCGCATAAATAAGCGAGGCCGGGGAGGCCCATCAGCAGATAGCTGCTCATGTCGGAGGCTTCCGCGCTCATGGCCGTCACAATCGGGCCGAGGCGGCGGCCGCCCAGGTAAAAGTCATTGGACGAAGAACTTCCGGCCCGGCTGAAGTAAACGCCGATGCCCACCATAACGATCAGATAGACCGCAATGGCAAGGATGATGCAAAGCTGTGCAGTTGTCATATTCCCTCTCCTTTTGTTTCCTTTTCAGGCTCAATGAGTGACATCATACCACACTTTTTACCAGAACGCAACATAGAACGAAGTATAGAATAAATTCTATACTTCGTTCTTCTGTAAATCCGAATATCTCTTGTAAAAAGCGGCTTTTGGACTGGACGTTTTTTCAGAATCCATTCCGCCGGAAATCTATAATTTTATTCCTGTACCCGGTAGCTCTCCAAAAATACCGGCGTCATTTTGTCCGTATACGCCACCAGGGAATATTCCCCGCCGCAAAGACACCAGTCGTACATCAACGCCCGTTCCCAAAGGGCGTAAGCCTTTACAATCTCGTTAACCGTCGCGTCCCCGCGCAGCTGTCCCGCCCGCTGGCCCTCTGCGATGATCTGCCGCAGGAGCTTGAAATAGGTGCGGTTGCGGTCCAGAAGATGCTTTTCGCCCCGCGCCAGAAGCTGGGTGGACAGCAGACGCGCCAGCAGGTCCAGCGAAACGCTGCTGTCAATCATGGCGAACAGCTCATGGTTCAGATACACCAGCTTCTCACAGGCGTCCAGCGTTGGGTCCATCGTGCCGGTCAGCTCCTCGTATTTTTCATCGAACACGTTGGAAAGCGTTCCCAAAAGAGCGTCTTTCCCATCAAAATAGTGATAAAACGACCCCTTGGAGGTTTCCGATTCAAACACAATGTCCTCAATGGTGGTGTTTTCATAGCCCTGCTCATAGAACAGCTTCCAGGCGGCGGAAATAATCCGCCCTTTCGTATTGCGGGCGTTTTTCTTCGGCATAGGAACCGGTCTCCTTTCTCCGGCGGCGCAGACGGTTGAAAAAAATCAGAAAACGTGTTACGATAGGCAAAATGAGCAGACAAGGGGGCTTCTGCATGGATGAAAAAACGCTCTTTTTCTTCGCAAAAAAGCCGGAGTCGCTGCCCCTCTACGAGCAATTGGAACACCGCATTCAGTCGGAAATCCAAGACGTTTCGGTAAAGGTTCAAAAAACGCAGATTTCTTTTTATAACCGGCGGCTGTTTGCCTGCGTCTCCTTCACGAAGGTCCGAACCGGCCCGCAGAAGCCCAGGCATGGCCTGACCCTCACCTTCGGCCTGGGCCGGAGGCTGGATTCGCCCCGCATTGACGCCGCCACAGAGCCTTATCCCAGCCGCTGGACCCACCACATATTTCTCTCCGACGCCGCGGAAATCGACGGCGAACTTATGGCGTGGCTTCAGGAGGCCAGTGCGTTTTCCGCTGGAAAACGCTGACGCTCCCTCCCCGCTTTTGGGCGCGGCATTCAAAATCCGATCTTAAATAAAGGTGGAATCATCATGAAATTCTGGAAAATGAACGGCGCAGGAAACGACTTCATCATTCTCAACAACCTGGAAGAACACATTCCCCACGAACGTCTCCCGCAAATAGCCCGCACCCTCTGCGAACGGCATCTCTCCATAGGCGCGGACGGACTGATGGTAGCAGACGCCCCCCAGGAGGGCGGAGACTTCCGTATGCTGTTTTTCAACTCCGACGGCAGCATAGGGGAAATGTGCGGCAACGGAGCGCGGTGCATCTGCCGCTATGGCTATGAAACCGGCCTCGCGGGAGAAGTGCAGATCGTGGAGACTACCGCGGGAACCGTAACCGGCGAACGGATTGACCGCCGCCTCTACCGGATTCGGCTCAACGACCCTACCACCATCCAGCTGGACTCTCCCGTAGAGGCCGACGGGGTCCGCTATGCCTGCTCTTATGTGGAGCTTGGCAATCCGGGTCTTCCTCATGCGGTGGTCCCCTACGCCAACCTGCGGGAAGCCGACGAACAGGAACTCCGGGAATTGGGCCGGAAACTCCGGCGGCATCCGGCGTTTCCCAAGGGAGTCAACGTCAATTTCTTTGAGATCATCGGAGAGGACCACATTTTTGAGCGGACCTTTGAGCGGGGCGTAGAGGATTTTACCTACGCCTGCGGCACCGGCACCGGGGCTGTCGTGGCGGTTCTGACGCTGCAGGGCAAGGCCAGCGGCCACCGGGTACGGGTGGACATGACCGGCGGAACGCTGTTCATCGACGCCGAGCGGGTTTACAGTCAAATTACCGACCTGTACCTGACCGGGCCGACGAACACCGTCGCCCGGGGCGAGGTCATGGACGAGGATCTGTAAGCCCTGTCCGTTCAGGCTCCCCAGATTTCCGAAACCCGTTCCAGCGAACGCCGGGCCTCAAAATACCCGGACTGCCAGAGGGCGCGGAGAAGGTTCACATCTTTTTCCGTGCGGGAACAGCCCAACGTACTCTCCGGCGCGATGACCACTGCGCCGCCTTCCCGTTCCAATGCAAAGAGGTCCTCCCGGCATTGGTTGTATGCTTCACAGCGGCGGCGCAGAGCCTCCACAAAATTCGGATATTTGCGAAAAGCGCGGGCCAGGGCCGGAAACGACTGGTCCCGCTTTTTTATATAATCCCGCTCCCGCGTCAGCACGACTACCAGACGGTCACAGCCCATTTCCAGCGCGTGACGCCAGGGGATGGCGTCGGAACAGCCGCCGTCCAGAAAAGGTTTTCCGTCTATCCAGATGATGGGAAACATCAGCGGCAGCGCGCAGGTGGCTTGCAGGACCAGATTCTGCTCGTCCCGGCGGGGGACCGTCAGATATTCCGCTTCGCCGGTCTCCAGGTTCGTCGCCACCGCCTCCGCCTCGCCGGGATACGCCTCAAACGTTTCGTAGTCAAAGGGCAGCAATTCGTTTGGAATGGTGTCGTAGGCGAACTTGAGGCCAAAATAAGAGCGGTTTTTCGGATTCGCCAGATTGCGCCAGCCCATATAGCGGCGGTCGTTGGCGTAGCGGATCACCAGCTGCAAGTTACGGCGGCTCTGCCGCGAGAGGTAACTCACGCCATACGCAATTCCGGCGGAAACGCCAATGGTATAATCCGGCAGCGGAAGCCCGCTGTCCAGAAACGCGTCACAAACTCCGGAAGAAAAAATCGTGCGCAGCGCGCCGCCTTCCAGAACCAAGCCAGTTTTCATAGGAATCATCCTTTACTTGTTAAAATGCCGAATTTTGATTTCGATTTTTGGAGGAAATACAGACAAGTCCCGGCGTTTTTCCTATTGACGGAAAAACCGCCGCCGTAACCGGAATCGCCAAATATTTGTGAGGCGGTACAAACACAGGTCCAGCAAAAGAAATATTATATTGCCAAGAACCAACAGCAGGCCGTTCAGCCAAACCGGCGAACCCTCTAAGTCTGCCGTCAGGCCCAGGCCCCGCAGAATGACGCCGTACAAAATCCAAATTGCCCCGTTGCAGACCGCCAGACGGCAGCCTGTACGCAGCAGTTTTCCAGGCAGCTTCGCAATCCTCGGACGGGCAATCGGATACCACCCGAAAAACAGGTACACAAACGCGGTTTCCCGGTCCGCCGCCAGCAGCAGCGTCAAAATCGCCGCGGCGGCATACGAAATTCCGGCGGCCTTCCCACCAAATTCCTCTAAAACCGGCAGAAGAACCGCCATCGCCAGAAGCGGGGCCGTAAACGCCGCGGCGGGAATCACGCCTCCAAGGAGCAGAACCGTTACCGCCAAAGCGGCCAGCATCCCGCATAGAGCCAGCTGACGCGCTTTCATCACAGCTCCTTATAGCACAGCTTATAGTAGCTCCAGCAACGCCATTTTTGGATTTGCGCAGTCTGGGTCTCGTTCAGCCGGTTTGTAACAGTACCATCGGGAAGCAGGCAGTCGCCGCGCTGAACCACCGGTATTTCCCGGCGCAGCTCGTTCAAAAAGGCAAACCAGGGGCTTTCTTCGCCCCGGCCCGTCAGCTCCAGCACCGCCGCGCCCAGAAAACTGGCCGAGATTTTCTCCGGCAAATCCAGGGACCGGACCG
This sequence comes from uncultured Oscillibacter sp., assembly GCA_910589315.1. GTDB lineage: Bacteria > Bacillota > Clostridia > Oscillospirales > Oscillospiraceae > Oscillibacter. The sequence continues at coordinate 50,704 of CAJUTB010000001.1, read as the reverse complement.
TATTTTCCCAATCCAGCAGCTCCGCCGCCACGTCGTTGGCCCAGATCACATAGGGCGTCTCAAAGGGCGAAAAGGGGTTTTTCTGCCCGTCGCCCGCGGCAACATCCAGGCCCAGTTCGGCGTACGCCTGCATATGATCCCCCAAATAGGGCAGGTGATCGCCCCAAAACACCAGCACCACCGGCTCCGCCTGCGCGCCGAAATACCGCCAGAGGCGGCCCAGCATCGCATCTGCGTCCCGGATACCCTCGATATAAACCTTCAGCAGCGTTTCCGCCTCGTCCGACAACGCCGCGCCGGTCTCCACCGGCGGGAACGTATAATCCGAACCATATTTATCGGTGGTGTAAGACATATGATTCTGGATGGTCGTTGTAAAATGAAACAGCGGCGTTCCATGCGCTTCGGCAAAGGCGGTTTCAATCAAGCCGGCGGCGTAATCGTCCGTGACCCAGCGGCCCTTATACGCCAGATTCTCCATCTCGTTTGCAAAGAGGGTTTTTTCCGCCCCCAGCCAGCGGTAGACGTTTTCCCGGTTATAAAACCAGTTGTCGCCCGGATGAAAAAACGAGGTCTCATAGCCGTCCCCGGCAAAAACGCGGAACAGGCTGTCCAGGTCCCGATTCACCACCCGAAATGCCGAGCTGGTGGACTCCGAGAGCGCGTTGGTCTGCATTCCCGTCAAAACGTCAAACTCCGTATTGGCCGTGCCGCCCGCAAAGCCGGGCACCACCACCCGTCCGCTTACAGCGTGAGGATCGTTTTGGAGCGCGTGAAGATTCGGAAGGGGGTCGTTCTCCGGGCCGTAGGTAAATACCGGGTCATCGGTAATATCCGAAAACGCCTCGTTCATCACCATGATCACGCTGACCGCTTTCCCTTGTCCCGGCTGGTCTCCCGTCTCCCAGGAGGCCGCTTCCGCCTTCTCAAATCCCTCCGGGCGGTCGACGGGATAGGTGGTGAACTGGTGGCAGAAGCAATAGGGAAAGCCCAGCTCATTGAATACGGATGGAATATAATATGCATTGCTGACCGAAAAGGAATTGTAAAGTTCATTCGAGGCGTAAACCGTGAAAATCAACGCCGTTAAAACGCCGAAGCTGGCCGCCGCGCCCAGCAGACTGGCAGCCCAGCGGCCCAGCCTGGAAAGCGGAAGCGGCTTGCCGCTCACAAAAACCCCCAACGCCGCCAGCAGAAGCGTTGCCAGAATCACGGCCGCAATCTGCGCCGCCGGATAATGGATTTCATAGCTGCTCAGCGCGCTGCCCACCTCTTTCAAAAGAGCGAAGTCCCGCGGGAACACCGGTTCATCCCGGACCTCGATCTTCACCCGGTTTGCAATAGACAGCGCGCAAACCGCCAGATTCGCCAAGGCCGCGCCAAAAAATACGTTGCGGAACAGACTGGCAAATGTCAGGATCAGCAGTCCCACTGGCAGCGCGTTCAAAACAATCAGCAGCGGCTGGCGCAGGAAAATACCCAGCACCGTCCGAAAGGCGTTGGGCTGACACCAGAGGGCCAGCAGCGTAATGCCGCCCGCCAGCAAAACCGCCAGTCCCAGCGACGGCAGCAGCGAGAGGCGCATTTTAGTTATTCTAGCTCTCAAATCCAAAACCCCTATCTTACACAGATATTCCTTATTATAGAACATTTTATGAAAAAAGCAAGAGACGCGCGGTTTTGTTTCCAGTTTGGACAAGATTGCGGGTCCCCCGCCGCAGGACAGTAAAAATTTTCCTCACGCTCTTGCGGCCCACGCCTTTTTGCGGTATAATATAGGTCGAATTTGTAGAGTGTTTGTTCAAGAGGTGAGACGTTCTTGCGAAATATAACCACGCGATTTTTGACCGTCAGCCTGATTCTTGTCTCTATCTTCTGCGTCTTGATTTTCAGCGCGCAGACGATCTGGACCAATATCATGGCCAGCAATGCGATCCGCGATATCGGCGTTATCTATATGTCCGGCATGAGCCGTCAGGTCGCCACCCACTTTGGCACCACCATTGATCTCCGGCTCAATCAGGTCAGCGCACTGGTGGACTCCGTGCCGCCCCAGCGCACGGCGGATGATTCCGTCATTCGGGTCTCTTTGAGCCACAGCGCACGCACCAATGGCTTTGAACACCTGGCGTTCTACACGCCCGAGGGCGAATTCAATATGATCTACGGACTTCATATGTCTCTGGATGCGCCAGCCCCCTTTCTCCGCTCCCTCCAAAACGGCGAGGAAAAGGTGGGCGCAGGCCAGGATTCCACCGGGCGGCAGTTGATTCTTATGGGGGTTCCCGCCGCTTACCCGCTGGGGGACGGCACGTTCAGCGCCGCTCTGGTCGCCGCCCTTCCAACCAGCTATTTCCAGGAAACCCTCTCTGTCAACGTACATGATTCCATCGTGGATTATGCCATCATCCGGGAGGACGGCGCATTCGTCCTCCAAAGCGACAATATCAACGACGACAACTATTTCGACCGCATCAACCGCCGTTATGAGAGCACCGACCGCAAAGACCCCCAGGAATATGCCGCCGAGCTGCGGGCCGCTATGGCCGCCAAGCGGGACTATACCAATGAAGTCCAGGTCTCCGGCGAACGCCGGAATATTTACTGCACCAATCTGCCCAATTCCGAATGGCATTTGCTGCTTTATATGTCCTACAACGTTCTGGACGAAACCATAGCTCAGCTGGAGCAGAAATGGTCCCTCATCTCCACGGGCGGCTGTTCCCTGATTCTCGGCGCGCTGCTCCTGGTATTTCTGGGCTATTTCCGTCAGACCCGGCGGCAGCTCCGGGTTTTGGACGAGGCGCGGAAATCCGCCGAGCGGGCCAGCCGGGCCAAGAGCGACTTCCTCTCCAACATGAGCCACGACATCCGTACCCCAATGAACGGCATCATAGGCATGACCACCATTGCCATTGCCAACCTGGACAGCAACACCTCGCAGGTCCGCACCTGCCTCAAGCGGATCAGCGTTTCCAGCCGCCACCTCCTGGGGCTGATCAACGATATGCTGGATATGTCCAAAATCGAGGCCGGGCATCTGAATCTCAATATGCAGCCCCTTTCCCTCCGGGAAATCATTCACAACATTCTTGCTATCATACAGCCCCAGTTCCAGGAGAAAAAACAGCAGTTTCATGTTTATATTCAGGATGTCCCCTATGAAAACCTGTGCAGCGACGGCGTGCGCCTCAGTCAGGTCCTGCTGAACCTTCTGGGGAATGCAATCAAGTTCACCCCCGAGGGCGGCCACGCTTCCCTCACCATTCACGAGGAACCCTCTCCCAAAGGGGACGCCTTTACCCGCATCCATTTTTATGTCAAAGATAACGGCGTCGGCATGACCGCCGAATTTCAGCAGAAAATGTTTGAGGCGTTTGTCCGAGAGGACAGCGCGCGCGTCCAGAAAACGGCCGGGGCCGGTCTGGGTATGACCATCACCAAGTACATCGTTGACTCGATGGGCGGTACGATTGAAGTGAAAAGCGCGCCGGATCAGGGCAGCGAATTTCACATCACCCTGGACCTGGAAAAAACCATGTCCCAGGAGGCGGAAATTCATCTGCCGGAACAAAAAGTCCTTTTGGTCGAGCCGGACGAACGTACCGCCAGCTCTGCCGCCGTTGCGCTGCAATCCATCGGCGTCCAGGCGCAGATTTCCAGGACGCCGGAGCACGCCTTTGAGCTTCTGGACTCCCAGCCCTTTCATCTGGTTCTCCTGGACTGGGACCCGGAAACCGGGGTGAACGCCATCCAGAAATTCCGCAGCCGTTTTGGCGGGACCATTCCCCTTGTGCTGCTCTATGAGGGCGATTGGGGAGAAATTGAGGCGGAGTCCCGCGCCGCAGGGGCCAGCGGGTTCATCTCCAAGCCCCTGTTTCGTTCCAGCCTTTACTACGGCCTGCGGCCCTTTGCCGGGACCGCGCCAGCCCCCCTTCCCCTGCCGGAGGAAAGACCGGCAACCTTCAACGGACGCCGGATCCTGCTGGCGGAGGACAACGACCTGAACTGGGAAATCGCCAGCGAGCTTCTTTCCGAGCTGGGCCTGGAGCTGGACTGGGCGGAAAACGGAAAACTGTGCGTGGAAAAATTCGCCGCCTCCCCCGCAGGGTGGTACGACGCCATTTTGATGGACCTGCGGATGCCGGTGATGACCGGTTTCGAGGCCGCGGAGGTTATTCGCGCCCTGGACCGGCCGGATGCCGCCGGAATCCCCATTATCGCCATGAGCGCGGATGCCTTTGCCGATGACGTGCAGCATTGTTTGGACAGCGGAATGAATGCCCACACGCCAAAGCCGATGGATGTGGGCGAGGTTGCCCGGCTTTTGGCGGAACACTTTCAGCAGCGGGACACGGATGCTTAACAAGAGGGGAATACCGTTGTGAAAAAACTATTGACACTTCTGACCGCTCTTTTCACCGCCGTCAGCTTAACGGCCTGCTGGAGCGGTCCGCCAGAGGAGCCGGAGGAAGAATCGCCGGCATTGGAACCGGTGGAGCTGGTTCTCTGGACCTACCCGGTGGGTAACTGGGGCAATGCCACCACTGTCGCCAGCCTCATCGGCGATTTCAACCGGACTTACCCGCATATCCGCCTATCGGTGGAATGCCTTGACTACACCACCGGCGACCAGCGCATTCACGACGCCATTTCCTCCGGCCATGCTCCGGATCTGGTTCTGGAAGGCCCTGAGCGTCTGGTTTCCAACTGGGGCGACCGGGGCCTTCTGGCAGACCTTAGCGACCTGTGGGAAAGCGAACAGCACGCAGGGGAAATCTATGATTTTGTGAAAGCCGCCTGCCGGCACGAAAACGGGGCCTACTACGAATTTCCCCTCTGCATGAGCTCCCACTGCATGGCAATCAATTATGAGCTCTTTGAAGCGGCGGGGGCCTTGCAGTATCTCGACCTGGAAACCCGCACCTGGACAACCGAGGGCTTCGTCAACGCCGTCAAGGCCCTCGTTGCTTATGGGCACTCTCAGGCAGCGGCTGTCTACTGCAACGGCCAGAGCGGCGACCAGGGCACCCGTGCGCTGGTAAACAATCTGTTCGGCGGTTCTTTCACCAGTCCGGACCATGACCGTTACACCGTCAACAGCCCGGAAAATATCCGGGCCTTGGAGCTGCTGCGGGACCTGGAAGGCATCCGTTTTGAACCGGAAACGACCGCCGCCGAGGAAATTGCACGTTTCTGCCAGGGCGAACTGGCTATGGCCTTTTGCTGGAATGTCTCTCTGGAAATCCAGCAGACGCTGAAGAACCCCCACAAAAACTTTGACATTTTTCCAATGGCGTTTCCCTCGGAAACGGGCGAGCCCCGTCTGGAAGGCGGTATTTGGGGCTTCGGCGTGTTTGACAACGGCGACGAAGCCCGGGTGGATGCCGCCAAGACCTTCATCCGCTTCATGACCGACCGGGACGGGAAATACCGCAACGCGGTCCTGGCCTCCACATACTGGCCCGTACGGGATCTGGACGACCTTTACGCCAATGACGCGATCATGTCCGAATACAGCCTGTTCACAGAGTATATGGGCGATTACATTCAAATCACCCCCGGCTGGGTAACTGCCCGGGAGGCATGGTGGAAGATGCTTCAAAGCATTGCCGCCGGCACGGAGGTTCCTGCGGCAGCGGAAGCCTTTTCCAAAGCCGTGGACGGCTCATAGACTGGAAGTCCCCTGGAAGAATCCGGGGGACTTCTTCCCGTTTCGGCAAAACGATCCAGGATACAGAAAGGCCCCGGCAAAAGCCGGGGCCTTTTCCACGGTGAAATCAGATCACCGTCAGGGTCAGATTGCTCCAATCGGTGGTTTCCAGCTTGGAGAAGTCGTTGTCCACGGTGAAGCTGCCGCTCTTGACGGAAGCCAGCAGTTCTTCATATTCGGCAACGGTATAATTCTCCAAAGACCAGGTAGCGGTCGGCAGGCCGACGGAATCTTCCGCTGCACCCAGGGAGGTGGGCACGCCGCCGATTTCGTCCCAAGAACCGTCATAGACTTTTGCAACGGCCCACTGAACGGCGTCGGCCAAGCCCTTCATGGCGGAGGTCACAACCGCGTCGGACTGGCTGGACTGGTCCACGTCCACGCCCACCATGTAGGCGTCATTGGCGGAAGCCGCCGCAGCGATGGACTGGAACATGGCTCCGCCGCAGGCGAAGATAATCTCAGTGCCGCTCTGATACCAGCCGTTGGCCATGGTCTGAAGCTCGGGAGAGGCGGAGAAGGTGGAACCATACTGCCAGCTGTAATTCACGCTGACATCCACGCCCATCTCGGCCGCCGCCGCGTTGGCTCCCTGCACAAAGCCGTAGCCGTAACGGCAGCAGGCGTCGTTCGTGCCGCCGCCGCCGCCGGAGAAGCCCAGCTTCGTAAAGCCTTCCTTGACAACCGCGTAGCCCGCGAAGTAGCCGCACTGTTCTTCCTTGAAGGCGATGGGGGCTACGTTGGTGAGGTTGTTGCCGCCCTCGTCAGACAGGGGATAGCCGTCGATGAAGATGAACTTCACATCGGGGAACTCGCTGGCGGCACGCTTCAGTGCGCCTTCCTGCATGAAGCCCGCGCAGACCACGACGGTCGCGCCGGAATCCACGGCGGCCTTCATGGCGTCATAGCGGTCGTCATCCGTCGCCTCGTTGGCGTTGGCAGGCTGATAATACTTGTAGGAAAGACCGTTGGCGTTGGCATAGAGCTTCACGCCGTCGAATGTGCCCTGGTTGAAGGACTTATCCTTCAGCTGGCCCACGTCGGTGACGAAAGCCACTTCATACTTGCCGTCGGCAGAGGTCATGGTGTCCTCAATGTCGTCGGCAGAGTCCGCCGCAGCGGGAGGCTGGGTGTCCTCGGGGGTCTGCTCATCGCCGCCGGCGGGTTCCTGGGCGTCCTCGCCCTGCGTGGTGTCGCCGCCCAGGCTGGCGTCGCCGCTTCCGCCATTATTGCTGCCGCAGGCGGCCAGGGACAGCACCAGCATCATGGCCATGAGCAATGCAAGAAACTTCTTCATGTACGTTTTACCTTCCTTTCGTAGTGGCGGCCCCGAAGGGGCCTTGGTCCGTAGGACTGCGCTCATTATAACAGCTTGTCCCGCCAATTTCAACGGGAATTCCACAATTTTACGGTTTGTTTTCTTTTTCCAGTTTTCCGCGGCTCTCAGCGGGCCATTTCCAGCGCGGTTTCCAGGGCAATTTCCATCATTTGCGTAAAGCTGGTCTGACGGTCCGCCGCAGGCAGTTCCTCGCCGGTAACGAGACTGTCCGAAATGGTGCAGATGGCCAACGCCCGTTTTCCGGCCTCCGCGGCGTTGCAGTACAGGGCGGCCGATTCCATCTCCACCGCCAGCACGCCCATTTTGCCCCAATCCAGGGTGTCGCCCGCCTTGTTATAGAAAACGTCCGACGAGAGCAGGTTCCCCACCGGCGGCTCCACGCCTAAGCGGCGGGCCACGGCGACGGCGGTTTCCAGCAGCTTATAGTCCGCGATCGGGGCGAAGGTCCCCGGCAGGCCGAACTGATGGGCATAGCGGGAATCCGTGCAGGCCCCCTGTCCCATTACCACATCCCGGAGCTTGAGCTTGGGGGAAATGGCTCCCGCACTGCCGATACGCAGGATGTTGTCCACGTCGTACATATGAAACAGCTCATGGGAATAAATGCCGATGCTGGGCATTCCCATGCCGGAGGCCATGACGGACACCGGCGTCCCCTTATAGCTGCCGGTATAGCCGTGAATTCCCCGGACGTTATTTACCAATTCGGCGTTTTCCAGAAAAGTTTCTGCGATAAATTTTGCCCGCAGGGGGTCGCCGGGCATCAGGACGGTTTTGGCAAACGCGCCCTTCGTCGCTTCATTATGAGGCGTTCCCATTATTGATTATCCCTCCATGGCCTTTACGGCCTTCACAACCCGGCTGGTGCCCAGACGGCTGGCCCCCAGGTTTACAAAATCCTCTGCGTCTTTCAGGTCGGCAATGCCGCCCGCGGCCTTGATCTTCACATCCGGCCCCACGTGCTTTGCAAACAGAGCCACGTCCTCCCGGGTGGCCCCGCCGCCGCCGAAGCCGGTGGAGGTCTTGATATAGTCCGCGCCGGAAGCTGTGACGATTTCACACATCTTGATTTTTTCGGCGTCCGTGAGGAAGCAGGTTTCGATAATCACCTTCAGCAGCTTGCCCTTGCAGGCGTCCTTGACGGCTTTGATTTCCTCCAGAAGGTCGTCCCACCGCTTGTCTTTCACCCAGCCGAGGTTGATCACCATATCCACCTCGTCCGCGCCGTTGTCCACCGCGTCGGAGGCCATAAAGCATTTTGCGGCGGTGGTGTCGTAGCCGTTGGGGAAGCCGATGACGGTGCAGACCGCCAGTTTTCCGTCCAGGTACTCCGCCGCCTGCTTAACGTAGCTGGCCGGGATACAGACGCTGGCACAGCCGTATTTCACGCCGTCATCGCACAGGGCGCGGATCTCCTCCCACGCGGCGGTTTGCGCCAGAAGCGTGTGATCGCACTTTCCGAGAATTTCTTTTAATTCCATTGAACATTCTCCCTTTCTTTGGTAAATTCAGACGCCAAGGCTCCGCAGTCTGCCAGCGGCTGGAATCCGCCCGTATTGGACGGTTATTATTATTATACCAAACTTTTCCGCCCCTGTCCAGCTCCGCCCCTTGCAATCCGAGGAAAAGCGTGCTAAAATAACGGCATATTTCTAGTTTTGGAGGCTTCTACATGAAAAAGAGACTAATCGCAATGTTCTGCGCCCTGATTCTGCTGATCTCCGCGCTGCCCGCCGCCTCCGCGCTGGAGGGCGAGGGACACCGGGCCGCCGATCTTCTGGCGGCATTGAATTTGATGGACGAGGCGGAGGATTACGTCCTTGGAGAACCCGCCCTCCGCGCCCAGTCCACGGCCTTGCTGGTCATGCTCTCCGGCGGCAACAGAAGCGATCACAGCGCGCTGGATTATGCGATGGACAAAGGCTGGGTTACGTCGGCCAGCGGCCAGAAGGAGGCCGTTACGGCGGATGAATTCTGCGCGTCCCTGTTCCGGCTTCTGGGATATGAGGACGGCGGCTTCCCCGCAGAAACCGCCGCCACCTATGCGCGGCATATCGGCATGATCTCCAAGACCTACAAGGGCGAACTCACCCGAGGCGACCTGTTTCAGATTGTCCGGGACGCGCTGACCTTCCCCGCCCCCGACGGCTCCACCCTCATTCAAAAGCGGATTGACCAGGGCCTTTGCACACAGGCCACCGCCAATGCCCTCGGCCTGTTCAATCAGGAGCTGACCGCCCGGCAGGTTGCGGACCGTTATATGTCCGCTGTGTTCTGCATCCGTTCTTATGACAGCGAGAAGGATTTCCGGGAGAAAAAGGTTTCCGGCGAAGCCAGCGGCTTTTTCATCACCGCCGACGGCCTTGCCGTGACAAACCATCATACCATTGACACGGCGGTCCTGGCCACCGCCACGCTTGTTACCGGCGAGACGTATTCCATTGAGCGGGTTTTGTTCTATGACCCGGATATTGACATTGCCCTTGTCCGCGTGAACCAGATGTCCGTTGAGGGCGAGGTCACCCCCGCTTTTGCCACGCTGGATATTGCCGGCACGAAGGACCTCCGCCCCGGCGACGTGGTGTATACCCTGGGCAATCCGCTGGGTCTGGGTCTTGCGGTCAGCAGCGGCATCGTCAGCGACACCAACCGCGACGTGGAGAGCTACGCCCTGCCGATGGTGATGAACACCGCCGATATTTCCCACGGCAGCAGCGGCGGCGCGCTGCTGAACGTTTACGGCCGTGTAACCGGCGTCACCTCCGGCGCGTATACATACGGCAACAATATGTATCTTGCCGTCCCGGTGGAGGCGATTCTCGAGGTCGACTGGACCATTGAGGGCCAGACTCTGGCGGAGGCCACCGCCGAGTATGAGGCGCATAAATCGGATTTCTGAGCAAAATCATGTCCGGTTCCCCCACTGCATAAATACATATTAAGAATCTGCAAAAGGTCCCTTCGGGGGCCTTTTGTGTTCTTTTCGCCGGACGCCCCGTCCAAAATGACTTCCCCGGCTTCCGCCGTCAAATCCACTGTATTTTTTAGGTTGTTTTTCGACTTCCTTCGTGGTAAAATAGCCGTCAGGCAAGCCCTGCGGGCCAGACGGCCCGCTCTATATTGGAGGTTATCTATGCGGAAAGTCACACGATTGAAAAACTTATATGAAGGTCCTCTCCCGCCTATGGTGCTGACGGATTATGAGTCCATGTCAAAATTTTTAAGCAGCGGCGTCCAGCGATGCAAGGCGTCCGGCCGGAATTTTGATTTGTTTCTTGACTGGGCGATACACGCGCTCCTGGCAAGTCTGACCGCCGACAGCGCCTCTCGGATTTTTCTGCCCAAGACCAAGACCGGCCCCTTTGAGCTGGACGATCTGATTCCAATTTCGGGTCTTCAGCCCTCTGGAAAGAAGCGGATTCAGCTTCAGGAAGTGAGCTTGATTGCGCCGGTCTGGAATAACAGCGATCTGGAGTCGGCTCTGGAGGCGTTTTATGACAGCGGCTTTGCCGATGTAAAATTAGAGCAGCCCTTTGGCGGCGCATATATTGAGGAGCTGCGCCTGGCGATTATTGATTCTCCGGCGGATGTCAGCGTCCCCTATGTCTTGCGGACCTGGAACCGCGGCAGCGTAGAGCTGAACACATTCAAGCTGAAGGATCTGGAGTCCCAGATCAGCACGGACGGCGACAACTGGTACTATCAGGAAGACGGCGAAGAAGTCACGGAACCGGTTTTAGAACCCCGCATGGCCGCTCTGTATAACTGTGCTCTCCGCCGTTACAACAGCGTCTGACTTACTTTTCTTTCGAGAAAGAAAAGTAAGCAAAAGAAAGCTGACTCGCCGCGAATCCGGTGCTTGAAGCAGCTTTCTGCGCCGTATTTTTTATGAGGAGGGATCTTATGACCGAACAGGAACGGATGCTCTCCGGAAAGCTCTATTTTGCCGGAGACGAAACCCTGGCCGCCGCTCGCGCACGTGCCCACGAGCTTTGCTGGAAGTACAACAACACCCACCCAAACGCCTGGGAAGAACGCGACGCCATCTTAAAGCAGCTCCTTGGCTCCATGGGAAAAGACTGCTACATAGAACCGTCTTTCCGCTGCGACTACGGTTCGCAGATTCATCTCGGAGACAATTTTTACGCAAACTACGACTGCATTTTCCTGGACGTTGCCCCCATTACCATCGGCAGCCGCGCCTATTTCGCGCCCCGGGTTTGTCTGTATACTGCCGGACACCCCACCGTCCCGGAAGTCCGCAACCTGGACCTGGAATTCGGCCTTCCGATTACCATCGGCGATAACGTTTGGATTGGCGGAAACTCCGTTGTCCTTCCAGGCGTGACCATCGGCAGTAATACCATCATTGCCGCCGGGTCCATCGTTACAAAGGACATTCCCTCCGGCGTCATCGCCGGCGGAAACCCCTGCCGGGTTCTCCGCCCCCTCGACGGCAGCGACCGCGCCAAATGGGAAGCCCAGCGTCTGGAATACGAGCGGGACCGGCATTCCGGACCGCAAAAAACCGAGTAATCAAAAAGCTACTCCCTCTATGAGACCGCAGCCGTCTCACAGAGGGAGTCTTTTGTTAGGAAGCCGCTTTCCGTCAGCGGTTCACCGGCGAAATTTTTCCAACGCCCGTCTGGCCGCTTCGGCAATGGTCCTGCCGTAAGACATTCCGTTTCCGTCCAAACGCCGGACAGCCGGAGGACACACTTCCACAGAAAGAGCCTCTTGCAGCAGGGCCTTTGCTTCGTTCACCTGGTAAATCCCCGCTAAGGTAATGCCAAAATAGCGAACCTGCAAGTTTTCCGAACGAAGCAAACGGCAGATGACCGCGCCAATTTCCCCACGGTCTTTTTCCTCCTCCAAAGGCCCAAACCGCCGGAATTTGGACGCTTTCGGCGGTTCTCCCAGCCAATGCTGAAAACACCGCTCAAAATCCCGGTCCTCCAGCAGCTTCTCGTAATGCTCCCGGATATATGCGTCCTGGAAAGAAAAATCCACTTCCTTCCAGCGCAGGCCGTCCCCTACCCGCCGCCATTCCGCCGCCAGTCTGCCATCCTCTCCGAAATAACGGCAAACCGCTCCCGCCGTTTCAAAAACCTGCTCCTGCCGCAGTGCGCCGGACGCATAAAACAGCCGCTCATACTGCGCCGTTCGTTCAATGCCTAACGTACCGTCCCGGTAAAAGAACTGCGTAAAACCCGGCGTATGCCTCCGCCAGATGATCTGTCCCGGCGGCCACCAGCACACGCTTTTAACGGTCCGCCCTTGCTCCACCCATTCCTCGCTGGACATCGCCCCGTTTGGAAACAAGCTGAAGCTCCGTCCCTGAGCCGTTCCATTTACATAAGAAATTTCCGAGTACTCGCCGTCTTCATCGCTCCAGGCAATCCCCGTAAAGGGTTTGCCCTGATAAACGGCCTCAAAATAGCAGTCGTCCTCGTTCGTTTCAATTTCATCCTGCGGGACTCGCAAAACCTCCGCCATGTCAGTCCAAAACTTCTGTAAAATCCGCGCAGTAATTCGGGCGGTGGATATCCAGCACAAGGGGAAGCTCATTCTCTTTGAACCGCTCGTCCAGCCCCTCCATGCCATATTTCAGCTTGTATTCGATTTCCTCCTTATACGCAGGAATCACATAATACAGCAGAATATTCCGGCCGTCCTCCGTTTCCATGCGTCCCAGATCTCCGCCGAACCAGGACAGCGCCACCCCGCCGAACCCAACGCCCTCGCAAAACGGCGCGTAATCCGGGCCGTTGGGTATGGTGTGGCCGAAGCCCAGCCAGGTTTTGTACTCATGCGGAAACCGCGCCAGAAATTTCAGGGTGCTGATTGGCCAATAGTTTTCATAGGGCAGATCGCTGGGCTTCTCCATTTCCTCCCCAACATTCCAGTCACCCGGCAGGAACATGAACAGTTCCGCCCGCTTCAAATCCTCCCGGTCGGAAATTTCCTCCGGCAGCGTCATTGGCAGGTCGCTCATGCCGGTGGTGTAGAGGACATAAAAATCCCCCTCCTCCTTGGGACGAAGGATATGTACATCCACATGGACCAAATCGCTGATAATCTCATGATATACAAAACCGCCCCGGTCCGGGAACAGGGCTTCAAAGTGCGCTTCGATTTCTCTTGCATAGACCCCGCATTCCACCGGCGGCTGAAAACCCGCATCCTCATGGTCCTCATACCGGTAGATCGGGGACCCGCCGGGAGAGTATTCGTCTGTTACGGGACCATCGTGCTTTTTCGCCGGGGACACTGGCGAAGAAGACGCTTCCGGTTTCTTCCTGCGGAATCTGTCTAAAAAACCCATGGATCAAATCCTCCTATTCTGGTATTGTAGGAATATTTTACTGCAAATTGTTTCCGCTGGCAATTGTTTTTTCCGCAAAAATCCGTTACAATAGGAGGCGTATTGAATTTTCTATCCAAAAGGAGCCTCAACTCATGAAATTGATTTCCTGGAATGTAAACGGCCTGCGGGCCTGCTTAAAAAAAGGCTTTTTAGACTTCTGCGACTTTGCCAATGCGGACGTAATCTGCCTGCAAGAAACCAAAATGCGCCCTGAACAGGCGGAATTCGATCTCCCCGGCTATTACCGCTACTGGAACAGCGCGGACAAGGCGGGTTATTCCGGCACCGCCATTTTCACCCGTCAGGAGCCGCTTTCCGTCATATACGACTTCGGCATAGACGAGCACCGCCACGAAGGCCGCGTCATTACGGCGGAATACCCGGATTTTTACCTGGTCTGCTGCTATACCCCAAACTCCAAGGACCAGCTTCTCCGTCTGGATTACCGCATGGCCTGGGAGGACGATCTTCGGGACTACCTCTGCGAGCTGGACGCCCAAAAGCCGGTGGTTTACTGCGGCGATCTGAACGTAGCGCATCAGGAAATCGACCTGAAAAACCCCGGTCCCAACCGCCGGAATCCCGGTTTCACCGACGAGGAGCGGGGCAAGATGACCAAACTGCTCTCCTGCGGCTTTGTGGACACCTTCCGAACCCTGTACCCGGACAAAACCGGGGCTTATTCTTGGTGGAGCTACCGGGGCCGTGCGCGGCAGAACAACACCGGATGGAGAATTGACTATTTCATTATCTCCGAGCGTCTCCGGGACCGTCTCCGCGGCGCGGACATCTGGAGCGAAATCCAGGGCAGCGATCACTGCCCGGTCGTTCTGGAACTGGACGCCTGAATACGCAGAAACCCGGACGGAATCTGGTTTTCCGTCCGGGTTTTGTCATTCGTCCACTACGTTTTCCAGGTTCAAAACGGCCTCCATGGTCTTTCCATCCCGCCAGAACGTCACCGGCAGCTGGTCGCCCACGTGGAACCGGCGGCGTACCCGCATCAGGTCCTGGATGGTATACAGGGTTTCGCCGTCCGCCGTCAGGAGGAAATCACCGGCTTCCATGCCCGCCAGGTCTGCGGCGGAATTCTTCTCCACCTCCCGGACCTCCAGGCCCCAAACGCCGTCCGCCAGCTGTTCTCCCGTCCGCAGGACGGTAACGCCCAGCTGGGGTTCCGGCTTGATCTCGCCCCAGGCCAGCAGGTCGTTGACCATCCGATTCATCAACGCCGAGGGAATGGCAAACCCCAGCCCCTCTACGGTGGAGTAATCGGAACTCATTTTGATGACGTTGATGCCCACGACCTGACCGTATTCATTGATCAGCGGGCCGCCGGAATTGCCGGAGTTCAGAGCGGCGTTGGTCTGGATCAGCGTCATGATCCGCCCGTCCACCTCCACATCCCGGTTGATGGCGGATACAATGCCGTCGGTCAGCGTTCCCCGCAGCTCCCAGCCCAGCGGGTTCCCGATGGCGTACACCGGGTCCCCCACGGACAGCAGGTCCGAATCCCCGAACGCCGCCGCAGGCAGCGCGCCCAGGTCCCGCAGCTCTCCCGGCTCCACCTTCAAAATGGCCAGGTCATTTTCCGCGTCTCCGGCTACATACATGGCGTCGCAGCTTCTTCCGGTGTCCAGCAGGACCGAGCAGTTTTTGCCGCCCTCCACGACGTGATGATTCGTCAGAATATAGCCGTCTTCCGTAAAAATCACGCCGGTGCCCACAGACATTTTGTTCCCGCTGATGCCCACCATCACCGTCACAACCGACGGATTCACCTGCCGGTAGACCTCCTGGGGCGTCAGCGTGCCGCCGTGCTCCCGGAGGACCGTCAGCTCTACGCCCTGACCCGTGGGCCAGCTGGGAATGGTAATCCGTTTGTCGGCCAAATCCTCAACCGGTCCCTCGTCCTCCCAGCCGTAATGCTCAAACGGGTCCCGCATTTCCTGGGGGGCAACGTCTTCCATCAGCCGGACGCCCACGGTCATCAAAACCGCCGTCACCACAAAAAACACGAACATCCGCAGGCCGGTCTTTCGCCGCTTTCTCTGCCGCAGGGGAATCATCGCGGCGGACGGCTTCTCCGCCGCCTGGGGCGCGGGCCGTTCCAGCGGGCGGTTTTCGGTTTTTCTTGGCGGCGGAAACAAATCCGTCAAAAGGTCCGGCTCCTGCGCCGGTTCCGCCGGATGGACCGGCAGGGCGCGGCGGTACTGCTCCACCACCTCCCGGCGGTCCCGCTGGCGGTAGACCTCCACGATCTCCCCCGGCTCCCGGCCCGGTATCGGGACCGGCCGCCGGTAGACTTCCACAATCTCGCCGGGAAACTCCCCCCGGTGCTGCTCAAATACTCCCATATTCTGCTCTCTCACTCCGTCGTCAGGGAGAAGGAGAATTCCGTCACTCCGTTCTCACTGGTTACTTCAATTCGTTCCTTGTGCTGTTCCAGAATCGTCTTGACGATATACAGCCCCAAACCCACGCCGTCCTTGTCCTCGCTGCGGGATTTGTCGCTTTTGTGGAACCGCTCGAACAGCAGCGGCAGCTCTCCGGCGGGGATGGTATCCCCCACGTTCCGCACCGTCACCCGGGCCTTGCCCCCCAGCACGGCTACGCCCAGATACAGGGCGGTTCCCTCCCGTGCGAATTTCGCGGCGTTTTCCAGAAGATTGTAAATCACCTGAGTAATCATGTCGTTGTCCCCCAGGACCAGAATCGGCTCGTCGGGGATATCGGCTTCCACATCCAGACGGCGGTCGTTGATCTTTTTTTCCATGGAGATCAGCACCCGCCGCATACTCTCGCAGAGGTCGAAGCGGACGCCGCCCCGAAGGGGGTCCATGGCTTGCAGCTGGCTCACGTCCAGCATCCGCCGCACCAGGCGGCTCAAGCGGCGGCTCTCGTCGGAGATGATCTGCAAATAGGGCCGTTCGTTCTCCGGCGGGATGGTGCCGTCCAGAATACCGTCCGTATAACCCGCAATGGTGGTCATGGGGGTTTTCAGCTCGTGGGAGATGTTGGCGATGAATTCCCGCCGCTGCCGTTCCGTCTGCTGAAGGCTCTCCGCCATGGCGTTGAAGGACGCCGCCAGTTCCCCCACCTCGTCGCTGCGGCCATAATCGTCCATGCGGACATCAAAATCCCCTCCGGCATACCGCCGGGTGGCCTCCACCATCTCCCGGATGGGCTTCACCTGCCGCATGGCGGTGATGGAGGACGCCATAAAGGCGATCATCAGCACCACGAAGGCGGTCATGAAAAACAGCCCAATAAAGCCCTGCCACATAGAGTCCAGCGAGGCCATGGTTGCCACGGCCACCACTTCCCCGACGGTCTCCCGGGTGATGGGGTTCACCGACGCGACCCCCACGGCAAAACGCCGCTGGGCATAAATGCCCCCCAGGTCCTCCCGCCAGGACGCGCTGCCCTGCTCCATCACCTGACGGGTCATCTCCGGCGAAACCGTCACGGACATCCCGTCCAGGGTGTCGTCCGTGGACAGCAGTACCTGCCCCTTGGTGTCGCAGACCAGAAAATGAACGTCGGAGACCATGGCGGCAAAGCTGGCCAGCCGCTGGAAATCCAAATCATTTTGCAGGTCCTCGATGTCCATATAGCGTCCGCTTTCCAGGTAGCTCAGGGAAAGCTGGCTCATGACCTGGGCCTTGGCGGCGATTTCCTCGCCCTGCTGGCTGCGGGCATAGTTGTAGCTCAGGGAGAAAAAGGATGCTCCCAGCAGGCACAGGGTCAGCACCACCATGCCCGCCGTAACGAACAGCTGCCGCCAGTAAAGGCTCTGGGTGCGGGGATGCCGGAGCCGTCTCATGTCTCACCCTTCTCCTGGGGGACGGTCAGCTCAAACTTGTAGCCCACGCCCCACACAGTTTTCAACGCCCATTGGTCCGATACGTCCTCCACCTTCTCCCGCAGGCGTTTGATGTGAACGTCCACCGTCCGGCTGTCCCCGAAGTAGTCGAAGCCCCACACTTCGTCCAAAAGCTGGTTGCGGGTATAGACCCGGTTCGGCGTGGCCGCCAGATGATAGAGCAATTCCAGTTCCTTGGGCGGCGTGTCGATCTTCTTTCCGTCCACAATCAGCTCATAGGAATCCAGATTGATCACCAGCTTGTCAAAGGTCAGGCGTTTGCTGGTGTCGTTGGGGATCTCCGTCCGGCGGAGGACGGCGTTGATGCGGGCAATGAGCTCCTTCATCTCAAAGGGCTTGACAATGTAATCATCCGCGCCCATTTCCAGGCCCTGAATACGGTCGAAAACCTCGCTCTTGGCGGTGAGCATGATGATGGGAACACGGGAGGTCTCCCGGATTTTGGCGCAGACGGCCCAGCCGTCCATGACGGGAAGCATGATATCCAGCAGAATTAAATCGGGGACAGCCTTCTGAAACTCCTCGATGGCCTTTCCGCCGTCGCCCGCAATGCGGACGTCAAACCCTTCCTTTACAAGATACATATGGATCAGGTCCGAGATGTTGCGGTCATCTTCCACAACCAGAATATTGCGTCCCATAAACGATTCCCTCCCAGTTTTCCAAGTTTATCCTTTCATTATACCCGGCCTGACGGCAGGGTGTTGAATATTTTGTAAAATTTTTGGGACAAGGCCCGTTTTTTCTGCCGGGCCGTTATGTAATCTCCGTCCAGCCGCCGCACTGTCCCCCAGCTTCCTCCACAGCGTCCAGGAAGGACCGCAGTCCGGAAGCCGTCAGACCGCTGAGCCAGACCGTCGAATCCCCCGAACGGGCCGCCGCGCGGCGGAGCAGCTGGCCGGCGGCGGAGGCCGTCTGCAAACCATCCCGGCTGAAATGGGGGGTCAGATTGCGGCAGCCTTCGGCCTCCGTTTCCAGAAGGTTCTGGGCGGAGGCGTTCTGGACGTACACAAGGCGGGTCATGCCGCAGGTGGCGAAGTACAGCGACCGATTTCCCGCCGCCAGCTGTTCCGGGACGCTGTATTCCGGGTCCTTACCGTCCGCCAGAATCCCGATGTGCTGTCCGGAGGCGGCCATGCGGCGCAGGAGATTTTCTTCCTGGGCCAGGAACTCCGCCGGGGCGAAAAACGTCGCCTGCACGCCGCGGGCCTCCAGCACGTCCAGAAGGGCTTCTGTGGAGGCGTTCGCCTCTATGCACAGGTTGACGCGCCGTCCCGCCAAGGTCAGTTCCTCCGGGTCCTCGGGGTCCGGCTGCGGAGCGGGCGTAACCGCCGGCGGAATATAGGGGTCCGAAGCCGTGGGACCGCTGGGCAATACCGGGGAGGGCGTCTCCGGCTGGAGGGCGTCCTCCTTGGCCCGGAGATACGCGGCGTAGACGGATTCCATGGAATACTGGGCCGCGTCGGCGTAGAGCTTATCCGAGAGCGTGTAGCTCTGCGGGCGAAGCCAGACAAGGCTTCCCCGCTCCACCTCGATCACGGAGTAAGTGAGGTCAAAATACCGGGTGACTACATAAGCGGGGACGAACACGGTCCCGCTCCGGCGGACTGCGCCGGGATAATAGGTGTTTCCGTCGTCGTCGCTGGCAAAGTTCGCGGTGAGATCGAAGGTCAGAGAACGTCCGCTGCTGTACAGCACCAGGCGGTTTTTCGCGTTGTTCAGAACCTGGGAGACATCCAGGGCCTCCCGCCCCGCGCCGGTGAAAATGGTGCTGGGGATGTAAAGATATCCGCCAGTCCAGAAGGGCATTGTATGATCGGCCAGGGGCAGCATATAACTGCCCGCGGCGGTGAAGTAGACGCTTTCGGCGGCTTTGACCGGAAAGCACAGGAATAGAAAGAGTATGCTTAACGCCAATGCGGCGGCTTGTTTTTTCATCTGGTCTCCGGCCTCCTCTCCGCCTGGTTGGGAAATTCCCTCTTATTTTAGCACAATGCCCCGCATTTTGTAAAGCGGCAGCGCGCAAAGGAACACAGCGCGGTCAATCGGAAGTTATGGATTGACCTATTTTCTGTTTTCCCAAATATCTATCAGAAAATGGTTTTCATCACGCGAATCAAAGCTGCATTCCAGCATTCGGCTCAAATCGGCCTCTGCGAACAAAAAACCATGGTCTTCCCGCCATAAAAAAGACACGGCACACGTTAAATCCAACAGTTCGATTTTGCTCCATATTCCGCAAAAATAGTAATACGCACGGTGTTCTTTCAGGTTCATAGTGTCAATAATCCAAGAACAGACGGTTTTTTCCGGGGATTTATAGAACAACCTGCTATATGGCTTTTGGTCATACCCATATGATATAGAAAAATACCTTGAAGCACACTCGTTTAAGGCAAGGTTCTCCTTTTCCCCGTAAAGTTCCAATACCGCAATACCAGGAATTCGCTTCAGCTTGTTTTTTGCGGCCTGCACGGTTATCTTATGTGCAATTATCGCTTGTCTCTCGGTCATCCCATACGTCCTCTCCATTCGGTTCATTCGTTTGAAGCGCGGCGGTTTTCCTCCGCAGGGCGGTCGTATTTCCGGGTTGACAAAAAGCAAAACGCTCCCAATATTACCATCAGGAGACCAGAACCGGCAAACCATGTCTGCACTCCCAGCATCTCGCTGACAGGTCCGGCCGCAAGCAGGCCGAAAGGCGTCGCCAGCGTCATCGCCGTAGTAAGCAGCGAAAACACTTTGCCCATCATTTCCGGCGGTACGGTTTCCTGGATATGCGCCATCAGCGGAACGTCAAAAAACGTTCCGCTTCCGCCCATCAGAAAACTGCACATCACAAAGACCGCAAAAGCCTCCGATGGAAGCAAACCGCTCATGCACACCAGCAGTCCCATCGCGCCAATTGCCGCCGACACCATCCGAAACCGCCCCTTGGAACTGCCCCATAGCCCCAATACCAGCGACGACAAGAGCAATCCGGCGGAAAAAACAAGCTGCACCAC
Source organism: uncultured Oscillibacter sp. (assembly GCA_910589315.1). GTDB lineage: Bacteria > Bacillota > Clostridia > Oscillospirales > Oscillospiraceae > Oscillibacter. Next base: position 30,394 of record CAJUTB010000001.1, on the reverse strand, counting down.
CGCATTATGCCAGGCTCCGCCCTGGTAGTGGACACGAACCAGCAGCGGAAAGAGCGAACTGAGGGGCAGATACAAAATGCTCGTCAGCACAACCGGCCAAAACACCGCCGCTAACGCTTTGTTCTCCCGCATTGCCTGGAATCCCTGCCGGAGATCCGACCACATATGGACGGCTTCACTGCGCCGCGGCACGTCCGGCAGGGCGATCATCAGCAAACACAAAATTGCAAAGGCGGCCCCGGCGATATCCACCAGCATAACCGCCGCGATGGGAAACGCCGCCATCAGCCACGCCCCCAGAGCCGGACCGGCCATCGTAGAAAGGGAAACAATCAAATTCCCCCAGCCTCCGGCTTTCGTCAGCATATCCGCCGGGACAAACATCGGAATGGCCGCCTGCATTGCCGGGGTGTGAAACGTGTTTCCCAGGCCGCGCACAAATAAAATCAGGTACACAAACCACACTGGCGGCGTTCCCCAGAGCAAAAACGCGGCCCCCAACGCCCCGCTGGAAATCGCCACAAGGCCATCCGCCGCCATCATGACCGTGCGCCGGTTATAGCGGTCAATCCATACGCCGGCGAACGGCCCCAGCACCATATTAGGGAGGAAAGAAACCATCGTCGCCAGAGTCAGCGTCATCGCAGATTCCGTCCGGGCGGTCAAATTCCAGATAATCGCAAACTGCACCGCCGCAGAACCAAGAATGGAAAATGCCTGTCCCGCGTAAATCGTTGCAAAGGTCCGTTTCCAGCGCGCATTTTTCATCTCTGTCTCCCGCTTTCCCTTTTATTTGACCGGCCCAATGGTTACGCCGGTATAGTAATGCGTAAGAATTTCCCGGAAATCCGCGCCGCCTGCGGCCATTTGGTTCGCGCCGTACTGGCTCAGGCCCACGCCGTGGCCGTAGCCGGTCACGAAAAAGGAAACGGTTCCGTTTTGGACCTCCCACGTAAAGCAGGCGGACCGCAGCCCCAAAATCGACCGCAGCTGCGTGCCCTTCACCTCCACGCCCCCCACGCGCAAGGTCCGCACGCTGCCCGCTTCGTCGGACACCGGGTCCGAAAGCCAGCTTCCGGCCGGGCCGGAAAGATCCGCTTCCGGATGTGCTTCCAGAAACTTCGTGCGGAACTCCTCCGCCGTGAAATCCACGCGGCTGTGATAATTCGGAATGGTATCGCCGGGCTCCGGCGACTGCACCGGCTGCAAATAGGGCAGATCATTCAGCCACACCTCTCCCGCCGCTCGGGTCAGCCCCGACGACGAGGAGTGAAACACCGCAAGCACCGGCGTATTATCATAAAGGATGGCCTGTCCGTCGGTTTCGGACACCGCCCGCTCCACCTTCTGTTCATAGGCGGCGGCATCGCCGCCCCAGTTGGAAAAGGCCTGCTCCTCGCTGATGTACGCCTGACAGCAGGTGGAATCGGTGCAGATATTGGCGGTATCGCCGTGATTCCCGCCGTTGGACAGCTTGTACAAGGTGTATGTACGGGCGGCGCAGGCTTGGGCTTTCAGAGCTTCCAGCTCAAAGGAAGCCGGCATTTCCGCCCGCACAACGCCCACCAGATAGGTTCCCAGGTCCATCTCCCGCACTTCCCCGCCGTCCAGGACCCGAAGGGGGACATCGCCGTCCAGCGCGCCGCTTTCAAAGGGGAGACGGACTTCTGGTTTTGGTTCGGGCGGTTTGTCCGGCGCGGCTTTTTTGCCCGCCAGGGCGGAACGGAATGGGGCAATGACGGCCAGGGGCAGCAAAAACAATGCCGCCAGCAGCACTGCGGAAACTGCCGCGCTCTGCCGGATATTGGATCGACTTCTCATGCGCTTCCTCCTTTTGTACTTCCTCCAGCTTATGCGCTGCAATCCGAAAAGATGTATCGCTGTAAAACTGCTTTTATCATACAATATCCCGCGCCGTTTTGCAACCGGAAGCAATTGGACGGAACAATTTCAAGCCAAACAAGCCGGGCGTTCCTTTTCAGGAACGCCCGGTTTTGCGCCGGACGGAAGCCGGGCTTCAGGCCAGACCCGCAACCGCCACAAAGACATTGGAAATCTCGTACCAGGTGGCGAAATCCACGCTCCCGGTCTGGGGCAGGTGGAAAATCTTCTGGAACTCCGTCACGGCGGCCTGGGTGGCCGGGCCATAGATCCCATCCGCCGGTATTTTGGGAATCGCCGGGAAATTGTCCCCAATGCGGTTCAGCTGCATCTGCACCGTCCGCACGTCCTCCCCCTCGCTTCCCTGGGAAAGCACCTCGCCGCCGTAGGACTGCGGCACGCCCTCCACCTTCTCCGCGCTTTTCAGATAGGCTTCCGCACCGTAGTATTTCCGCACAATGCTCACGGCATCCCAGCCCTGTTCTGCCAGAGCCTGAGACCCCCACTGGCTCAATCCGCCGCACTGCACCCGCCGTCCGTCGCAATACTGTGCAAACAGCGGCTGCGAAATCCCCTCCTTGGTGATGTATGTCGTAAAGAGATCGTCTACCACTACGCCAATTTCCTCAAAAATGGTCCGCCCATGGGAATACGACTGGTCAAAGGCGGTGGAGCTGGTGATGGTGAAATCATACCCCTTGCCCCGATACCATTCGGTATACACGCGGTTGAGAGTGAAGGAGAGAATGGCCAAAACGTTGGCCTTGATGGCCTCGGTCCGCCAGGTGGAATAAATTTCGCTGCACGCGACATTCTTGATGTAATCCTTGAACCGAACCCAGTGGTTTGGCGCGGAGGCGTCGTCGGGGCGTCCGGCATGAACCACAATAAATTCCGGTATCACCGGTTCCGGCAGCACCACCAATCCCTCTGCTTCCGGCAGAGGCTTGACTTCCTCCTCCTGCGGACGGGAAGACGGCTCGCCCCAAAGAGCATGGGGATCCAGCAGAACGTTTCGCACGTTAAAGCCGCCGGGCGTGGCCGGCGGAAGGGCCGCCCGCTGGATGGAACGGCTGGTGGGCAGCAGTTCCACGCCGCCGATGTGAAGGGTCTGATACTCGCTGGCGGAAATGGTGACATTATAGACCGCATAGGGCCGCTGTCCGGCTTCCTCCTCCTCCACGGACCGTTCCAGAGGCGGCGCAGGCAGCTCCAAAAAGGGCGTCTGCCCGGAGGAATTTGTGGTCACTTCTTCCAATACGTTGCCGTTTTCCGGGTCGCTGATCCGCACCCGGGCTCCTGGGATGGGGTCGGGACTCTCGCCCGCTGTCACATAAATTTGCAGATTGCCTTTGTCCACATAGGATGGATTCATAACGGCAGTCCTCCTTTCCATATACTATCCTATGCGGGCGGAGGTCTGGGGACACCGCCTAAAATATCCGAACGGAGGGCTGCATGGAGTATATCGTTAAATACACAGGAAATATCCGCGCGCTGGAATATCCCATGGAGATACTGGACGCCCAGTTTGCCATTTTTGAGCTGGGGGAACAGCCGCCGGAACCGCTTTTGGACTATCAGCAGGTAACGTGCTATGAAGCCGCCCGTCATGTCAGCAGTCTGGCGGACCGGAGTCTGGACGCAGCCTGCATTCCGCCGGTGCAGCGGGAAACCGGCCTGAACCTGTCGGGCCGCGGCGTGCTGATCGGCATTGTGGATTCCGGCCTGGATCTCACTCACCCGGAATTTTTGGGCGACGACGGAACCAGCCGGGTGGTGGCGTTCTGGGACATGACGGCGGAGGGCACGCCGCCGGAGGGCTTTCTCCACGGGGCGGCCTACTCCGGCGAGGAAATCGCCGCCGGACTGGTCCCATCCGCCGACCCAAACGGCCATGGGACCGCCGTGGCCGCCATCGCCGCCGGACGGAGCGGAGCGGCTCCCGGCGCGTCCATCGCGGCGGTCAAGCTGGCCAGCGCACAGACAACGGACATCATGCGGGCGGTCAAATTTCTGCTGGACGAGGCGGAAAAACGGGGAATGCCCTGCGTGGTCAACCTCAGCTACGGCACAAACGCCGGGTCCCACCAGGGCCAGACGCTGTTTGAGTCCTACATCGACCAGTCCGCCCAGCGGGGGCGGAGCGTAGTGGTCTGCGCCGCTGGAAACGAAGGGTCCGGAGCCCATCATTTCCGGGGCCGTCTGGTGGAAAATGAAACCTTGGATGTGGAATTCAACGTCTCCACCCAGCGGGAGCAAATCTATCTCTCCCTCTGGAAAAACTTCGCCGACGAGGCGGTATTTGATCTGATTTTACCCAACGGGCAGTCCACTGGGCCGCTGACAGAGGGAACCCGTTTCCTGCGCTTCGGCTCTATCCGGGTGTCGGTTTTTTACGGCGTGCCCACCCATTATACCGCCTCTCAGGAGGCCATGTTTCTCCTGAACGCCCCGGCCGGCGGGCTGGACGGCCTGTGGAAGCTCCGGTGCTTTGGAAAGCAGGTGTCCGACGGCCGGTTTGACATCTGGCTTCCCACCATTGAGGAAGTCAGCGACCGTACGGCCTTCCTTCAGCCGGAACCGGACCTCACCATCACCCTTCCGGCAACGGCTCTGTATCCGATTTCGGTGGGGGGCTTCCGGCCGGATACGGAAACGATCAGCCCCTTCTCCGGACGGGGCGATCAGGACTGCGCGGGCCGGGTGCTCCTGGACCTGGCGGCTCCGGCGGAAGCGGTGCGTTCCGCCAAGGCCGGAGGCGGCTACGACGTGTTTACCGGCACCAGCATGGCGGCCCCCTTTGTCTCCGGCGCGGCGGCATTGATGATGGAATGGGGCGTGGTGCAGAAAAACGATCCGTTTCTTTATAACCAGAGGGTAAAGGCGTTTTTGTGCAAGGGCGCGCTTCGCAGTCCCTTCATGACCTACCCGAACCCCGTGTGGGGCTATGGGCGGCTGAACCTGTGCGGAACCATGAACGAACTGGTCAACCATTTGGAGAGGGGGCTTTGAATATGCAGGTGTCTCAAGAGACGCTGGATTTCATCCGTGCGCCGGATACCATTGATTTCGTCACCCGGGCCACCGACGCTTTTTTTGAGTATGCGGCCCAGGCGGAAGACGTCGTCATTGGGCAGATGCTGTCCGGACAGTATGTGCTGGGCTATATGAAGGCGGAGAATTTTCACCATCTGGAAGAAGCTCTGGGGACTGCGTTTATCAGCTCGGTCCCGGTGGTTCTGGGGCTTCTGGACCGCCCGGAACTGGACGCCACCGGCGTTTCCCAGGTCCACAGCCAGCCCTACCTGAACCTGAAGGGACGGGGCGTGCTCCTCGGCTTCGTCGACACCGGCATTGACTATACCCAGGACGTATTCCGCTACGAGGACGGCAGCAGCAAAATCCAATACATCTACGACCAGACCGCTTCCGGCGAACCGCCCGAAGGCTTTCTCCTGGGCCGGGAGTACCGCAAGGCGGAGATTGACGCCGCACTGGCCTCCGACAATCCATACGCCCTGGTGCCGGAACGGGACGAAGAAGGCCATGGCACGTTTCTGGCCTCCGTAGCCGCCGGGCGGGAAAGTCCGTCCTTCTCCGGCGCGGCCCCGGACGCGGAGATCATCGCCGTGAAGCTGAAAAAGGCCCGGCCCTTTTACCGGGAAAAATACTGCGTTCCGCCGGAGCAGGAGCACGCCTACGAATCCAGCGCAGTCATGCTGGGGGTGGAATACATTCTCCGCAAGGCCCGGGAGCTGGGGCGTCCGGTGGCCATCTGCATCGGCCTGGGCACCAACTCCGGAAGCCACGACGGAGCCAGCGTGTTTGAGGAATATCTGGGCGGCGTGTCCATTCAAAAAGGCGTTTGCCTCTGCGCGGCGGCGGGAAACGAGGCAGAGGCCCGGCATCATACCGGCGGCGTCCTGAAGCCGGGCGAAAAACCGGGCCAGGTCGATTTGAAGGTAGGCGACCACGCCGGGGACGTTTATCTGGCGGTATGGAGTACGGTGGCGGACCGGCTGTCGGTGTCGGTGCGCTCGCCCTCCGGGGAACTGGTGGGCCGGGTGCCCGCCCGGCCTGGAACCTCCCCCGCCGCGGATGTGAAACTGGTGCTGGAGGCCGCCAGAGTGCAGATTGAGTACCATTTTCCAGTAGAGGGCAGCGGGGGACAGCTCTCCATCATCCGCATTCTGGGGGCCACCCCCGGCGTGTGGACCATCCAGCTCCACGGGGACATTCTTTTGAACGGACAGTATCAGGTCTGGCTTCCCATCACGGGCTTTGTCTCGCCTACGGTGGAATTCCTGGCCGCTACGCCGGATTATACCGTGACAAGTCCCGCCTCTGCCACAGGCGTCATCTGCTGCGGCGCGTACGACAGCGCGAATAAGAGCCTGTACGCCAAATCATCCCGCGGTCCCGCCTGGGACGACCGGATTCTTCCCGACCTGACGGCCCCTGGCGTGGGGGTGGGCGGAATTTATCCCTATGGCCCCGGTCTTATGAGCGGCACCAGCGCGGCGGCGGCGGTACTGGCGGGAATCTGCGCCCTGCTGCTCCAGTGGGGCGTACGGGAGGGAAATGACCCGGCGATGGGAACCTATCAGATTCGCGCCTATCTCATCCGCGGCTGTCTGCGGCGGGCGGATATGACTTACCCGAATAACCAGTGGGGCTATGGGTCCGTCCAGCTGATGCAGACCTTCCATTTAATGCGGGAGCTGTGAGAAAGCCTGGACCGGAACGTCTGGATTTGGGGCGTCCGGGGCTTCCGTCTTTTTACCGTGACTTTATCACGGCGGCGGGGATGGTTTGGCGTATAATGGGGGTATCTGATTTCGGGAGGCGTTTCAAAATGGGAGCGACGGTAAGGAAACGGCGGAAAGCGGTTGTTGAACAAGGGGACTGCGTGGCCTGCGGATGCTGCGTCAAGGTCTGTCCGCTGTCTGCGATCCAGGTGGTAAAGGGCATTGCCGCGCAGGTGGATACGGAGAAATGCGTAGGCTGCGGAAAGTGTGCCAAGGAGTGCCCCGCGACCGTGATCACGATTCAGGAGGCGGCTGTATGAAAGCGAAAAAATGGTATGATTACCTGTGGATCGTCTCCCTTACTTATCTGGTTCTGGGATTTTTCAACATCCTGTTTGCCTGGCTGGGACTCCTCTGCTTTTTTATTCCGCTGCTGATCTCCGTCATAGGCGGGAACAAAGCCTACTGCAACCGCTACTGCGGACGGGGCCAGTTGTTCGGCCTGCTGGGCGGACGCTTCGGTCTCTCCCGCAAAAGGGATGTTCCCAGATGGATGAAAAGCAAAGCGTTTCGCTATGGATTTTTGATTTTCTTTTTCATCATGTTCTTCCAGATGCTGTGGAATACCTATCTGGTGTTTGCAGGCGCGCAGGATTTGAAGCAGGTGGTAACGCTGCTGTGGACCTTCAAGCTGCCCTGGCACTGGGCCTATTATGGCACGCTGTTTCATCCCGGCGCCGCACAGTTTGCCTTCGGGTTTTACAGCGTCATGCTGACTTCTACGGTGCTGGGCCTGATCACGATGGTGTTTTTCAAGCCCCGGAGCTGGTGCGTATACTGCCCGATGGGGACCATGACGCAGCTGATCTGCAAGGCGCGGAACGGGAAATTATAATTTCGCCGCGCGATGCGGAAAGCCGCCCGAAAGGGCGGCTTTCTTACGTGTTTGCGGAATCGCTTTCAATATTGATACCGTTTTTGATATTTGGCAAGCAGAGCAACAGACAGCGCTAGGGCCATGAATTCCGCCGCCGGAGTGGCGAGCCAGATACCGTTCATGCCCAGAAGGGCGGGCAGAACCAGCATCGTAATCAGCATGAACACAAAGGAGCGGGAAAAGGCTAGAACGGCGGAGACGATGCCGTTGGACAGAGCCGTAAACATTCCGCTGGCAAAGATGTTGAAGCCAATGAAAAACAACGCCAGGGTACAGATACGGTTTCCAGTCGCGGCAAGCTCATACACCGGGTTGTCCGGACGGGCAAAAATGGAGACCAGCGGTCCGGTTGCGGCAAAGGAAACCGCTGCGCTTACAAGCGAACTAAAAGCAATCACTTTCAAACTGGTAGCGACAAGTTTTTTCAGCTTTTCATGGTTCTTTTCTCCATAATAATAACTGATCATCGGCGCAACCCCATAGGAGTAACCGGTATAGAGGGAGCTTGCGAACATGAGAACATACATAATGATGGTTACGGCGGCCACGCCGTTTTCACCAGCATAGCGCAGCATGGTCCAGTTAAACATCAGCGTGATAATACCGGTCACAAGTGCGGTTGCCATTTCGGAACATCCATTGGCCGCCGCGCCGGCAAGCACACGGAAGCGAAACGCAGGCTTTGTAAAATGGAGCAGGCTTTCTTTGCGGCTGAATACGATCAAACCGGCAACGGCCGTTACCGAATAGCCCAGACCGGTGGCAATTGCCGCGCCGCCGATGCCAAGATGAAATACGCCGAGGAACACGTAGTCAAGAATGATGTTCAATACGCCGCCTGTTACGGAACAAATCAGAGAGAGGGCCGCTTTTTCCGACGCAATCATATAGAGCGTGAAATTATTCATGAGCAGAATCGAGACAGTAAACAAAAGATAGCGGTTGAGATAGGATGTGCAGTAATTTGCAACCTCCGCAGAAAGACCCATGTTTCCAAAAATGGTTCCCATGACGGAGTAGCCGAGGACGCACATGACCAGTCCGGCCGCAACATTTACCAAAATCAGGAATGTAAAATCCTCCCGAGCCTCCCGGGGCTTCTGTTCTCCCATTTTCTTCATGATCACCGCACTGCCGCCGGTGGCCAACATTGTAGAAATCGCCGTTACCAGCTGAATGACAGGGGCGGTCAGATTGATGGCGGACAAGGCGTTCGTGCCGATCAGATTCGATACAAACAGGCCGTCCACCATCGTATAGAACGACATGAAAAGGGACATTGCAATGGTTGGAACGGCAAATTTGAGGATGTTCCGCAGTGTGACCGGTTTGCTGTAAGCTGTTTGCGTATCCATAAAAATTCTCCTTGTTTTCTTGTTTTTCTCCGGTATACGCCTTATAATAATCCGTACAGTAACTGTATGGTCAAGGGGGAATTTGAAAAAATGGAGAAAAAGAGCAGACTGCTCACCATCGGCCAGTTTGCGGCCCTGCACGGCATCAACAAAAAAACGCTGATGTGGTACGATGAAACCGGCTTGTTCCGTCCGGCGGTTGTCTGCCCGGAAAATGGATACCGGTATTACAGCTATTATCAAAGCTCCATTCTGGAGACCATTCTGCTCCTGCGGGAACTGAATGTCTCCATTGCGGAAATTCAAACGTTTATGAAAGACCGTTCCGCCGCCAGTCTGGAACAGCTTCTGCGGGAGAAAATCGAGGATTTGGACCGGGAGATGGTCCACTTGAAAGCCGTGCGGAAAACGCTTTCCAAACACCGCCGGAATATGTTGGCGGTGCTGACGGTGGATTTGTCTGAAATCAGCGTTGTCCAGCGAGAGGCGCGCCATGTCGTCACCGTAGATATTACCGAGGAAACGTCTTTTGATAAGCAGGTTGAGATGATCACGGCCAAGACGAAAGAATATCAGCTCCGCCGCCTGCACGACGCCTCCTATGGAACCATGATTTCCGTAGAAAGCCTGGCTTGCGGAAAATTTTCGGATTACTCCAAGCTGTTTATAGAGATTCCCTTTCCCATACGCAAAACCGGTCTGCACAAGCAGCCTGCCGGAGAGTATGTCCGGACCTTTTACCAAGGGTCCTGGGAGGATATCCGGTTTTGTTACGGGAAATTGTTTGATTACGCGGCGAAAGAAGGACTTGTACTGTCAGGATTTTCCTATGAAACGATTATTAACGAAGCCGTAACGGACCGGCCCGAGGACGCTATTGTCCAAATTGAAATCCCGGCGAAGCGGGTGTAATGTGCCGGAGGATGCAGGAAGGCCGCCGCGCAGAATGCACGGCGGCCTTGGACTGTATGTAAAGGTAAAAACGTTATCACTCCCGCTCGAAATAAGGAAGATCCCATGGATTCAGGCGGACTTGGTTTCCGTCAATGGCAACCTTGACTTTCTCGCCCTCGTTCTGCTTCAAAAACGCAAGCAATTTGTTGGAAATCCGTTCGCAGCCGTTCGCCCCCAGCACCGCGTCCCGGATATCGAACGTAACGCAATGCTCCAGATCATAAACGAAGACCTTGACGTTAAGGCTGACGCCCAGATACTCCCCGCCGGTGACATATGTGCCGTTGCCGCCGGGATACCGGCTCCAAGCGTTTTGCTCGTGCTTCTTGACACCCTGGTGGATGTAAGTTGCGCGATGTTCCACCCGCTCCACTTCAACGACTCGACCCTTGCTCATAACAATTGGCCTCCTCTTGTAAAACTTGCCCAAATCGCTCTGGACAAAATGAGCATAACACAAAGAGGCCCGAAAACATAGAATGAAAAACGGGATGCTAGTCCTTGCCTATCCAAAACGACCGCAGAACCTTTCGGGCCAGATCAACCCGTATATCGGTCCACTCTTTTTCCCGTTCAAACACGGAAAAAGGGTTGTATTCCGTCCGGATAAAGTTTGCCATGTCCTCCAGTTCAAACTCCCAGGCGGGAATGGATTTCATGATTTCATACTTCCCCATAAGCAGCGCATAGAGTCCATCGACGTCTTGCCTGTCTGTTGCATGGCGTTCGTTGAACACATAGGACAACCAGTCGTTCTTTTTCAAGAGAAAACGGTTTTGCAGTCTGATCTGATTGCCAAAAAAGCCTAATATGTATGGAGACGCTTCCAAACTGGGATAGTCCCGAAAATGGAATCGCTCCATTGCAAGGGCAATGCGGTACGTCAATTCGACATTCATGCGGATTTGAAGATCATAAAAGTCAATGGCGGCAGACAGCGTTTCTTCCGCGGGGCCGTTCATTTTCAGAAGCTGCGTTATAACGTAACCGTCATATTCCTTGTAAATACTGCGGAACCGCCGGCGGCTGATTTTCTTGCTGTCTGCCATACGGCCCTCATCCAACGCAGTGACCATCTGCAAATTTTGGTAGTTGTTTATCTGCTGAATTTGAAGCGCGTTGTATCGATAACCGCTCGCTTTACTTTGAAACCCGTCCCCAGGCTGCGGCGAAACTCCAAACTGCCGGCAGAAATCGCTTTTTGCAGTTTCGGCCTTGTTCCGGTTTCGCTTCAGCTGTTCGTATACAGCGTCCGACGCAACGGAGTTTGTATCAACATATTTTCGCAGGGATTTCTTGGGAAGATCTCCATAATACTGCTTCTTTATCAACTCAAAAATGATCTGTGCTGCCAAGTCCGGCAGCGCGATCAGACCAGATGCTTCAAATTTTGCCGGACCATTTTTTTCCGCTTCAAAAAGCTCCAGCAGCTTTTTCTTTGCCGCCTGAATTTCCATCGCAAACTCCTTCCAAAATTTTACCGTCTTTTATGACCGGCGGCGGTTCCAGGAGCGCGCCGCAGGCTTTCGCTCCCGGCGGAAGCAGTCCTCGCACAGCCGTCCCCGGTGGTGCAGCGGAAGGGCTTTGCCGCAGCGGTCACAAAAGCGGATATTATTCTGTAAACGGTGCAGCAAAATTTCGTTGATCGCATCCGCCACCTGTTCCCGGCTGTCGTAAAGCCGGTCCTCATCCACCGGACAGCCGAACGCCTTTGCAAACGAAAAATAAAGGTCCAGCTTCCGATAATACTGCTCCAACACCGGAAGGGTGGGTTCCTCGTCCGGGAGTCCCGGCTGCTCAACGGCGTCCCCTCTCTGCCAGGTATGCAGAAACTGGAAAAACAGTTCCCGCAGGGCGTCCTCGGTTTCGTCAAAGGGAATGTTGGCCGCCCGCAGTTCCAGTTCCGGCGGCAGCACAACCCCCATCTCCCGCATCTTGGAAATCACCATGATATACCGGGAGATATCCAGCTTCCGGTACGGCTCCACCGTAGGCATCCGGTTCCACTCCGTAAGAACTTCCAGCAAATCGAAATCCGTTTGAAGCACCAGGTCCGAAAAACCCGTCACAGCATACGAAAGCGGCGGAATGTCCGCCTCCAAGCCCGCCCGGATGCGTTCCAGGTTTTTAGACGCGCCTACATAGCCCTTGCTGTACATCCCCTGCCGCCCGGCCCGTCCGGCGATCTGGCGGATCTCCTCCGGCCGCAGCTCCCGCCGCTCCACGCCGTCGAACTTCTCTGTTTCCAGGAAAATGATCCGCCGGATGGGAAGATTCAGGCCCATGCCGATGGCGTCGGTGGACACAATATATTCCATCTCGCCTGCGAGAAATCCCTCCATCTGTTTCCGGCGCGTCGAGTAGGGCAGCGCGCCGTAAATGATCGCCGGTTCCTTTCCGTTCTGGCGCAGGTCCTCCGCCACGCTGAGCACCCCCACCTTTGAAAAGGTGATCAGGGCGTCTCCGGGCTGTACCCGCCGGTAATCCACCGTCCGGGACATGCAGATCAGCGGCGTAGTCCGCCGGTGGATCTCCACTTCACAACTGTCCCCGCAGCTCTCAATCAGACGAAGAAGCAAATCCCCGGCCTCCGGCGCGGCGCACAGGTGAACCTCCGGGGCCAGAACGCCCAGAATCGCACGGGTCCAGGCATAGCCCCGCTGGGGGTCGGCGATCATCTGACACTCGTCAATCACCGCCACATCCCAACGCCGTTTCAGCTCCAATTTCTCCGCCGTGGCGGCCATGTGCGTGTCTTCCTCCCGGCAGTCCTCCTCCTCGCCGGTGGCAAGACTGCAATCGACTCCGGCATTCAGCATGGTCTCCTGGGCCTCCAGGGCCAGAAGCCGCAGGGGCGCGAGGTAAATCCCCGTTTTCGCCCGCATCAGCCGCTGGAACCCGGCGTAGGTTTTGCCAGTGTTCGTACCGCCCAGATGCAGCACAAACCGGCGGTGCATGGCCCGCGCCTCAGGGTATTCGTCCTTGGGATTCAGCGCGATCAGCAGCGAAAGGCTGGTCCGAATGGCCTGGGGCACATACCAGACCGACCAGACCGTTTTTAAGCCCTCCCGAAACAGCTGCGACGCAGGGAATCCCTTGGTTTTCAGCATTGCCTCCAGGTCCGCCTCCGGCTGTGCGGCGGAAAACTCTGCAATCACCTGCCCCGCGGCGGCGGCCAGCGCCGCCGGGTAACGGGTCAGCACCTGCCGGGCCAGGGGATGGTCCGCGCACCCGCCCAGCCAGCCCGAGGCCCGCAGGAAGTTTTTCAGCACGCCCGGCAGCGTCTTGCCATCGCAGCTCCGTTCCAGGGCCAGAAATTCATTCAGCCACGCCATGGCCTGGGACTTTTGCAGCTCCCGCCCCTTTGCCATGGAGGGAATCCGGGAGAGAATCGCGCTGTGATAGTGCCCCGCCAGCAGCCAGGGCGCGGACCCGTCTCCCTCCGCCTCCTTCCACGCCTGCTCCAGCAGCGCACAGGCATGTTTTGCGCCGGGAGCGGCTTTCGCCGCCTTCGGTTCCGCAGTCTGGTCCGCAAACGCGGGGGAACGCTCTGCCGCGCGTACCAGGGCCTTGTCCCACACCCGGACCATATGTCCCTTTGACCGGACGATCTCCGGCTCTGGAAGAAGCTCCCGCATCAGACGGCTGGTCCAGCCCCGCCGTTTCAGCTGGGACGCCGGCCAGCCGCCTCCATACGTTTTATCCGCCACAGCCGTTCCCCCCCCCTTGGTCTGAATGGTGATAGTATGCGCATTTTTACAAACAACCCGTCAAATGGGACAAAACTCCCCCTCCGGTCGGAGAGGGAGTTTTTTCTTCGGTTTGGAACGCCGGAGCGTCAGTCATACAGCTCCTCGTCGGCGTAGTCGTCATATTCAGAGCTGAACTTCTGGCTAAAACGTTTCTTCAGGCCGCAGCAGCCAACGCTCAAGTCATGCCAGCCGCCGATCAGCAGGCAGATAAACGCGGCGAACGCCAGGCTTGCGCCAATGATCTTCATTACCATACTAGCGGTTTTGCTCATGGTAGACTCCTCCTGTTTCAAATCTCACATCCACAGATATGCATACTCATGATACACCATCCGCTTTGATTTTACAAGCCTTTTCTTTTCCGACGCCGGATTTTTTACATTTGCAGCAGCGTTTCAACCGCTTCCTTCAAGGTTGTCTCCTCTCCTACGTTGCCGGGGAAGATGACATACGGGATACCGGGGAACCTGCTCTCCGGGCCGGTCTGCCAGACCGGAATGCCCGGTTTGATCTGTCCCATGACGTTCGCCCGCTTCACCCGCAGGGCCTTCGTTCCCACGTCGCTGGACGTGATGCCGCCCTTTGCAATCACAAAGGCCGGTGTGACGGAAAGCCTCCCCACCAATGCCTGTACGCCCTCGGAGATGCGCACGGAACGCAGAAGCGCCGCCTCCTTGGTGTCGCCCTCCACGGTCAGCAGGGTCCGGTCCGTGTAGCAAACCGGCGTAATGCCCGCTGAAATCAGGGCTTCGCTCCTGCGGATCACGCGGTCAACCTCCGCTGCAAACGCCGCCTCGCCTTCCAGCACCAGGTTTGAATTGAAGGCGATCCCCTCCGTGCCGGGAACGCCCAGCAGCGCGTTGAGCTGGGCGGTGGTTTTCTGGGTGTGAGACCCGACGACGACAATGCCGCCGTTTTTCGTCTCGGTCTTCACCATATCCTGCCGGGTCAGAAGGGGCTGGTCGGAAATGCCGCCGATTACCTTCACCAACGCCGCCGCCGTGCGGAACAAGAACCGTTTTCCCTTTGCCATGGCCCGGTACAACGCTACACAGAATATTTTTACGTCGCAGTAATCAACCGCGTTGACAACAATTTTTCCAAAGTCCCGCACCGCAAGAAGCTGCGCCTCCATTTTCTCATAAGCCTGCGCCCGCAGATCCTCCAAGGCGATGCAGGTCACGCGGTCCGCCGGGTACTGCCCGCCGGTTTTCTCCGCCACGTAATCCCGCAGGTCGGAGGCCGTATAGCCGAAGGTTTTGTCCTTGGCAAATTCCGTCTCTCCCACCGGAACCAGCTCGCCGCCGTAGCGGACATAGTGGACGTTTCCCAGGGTATAGCGTCCGCCCTCTTTGAAAAACGGGCAGAGAATTTCGCCGTCGGCGGCGGGGCCGCCCGCCTTTACCGTTTCCTCTTGCAGCAGCATCGTTTCCAGGGGATAATGTCCCCGCAGGGTGGAGTCGCTGCGGCTGATCAGAAGATAGTCCCGTCCCAGCGTCCGGGACACCTCGGCCACCGTCCGGGCAATTTCCCGGTGGGCCTGTGTGGTCTGCTCCACTGTGAAGCCGCGGGAGTTGGTCAGCACATAAAACAGCCGGTTTTCCTCCGCGAAGCCCGCCGCAATGCTTTCCCGGCTCCAATCGGTGTACACCGAAACGTCATGGACCGTCTGCACGCCGGTGGGGTCGTCGTCCAGGACGACAATTTTCATGTGATTTCCGGCGATTTCCGCATTCAGCAGCCGGTCCACGGCGGCCTCGTCCACCTCCGGCCAGGCGGACAACGCTTCTATACCGGTTCGTTTTGCCTCGTACATCGTTCCCGCCTCCCGTTCAGTTCGTCCGGCTGCTCTGGACGGTCACGTCCGCCAGCCGTTCAAAATACTGAATCAGGCCGCAGTGATCGTCGTCCATGTGGCCGGAGACCTTCAGAGACTGCATGATCTCAAAAAGCTGGGCTGTCAGGGGAAGGGGAACGTCAATGGCGTGAGCGGTTGCCAGGACGTTTTTGATGTCCTTGTGATTTACGGTAATGGTTCCGCCGGGTTTGAAATCCCGGTCCACGATTTTGGGGAGCTTCGCGTCCAGAATAACGCTGCCCGCCAGTCCGCCGCGAATTGCCTGATAGACCTTCCAGGGGTCCACGCCCGCCTTGGACGCCAGCACGAACGCCTCCGACACCGCGGCGATGTTGAGGTTGACAATTACCTGGTTCGCCAGTTTGGTAACGCTGCCGCTGCCGCTCTCCCCCACCAGCATGGCAGACGCGCCCATATGGTCAAAGAAGGGCTTCAGCGTGTCAAAATCCGCCTCTCTGCCGCCGGCCATAAAGGCTAACGTTCCGTCGATGGCTTTCGGCTCGCCGCCGCTGACGGGGGCGTCCACAAAACCGACGCCCATTTTCTGGAATTTTTCAAAGCAGCTCTGGGATTCCTGGGGCGTCACGGAGCTGCAATCGCAGACCACCGCGCCGGGCCGGACGGTGGAGGCCACGCCGTTTTCCCCGAAGAAAATCTCCTGCACAATGCCGCCGTTCGGCAGGATGGTGAAGATCACGTCGCAGGACGCGCCGATTTCCGCCGCCGTGCCCTGTTTGGCTCCGGCGGCTGCGAACTGCTCCACAATGGACGCGTTCAGGTCGCAGACGGTCAAATCTACGCCGGCGTTCAGCAGGTTTTTCGCCATAGGCCCGCCCATAATGCCAAGACCAATGAATCCAACTTTTTTCATAACAAATGCATCCTTTCCATATTCAAGTCCGTTGCCATGCGGTTTGTTTGTCAATACCGGCACTATACCACATACCGGTATACCGGTCAACCGCTTTTCCGCACTTTCTCCCTTTCGCTCAATTTTTCAAGCCTTTTTCCAGCATTTTGCCAGTATCCGTTGACCGGTATCCCGGTATGGTGTACAATAGGATTCCATACCAAAACAGGAGGGCCGGTCCATGAAATTTGTCAAACCTTTGCAGATCCAAGCGTATGAACGCCTGAAATCCATGATCATACAGGGCGATTTTCAGCCCAGCCTCATTTACTCCGAAACAAAAGTCTCCCAAACCTTGGGTATTTCCCGCACCCCGGTCCGGGACGCCATCCAGCGTCTGGCTCAGGAGGGCTACCTTGACGTACTCCCCAGCAAGGGGTTCCGCCTCCACAAGATGACCGAACAGGACCTCCTGGAAACGTACCAGATCCGTTGTGCGCTGGAGGGCTTCTGCGTCGTTCAGCTGGCCCGGGACTTCGAGACCCCCGCCGCCCGCAAGACCTTTGCCAAATTAAAAGCCCTCTTGCAGTGCCAGGAAACCGTTTTGAACGGCAGTCATTCCATTGAGGAATTTGCCCAGTATGACCAGGACTTCCACGAAACCATTGTCTATTACCTGCAAAATGCCGCCATTTCCGAGACCTTCGACAATTTCCATTATCAAATGAGCCGCCAGATTGCCCTCTCCCTGGGGCAGGAGGGCCGCATGAAGGCAACCCTCCGAGAGCATCGGGCCATCGTTGAGAATATATGCGCCGGAGCGGTAGGCCGCAGCTACGAA
This sequence comes from uncultured Oscillibacter sp., assembly GCA_910589315.1. Taxonomy (GTDB): domain Bacteria; phylum Bacillota; class Clostridia; order Oscillospirales; family Oscillospiraceae; genus Oscillibacter. Next base: position 13,215 of record CAJUTB010000001.1, on the reverse strand, counting down.
GCCGCTCTGGACCACCTGGAAAAGCCCAAAGGCATCATCCATCTGGACAGCGGCGTATGACGCGGGGAGGTGTAACGCATGGCAACCCTGAAAGAGCTGGCGAACCGCACCGGCTATTCCACGGCGACCATCTCCCGCATTCTCTCCGGCGACCCGTCGCTTTCCGTGACCCCGGAGGCCCGCCGGAAAGTTCTGGAAGAAGCCGGACGGCTGAACTACACTGCCACCCGCAGCCGCCGCGGCCGTGCGCCGAAGGTCCGTCTCCGGCTGGGACTTGCGGAAATGCTGACGCCGGAACAGCAGCTGGACGACCCCTATTATCTCTATTTGAGCGATTATGTCCGTCAGAACTGCCAGGATCAGAAATACGCCTGTGTTCCGCTGGGGTCCGGCTTTACTCTGCCGCCGGACGAAACGCCCCTGGACGGCATAGCGGCGGTAGGTATTTTCACGGCGGAAGAAATCGACGCCCTGGCTGCGCAAAGCCCGAATCTGGTTTTTCTGGACTCCTCGCCCTTTGAGAGCCGGTTTGACTCCGTGGTTTTAGGCTTTGAGCTGGGCATTTCCCTGGCGCTGGAACACTTGGCAAATCTGGGACACCGCCACATAGGCTTTGTTGGTCCGGAGCGCAAGCTGGACGACCGCCGCCGTCCGGCCCCGGAAATACGCCGCCAATACTTCCGGCGGCTCACAGAAGCCCTGGGCCTGCGGGCCGCGTTCATTGACTGCCCCATGGAGGCATCCGCCGCGGCCCAGGCGGTTCGCGCCCGGCTGTCCGGCGGGAACGTTCCCCCTACGGCTCTGCTCTGCGCCAATGAGGAAACCGCCGTCGGCGCACTGCTGGCCCTGCGGGAAGCGGGCTGGCGGGTGCCGGAGGAAATGTCGGTGGTGTCGTTCAACGACACGCCCCGTTCCGCGCTTTTGGACCCGCCGCTGACCTCCATTTCCGCCCAGGAAGAAGAAATGGCGCGGGCCGCGCTGCGTCTTTTGTCCGAGCGCGCCGTTCTGCCGGGAAAAACGCCTCTGCGGACGCTGCCGTTAAAAGTGGTGGTTCCGCCCACCCTCACCGTACGCCGCAGCACCGGTCCAGTCTCCGGTCAAAACTGCTAAATCCAAGGCGGCTTTTTGTAAATTACACCAAAGTTTTTCAACCCGAAAATTGGGGCTTGAATTTTTACTAAAAATTCAATATACTGTTTCCGCAATCAAAAAACACAAGGAGGCGGCGATTATGTATTCCTGCACCCAACTTCTCCAAGCCCTGCAAAACGGCGGCTGCGACCAGGCTCTCACCGCCGTATACGCCCCGGACGGCGGCCTGGAACAGGCCCGCCGGCGGGCCATTCACGTTACAGAGTCCTTCCTCGCAGATTTCCCCGAAAACTCTGCTCCCGCAGCCGGTCTGTTCAGCGGCCCCGGCCGCACCGAAATCGGCGGCAACCACACCGACCATCAGCACGGCCATGTTCTCTGCGCCAGCGTCGGCCTGGACCTTCTCGCCTGCGCCGCGCCAAACGAAATAAACCGTATCCGTATTCACTCTGAAGGGTATCCTGCTCTGGAAGTCGCCCTTGATGACCTCGCCGTTAAGCCCGAAGAAGCCAACACCTCCGCCGCCCTGGTCCGCGGCGTTGCGGCGAAAATTGCCGAACTTGGCTACTCCCTCCGCGGCTTCGATGCCTACGCGGTATCCAACGTTCTTTCCGGTTCCGGACTCTCCTCCTCCGCCGCTTACGAAATTTTAATCGGCAACATTCTCAACCGCTTTTTCTGCAACGGTGCGTTGAATTCCGTCGAACTGGCCAAAATCGGCCAGTTCGCGGAAAACGTCTACTTCGGCAAGCCCTGCGGCCTTATGGATCAAATGGGCGCGTCTGTCGGCGGTGCAATCTCCATTGACTTTGCCGATCCCGCCGCGCCTGTCCTGGAAAAAGCGGATTATGATTTCTCCCAGTCCGGCCACGCTCTTTGCATCGTCGATACCGGCTCCTGCCACGCCGACCTCACCGGCGATTACGCCGACATCACCTTTGAGATGTGCGCCGTTGCCGCCCACTTTGGCAAAACCGTTCTCCGGGAAGTTCCCGAGGCGGACTTCCGCGCCGCGATTCCCACCCTGCGGAAGACCTGCGGCGACCGCGCCGTTCTCCGCGCCCTGCATTTTTACGACGACGACCGCTGTGCCGTGCAGGAGGCCCGGGCCCTCAAGGCCGGTGATTTCTCCGCCTTCCTCGCGCTGGTGAACGCCTCCGGCATTTCCTCCGCCTTGCATCTGCAAAACACCTGGTCCATCACTGCGCCGAAGGAGCAGGCAATTCCCATGGCCCTTGCCATAGGCCGGGAACTGCTGGGCGGAACCGGCGCCATCCGCGTCCACGGCGGCGGCTTTGCTGGAACTATTCAGGCGTTCGTGCCCAACGAAAAGCTGAATGAGTTTAAGACCGGCATGGAATCGCTTCTGGGGCCTGGAATGTGTCATGTTTTGCGGATTCGTCCGCAAGGCGGCTGTACAGTTGTTTATTGAGGCTCCCGCCTCAAGCTCCGGCGCAGGGACTCTGCCCCTGCACCCCGCCGCCTTTGAAAAGGCGGGCGAAACTTTTAACTAGGAGGACTCCTTATGGCAATTCTGGTTCTTGGCGGAGCCGGTTACATCGGCTCCCACACCATCTATGAACTCCTTGACGCAGGCCGCGACGTAGTCGCCGCAGACAACTTGATCACCGGCTTTCAATCCGCTATCCACCCCAAAGCGCGCTTTTATCAAATTGACATCCGCGACCGCAAATCCATTGACCAGATTTTCGACCGCGAGAAAATTGAGGGCGTTATACATTTTGCCGCATTTTCCCAGGTTGGAGAATCCATGACCGCCCCGCTCAAGTATTATGACAATAATCTGTATGGCACTACGGTTCTGCTTCAGTCGATGGTAGCTCACGGAATTGATAAGATTGTTTTTTCCTCCACTGCTGCGGCTTACGGCGAACCGGAACGGGTTCCGATTCTGGAAAGCGACAGGACCGCTCCTACAAGCTGCTACGGCGAAACAAAGCTGGCGATGGAGAAAATGATGAGCTGGACCAGCCAGGCCCATCCCATGCATTACGTGGCCCTTCGGTATTTCAACGCCTGCGGCGCGCACATTTCCGGCAGCATCGGCGAAGCGCACGACCCCGAAACGCATTTGATTCCGCTGATTCTTCAGGTTCCTCTTGGCAAGCGGGAAAAGATATCCATTTTTGGCGGCGACTACCCCACGAAGGACGGAACCTGTGTCCGGGATTATATTCATGTCACCGACCTGGCCCAAGCTCATATTTTGGCTTTGGATTATCTGATGAACGGCGGCAAAAGCGACGTGTTCAATCTCGGTAATGGCGTTGGTTTTACGGTGAAGGAGGTTATAGAGGTGGCCCGCAGCGTCACCGGGCATCCGATCCCCGCGGAAGTCTGTCCCCGGCGGGCTGGGGACCCCGCGCAGCTTGTGGCGTCCTCGGAGAAGGCGAAAACGGTTTTGGGCTGGAAGCCGCAGTATGACCGCCTGGAAACCATCGTTGCCTCTGCCTGGAACTGGCACAAAGCGCATCCCAACGGATTTGATAAATAACGGAGGTGTCTTATGGTCAACGAAACCGTTTCCAAGCTGGCCGCCTACGCGCTGCAAACGGGCCTGATTGAAGAAAGCGAGTACATCTGGGCCATTAATACGATACTGGATGTATTAAAACTGGACAGTTATACGGAGCTAAATCAAAACTGGGACAACATCGAACTAGCTCCTGTCCTAGAAGAATTGCTGAACGACGCCTGTGCCCGCGGCGTGCTGACGGAAAATTCCGTCGTCTACCGCGATTTGTTTGATACGGAACTGATGGGCCGTTTGACCCCCCGCCCCGCCCAAGTGATTGAAAAATTCCAGGAGTTGTATGCCCGTTCTCCGGAGCAGGCCACCGATTGGTATTACAAATTCAGCCAGGATACCAACTACATCCGCCGGGACCGCATAGCGAAAGATATGCAGTGGAAGGCCCCCACTGCGTACGGAGATTTGGATATCACCATCAACCTCTCCAAGCCGGAAAAGGACCCCAAGGCCATCGCCGCCGCACGGGACCTTCCCGCCTCCGAATACCCCCGCTGTCAGCTCTGCGCGGAAAACGAGGGCTATGCAGGCCGGGTAAACCACCCCGCCCGTCAGAATCATCGAATGGTCCCCATTACCATCAACGGTTCCCCCTGGTTCCTGCAATATTCCCCGTATGTGTATTATAATGAGCATTGCATTTGTTTGAACCGGGAGCATACTCCCATGAAAATCGACCGCGCCTGTTTTGGAAAGCTCCTGGATTTTATCCGGCAGTTCCCTCACTATTTTGTCGGTTCCAATGCAGATCTTCCGATAGTCGGCGGTTCGATTCTTGCCCATGACCATTTCCAGGGCGGACGCTATACCTTTGCTATGGCCAAAGCTCCTGTAGAAACGCCCTTTACCTTTCCCGGGTACGAGGACGTAGAAAGCGGAATTGTCAAGTGGCCCATGTCGGTTATCCGCATCGCCGCACAAAACCCGGAGCGGTTGATAGATCTTGCCGATCACATATTGACCCTCTGGCGGGGCTACACAGACGAAGCGGCGGTCATCTACGCGGAAACGGACAACACTCCCCATAATACGATCACGCCAATTGCCCGCCGCCGGGGTGAAAAGTATGAGCTGGACCTGGTTCTTCGGAACAACCTCACAACGGACCAATACCCGCTCGGCCTTTATCATCCGCATGACGAGCTGCACCACATCAAGAAGGAAAATATCGGACTGATCGAGGTTATGGGACTCGCGGTTCTGCCCGCCCGTTTGAAGGCGGAGCTTGCCGCAGTCGCCGGCGCCCTGGCCACTGGCAAGGACCTCCACGCCAGCAAGCTGACGGAAAAACACGCCGCCTGGGCGGAAGGTTTCCGCGGCAAATACGACATCACGGCAGAAAATGCTCTGGAAATTGTCGAAAAAGAAACAGGGCTTGTGTTTGCCCAGGTTCTGGAACACGCAGGTGTTTACAAGCGGACTCCCGAGGGAAAAGAAGCCTTCCTCCGTTTTCTGCGGACGGTGTAAGCCTCTCAAAACAAGCAAAAAACAGCCGTGCGGAAGGAAACGTCCTCCCGCACGGTTTTTTGTCAGCTGTTCAGATGGTATGATTAAACAAAAGTAAACGTATACGTCAAACGTTTCTGCTCTCCCGGATGCAAACGAATCAAAAACGGTTTTTCCAGGAACTGGTCCGAATCCTCCACCCGTCCCGCACAGCCGTGCCAAGGCTCCATGCAGAGGAACGGCGCGCCCGGCGGCGTCCAGAATCCAATGGCAGGGAATTCGTGGAAGTCCAGCTTTACGCCGTGTCCGGTTTCCCGGTGTACCAGCGAGACGCTGTTCGACTGCAAATCACGGAAAATGATCGTGTCCAAGCGGCGGAAGGTCTCATAATCCAGGACCTGAATGCCGCCTTTCATCATCGGTTCCGCGGTGCGGTCAATCAGTCCCTCCGGTGTCAGCAAAAGCGTCTCTGCGTCCTCAGAAATCTCAAAAACCAGCTGGTAATCCTCAAACCGCTCCCCTGAAAAAAGTGGGCAGCGAATGGCCGTATGTCCGCCGATGCAAAACGGCAGGGACTCGCTTCCGGTGTTTTCGACGGTATACGTCGTGGAAAAGCCGTCTTCCAGAAGCCGGTGCCGGATACGCAGCGCGAAGGGGAAGGGATAACGGCGCAAGGTCTCCGGCGTTTCCCGCAGTTCCAGGACCGCAGAATCCGGCGTCTGCTCGATCAGGGTAAATTCGCTGTTTCGGGTAAATCCGTGACGGAACATCTCATAGATTTCCCCGTTGATCTCCGTCTGGTTTCCCCGCAGAGAACCCACGATTGGAAACAAATTCGGGTTGCGTCCGGTCCAGAAGGCCGGGTCTCCGCCGCCGATATATTCCGTTCCCGCAGCGTTTTGCAGGGAAACCAGTTCTCCGCCGTGCGTCTCCACAACGGCCTGAACCGAGCCTTTTTCTAAATGGTATTGCATCGTTTCCACCCTCCGAAAAAATTGCCCTGGCGTTTTTGGGACCGTCAAGGGCTTTCCTCTCACTATAACCGGGAAGATACGGAAAGTCAAGGCAGGAATTTCGGAATTCCTTTTGAGAAAAGTGTTGCCAGGCTATCGCTTTGGCAGTTTCCACAAACAGATTGATTTGACCAAAACTTTGCGCTATAATCAATATGGCAAACAAAATCTGTGCGGAGGAATAAAATGGATATCAAAGTCAAATTTTTTGAAGACAGCTTTGTAGAAGCGACCGGCCCTGGTATTTATGGAATATATTTTCAAACAAATACCGAAAACAAAGAATTGCTATATGTAGGAGAATCTGTGTTTGTTTTAGTCAGGTGTGCTACTCACTTATATGAGATAGTAAAAGGAGATGGATACCTTGGATTCACGAAAGAAATAATTGAACGCAATAATATTACGCTTGCTTTTGAATTGCTGCTTTCCGAATCTGATAAAAAGAGGAGAAAAGCGAAAGAAAAAGAAATTATTAAAGGCAGGCATCCAAAGATGCAATCTGAAATTAGTGATAGAGTGAAATCAATTGAAGATATGATTAAAGAAATGACAAACCTTTTGAATAATACGGCTCCAATTTAGTATGCAGTCATTCATCATGGATAACTGCACGCTGCGGAGATTCTTACGAAGGGAAAATTTACCATGGGACCAGAGAGGAATACATAAATGAACACTGGTCAAATTGTATGCGGCATCATTTTTTTAGCTTTAGCCATAGGGGCCTTTGTCATCAGCTTTTTTCAGTTTAAGGAAAAAGGATATCTTTTCAATAATGCATACGTTTGGGCTTCTGAAGCGGAACGCAAAAAAATGGATGAAAATAAAGAGACTAAACGGCCTTATTATTGCCAATCCGGGTTTGTATTTATGTTTATTGGAATCAGTCTCTTAATATTTGCTGTCTATATTATTACTAATTGGACATGGACATATATTGCCTTTGGGGTGCTTCTTATCATTGCCGTTGTCTATGCCATTGTATCATCCATCAAAATCGAAAAGCATAAATAGAACATACCAGGGTGATTGTATAATCCAGTCACCCTGTATTTTATACACTCTGCACCGTCACTTTAACAAAGACTTTAGAAAACAGAGCATTCGCATCACGGTTTTACATTAGCGTCCTTTTTTGCAATCGCCTTTACCAAAAGCATCATCGGACGGCGCAGCTCATCCCTCATTCCCGGAATTTCCATCATTTCTTCCGGCGGTTCCGCCTCCTCTACGGCTTCGAGCGCAAAGCCGTTCCTCAGCAGTCCCATCAATATTTGTGTCAGCGTATGATGCTGCTTCACGACATCGCACCCTAAAAAATGCATATTTCGCTCTCCTGGAAGAAAATAGTTGTCCACCGGCCAATACTGCGGCGTTCCTTCCCTTGTATACACCCAGTCCTGTCCGACTCCGGCGGTGAAAACCGGGTGCTCGATATTAAAAAGGAATACCCCGTCCCGCTTCAGCGTACCATACACGTTTTGAAAAACCGCCTCAAGGTTTTCAATATAGTGCAGGGCCAAATTAGAAACCACACAGTCCCAGCGGTTTTTCGGGTATTCATATTCCTCCATTCCGCAGACCCGATATTCGATCTGCGTCCCTGCGCTGCGTTTTTGGGCCTCCTGGATCATTTTCCGGCTCAAATCCAGCCCCAATACCCGGATCGCCCCCTGTTCCGCCGCAAACTTGCAACGCTAGCCGTAGCCGCAGACCAAATCAAGCGCCGTTTTCCCCGCCAGTGGCGGGAACAAGGGCTTTAGCCGCCGCCACTCCCTGGCGGCGTTTAACTCGTCCCTGCTACGGGGCATCTTCGCATATTCGGCAAAAAATTCCGAATTCTCGTATTCATTCCTCAACGTCCGTCATCCTCCCATGTTCAGCATATTATCTTTAACAATACCATAGGTTCCGACCTCGTTCAGCCAAAAACGCTCTCCAGCACAAAACGGCCTGTCTTCTGCGCCGCTATCGGGCGGGCCAAGCCGCAAAATAGCCTCTTGCAATTTTTCTGGCGTTGCGTATAATAGTATGGTAGAATTTTTTGCCATGAACCCCGGGTTCGGGGTAGAAAGGAGTCTTATGCATTTCCGAAAAATTCTTCCTTTGGTATTGACCGCCGCCCTCCTGACCGGCTGTGCGCAAACCCCTGCCGAAACGCCGGAGAACGACGAAGAATCCCCCGTTTATACCAGCCAGACCGTTTTGGCAGAAATTGAACTGGAGGACGAGGCCGTCCCGCTGGCGGGGTCCCCCGCCCCACAGAGCGCCTTGCTTCTGCCCGTCGCCTCCGGGACAGCCGTGCAGAAAACGGACAAGGCCGTCATTGACTATTCCAACAGCAAAGACGGTTACGTTATGGCCCAGTTTACCGCCACTACCAACAAACGCCTCAAGGTGCAGGTCAAAGGTCCCGCTACCACGTATACATACGATCTCCCCGCTGGGACCTGGGCCACTTTCCCTCTCTCCGACGGCAACGGTTCTTATAAAGTGGACGTTCTGGAAAACACCACCGGCAAAAAATACGCCTATGTGGTCTCGGCGTCCTTCCAAGTCACTCTCAGCGACGAATTCGCGCCCTTTCTGCGGCCCAATCAGTATGTTGACTACGGCGTGGCCCCCAACAGCGTGAAAAAAGCGGCGGAGCTGGCCGGAAGCATCACAAACCCGCTGGAAAAGGTTGCGAAAATTTACGATTTTGTCGTTGAAAACCTCACCTATGACAAGCAGAAAGCTGCCACCGTTCAAAGCGGCTATCTGCCGGTATTGGATACCGTTCTATCCACCAAAAAGGGCATCTGCTTTGACTACGCCTCCCTGATGGTCGGGATGCTCCGCAGCCAGGGGGTTCCCTGCAAGCTGGTCGTCGGCTACGCCGGCACGGCCTATCACGCCTGGGTCAACGTCTGGACCAAAGAAACCGGCTGGGTGGACGGCGTGATCTTCTTCGACGGCATCACCTGGCAGCGCATGGACCCGACCTTCGCTTCCTCCGGCAAGAGCAGCGAATCCATCATGCAGTACATCGGTGACGGAAGCAACTACACCGTGAAATATCTCTATTGATTTTGGGAGTTTTTCCATGAAACAAAAAATTTCAAACGAAGAAATAGCCTCTCTGTGCCTGGAACTGTCCCTCCTGCTTCACGCGGGCATCGGCACAGGCGACGCGCTGTCCCTTCTGGCGGAAGAAGGGGATTATAAGGAATTGCTGAAAGAGCTTGCGGACGCGGTGGATTTCGGCACGCCGCTTTCCGCCGCCATGAAGGAAAACGGCAGTTTTCCGGTCTATGTCTGCGGCCTGATCGAAGTTGGAGAGCGGACCGGACGGACGGAGGAGGCTCTTTCGGCCCTCTCCCGCTATTACGAAGACCGGGTGCGCCTGAGCCGCCGGGTGCGGAGCGCGCTGCTTTACCCTGCGGTCATGCTGGCTTTGATGCTGGTGGTGATTGGCGTGCTGCTGGTGAAGGTTCTTCCGATTTTCGACGACGTATACGCCTCCCTGGGCGGACGCCTCACCGGCGTAGCCGGGGGCCTGCTGGCCATGGGCCGCTGGTTAGACGGCGCAATGCCGGTACTGTGGGTTGTTCTGGCGGCGCTGGCGGCGTTTGCCGCGCTGTTCGCTCTGTCCGAGGGCTTCCGAAACGCCATGCTCTCCCGGTGGAGGAAAAACCACGGGGACAAGGGCATTTCCCGGAAGCTGAACACGGCCCGTCTGGCCCAGGCGTTGTCTATGGGCATGGCCAGCGGCCTGCCGCTGGAAGAAGCCGTGGAGCTTTCTGCCGGACTGCTGGAAACCGGGGCCAGGGACCGCTGTCTGGACTGTCAGAAACGGCTGCTGGACGGCGAACCTCTCAGCAAGGCCCTGCGGGGAAGCGCGCTTCTGCCGGTAAACCAGTGCCGTCTGCTGGAGCTGGGCCACCGCAGCGGCGCGGGGGACAAATCCATGGAGAAAATCGCCGCCGACCTGACGGAAGAAGGCGAAGCCGCTCTGGACGCCCTGGTGAGCCGTGTAGAACCCGCGCTGGTTCTCGTCTGCTCCGTGCTGGTGGGCTTGATTCTGCTGTCCGTGATGCTGCCCCTCATGCACATCATGGCGGCCATCGGGTGAGGCTATGAAAAGACGGAGAAACGGTCTGCCGTCTCTGCTGGGCGGACTTCTGGTTCCAGTGATTGCCGCAGCGGCCCTGCTGTGTTTTGCCACGGCCTTGGACAGTCTGGACAGCGGACGGGCGGAGGAGGACCTCCGGCAGCTGGAAGAAACCCTCCGGCGGGGCTGCGTTGCGTGCTACGCCGCCGAAGGCGTATATCCTCCCAGCATTGACTATTTGAAAGATCACTATGGGCTTCAGGTGGACGAGGTGCGGTATACGGTGCGCTATTCCGCCTTTGCGGAAAACCTGATGCCGGATATTACCGTGTTGGAGAACGCGCCATGAAAAAAAGAGCAATCCAACATCATATGGACGGCCTGCTGGCCCTGCTTTTGTTTGGAGTGTTTGCGGCCTGCGTGCTGGCGGTGCTGCTGACGGGCGCGGGGGCTTACCGGCGGCTGACGCTTCGGGACCAGGCGGCCTTTAACGACCGGACCTGTCAGCAGTATCTTACAACCCGCGTCCGGCAGGCCGACGCCCGTGGCGGCGTGCAGGTAGAATCCTTTGGAGACGGCGGCGCGCTGGTGCTGCTGGACGCCTACGGTTACGAAACCCGCGTCTACTGCCACGATGGGTATTTAATGGAGCTGTACGCCGCGCCGGATTCCGGTCTTGCGCCGGAGGACGGGGAAAAGATCCTGGAAATCAGCGGTATGGAAGTCTCGTTAGACGACTATTTGTTAAAAATCAGCGTCACTAATACAGATGGTATTCTTTTGACGAACGCCTTGTCTCTACGGAGCGGAGAGGGGGGCGCGGAATGAAAAGCAAAGCTCCTCTGCTCCTGATGGAGCAAATGATTATGCTGCTGGTCTTTGCTCTGGCAGCGGCACTGTGTCTGCAAGCCTTTGTGAAGTCCGACGCCAGCTCCCGTTGGATTCAAAACCGTGACACGGCGGTGAATCTGGTGCAGAACGTAGCGGAGGTGGCCCGAAGCCGCGGCGGCGACATGGGAAACGCCCTCACGGAGACGGCGGAGGAATTGGGCTATCACTATCAACAAGGGCTTCTCTGGCAGGATTTTGACGAAAACTGGGCGTCTGCCGGAAACGGCGGCGAAGGCTTCCGGCTGGAGGCCCAGGGCGTTCCGTCGGACGTGCCGGGGCTGAACGTGCTGAAAATTTGCGTATTCACCCTCAGCGCAGACGAGCCGGAAACGGATATCCTGTTTGAAATCGAAACAGCGTGGCAGATGGAGGGCGGCAATGGATAAGCAGAAAAAGCGGTTTTCTCCTCCGGCGGTGGGCGGTATCTCGCTGCTGGTGGTGTTTGCCGTGCTGTGCCTGACGGTCTTTGCGCTGTTAAGCCTCACCACCGTACAGGCTGACGTGCGTCTGGCCGACGCGTCCGCCCAGGCCGCAGCGGACTACTACGCCGCCGACCTGGAAGCGCAGACGATTCTCGCCCGGCTTCGGAACGGCGAACGGCCCGAGGGCGTGACCTTTACCGGCAGCGGCCTGCTCCGCGCGGAGTACACCTGCCGCATTTCGGACACCCAGAAGCTTCAGGTCTCCGTGATTCTGCAAGGCATTTCCGGCCGGGAATATGTTATTGAACGGTGGCAGGCGGTTCCGTCGGCAGAGTGGGAGTCCGACGAATCCTTAGATTTATGGGACGGCGCACCCTTCTGACGGTATTATTTCAGCCGGATTCTACAAACTGTATCATAACGAACCTGCGAGGAGGCAATGCAATATGGTAATGGATTACCTGAAACGGGCGGTAGAGGACCAGGCGTCCGACCTGTTCATAGTAGCGGGCGGCTGCGTGTGCGAAAAGCTGGACAAACGCTTGGTCAACATCAGCGACGGCAAGGTATTTGCCAAGGAAACCGAGACGCTGATCATGGAGATTTACGAATTGGCGGGCCGCTCACCGGAACGCTACCTTCAGCGGGGCGACGACGATTTTTCCTTTTCCGTCGGCGGCCTTGCCCGCTTCCGCGTAAACGCCTACCGCCAGCGCGGGTCCCTGGCCGCAGTGGTGCGGGTGGTGGCTTTTGATATCCCCAGCTGGCAGTCTCTGAGCATCCCGGAGGAGGTCATGAATCTTGCAAACGTCACCCACGGCATGGTACTGGTGACGGGCACAGCCGGAAGCGGCAAATCCACTACCCAGGCGTGTATTCTGGACCGCATCAACAAGGAGCGGGAAAGCCATATCATTACGCTGGAGGACCCCATCGAATACCTGCACCGGGACAATAAAAGCATAGTCAGCCAGCGGGAAATTGCCATTGATACGGAGGATTATCCCTCGGCTCTGCGGGCGTGTCTGCGGCAGGCCCCGGACGTGATTCTGCTGGGTGAGATGCGGGACCAGGAGACCATTCACACCGCCATGACGGCGGCGGAGACCGGACATCTGCTCATTGCCACTTTGCACACCAAAGGGGCCGTCAACACCATCGACCGCATTGTAGACACTTTCCCCAGCGGACAACAGGACCAGATACGGGTACAATTGAGCATGGTGCTGCATACGGTGGTATCCCAGCAGCTTTTGCCCGGCGCGGCGGGAGACCTGGTGCCTGCGTTTGAAATCATGCACATGAATAACGCCATCCGCAGCCTTATCCGGGAAAGCAAAACCCATCAGATCGACAACCATATAGCCTCCGGCGGCGAGGAGGGTATGGTGACGATGGACCAGTATATTCTCCGGCTGTACAAGGCGAGGAAAATTACGGCGCAGACGGCCCAGGAGTTCGCGGACAACCGGGAGCAAATGGCCCGGCGAATTGGATAATTTTCAGAAAAAGAGCGTTTTCAAGTATCTGCTTGAAAACGCTTTTACTTTTAGAGAAGGTGTCATATTCTATCATATGGGACTGAATAAGTAAACAATCAAAAAACCGCCCACCGGGGATTTTCCCGGCGGGCAGTTTGCGTAATTTCAGTTATTTCGCAGCCTTGGCAGCGCGGATAGCCTCGGTGAGCATGGGGGTGACCTT